>NZ_CP142149.1:8255000-8855000 GCF_035918295.1 Amycolatopsis rhabdoformis
TCGGGCCCGGGGTCGGCGCCCAGCTCGTCCGCCAGCGTGCGCCGCGCGTCCTCGAACGCCGCGAGCGCCTCGGCCGAGCGGCCCGCCGCGTGCAGCGCGCGCACGAGCTGCGCCCGCGAGCGTTCCCGCAACGGCGTCGCGGCGACGACCGTCCGCAGCTCGTCGAGCACCTCCGCCGCCCGGCCGAGCGTGATCTCGGCGTCCACCCGGTCACCGGCCGCGTCCGCGCGCAGTTCCTCGAGCCGGGTTGCCTGCGTCGCTGCGAAAGGCGCTTCGGTCACGTCGGCGAACGCCGGCCCGCGCCACAACGCCAGCGCTTCGCCCAGCAGGTCGCTCGCCCGCGTTGCGTCGCCCGCCGCGTGCTCGCGCCGCCCGTCGCCGGCGAGGCGCTCGAAGCGGTGCACGTCGACTTCGTCGGGCTCGATCACGAGCCGGTAGCCCGCCCCGGTGAACTCCACCGGCGCCACCGCCTTCAACGCACTGCGCAGCCGCGACACCTGCGACTGCAGCGCGTTGGCCGCACCGTCCGGCGGCTGCTCGCCGTAGAGGCCGTCGATCAGCCGCTCCGCCGACACGAACTTGCCCGCCTCCAGCGCGAGCTGCGCCAGCAACGCCCGCACCCGCGGACCCCCGACGGACACCGGCTCACCCGCCGCGTCCCACGCCGTGACCGCCCCCAGCACCCCGATCCGCATGCGGCAAGACTAGGCGCTCGCACGCCCGTTACCGGCAGGTTTCGTCCCCACGCCCGGCTCGGCGAAGGGCGTCTCTACACTTCGAGGCGAGCTTGCGCAACATGCGGTGCGCGGAACAACAGGAGTTGGGGATGTCTGGACAACCGGCCGACCAACCGGTGCTGCTCGGGAAGCCGACGGTCGGCGAAGAGGAACTGGCCGCGGTCGCCGAGGTGTTCCGCTCGGGCTGGCTCGCCGGCGCCGGCCCCGCGTGCCGCCGGTTCGAAGAGCGCTTCGCGCAAGCCACGGGCACGGCGCACGCGCTCACCACGAGCAGCTGCGGCTCCGCGCTCTTCCTCGGCCTCAAGGTGCTCGGTGTGCAGCCCGGCGACGAGGTCATCGTCGGCGACTACACCTTCCCGGCCACCGGCCACGCCGTGCTGCAGGCCGGCGCGAAGCCCGTGTTCGCCGACATCCGGCCCGACATCTTCAGCGCCGACCCGGCCGCGATCGAAGCCCTGATCACGCCGCGCACGGTCGGCATCCTCGCCGTCGACGTCGCCGGCCTGCCCGGTGACTTCGACGAGTACCGCGCGATCGCCGACAAACACGGTCTGTGGCTGTTCGAAGACGCCGCCTGCTCGGCCGGCGCCACGTACAAGACGCGCCCGGCCGGCAGCCTCGCCGACCTCGCCGCGTTCTCCTTCCACGGCCGCAAGGGCATCACCGCGGGCGAGGGCGGCGCGCTCGTGTCGAACCGCGAAGACCTCATCGCCCACGCGCGCAAGATGCACACCTACGGCATCGAGCCGGCCATCAGCCGCGAGGGCTCGGGCACGCTGCCGATCCCCGAGTTCCACGAGCTGGGCTGGAACTTCCGCCTGTCGGACATCCAGGCCGCCATCATGGGCGTGCAGCTCGATCGGCTGCCCGACCTGCTCGCGGCGCGCCGCGCGGTGGCCAAGCGGTACCACGAGGCGTTCGCCGACGTGGACGCGCTGACCGCGCCCGTGGAGCTGCCCGACCGCGAGCACCCGTGGCAGGCCTACCTGCTCACCGTGGCGCCCGAGGTGAACCGCGACGCGCTGGCCCTGCGGATCCGTGAGCAGGGCGTGCAGTGCAACTTCGGCACGTACGCTTCGCACCTGCAGCCGGTGTACGGCGAGCAGCAGCCGCTGCCGGTGTCCGCCGACGCGTTCCGCCGCCAGCTGGCGATCCCGATGCACGCGGAGCTCACCGAAGCCGAGGTCGACCGCGTGGTGACCACGGTGCGCGAAGCCGTTCACGCGCTCGGCTGAAGAACCTGACCGACTGAAGATCGCCGACCGAGGAGAAGCAGCGACCATGTCCGAGAAGAAGGTGTTCTTCACCGGTGGCGGTGGGTTCATCGCCGCCCACGTCATCCCGCTGCTGCTCGACGGCGGCTACACCGTCCGCATCTTCGACAACATGACCCGCGGCGACCGCGCTCGCGTCAACGAATTCGTGGCCACCGGCAAGGTCGAGCTGGTGGAGAAGGACGTGCGCTACGGCGGAGCGGTCCGCGAGGCCATCCGCGGCTGCTCGCACGTGATCCACTTCGCCACGGTCTCGATCAACAAGTCGATCGCCGACCCGCACGAGTCGATCGACATCAACATGACCGGCAACCACAACGTGTTCGCCGCGGCCGCCGACGAAGGTGTCGAGCGCCTGGTGTTCGCGTCCACCGCGTCGGTGTACGGCGAGCCGAAGCGCCTGCCGATGCACGAGGACGACGAGCTGCGCCCGCTCACGCCGTACTGCATCTCCAAGCGCGCCGGCGAGGACATGCTCGGCTTCTACGAGCGCACCAAGGGCCTGTCCTGGAACGCGCTGCGCTTCTTCAACGTGTACGGCCCGGGCCAGAAGATCGAGGCCTACTACACGTCGGTGATCAACCACTTCATCCAGCGCCTGCGCGCCGGCCAGCCGCCGATCATCGACGGCCGCGGCGACCAGTCGATGGACTTCGTACACGTGTCCGACCTGGCCCGCTCGGTCGTGGCCGCGCTGGAGTCGGAGCAGTCGAACAAGCCGATCAACATCGGCACCGGGGTGGACACGTCCATCGCCACGCTCGCGAAGATCCTCATCGAGGCCGTCGGCGTCGACGTGCAGCCGCAGTTCAACGAGCGCGACGTGCTGGTGTCGCGCCGCGCCGCGGACATCACGCGGGCCCGCGAGATGCTCGGCTGGGAGCCGACCATCACCGTCGAAGAGGGCATGCGCGCGTTGGTCCGGGACTCCGAGTGAGCTCCGCCGCGGGCCCAGCCCAAGGACGTGCGATGCGCATCGCGGTGGTCAACAACTTCTTCCCGCCGCGCGTCGGCGGGAGTGCCCACATGTCCGCTTCGCTCGCGGCAGAGTACGCCGCCGCGGGCCACGAGGTCCTCGCGATCACGGCGGCCTACGGCGACGCACCGGCCGACGAGCAGCGCGACGGCTACCGCGTCGTGCGCCTGCCCGCGGCGAAAATGCCCCAGCTCGGGCTCTCGATCGACTTCGACATGAGCTTCGCGTCGCTGAAGCCGGGCAACTGGCGGCGGCTGTGGAAGCTGCTCGACGAGTTCAAGCCCGACGCGGTGCACCTGCACGGCCAGTTCTTCGACCTGTCGTGGCTGGCCGGGTTCTACGCGCGGCGGCACAAGCTGCCGGTGCTGCTGACCATCCACACGCTCCTGATCAGCGACAACAAGCTGTACGGGCGCGTGTTCCGGGTGCTCGACGCGGTGCTGGTGAAGCCCGTGCTCAAGTACATCCGGCCGCGCTACGTCATCCTCGACAAGCTCGGCGTCGACTACTGCGTGGAGCGCTACGGCACGAGCGACGCGAACTCCGAGTACTTCCCGATCGCCGTGGACACGGGCCACTTCGCCAAGCCCGTGACCAAGGACGTGCGCGCGGAGCTGGAGCTGGGCGACGCGCCGCTGATCGTCTCGCTCGGCCACGTGATCCCGCTGCGCAACCGACTTCCGCTGGTAGAGGCGCTGCCCGCGATCCTGGAGCGGCACCCCGGAGTGCGCGTGATCGTGGTCGGCCGCGTGTACCACGACGCGTTCCTCAAGCGCGCCGAAGAGCTCGGCGTCGCCGAAGCCCTGGTGGTGACCGGCGCCGTGCCCAAGGAGGACGTGCCCGCGTACTTCGCCGCGGCCGACATCGTGACCCACGACCTCAACGGCGGCTGCGGCACCGCGTCGCTCGAGGCGATGCTGTCCGGCACGGCCACCATCGCGTCGGTCACCGAGGACAACTACCCCGGCATCGAGCTGCGCAACGGCGAGAACATCCTGCTCGTGCGCCCGGACGACGCCGAGGCCGTGGAGCAGACCGTGCTCTCGCTGCTCGACGACCCGGCGCTGCGGGAACGCATCGCGGCCCGCGAAAGCGCCATGGTCCGGGCCAACTTCGGCCTCGACGTGGTGGCCGAAGAACACCTGCGCGTGTTCACGAAACTGGTGGCGGACCACGATGTTCCTTGACGACGACCGGTCCAACCGCCTGCGCCCGATGATCCTCAACGACCTCGTGGCGCAATACCTGAACGACGCCGAGCGCGCCCGCTTCTACGGCCTGCCCGAGTCGTGCCGCGTGCGCGAGCGCGTGAAGATCATCAGCCCCGAGAACCTCACGATGGGCGAGCACTGCTGGATCGGCGAGGGCGCGGCGCTCGACGCGAGCGGCGGCCTGGAAATCGGCGAGCACACCAGCATCGGCCTCAACACGCTCATCTTCACGCACTCGAGCTGGCTCGCGAACATGACGCTGCAGAACCACAGCGGCAGCGACCTCATCGAACGCAAACCCGTGAAGATCGGCAAGGGCTGCTTCATCGGCGGCCTGGTCGTGATCATGGCCGGCGTGACGATCGGCGACTTCGCCACCGTGCAGCCCAACTCGGTCGTCGCCAAGGACGTCCCGCCCCGCACCCTGGTCGCCGGCAACCCGGCGCGCGTGTTCCAGCGCTACGACGAGGAGTACATCGCCTCGGAGGTCGAGCGCGTGCGCGCGGAGAACGCCCGCCGCCGCGGCCTGTCCGACGCCGGCTCCGGCGACGCCTCCGGCTGGGGCTCCCCGGCGGGCGATTTCAGCGAATGAACACGCCGACGTGGCCTCGTGAGCTGATCACGCTGTCGTCTTGTCGACGGCCGCGACGAAAACTCGGGTGAGCACTCCGGCCAGGTGCGGCTCGACATCTCGGGTCATCCCATCGTGCTCGACCTCGACGAGCTCATCGCCCCCTGGCTGCCGCGTCTGTACCGTGAATCCGGGCGAGCCGACGTCGGGACAACCTCCGCTGCGCCCAGCCGTCCCGTAGAGGTGGAGATCGGGGGTACGCCGGTGGCGCGCAGCGACGACGAGTTCGTCGAGTTCGTGCAGGCGTCGTCGAACCGGCTCACGCACGCGGCCTTCCTGCTCACCGGGGACCGCCACCAAGCCGAGGACGCCGCGCAGACGGCGTTCGCCCGCACCTACGCCGCGTGGTCGAGGGTGCGGCGCAAGGACGCCTACGCGTACGCCCGCACCGTGCTGGTCAACCACGTGATCGACGGCTGGCGGCGCCCGATGCGCGAGTACGCCTCCGAGGAGCTGCCCGAGCGGCCGACGAGCCAGGACGTGGCCCAGGCCGTGACGCAGCGTGAGTGGCTGACGTCCGCGCTGGCGCGGCTGACCGGCCGGGAGCGGGCCGTGGTGGTGCTGAGGCACTTCTTCGACCTGCCGGAACAGGCCGTGGCCGACGAGCTGAGGGTGTCGGTGGGTACCGTCAAGAGCACGAACTCGCGGGCGCTCGCCAAGCTGCGGGTGGACGCCGGGCCGGAAGACGTGCTGATCGGAGGGAGCGGGCGGTGACCGACCTCGACAAGCTGCGCTCCGCGCTGCACGAAGCGCCCGAGCAGCCGTTCGCCGCGCCTGACCTGGGGCGGATCTTCACGGAGGGCCGGCGGATCCGGCGCCGGCGACGGATCGTGACCGGCGCGGGCGCGGTGGTCGGCGTGGTGGCCGTGGTCGGGATCGTGTTCGGGGCCGTCGCGCTCAGGACACCCGCCGAGCCGGTGCCGGTGGCCGCGGCGCCCCATGGGCCGGCGAGCGCGAGCACCGAGGCTCCGCCGCCCAGCTCCACCGCACCGCCCACGGCGGTCGACCAGCTGCCGAAGTCGATGATCCAGCCCTACGGTGACGTGATCCCGTCCGGCATCGACACCACCACCGGCCGGGTTGTCTTCTACGCCACCAAAATCGACGACAGCCCGCTGCCCGATGTCCACTTCGGACTGATGGCGGCGCTGCAGACCAAAACCGGGTTCCAGCCGCTGTACGCCAGCAACGAGATCCGCGGCTCCGACCGGTCGTTCGGCTTCCACGCCACCGCCGGCGGCCTCACCACGGCCGACACCTGGGTGCCGGTGTTCGGCTACTTCGCCGGCCCCGCCGTGAAAATCACCAGCACCGTGCACGGTAAACCGGTGGTCGCGCAGACGGCCCAGTGGAGCGTGGACCCGAACGTGGTGGTGTTCTGGTTCAACCCGAAGGAAGTGCCGTCCTCGGCCGTGCTGACCCCGCTGGTCGCGTACGGCAAGGACGGCACCCGTCTCACCAAGTGATCAGGCCCGAAACTACGCCGCGGCCTGCGTGAGCACCTGCGCCACCACGTGGTGCGACGGCAGGATCAGGTCACGCTCCACGTCGGCGTCGATCTTGCCCTCGAGCAGGTCGAGGAACCGGTCGAGCTGCGTGGCCAGCGGCTCACGCGCGGTCACCAGCTCGGGGATCTCGATCACCGTCTGCTGCCGGTAGCCGAGGCCGTCGGGCGTCACGGAGTCGTGCGACACGTGGCGGTAGATGGTGACGTCGCGGCGCAGCAGGTCGATCTCGATCAGCCGGTCCAGTTCGGACACGACCAGCG
Organism: Amycolatopsis rhabdoformis; assembly: GCF_035918295.1. GTDB lineage: Bacteria > Actinomycetota > Actinomycetes > Mycobacteriales > Pseudonocardiaceae > Amycolatopsis > Amycolatopsis rhabdoformis. Next base: position 8,261,598 of record NZ_CP142149.1, read on the forward strand.
AGCGCACCTTCTTCTGCCCCAGCCGCGAAGCCGACACCGTGGCCAGCCCGGTCGGGAACGACAGCACCGTCTCGATGGTGTCCTCCGCGCCGTCCACCGACGACGGGTGGAAGTAGCCCGCGCCCGAGGTGACGCGGGCCGGCGTGGCCCCGCCGAAGAACTGGATCGCCAGGTCCACGTCGTGCACCAGCAGGTCCCACGCCACACCGGTCTTGATGCGCGGCGCGTACGGGCCGTGGCGGCGCGCCATGAGGTGCACCGGCTCGTTGATCAGCGCCCGTGCCGTCATCACGGCGGGGTTGTAGCGCTCGAGCAGGCCGCACATCAGCGGCACGTCCTTCTGCTCGGACAGCGCCACGATCTCCTGCGACTTCTCGAAGCTGTTGCACACCGGCTTCTCGACGAGCATCGGCTTGCCCTGGCCGAGGATCTCCTGCGCCAGGTCGTAGTGCACCTCGGTGGCCGAGGCCAGCACCACCGCGTCCACATCGGACAGTGAGCCGAGCTCGGGCGTCCACTGCGTTTCGTAGCGCTCGGCGACGGCGCGGCCGGCTTCCTCGCGCGGGTCGATCACGCGGACGAGGTCCACGCGCTCGTTGGCCGCGAGCACACGCGCGTGCAGCGAGCCCATGTTGCCCGTGCCGATCAGGGCGATGCGGTGGGTCATGCGCCGAGCACCTCGCGAACCGTTTCGATGATCGTGTCGAGCTGCTCGTCGGTCAGGTGCGGGTGCACCGGCAGCGAAAGCGCCTGCGCCGCGACGGCCGTGGCCACCGGGAAGTCGGCCACGTCGGCACCCGGGATCAGCGGGTGGCCGCGGTAGCAGTCGTAGTCGAACACGATCTTGGGGTAGTAGATCCCGTTGCCGATGCCGCGCTCGGTGAGCTGGGCGGCGAGCTCGTCGCGCGAGAGCATCGCGTGCGGGCCCACGAGCACGGTGTACTGGTGCCACACGTGCTCCCGGCCGGGCAGCACCTGCGGGATGTCGAGGCCCGGCGTGCCCGCGAGGCCTTCGGAAAGCCGCTTCGCGTTGGCCTGGCGGGCCGCGGTGAGCTGGTCGAGCTTCTGCAGCTGCGGGATGCCGACGGCCGCGTGCAGGTCGGTCATGCGGTAGTTGTGGCCGGCCATCTCGTACTGGTAGCGGGCGCGCATGCCCTGGTTGCGCAGCACGCGCAGTTTGTCCGCCAGCACGTCGTCGTCGGTGGTGATCACGCCGCCCTCGGCGGTGGTCACGTTCTTCGTCGCGTACAGCGAGAAGCAGCCGATGCCGTACGAACCGGCCGCGCGGCCTTCGAACGACGCGCCGACCGCCTGCGCCGAGTCCTCGATCACCTGCAGGCCGTGTTCGGCGGCCAGCGGTGCGAGCTTGCCCATGTCCGCCGTCTGGCCGTACAGGTGCACCGGCATCAGGACCTTGGTCCGGTCGGTCACCGCGGCGCCCACGGCGTCGGGGTCGATCGCGAAGTCGTCGCGCCGGATGTCGGCGAACCGGACGGTGGCGCCGGCTTCCAGGATGGCGTTCAGCGTCGCGACGAACGTGAACGGCGAGGTGATCACCTCGTCACCCGGTGCCAGGTCCAGCGCCTGCAGTGAGGCGACCAACGCGGTGGTGCCGTTGTTCACGGCGATGGCGTGCTTCGTGCCCGCGACGTGCGCGAAGGCGTCCTCGAAGCGCTTGACCATCGGCCCCTGTGCGATGGCGCCGGATCGCAGCACCTCGACGACGAGGTCTTCCGCGTCACGGACGTCGACCACGGTAATGGGGATCATCGGCAGTCTCTCTCGGCAGGCGATTTCAATGCGTCCGGTACAGTGCAGTGCGCTCAGGCCGCGAGGCCGGAGAGCCGCCGGTTCTGCGCCCGGCTGCCCTGCGTGAACGCGGGCCACACGTTACCGGGCGCCGCCGCCTGCCCCAGACCCCAGGCCGCTCGCGACTCGACAGCGGCGGACAAGTGAATGGATCACCGCAGTGTCTGACGCTCAGGCCGCGAGGCCAGGGACCAACCGAATCCACCCCACCGCACTGATCGGTGAAGGTGTCGAGCTCGGCGACGACAACGTGATCGGACCGTACACGGTGATCGTCGGCCCGACCAGGATCGGCGACGGCAACTGGATCGGTCCGCACGTGACCATCGGCACTCCGGGCGAGGACCGTGGCAAAGCACACCCCGCTGGCTGGGACACCGCCCCGACCGGCGACCCGGACGCCGACGGCTACGGCGTGGTGATCGGCAGCGGCAACCGCATCCGCGAGTACTCGACCGTGCACCAGGGCACCTGGCGCACCACCACGCTCGGCAGCGAGGGCTACTACCTGCGCGGCTCCCACATCGCCCACGACTGCCTGGTCGGCTCGGCCGTCACCATCGCGTCCAACGTGATCACCGGCGGCCACTGCCACATCTGGGACGGCGCCAACCTGGGCATGGGCGCGATCCTGCACCAGAAGGTGGTGGTCGGCCCCGGCGCGATGGTCGGCATGGGTTCGGCCGTGCGGCGCGAGGTGGGCGCGTTCACGATCGCCGTGGGCAACCCGGCGCGCGTCACCGGCGTGAACGTCGTGGGCCTGTCCCGCCGCGGCCTGGACGAGGCCACGATCGAGGCCCTCGGTCCGTGGCTCAAGGGCAAGGCGGGCCTCCCGGATGACGGGCTGGCCGACCGGCTGCCCGGCGACCTCTCTACCTTGGTCAAGGCGTGGGACGCCCGCCCGCGCGAAGAGCATTAGGAGCGTTGAAAATGTCGGAAATCGCCCCCAAGCTGCGCGACGTCTTCGTCGAGGCCTTGGACCTCGACGGCGACGTGAACGTCGAGGCCCTGAAGTACCGCGACATCGAGGCGTGGGATTCCGTGGGCCACATGGCGCTGGTCGCGGCCATCGAGGACGAGTTCGACGTCGAGTTCGACACCGACCAGGTCATCGACATGTCGAGCTTCAAGGTCGCCGTGGACATGGTGACCGAGCTGAAGTCGAAGAATGACTGATCTCACCGGACGCGTCGCGCTGGTGACCGGCGGTACGCGCGGGATCGGCCTGGCCACCGCGCGCGCCCTGGTCGAGGCCGGCGCCACGGTGGTCCTGACCGGCCGCGACGAGGCCCGCGCGAAGGAAGCCGCTTCCGCCGCGGGTGCCGCCGCCGGGCTCGTGCTGGACGTGACCGACGCCAAGGCCGTGTCCACGCTGGTGCGCGGCGTCGCGAAGGAACACGGCCGGCTCGACGTGGTGGTGGCCAACGCCGGGATCATGGAGGACGCGCTCCTCGGCATGATCCGCGAAGAACTGGTCGACACCACGCTCGCCACCAACGTCGGCGGCACGCTGCACACCGTGCAGGCCGCCGCGCGGGCGATGATGCGCAAGAAAACCGGTGCGATCGTGGTGCTCGCCTCCGTGGTGGGCCAGTACGGCAGTGCCGGCCAGACGGTGTACGCGGCCTCGAAGGCCGCGGTGGCCAACATCGCGCGCTCGGCCGCGAAGGAACTCGGCCGCTCGGGCATCCGCGTGAACGCGGTGGCGCCCGGCGTGATCGAGACGGACCTCACCTCGGGTTTGTCCGACGAGGCCAAGGCGGACAACGTCGCGAAGACGCCGCTGGGCCGGCTCGGCACCGCGGAGGACGTGGCGAAGGCGATCCGCTTCCTCGTGAGCGACGACGCCGCCTTCATCACCGGACAGGTACTCGGGATCGACGGAGGCTTGGTGCTGTGACGCTGTGGGGTGCGGGAGCCCGGCTGGTCGACGCGGCCGGGGGCCGCACGCTGGCGGGCGACGAGCTGGACGCGGAGGTCGCGCGCGTCGCGGTCGCGCTCGGTGAGCTGCCGGTGGGTGTGCTGTTCGCGCGGATGTCCGTGGACCTGGCGAGCGTGCTGCGCTACCTCGGCGCGGTGGAGGCCCACCGCGCGGTGGCGCTGATCGACCCGGCGCTCGACGCCGACGTGCTCGCGGGCCTCATCACACGCTTCCGGCCCGCGGCCGTGCTCGCCGCGCCGGACGCCCCGGCGCCCGAGGGCTACACCGCCTCCGGCGACAACTGGCTGCGTGACTCGGCCGACGGCGTGAAGCCGCACCCGGACCTCGCGGTGCTGCTGCCGACGAGTGGTTCGACCGGCAACCCCAAGCTCGTGCGGCTGTCGCGCACCGGCCTGCTCGCCAACGCCGAGGCCATCGCCGAGGTGCTGCACGTCGATTCCGCCGAGATCGCGCCCACCTGCCTGCCGTTGCACTACAGCTACGGCCTGTCGGTGCTGAATTCGCACCTCGTGCGCGGCGCGACCGTGGTGATCGAAGCATCGGGCGTGCTCGGCCGCGGATTCTGGGACGCGGTGACCGAATACGGCATCACGTCGCTCTCCGGCGTGCCGTACCACTACGAAATGTTGCGGCGGCTCAAGTTCGACCCCGCGAAGTACCCGACGCTGCGCACGCTCACGCAGGCCGGCGGCAAGCTGCGCGACGAGCTCGTGGTCGAGTTCAACGACAAGATGCGCGCGGTCGGCGGCCGGATGTACGTGATGTACGGCCAGACCGAGGCCTCGCCGCGGATGACCACCGTGCCCGCCGAGCGCCTCGCCGACAAGATCGGCTCGGCCGGGCCCGCGCTGCCCGGCGGCGCGTTCTCCGTCCGCCGCGACGACGGGGTCGAGACCACGCACCCCAAGATCGTCGGTGAGGTCGTCTACCGTGGGCTCAACGTGATGATGGGCTACGCCGACGACGAGGCCGGCCTGGCCGCGGGCGACGAGTGCGGCGGGCTGCTCGCCACCGGTGACCTCGGGTACCTCGACGAAGAGGGCTACCTGTTCATCACCGGGCGGCTCAAGCGCATCGGCAAGGTGTTCGGCAACCGCGTGAGCCTCGACGACCTGGAGCACGCCGTGCGCCAGGCGGCGGTGGGCATCGAGGTCGTGGCGGCGGTGGCGGCCGGCGACAAGGTCGTGCTGTTCGCCGAGCTGCCCGAGGGTGACGGCGCCAAGGCGATCTGCAAGGACGCGTCGCGGGCCCTGGCCGACCGGCTGCACCTGCACACCAGCGGGTTCGACGTGCGGCCGATCGACACGGTGCCGCTGCTGGCCAGCGGCAAGATCGACTACCGGTCGTTGGAAGGACGGGTATGAGTGTGTTCACGCGCTCGCAGGCCGAGCGGGAAGCGACGCTGCTGCCCGAGCTCGCGGAGCTGACCGCGCACCACCGGGCCCGGTCCGAGGGCTACGACCGGATCCTGGCCTCGCTCGGCCTCGCGCCGGACGCGGCGTTCGGCTCGATCGCGGACCTGCCGTGGCTGCCGGTGCGCATGTTCAAGACCCACGACCTCAAGTCGATCCCCGACGACGAGGTGTTCAAGACCCTCACGTCTTCGGGCACCACCGGTGCCGGCGCGTCGCGCATCTACCTGGACAAGGACGCGGCCGGCGCGCAGACCAAGCAGCTCGGCGCCACGCTGCAGGAAGTCCTCGGCGGCGAGCGGCTGCCGATGCTGATGGTCGACACCGTCGGCATCATCAAGAACCGCCGCTCGTTCTCCGCGCGCGGTGCCGGCGTGCTGGGCATGGCCAACTTCGGCCGCAAGCACACCTACGTGCTCGACGAGAACGACCAGCCGGACATCGAGGCCGTGAAGAAGTTCCTGGCCGAGTACGGGGACAAGCCGTTCCTCATCTTCGGCTTCACGTTCATGGTGTGGCTCTACCTCTACGAAGTGGCGCGCGACCACGGGCTCGACCTGTCCAACGGCATCCTCATCCACTCCGGTGGCTGGAAGAAGCTGATCGACCGCGCCGTGGACAACACCGAGTTCCGCCGCCGGTTCAAAGAGGACACCGGCCTCACCCGGATCCACAACTACTACGGGATGATCGAGCAGATCGGCACCGTGTTCCTCGAGGGCCCGTCCGGCAACTCGCTGTACTGCCCCGATTTCGCCGACGTGGTGATCCGCGACCCGGAGACGTGGCGGGAACAGCCGGTGGGCAAGCCAGGCGTGATCGAGGTCGTGTCCACGCTGCCGCGCTCGTACCCGGGTCACGTGCTGCTGACCGAGGACCTCGGCGTGTACCACGGCATCGACGACGGTGACTGGCCCGGCAAGCACTTCTCGGTGCTCGGGCGGCTGCCGAAGGCCGAGGCCCGGGGTTGTTCGGACACGTTCTCGGGAGCTGCCGCGTGAGCGCGTTGGAGCAGCGGTTTCCGCTGGGTGCTGCGGTTTCCGTCGACACCCTGCTCGACGACGTGCGGGCTGAGCCGGCGGGTGGCCGCCTGACCGTGGGTGACCCGCGGGTGGTCGAGTTCGTCACGAAGTTCGCGCGCAAGCTGCTGGCGCCCGCGCTGGCCCGGCGCTTCCCGGAGCTGGCTTCGCTGGGCTTCTTCCTGCGCAAGGGTGAGCTGGCCAAGGCGCTGTCTACTTTGGACACCACGGGCGACTCGCTGCGGTTCCCGCGCGGGCTGGTGTTCCACGTGCCGCCGGCCAACGTCGACACGATTTTCGTGTACTCGTGGGCGCTTTCGGCGCTGGCGGGCAACTCGAACGTCGTGCGCGTGTCTTCGCGTTCGGCCGGTGCGGCCGAGGCCGTGCTGGAGGCGCTGAACGCGGCGCTCGACGACGTGTCGCCCGAAGCCGCCGATGCCATCCGCGCGACCCAGCGCATGGTCACCTACGACCGCAGCGACGAGGTCAGCGGCGCGCTTTCGCTGGCCGCCGACCTGCGCGTGATCTGGGGCGGCGACGGTTCCGTGGCCGCGCTGCGCAAGTATCCGCTGGCACCGCACGCGCGGGACCTCACGTTCCCGGACCGCTCGTCGTTCGCCGTCGCGTCGGTGCGCGGCTGGCACGAGGCCACGCCGGAGCAGCGTCGCGGCGCCGCCGAGGGGTTCTACAACGACTCGTACTGGTTCGACCAGGCCGCCTGTTCGTCGCCGCGCGCGGTGTTCTGGGTCGGCGAGGCCGACGGCGCGCGCGTGGCGGGCGAGGAGTTCCGGGCGCTGCTGGCGTCGGTGCTCGAGGCCAAGCAGCACGTGACCGAGCCGGCCATGGCCGTGCAGAAGCGGGTGTCGGCCTACGGCGCGGCGGTCGACGGGCTCGTGTCGGCGATCTCGTTCGACGGAAATTCCCTGGCCACGCTGGAGCTCACCGACGCCACCGTGATGCCGCGTGAGTGGCTCGGCGCGGGCACGTTCGCCAACGCGCACCTCGCGTCGTTGAGCGAGCTCGTGCCGCTGGTCCTGCGCAAGGACCAGACCGTGGCGCAGTTCGGGTTCACGCGTGAAGAGCTGGTCGAGTTCGTGACCGAATTGGCCGGACGGGGCGTCGATCGGGTGGTTCCGTTCGGGTCGGCCTTGACCTTCGCGGGGGTCTGGGACGGTTACGATCTGCTTGCCGAGTTCAGCCGCCTGGTCACGGTGCAGGCCTGACCGGCGGTGACGCGAAGTTGGAGTGCTGCTCGCCCGCGCTGTGAGGAGACTGGTCAGTGACGACCGTTCGCACGTCCGAGGAGGACTCGCCGGCGCCTTCGGAACCGAAGAAGCCGGCGAAGTCGACCAAGGCGAAGATCCTCGACGCGGTGCGCTGGCTCGCCATCCTGCTGGTGGTGGCCTTCGCGGCGAAAGCGCTCACCGACAACTGGACCGAGTTCTGGCACACGCTGTCCGACGTGGCCTGGCAGTCTTCGGTGCTGAGCCTCGTCGCGCTGATCCTGGCGATCATGGTGTCGACGTGGGGCTGGCAGGTGCTGGTCGACGACCTCGGCAAGCCCATCGGCTACATCCGCGGCGCGCAGATCTGCCTCGTCGGCTCGCTCGGCAAGTACGTGCCGGGCTCGGTGTGGGCGTACCTGCTGCAGATGGAACTCGGCCGCAAAGCCGGCCTCGCGCGCGCCCGGATTTTCACCGGCTCGCTGATCCAGCTCGGCGTCGGTGTGGTTTCGGCGCTCGTGGTGTCGCTGCTCGCCGCGCCCGCGGTGTTCAGCAACAGTCCGCGCGCGATGTGGCTGTTCGTGCTCATCCCGGTCGGCCTGGCGCTGCTGCACCCGCGCGTGCTGACGTGGGGCACCTCGCTGGTGCTTCGCCTGCTCCGCCGCCCGCCGCTGGAACGCCCGTTGACCTGGGGCGTGGTGCTGAAGACCTTCGGCGCGTCCACGCTGGCCTGGGTCCTGCAGGGCGTGCACCTGTGGCTGCTGGCCAACTCCGTCGGCGCGCCGGGCTTCAGCGGCTTCGTGCTCTGCGTGGGCGCCATGGCCGTGGCGATGACCGTGGGTACCTTCGCCTTCATCCTGCCCAGCGGCATCGGCGTGCGTGAGGTGGCCCAGGTCGCCGTGCTCACGGCCAGCGGCCTCACCGTCGGCCAGGCCACCGCGTTCGCCGTGGCTTCGCGCGTGATGTTCACCGTCGCGGACCTCCTCACGGCGGGCTTCGCGGCAGGCGCCGCGTGGGCGACCGACCGTCGTCCGGCGACGGCCTGACCCAGCGGAGAGGGCCCCGCGTCAGCCTTTCAGCCGGTAGATCACCGCATCGGAATTGCGGTACACCTGCTCCAAGAACGGCAGCCCCGCCAGGTTCACCAGGCCCGGTGACACGTACTGCGGATTCGGCGGCGCCATCGGCCGGCCCTGGATCACCCAGTGGATGTTCAGGTTCTTGACCGCCGAGCGCACCTCGGGGTCCGTCTCGTAGTCGCGGAAGTGGTACGCCAGGTACCGGGCCTCCGAAGGCGGGTCAGTGCCGTCGTCGTGGGCGGCGACCGTGCGGACGCCGGTGAGGGCATACGTCCAGACCGTGCCGTCGAGGCGGTCGTTCATCGCCCACTCGCCGGGCGCGGCGAGGTGGCCGAGTTGCAGCATCGCGGCTTCCTCGTCGGGCGTCACGGTCTGGTCGTGGGGGTTGGCGGAGCGGTAGCCCGGGGCGAGGCGATCGCCGTTGGTGGTGGCGTACAGGCCCTTCGTCGCGCCCACGAAACCGAGCAGCACCAGCACCGCCAGGATCACGGCCGGCACTCGCGGCGGCAGGTGCTCGCTGAGCCACTGCTGCAGCGACGCCACGCCGTGGCCCGCGATGAACGACAGCGGCACGATCGCCATCGAGATGAAGCGGTACGGGTCGTCCCACCACGGCCGCGAAAACGCCATCACCAGCGGCGAGTTCGAAGACGCGACGGCGGCGTACGCGAGGCCGGTGATCAGCGCCGTGACGCCGATCCAGCGCAGGTCGCCGAGCCGGCGGAAGAAGATGAACCCCAGCAGCAACGCGGCCGAAAGCCACAGCTGCGGGTGCGGTTCCCAGTGCTGGAACCCGAGCAGCGCGCCGATCGCCGTGGTGGCGCGGTACTCGCTCGGCCAGCCGAGGTAGGGCAGGGTGCCGTTGGCCAGGCCGAGCGCGCCGAACAGCTGCAGCCACGCCACCAGCACCGAAACCACCGCGATCGGCAGCAGCGCGAGCAGGTCGTGGCCGAAGCGGTGCCAGGCCCGGCCTGGTGAGAACCACCGCTGCAGCAGCAGCGGGCCCGCGAACAACACCGCGCCGAACAGCGTCGACGAGTGGATGCACAGCAGACCGACTGCGGCCACGACCAGCAGGAAGCCGGTGTCGGGGGCCACGCGGTCGAGGTAGCGCCGCAGGGCCACGGCCGCCAGCGGCGTGAGCGCCAGGCCGAGCAGGAACGGGAACAGCGGCCCGCGGCTCATCGACTCGTACGTGCTCATCACCGGTGCCGCCGACGCGAGCGCCACCGCGCCGGCCAGCACCGCGCGGCCGCGGAACTCGCGCACCAGCACGACCAGCGACAACGCGAGCAGCCCGGGCAGGATCGCGGTGTTCACGTCGAGCGTGAGCGGGATCGACACTGACCCGGTGAGCGTGTACTGGATCGCGGCGAGCAGGTGGTAGGCGTTGGGGTAGAAGGGCGGCTGGGCGTCGGCGTACCAGTTGAGCGTGCCCATGCCGAAGAGGCTGCCGTCGCCGGTGGTGGCGATGTAGCGCACGCCGTTGGCCGCGTACGGCGCGTCGCCGCCCTGCGCGATCGCGCCGAGGTGGCCCATGCCGCGCACGGCGGCGTAGAAGCCGAGGCCGGTCGCCACCAGCAGGCACAGCACCACACCCCACTGCCCCCGCGCGGACCACGCACGGGGTTCGGCCGCGGGCGGCCACCGGCGGACCGTGAGCCGCCGCAGTCCGAACGCGACAGCCACGAAGACCACAGTGGTCACGAGGAACGTCCAGGTGTTGAACGGCAGGCCCACCGCGGCCGTCCACGGTCCGGCGAGGCCGCCGATCGCGTAGCTCAGCAGCGGCGTGAGGCCGGCCAGCACCCAGCCGCGCAGGCCGGCGGCGAGGCCGGTGAGCAGGCCCGGCAGGCCGAGCACGAGCAGCAGGACGGCCAGACTCGCCACATCGGACAACAGCGTGGGTTCGCTCGGCAACAGACTTCCTCGGCTGTGACGGATCCGCTCGGTACCCCCGGGTGGCGGATCGGAATCGGAGCCACAGATTAGCGGTCGCGATATACACCCGAACGGCTTATGTCCGGGAAGCGTAGTGAAGCGATTGACTGGAGGCTGTGAAGTGAGCGCCGGGGCCCGCTCAGCACCACCGAAGAACTCTGTTCACCACCGTGATTCCCGGCGAATCGCTCACCCGAAAGCGAGGCTTCGTCGCGGAATTTCACCGTGACGGGCAGTGAGCGGCCGGTGGGGACCGGTCGGGGGCTGGAGGCAGGGGGTCCGCGTGGTCTACGCGGTCGTGGGGGGCTGGCTGGCGCTGGGCGCGCTCGTCGTGTTCACGTGGCGCCGCATCGCGACCGACGCCGGGTGGCGGGCGTTCGTGGTGGTGCTCACGCTCGTGTTTTCGCTGGTGCACCAGCTGTTGTTCGCCACCGTGACCGAAGACGCGCTCGTCACGTTCCGTTATGCGCAGAACATCGCCGACGGCAACGGGCCCGTGTTCAATCCCGGTGACCGGAACGAGGGTTACGCGAATTTCCTCTGGCTCGTGGTGATCGCGTTGCCGCGCGCCGCATTCGGCGCGGATATCCGGACTTCGGCCGTTGTGCTGGGAGTTGTCGCGGCGTTGGGGAGTGTTCTCCTCGCGTACGTGCTCGCCAATCGCGTGGTGCGCCTCGCGCTGCCGGAAGGCGCGGAGCCGCAGCCCGCCATCGGCGTCGCGGCGGCCGTGCTCACGGCGGGTGCGAGCGGCCTCGCCGTGTACGGGCCTTCGGGCACCGAGCTGCCGATGTTCGTGCTGCTGGTGCTGGCGGTGGCCAACGCGCTGGTCGCGCGCCGGGCCGTGGTCGCCGGAGTGCTCGTGGCGGCGGCGGTGATGACCCGGCCGGAAGGCCTGGTGCTCGCCGTGGTCGCGGGGCTGTGGCTCGCGCTCGCGGCCGCGCGCGGCCGGCACAACTGGTGGGCGCCGGCGGGCTACGTGCTGGGCGCGCTGGTGTTCCTCGTGCCGTGGACGGCCTGGCGCGCCACGTACTACCACCACTTCCTGCCCGACTCGGCCGTGCGCCTGCTCGGCCCCGACTGGCACTACCTCGCCGGTTTTGCGTTGGCGCACCTGGGTTTCCTCGGGCCGGCGGTGGCCGCGGTGGTGGCGCTGCTCGTGGTCCGCACGCCCGACCGCGCGGCCGAAGCGCGTTCGGCGTTGTGGCTGCTGTTCACCCTCGCCTTGTGCTTCACCGCTTTCGTGGCGGTGCTCGACGGCGACACCGGCCCGTCGTGGCGGCTGCTGGTGCCCGTGCCACCGCTGCTGGCCGTGGCCTCGGTGGGCACCTACGGCGTGCTCGCGGCCGCGAACCCGTCGCCGAAACCCCGCACGGTGCCGCGGCTCGTGCCGGTGCTCGCGGCCGTGTTCACGGGGTTCGCCGTGCTCGTTTCCGTGGTGAGCCCGGACGTGCTCAAAAGCGTGCGCACGTGGCACACCGACAGCGCGCAGCTCGCGGAAGTCGGCGAGTGGCTGGCGGCCTACCTGCCGCCGGGTTCCGTGGTGAGCGCCGCCGCGCCGGGCGCCCTGGCCAGCGGCGCGGGCTCCCGGCTGCTGGTGGGCAGCGACCTCATGCGCGCGACCGTCGACGTACCCGAGGACGGCTACGCCAAAACCCAGCACTGCGCCGACGACAGCGGCGCCTGGTACCGCGTGGCGACGTTCCGCCGCATCGGCACGCCGTTCTGGATCTCCGTGTACCCGCGCGCCGACGAAGCGAGCCGCCTCATCGACTACCTCGACCGGGCGCCTGACTTCCAGTACGTATCGTGCCCGGGATGAAGGTGGCGCACCGCGCTCAGCGCTTCAGACCGGCGTCCCTCGGGCTCGGCGTTTTCTGCGTCTCGCTCGCGGTTCTGCTGGTGCGCTTCCTCGTGCCCCGCCCGATTTCCCTGTCCGACAACGGCGACGGCTTCCGCGTGCTGTGCGGCGCCGGCATCAAGTGGACCAGCAAACCGGAAAAGTACGTCCACCTGGTCTACGACGCCACCCCAGGCGGCTGCGACCCGACGTACCAGCTGAGCCAGAGCTGGCTCGCCCGGCTGGCGGTGGCGTTCGGCGCGCGGTCGGAGCTGAGCCTGGTGACGCTCGGGGTGCTCTCGAGCGTGCTGCTCGCGGCCGCGCTGGCGCTGGTGGTGGCCGGCCTGCCGTACGGCCCGCGCGTGCGCCTCGCCGTGGCCGCCGGCCTGCTGTTGGTGGTGGCCGACTCGGCGTTCTTCGGCTACTTCTCCTCGACGCTCGGCGAGGGCACCGCCTTCCTCGGCCTCCTTCTCGCCGTCGGCGGCCTGCTGCTGCTCGGGCGCCGGTGGCTGTGGGCCGGCGCCGCGGTGACCGTGGTCGGCGGGCTGTTGGCGGGTGAACGCCAAGGTGCAGACGTTGATGGTGCTGCCGCTGCTGATCATCGCCGTGCTGCTGGTCACGCGCTCCCGCTGGGTCCCGGGCGTCCTCGTGGTCCTCGCGCTCGCCGGTGGCACCTGGTGGGCCCAGGCGACCGTGACCCCGGCCGCGGCCCCGGACGGCACCGTCTCCGCCCGCCCCGGCGACGACTCCCGCGAGATCAACATGGTGAACACCGTGTTCCTCAACATCGTCGACGGCCACCACGACACCGCCGCGGACCTGGGCGAGCTCGGCCTGCCGGCGTCCTTCGCCCAATACGCGGGCAACGGCTGGTGGCACGCCCACCCCGTGACCCTGGATCCGCAGTACGCGCAGTACCGGGACCGGTTGAGCCGTCGCAATGTCGTCGCCTGGTTCGCTTCACACCCGGTGCGGACGCTGGGGATCCTCAACCGCGCGGCCAGGGACCTGCTGGAGGCGCGGCCCGCTTATCTGGCGTCTTTCGACGAATCGGCCGGCTTGCCGGCGGCCGCGCAGGAGTACCGGGTGCCGGTGTGGTCCGGCCTCACGGGTTTGGTGGCGCCGCTGGGGTTGATCGCACTGCTGCCCGTGTGGCTGTTCGTCGCCTGGCGCGCGTGGCGACATCGGCGGGCCGCGCTGGGGGTGGTGCTGGCGCTCCTGCTGACGACGGCGCTGGGCCAGTTCATGCTGGCGGCGTTGGGGGACGGGATCGAGAACGTGAAGCACCAGGTGGTCGCGTTGTTCTGCACGTTGGTGGCGGTGGTGCTCAGTTGTTGTCCGCGGCCTTCGGCAGAGGCGGCAGCGGTGGCATCAGGAACTCCTCGGTGACCGCGTCGGCCGGCGTCGGCCGTGCCACTCGCGGCGGCGAAGGCCACTTCGGCGGGAACGTCAGCAGCGCGAACACCACGAGCGCACCGGCGTCGAGCGCGAACGACGCCGGCCAAGGCACCCAACGGAAGTTGATCGCCAGGTAGAGGAACGCGAGCACGCTCACCCAGAGGCGGGCGGCGTCGCTGCGGTGCCGGTCGAGCACCACGGCGAACATCCCGAGCACCAGCGGCGCCATCATCACGAACACGCGCGTGGTGTCCGTCGCGACGAAGCGGCCGGCCAGGCAACACAGGAACAGCCACAGGCTCGCCACGAGCATCGGGCTGCGGATGCCGTGCTTGCGGTACTGCAGGAACAGGCCGTAGCCGAAGATCAGCCACACGAAGTGGAACGTGTCCCAGAGCACCGCCTGCTCGGTGCCCTTGTGCGACGACAGCGAGAACCGGATGTTCTCCAGCAGGCTTCCGTTGTGCTGGCCCGCGCCGAACCCGTAGTCGCCGCCGATGAAGTGCTGCGCCCACACGCGGTAGCCGAAGTAGCCCGCCGCGGCGACGAGCAGCGCCGCCAGGCCGCCGAGCACGTCCTTGTCCCGCAACGACCGGGTGCGCGTCCACGCCAGCAGCGGGTACAGCGGCGCCAGCAGGAGAGTCGTTTCCTTGTTGAGGGAGCCGACGAGGATCACGAGCGCGAACAGCACCAGCTTGCGCCGGAACGCGAGCCAGATCGCGATCACGTAGAGGAGGTTGTTCAGCGGGTCGACGAGGTACGGGTCGCTGAGGTTGTACTGGACGTACCAGAACGTGGAGGCCAGCAGCACGGTGGCGACGAACGCCGTGAACAGCTGCGTTTTCAGGTACGACCGCGCGAATTCGAAGAAGACGACCGCGGTGGCCACGGTGACCAGGTACGTGAACGTGAGCCACAGCGCGTCGAGCGAAAGGCCGGTGACGTTGTGGGCGAGGTGCACCAGCCACGGGCTCAGCATCCGCAGCGCGAACGGGTTTTCCACGGGCGCGCCGGTGTGTTCCGACATCGCGTAGTACTGCAGCGCGTCGCCCCAGGCGTGCAGGTGGGCGTCCTTCTGCAGGGGCGCGCTGGAGATCAGGTTCACCAGCGAGACGACGGCGAGGGTGAGCCACACCCACAATCGCTGGCGAGCGCTGGATCTTCGGGGTTTCTTGGCCGAGGTTTCGGTCGGCGCGTCGGTCGTGCCGCTCGCGACGGTGGCGGAAGTCACCGGATCATGGTATCTGTGCCGGTCAGCGGGCTGGCGGCGGTGAAAAGTTCCCGAATGACGGGTTTCGTGCCGACGATCACTTTGAGTAGCCACGCGAAACCTACGCTCCCGTAGCCTCGGTGGCATGGCTGACTTCGTGTACCCGCCCGTGCTGGTCGCGGCGCAGACGATGTTCCGGGTGCTGGACAACCGCATCCGCATCGAGGGCGCCGCGCACGTCCCGGCGCGCGGCGGGGCGGTGATCGCGTGCACGCACGTCAGCTACCTGGACTTCATCTACTGCGGCCTGGGCGCCCGGCCGTCCAAACGCCTGGTGCGGTTCATGGCCAAGCACGAAATCTTCGCCAACCGCGTGGCCGGACCGCTGATGCGGGGCATGCACCACATCCCGGTGGACCGCTCGGCCGGCCAGGCTTCGTACGACGCCGCGGTTTCGCGGCTGCGCGCGGGCGAGGTGGTCGGCGTGTTCCCGGAGGCGACGATCAGCCGCTCGTTCACCGTGAAGGCGCTGAAGACGGGCGCCGTGCGGATGGCCGCGGAGGCCGGCGTGCCGGTGGTGCCGATGGCCCTGTGGGGCACGCAACGGCTGTGGACGAAGGGCCGCCCCCGCGACCTGACCCGGCGGCACGTGCCGATCTCGATCTTGCTGGGGGAGCCGATGTTTCCGTCGGCGGAGGGTGATTGCGAGGTTCAGACCGCCGAGCTGCGGGGGCGGTTGTCGGAGCTGCTGGATCGGGCGCAGGCGGAGTACCCGGAAACGCCGGTGGCGTCGGAGCGGTGGTGGCTGCCGGCGCATCTGGGCGGTAGTGCGCCTACGGCGGAGGAGGCTGCTTCGCTGGATGCTCGGCCTGCTGCTCAGGGTTGAGTTGCTGGTGGGCTGGTGGATTGCTTGGCTCGGGCGGCCCGTCTGGTGCGCGGCGAGAATGGCTTCCACTAGTTGACGTACGGATCCCATTCCTGCGGGGCACCTAACCCGCAACCGCTCAGGGTGACGTAATGGGTACGCCCGGGCTGTTCGGTGAGACAAGTCCCGGTGACGTTGTTCCTCAGCTGGTAGTAGCCCGATGGCACCGCCACCATCCGCCACAGGGCCGCCGGGTCGGACGCGAGGCAGTCGCGCATCACCGGTTGGCCCGAGCGGGCGACGAGGCAGAGCCTGGTGCTCTGCTGCCGCAGCGCGGTGGGCGCCGTTCCCAGGGTCGCGACCCACGCCTGGTACGGCCCGCGGTTGCACGTTGTGGCGTACGGCCCGTAATCGGACCGGTAGTCCAGGCACTCGCCGGTTCCTTTGTTTTCCCAGCTCACGTAGACCGCGGCGTGGGCCGGGACGGCGCCGAGCCCGAGCATGAGCAGTGCCGCCGAGCCCACCGCGGCCAACTTCCTCCAGAGCGAGCGCATTTGCCCGGTCCCCCTTCGCCGATCGAACACGTCCGGGCATTCAGCCTGCCGTGCCGGCCACCACCGGCTGTCCCGCCAACCAGGCGAAGCTCGCCCACAACCGGGGGATCACGCGGCGCCTGCGCGTGTTCGGCGAGCCCCCAACACCGAGCGAGGATGGCTCGCGACCGCAGATGCGCCTGGCCGACGATCTTCGCGTCCGGCTCCACCCTCAACGAAAGTGACTCCGCCCAGGTCAGGAAAGGCGGTTGTGCCAGAGAGAACGAGACAGGACATCCGGTGAGCAACGCGCCTCATCGTTGGCAAGACAACCGACCTGATGGCAGCCGCTCGCTTCTGCTGGCAAATTGCCTTCGGCTTGGCAGCTTGCCATGGCAAGCCGCGGCAGTGGTCGGCAAGTCGTATCCGCCATTGGCAAGCCAACTGCTCGATGGCAGTCGCTCGCTTCTGCTGGCAAGTGACGTCGGGTCGGCAGCTTGGCTGTGGCAAGCCGCGGCAGCGTTGGCAAGTCGCGCCTGCCGTTGGCAAGACAACAGCTCGATCGCAGCCAGACGCTTCTTTTGGCAAGTCTGCGTCGAGCTGGCAGCTTGCCGTGGCAAGGGGCCGTAGCGGCTGGCAAGTCGCAGCATCCATTGGCAAGGCGGCTGCTCGTTGGCAGGCGGTTGTTTCTGCTGGCAAGTTGACGTCAGGTTGGCGGATTGCCGTGGCAAGCGGCCGTGCTGGTCGGCGAGTCGCGTCTGCCGTTGGCAAGTCGACTGAGAGATGGCAACAAGCCACCGTTGCTGGCAAGTTGACTAGACGTTGGCAATCCTCGGTGGCAAGCGGCCGGGAGCAGCGGCAAGTCGTCTCCACCATTGGCAAGACGACCTCAGAGTGGCAACCCGTCACCCCGCGCGGCAAGTGCCACCACCGATGGCAACTTGCCACGGCCCAAACCCAGCCCCAGCCGTAGAACCCCAGCCGCAGAACGCCAGCCCTAAAACCACCGCTCCAAAACCTGCGCCACCCCATCCTCCGCAGCCGGCCCCGTCACCTCGTCCGCGACGTCCAGCACCGCCTGGTGCCCGTTGGCCATCGCGACCCCGTGTCCGGCCCACTGCAGCATCTCCACGTCATTCGGCATGTCCCCGAACGCGATCACCCGCTCCGCCGGCACCGAAAACCGCTCGGCCACGTCCGCGAGCCCCGTCGCCTTCGTGACGCCGTGCGCCGACAGTTCGATCAGCCCGCCCGACGACGAGTACGTGATGTCCACGGCCCCGTCCAGCACCGCGCGCGCCGCGACCGCCATCTCCTCCGAGCCCAGCCCCCGGTGGCTGATCAGCAGCTTGATCGCCGAATGCCCCAGCACCTCCGCGCGCGGGGCCGTCCGGCCTTCGCCGTCGCCCCACGGGTTGCGGTACTCCGGTTCGATCACGAAGCTCCGCACATCGGCACTGATCCGCTCGGCCGCCAGCCGGCACCCCGGCAGCGCCTTGTCCAGTGCCGACGCCAGGTCGTGCAGCAACTCCGGCGCGAGCAGCCCGTGCACCGCCACCACCTCGGACGTCGCGATGTCCAGCAGTACCGCGCCGTTCGCGCACACCGCGTACCCCGTCAGCTCCAGCGGCCCGGCGATCGGCGGGATCCACCGCGGCGGCCGGCCGGTGCAGAGGACGAACGGGACGCCGTCGGCGCGCACGCGCTGGACGACTTCGATCGTGCGGGCCGAGAGGGTCTCGGTGGGGCCGAGCAGGGTGCCGTCGACGTCGGATGCGATCAAGCGGGGTTTCTCCACGTCCCCATTGTCCCCGAACCGGGCATGGGCACCGCCCGTTCGAGCGAATGTCGGTGGTTGCCGCTACCGTCCACCCTCGTGCGAGCAGGCATCGTGATCCTTCCGGAAGATCGTTGGTGGGCGGCCGAGCCCAAGTGGCGGGCCGCCGAGGAGTACGGCTTCGACCACGCGTGGACCTACGACCACCTGGGCTGGAGATCCCTGGTCGACGGCCCGTGGTTCTCGGCCGTGCCCACGCTGACCGCGGCCGCCATGGTCACGTCCACGATCAGGCTGGGCACGTTCGTCGCGTCGCCGGTGGCGCGGCACCCGGTGCCGTTCGCGCGTGAGCTGATCACGCTCGACGACGTGTCCGACGGCCGCTTCGTGCTGGGCGTCGGCGCCGGCGTGGACGCGAAGAGCTACGACGGGCAGGTGCTCGGCGCGCCCGACCTCACGCCGAAGCAGCGCGCCGACCGGTTCACGGAGTTCGTCGAGGCCCTCGACGGCCTGCTGATGACCGACCGCTTCGACTTCGCCGGCGAGCACTACCAGGCCCACGGCGCCCGCAACCTCCCCGGCACCGTGCAGCGCCCGCGGCTGCCGTTCGTCGTCGCGGCCAACGGCCCGCGCACCATGACGCTCGCCGCCCGCTTCGGCGCCGGCTGGGCCACCACCGGCCGCGGCGGCGCCACCCTCGACGAGTGGTGGGAGGGCATCGCCGAGCTCACCCGCGTGTTCGACGAACGCCTCGACGCCGCCGGCCGCGAACGCGCCAGCGTCCACCGCTACCTCAGCCTCGACGCGGCGCCGGTCTTCTCGCTGAGCAGCGTCAACGCCTTCCGCGAAGCCGTCGACCGCTCCCGCGAACTGGGCTTCACCGACGTCGTCGCCCACTGGCCGCGCTCGAGCGGCCCGTACGAGGGCCACGAGTCCGTGCTGGAGCAGGTCGTGGAAAACGTCCTGCCCACGCTCAAGGCCGACTGACCCCGCTACGCCGTTCAGGTGACTTCACCCCCGCCGGGAAACCGATTTCCCGACCCGGGCGTCAAGCAGGTGAGAAGAGGGGGAGACGGCCCTTCACCGGGCCGCTCTTCTCACCCGTGAGCACCCCGGGGGTGCTGGGGAATGGGAGGTCCTCGTGGCCGCGGCTGGGGCATCCGCGGCCACGAGGCTCCTGAAAATCGCCTGCCGCAAGAGCCGCGAGCACCTCTGCCGAACGCGCGGGCACCGTTGAATCCGAGCCACCGAACCGAGCGCATCGTCGACGAGTGGAAACGCCGTTTCCACTCGCAGCGCAGCCATGCGCGCCGGCGGCCACCACTGAAAACGTCACCGCGCGGCTACCAGCATCCACCGCCGCTGAATGCGGGCGCTCGGCCAACGTCCTCACTGCGAGACACCGCGCCACCAGCACCGGCTGGAAACGCCGTGTCCGCGAACCGGCCAGCCCACCGCCGCTGAACGCGAGCGCTCCGCCAACGTCCTCACTGCCAGCCGCGCCGCCAGCACCATCCGGAAACGCCGTTTCCACCGCCGCCGCACCCTACGAGCACCGCAGAACCGATCACTTCACGATCGTGTAAATCACCGCACCAGGATTCCGGTAATCCACCCGCACGAAGTCCTTCCCGGCCAACCCGTGCAGCCCCGGGGCGATCGGGGTGTCCTTGCGGATCGTGCCGCTGCCCACCAGCACGTGGTGCACGTCCAGCCGCGCAACGGCGGCGCGCACCCGCGGGTCCGTGTCGTAGTCCCGGAAGTGCATGGCCAGGTAAACCGCGTCCGGATCCACGTTGCCGCCGCCGTCGTAGTGGCCGGCGACGGGGTGCACGCCGGCGATGGCGTACATCCACGCCGTGCCGTCCATGCGGTCGTTGAGCACCTTCTCCTGCGAAGGGATCCCCATGGTGCCGAGGTGTTCCATCGCGGCGATCTCGTCGGCGCTCACCGGTGGCGTCACCTCGCCCTCGGGGCCGTTGTAGTACAGGTACGACACCGCCGTGGCGTTGGCGTTGCGGTAGAAACCGCCGGTGAGGACGGCCATGGCGGCCACCACGACGACTGCCGTGACGAGGCCGGCGCGGGCCAGCACGCGCGGGCGCGAGCGCACCCACGAGCCGCTGCTGGCCAGCCGCGCGATCCAGCGCTGAAGCTCGGCCATGCCGTGGCCTGCGAGCAGGCACAGGGGGATCGCGGCGAGCGCCATGAGCCGGTAGCGGTCGTTCCACCACGGGCGCGACAGCGAAACCACCCACGGCAGGTAGCCGTAGCAGGTCACGAGCACGAAGAAGCCCGAAAGGCCGATCGCCGACAGCAGCACCCAGCGCATCCGCCCGAGCGTGAAGAACATCAGCGTGCCCAGCGCCAGCAGCACCGTGAGCCAGATCTGCGGCCGGCTCAGCACCTGCTGGAACGTGACGAGCAGCTTCAGCGCGAGCGGCACCGGCAGGTTCGAGTTCCACGAGTAGTACGGGTACGAGCTCGACGTGAACCCGATCGCGCCCAGGATCTGCGGCGCCGCCAGCACGCCGCTGAGCACCAGCACCGGCAGCATCCGCAGCACGTCGCCGAGGATCACGCGCCACGCGGCCACGTCGGCGGCGACCCCGTCCACCGGCTTGCGCCGCAGCGACCGGTACCAGCGCTGCAGCGCCAGCGGGAACGCGAAGAGCACCGCGCCGAACAGTGCGCTCGAGTGGGCCGCGAGCAGCCCGTCGGCCGTGAGCGCCACGATCAGCCCGGTGTCGAAGCCCGGCCGCACCAGGAAGCGGTGCAGCGCGACCGCGGTCAGCGGCGTGAGCACGATGCCGAGCGCGTACGGCAGCAGCCCGCTCGACACCGACTCGTACGCGCCGGTGGTGGCGGCCGCCGCGACCAGCGCCGTGCAGCCCGCGTACACCGCGCGCCCGCCGAGTTGGCGGATCAGCGCCACCATCGACAGCGCGAACAGGCCCGCGACCGGCATGGTGATGGCGTTGAGCGTGACCGGCACGCTCGTGCCCGAGATCTGGTAGACCAGCGCCCCGACCAGGTGGTACGCGTTCGGGTAGAACGAGCCCTGGGGGTACCAGTTCACGGTGCCCATGCCGGTGAGCGAGCCGTCGCCGGTGTCGGCGATGTAGCGGATGCCGTTGGCGTGGAACACCGTGTCCCAGCGCTGGAACACGGCGGTGGTGCCGCCGCGCGCGGAGAGCACCACGGCGACCGAGAGGCCCACGGCCACGACGACGCACCCGGCCACGGCCCAGTGCGCCCGTTTGCTCCACTCGATCGGCGGCTCCTCGGCGCCCGGTTTCAGCCACCCGCGCGCCATCAGCAGCCGTCGGATGCCGTAGACGACGGCGGCCAGCACCACGGTGCACACGGCCGCTGAAAAAACGTTGTACGGGAGTTTCACGATGGCCAGCCACGGCCCGGCCAGGCCGGTGATGGCGTAGCTGAGCAGCGGCGCGAGGCCGGCCAGCGCCCAGCCGCGCACGCCGGCGGCCAGGCCCACCAGGCCGCCGGGTATCGCCAGCACGGCCAGGTAGGTGACGACCGCTACCAAGTAGGTCCCCAAGGTGTCCGGTGCAGGCATGCTTCTCACGTGTGTCGGTGCGGTACGGCCGGCGGTATGCCGAGGTCGGTTCGGGCCACGGTGTCAGGACTGCGTACCCTGGGCGCCCGTGAGCGAGCACACGAACCCCGCCAAGATTACTGAACACGACTTCGCCGGTTACGACCTCGTCATCGTCGGGTCCGGTTTCTTCGGCCTGACCGTGGCCGAGCGCGCCGCGGCCGAGCTCGGCAAGAAGGTCCTGGTGCTCGAGCGCCGGAGCCACCTCGGTGGCAACGCCTACTCCGAGGCCGAGCCCGAAACCGGCATCGAGGTGCACAAGTACGGTGCGCACCTGTTCCACACGTCCAACAAGCGCGTGTGGGACTACGTCAACCGCTTCACCGAGTTCACCGGTTACCAGCACCGGGTGTTCGCGAAGGTCAAGGACCAGGTCTACTCGTTCCCGATGAACCTGGGCCTGATCAACCAGTTCTTCGGCAAGTCGCACACGCCGGACGAGGCGCGCGAGCTCATCGCGAAGCAGGCTTCGGAGTTCGAGACCGCCGACGCGCAGAACCTCGAGGAAAAGGCGATCTCGCTGATCGGCCGCCCCCTCTACGAGGCGTTCATCCGCGGCTACACCGCGAAGCAGTGGGAAAACGACCCCAAGAACCTCGGCGCGAACATCATCACGCGCCTGCCGGTCCGCTACACGTTCGACAACCGGTACTTCAACGACACCTACGAGGGTCTGCCCGTGAACGGGTACACCGCGTGGCTCGAGAAGATGGCCGAGCACGAGAACATCGAGATCCGGCTCAACGTCGACTACTTCGACGTGCGCGACCAGATCCCGGCCGGCACGCCGACCGTGTACACCGGGCCGCTCGACCGCTACTTCGACTACTCCGCGGGCCGGTTCACCTGGCGCACCGTGGACTTCGAGTCCGAGGTCGCCGAAACCGGTGACTTCCAGGGCGCGCCGGTCGTGAACTACAACGACCAGGAAGTGCCTTACACCCGCATCATCGAGTTCCGCCACTTCCACCCGGAGCGGGACTACCCGAAGGACAAGACGGTCATCTTCCGCGAGTTCTCGCGCTTCGCGACGGACGAGGACGAGCCGTACTACCCGATCAACACGCCGGAGAACCGCGAGAAGCTCGAGGCCTACCGCGAGCTGGCGAAGAACGAGGCGCGCGAGAAGAACGTGCTCTTCGGCGGCCGCCTCGGCACGTACAAGTACCTCGACATGCACATGGCGATCGGGTCGGCGCTCTCCGCGTTCGACAACAAGATCGCCCCGCACCTCACCGACGGTGCGCCCCTCGACGGGTCGCTGGATGCTTGAGCAGAGCGCGGCTCCGATCGAGGCGGGTACGCCGGTCGCGCCCCCGGTGGGGCCGGCCGGCGGTGAGGTCGCGGTCCTGTCCAAGGCCCAGGCCTTCCTGAAGAAGCCGGGCACGGTGCAGGTCGCGCGCGGGATGTCGCTGTTCGGCGAGCACAGCGCGGGCTGGTTCGCGCTCGGCCTGATCGGCGCCGCGGTGGACAAGCCGCGGCGCAAGGACTGGCTCGTGGCCTCGGCCGGCGTCGTCGGCGCGCACGCCGCCTCGATCGCGGTGAAACGCGTGGTCAGGCGCCGTCGTCCGGACCACCCGAGCGTCGAGGTCCTGGTCGGCACCCCGAGCAAGCTGAGCTTCCCGTCGTCGCACGCGACCTCCACCACGGCGGCGGCGGTGCTCTACTCGGGACTCACCGGGCGTAACCTGGTCCCCGCCCTCGTACCGCCGATGCTGGCCTCGCGGCTCCTGCTCGGCGTCCACTACCCGACCGACGTACTGGCCGGTGCGGCCCTGGGAGGCCTCGTCGGTGGTCTGATCCGACGGAAGCTGAAACGACGATGAGCGAAACGACCGACGAGCGTGCCGAGAACGCGACCGAGCCGGCTGAAACCGCGAAGGCGGATGAAGCCGTGAAGGTCGAGACGGAGGCGGCTGCGGCCGACGTCGAGTCCTCGGCTTCCACGAGTTCCGAGGCTGCCGCCCCGGCCGCGCCGGCGACCCCGGCCGCGGCCGGCACCAACCCGGTCGCGCTGGTGCTGGGCGTGATCAAGACGGCCCGCCCGAAGCAGTGGGTGAAGAACGTGCTGGTGTTCGCCGCACCGTTCTTCGCGTTCTCGAAGGCGACCAACCGCACCGAGCTGGTCGTGGACGCGCTGATCGCGTTCGTGGCCTTCTCCCTCGTGGCCTCGTCGGTCTACCTCATCAACGACGCGGTCGACGTCGACGCCGACCGCGCGCACCCCACGAAGCGCAACCGGCCCATCGCGGCCGGGATCGTGCCGGTGCCGGTGGCCTACGCCGCCGCGGTGGTGTTCTTCCTCGCCGGGCTAGCGGTGTCGTTCACCGCGAGCTGGGAGCTGGCCGTGGTACTCGGCGTGTACGAGGCCGTGCAGCTCGGCTACTGCTTCGGGCTCAAGCACCAGCCGGTGGTCGACCTCGCGATCGTCGGGTCGGGATTCCTGATGCGCTCCATCGCCGGTGGTGTCGCCGGCGGCATCGCGATGTCGCAGTGGTTCCTGCTCGTCACGGCGTTCGGTTCGCTGTTCATGGTGGCCGGAAAGCGCTACGCGGAGATCATGCTGTTCGAGCGCACCGGGGCGAAGATCCGGTCGTCGCTGAAGAAGTACTCGGCGAGTTACCTGCGCTTCGTCTGGGCGACGTCCGCGGCGATCTTGATCATGTCGTATTGCCTGTGGGCGTTCGAGATCCGGCAGGCGGAGCACGATTCGTTGTGGGCCGTGGTGTCGATGGTGCCGTTCGTGATCGCGGTGCTGCGGTACGCGGTGGACGTCGACGGCGGCAACGCCGGGGCGCCGGACGAGATCGCGTTGAAGGACCGGGTGCTGCAGGTGCTCGGGTTGGCGTGGGTTGTGACGCTGTTCCTGTCGTTCTACCTGTGATGTGTGGTTGTGCGGTTCCTGTGAATGGGGCTGGAATTTAGACAGCTGGGTATCAGGCTGCGCACAGAAATACCGGTCATCCTCGGGGGTGGGAGCGGGCAGCGTGCCCGTTTCCGCTTCAGGCGGAGGAGCCGAAGATGAGTGACCAGGTGCCGGGGGACAAGCCGGAGGAGAAGCCGGAGCAGTCAGCTGCGTCTGGTGAGCAGGTGGGGGCTGGGGGACAGTCTGCCGCGGAAAATCCTGCTGTGGTGAACCCTGCTGTGGAGAAGCCGGTGGGTGAGCAGCCGACGGTGCAGCAGGCTGCGGTGGGGGGTGTCGGGGTGCCGGAGTCTGGGGTGCCGGGACCGCAAGGTGGGGCGCCGCAGGGTGTGTCGCAGCAAGGTGTGCCGCAGCAAGGTGTGTCGCAGCCGCAGGGTGTGCCTGGGCAGCAGGGTGGGCTGCCGCCGGGAGTGGCGCCGCAGGGTGGGCCTGTGCCTGGAGTGCCGCCGTATGGGCAGGCTGGGGTGTGGGGTGGGGCTCAGCCGGTGAAGCAGCCCGGTGGGTTTCGGAGGTTTGCGGGGAATCGGGTGACCCAGTTGGTGGCTGTTGGGGTGCTGGGGTTGCTTGTTGGTGGTGGGGTTGTCGGTGGGGTGATGGCGGCTACCCAGCATGGGGGTGGGAGGCCTGGGACGTCGCATTTCCGTGATGGTGGGGGTGGGGGTCCGTATCGCGGGTTCAGGGGTGGGCCTGGTGGGCCTGGTGGGTCTGGGTTTGGGCAGGGTGGGCCTGGGCAGCAAGGGGTGCCGGGGCAGCAGGGTGGGTCTGGGCAGGGTGGGACCGGGACCGGGACTGGTTATGGGAGTGGTGCTGGGATTTAGGTTGGGGTGGCGGCTCGGCGTGCTGCGCACACCATTGCGCCGGGTGAAAGGTGTGGGTGGGCTCCCCGATTTTTCATTGTGACTACGGGCGGGGTGAGCTTGTCAAGGCGGGAAAGATGCCTTGACAAGCTCACCCCGCCCGTGTGGTTTAAAAGAATCGGGGGGCCGGCCGGGGTGGGGAGGCGGGGGAGGAGTGGTGCGGGGCGGGTTTGTGTTGCCGGGTGCGGTTTTTGTGGTGGGATCATCTGCTGCGGTTTTGTGGTGGGTTGCTGGGCGCGGTCTTGAGTGAGTCCTGCGGGTGCGGTTTTGTGGTGGGTTGCTGGGTGCGGTCTCGGGTGAGTCCGGCGGATGCGGTTTTTGTGGTGGGTTGCTGGGCGCGGTCTTGAGTGAGTCCTGCGGGTGCGGTTTTGTGGTGGGTTGCAGGGTGCGGTCTCGGGTGGGTCCGGCGGATGCGGTTTTTGTGGTGGGCCATCGGCTGCGGTTTTGGGTGGGTCCATCGGGCGCGGGTTTTGTAGTGGGTTGCTGGGTGCGGGTTCTGGTGTGGTTATTGAGTGGTGAGTTGCTCGGGGCGGAGTACCGCGCGCATAGAGCCTTCGCGGAAGAGTAATAGTTGGGTGATTATCTGCAGCAGCACAAAGAAGACGATGGAGAGCACTGTGTCGAGGGCGGGTACGTCGTCGATGGGGAGGCTGTACGCGATGCCGATGCTGATGGCGCTGTGCAGCAATCCGCCGACGCCCCAGGCCACGGCGAGTACGCGCCATACGTGGCGGAATGACGGGCGCTGGTCCCACAAGGCGTCGAAGCGTGGGCCCTTGCCTGGGAGCAGGGCGCGGGCGGCGGTGTAGGTCACTGGGTGCTTGCCGATGAAGAGGCTGGCGAGGAGCCAGAAGCCGGCGAGGGTGCTGAACCAGGCGTTGCGGATGAGGAGGAGGCGGGCGTCGCCGGTCCAGAGGGAGGTGGTGACGCTGACGGCGACGATGGCGAGTACGAAGAGGCCCATGCCGTCGAGGCGGCGTTGGCGTACGGCGGTGTAGAGGATGCGCGCCGCGGGGGGTAGGCCGCTCAGGACCAGCGCCCACACCGGGGCCACGCCGAACGCGCGCAGCAGGTAGTAGCCGCCGACGGGGGCGCCGATGTCGATGAGCAGGGCGAAAGCGGATGAGCGGAAGTCTTTACCCATCCGTCGAGTCTCAGGTGACGCCGGGGGTCAGACCATCGTCGGTCCGGTCAGGGCGCATCCACCGATTGGTTGATGTGGGGCGTCAGCGGCGGGAGAGAGCCCGTCGGACCTTCAGGGGGGCCAGAAGGTCGCGCTGGGTGAGGGAGGAGCCGTCGGAGAAGGTGAAGTGGATGGCCGGCTCGGGTGGGAAGCTGCGGCCCGGAGTGATGGCGTCGAGGCGGGTGACGGTGTTGGCGGGGAATTCCTCGACGGTGACGAAGAAGTCCTTGGTGGCCGGGGCGGCCACGAACTTCGTCGGGTACACGAGCGCCAAGCGGCGATCGGTCCAGGTCAGGCGGGCGGTGCCGGCGGAGGAGGCGAGGTGGTCGGCGATGCGGGCCGCCACGTCGGACGGGGTGGTGGCTTCCATGCGGTAGGCGAGTGACGGGTCGTCGGTCCAGTCCTCGTCGGGGAGGCCGGCGGGGGTGGGCCAGCGGCCTGGGGCCGTGGTGACGCGGATGGGCTCGCGGGCCGGCGCGTACGGCAGCTGCAGCGAGCCGCCGACCCACGCGATGACGTGGCCGTGGGCGGGTGGGCAGGCCAGTAGCAGGCGTTCCTTGCGCTGGAGCCAGGCTTTCGCGTAGTCGCGTTCGATGATCTCGTCGACTTCGGTCGCCTGTTTCAGTTCGGCAGTGTTCATCAGGTGGCTCCGTTCGTGCGGGCCAGGAGCCAGGCGAAGGACTCGGGGTCGTTGGCACCGAACCGCAGTTCGAAGCCTGAACCGTCTACAAGGGACATGTGCAAACCGTGGGCGACGGTGAATCCGGTGATCTGCGCCCGTGGTAGCTCGGCCGCGACCTCGAACTCCCGCCGCGCCACCGGCTCGCCCTCGCGGTTGGTGCCGTAAGTCTTGCGCCGGTCTGCGACGATCTCGGCGACGTCCTTGCCGAACTTCGCCATGCCGCGGCCGAAGCCGATTGCCTTGCCCAGTAGGGAAGTCTCCGGAGCTGGCTCGGGCTCGGGTGTCACCACGGCTCGCAGCAGCACCAGCCGTGAGGTCGTCAGCGCCCACAGTGCGGCACCCGAGCGGGCCAGGCCCTCGGCGACCAGCCCCGGTCGATCCCCGAGCACGACAACACCCGGCGGAGCCACCACGGTCCCATTGCTGCCACTGTCCTCACTGGACAGAGCCGCGTCGACGACGCCGCCGGCGAAGTCCGAAAAGCCGGAGCCCACCTTGCGCAGCAGGCTCTTCGCGGGCTTGCCGAACTCGTCGAGCCCCCGCACGTCGTACGCGACACGCTCGCAGTACGCGGCCCACAGCAACCGCTCGTCAGCATTCAGGTGCGGGCGCGCCTGCGTGGCGGCACCCAGGGGGTCGGCGAGATTCATTCTTCGAGTGAGAATCCTCGGTCGGTCGCCTCGCGGCGCTCTTCGGCACTGTCGGTCTGCGACTCGTGGTAACCGTACTTCACGCCCTGCTCCACGCCCTGTTCGACGACGTTGCCCGCCGTGCCCCGCCAGGCCGCCTTGCCGACGCTCGACGTGCCGCTCATCCCCGCCAGCCGGAGGCCGGTTTCGGTGAGGTTGGTGGTCAGCGCGTCCGCGCCGTTCTCCCCGACGCCCAGCGCGTTGGCGAAGCGGTTGCCCGTGCGTGAAGCACCGGTGGCGGCGTCGGCCTTGGTGAGGATCTTCGCGAGCGGGTTCTTGTCGATGAGGTCGGCCACGCGCTTTTCGAGGAAGTTGCCGTTGCGCAGGCCTTCCATGCGCTCCACGACCTTCTTCAGCGGGCCCGTGCGCAGCTTCTGCAGGATCTTCTCGAGCTCCTCGATGAGCGGCTTGAGCTTGCCCAGCAGCTGCTTCACCTTCATCCCGAGCCGGCCGCCGGTCACGGCGACCTCGCCCGTGGTGGCCGCCCCGGCCGCGCCCACCGACGCGCCCGCGGTGATCCACGACGCCGCCAGCGCCGCGAGCCACTCGATGATCAGGCCCATCACCAGCTCTTGCAGGATGTCGATCACGATCTCCACGAACGCGTCGAACAGGTCCGCCGCCAGCTCCAGGATCTGCTGCAGTCCGCGCACCTCGTCCGCGAACGCCGAGGCGCCCTCAGAGAACTCGCCCATCTGCTTGCGGAACGCGTCGCCGCCGGCGCCTTCCCACGGCTCCTTCGTGAGGTCCGCGCGCTTCTGCTCGTGTTCGCCGACGCCGTCGAGCCACTGCGCCACCTGCGCCCAGCCCTGGGCCGTGCTGCGCATCTGCTCCGGGTCGCCGATCGCCGGTTCGAGCACGAACTCCACCAGCGGGCTGATCACGATGCCGATCAGGAAGCCGAGGCCGTTGTCCAGCAAGGACTTGCCGGGGCTGGTCACGAGCTGGATCTGCTCCATGCGCGTGTGCACGGCCGCGATCGCCACGTCGGGCGGGCTGCCGGCGGAGGAAACCTCGGTGGACGTGGAAAGCCACGAGCTGCCGTAGCCGCCGTTCTGCTCCAGGTAGCTCTTGCGGCCGGCGTCGCCCGCGTGGTTCACGTCCGAGAGCGAGCCGGCGCCGCCGCCACCGTCGGCGAGCTCCTTGCCGAGCCCGGTCACGGCGTCGGTGGTGGCGTCCTCGTGGCCCTGGTACGCCTGCGCGGCCAGCGTGGTCTTGTCGGCGATCGCGTCGAGGAAGGTTTTCGCCTGGTCGGCGAGGTCCTGGCACTCCTTGAGCGAGTCGAAGTACTTGTACGCCATCAGCTCGCCGAGCGGGCCGAAGCAGTCGTCGCTCACGCGCGCCTGCTCCAGCAGCTGCGCGAGGCTGCCGAAGTGCCCGGACGCTTCCTTCGAGCCGCTCGCGTGCGCGTTGAGCGCCGCCGGCTCGATCTTGAACCCACTGGTCACGAATCACTCCCGCCGAAGAATGGGACCCCCGAAGTCGTCGTCTTCGACGGCTCTCGGGTTCGTCCGGTTCCGGGTCGGCTGGGGTGTTTGCGGCGGTTGCGCCGGCCCGGGTGCGGCGGGCTGGCCCGGCGCCGCCATCGTGCTCGCCGTCGGTGGCGCACTCGGCCCGAGCGGATCGACGTGTGCGTTGAACGCTTCGCGGAACTGCTCCGCCCGCTCACCCAGCACGGGCTCCACGGTCTGGTTCAGCGCCGCCGCGGCCTGCTGCGTCGCGGAACGGATGGCGCCCAGGATCTCCTGCTGCAACGCGGTGTGCGAGCGCCGCATCGCCTGCGGGCTCAGCTGCAGGCCGAGCACGGCACCCGACGGCGCGACGGTGACCGTGACCGAGCCGTCGGCGTTGCGCGCGTGGCCGCGCAGGTTCGCGATCTGTTCCTTGAGCTCGGCGGCCCGCGCCGCCTGCTCCTGGAACCGCTGGAGCACGGCGTCGAGCCGCGCAGCTTGGGTAGGCCTTGCTTGGTCGGACACAGTGGAACCCCCAGAAAGATGAAAGACCTTCGTCCACCCTATGCGACGAAGGCCCCACCTCAGGAGTTCCCGGTCAGAACGGCAGTTTCCGGAAAATCGGACGCGGCACGTGCCGCAGCACCGACATCACGAGCCGGAACTGCGCCGGCGCCCACACCAAGTCCTTGCCGGCGCGCGCCGCGGTCACGGCGGTGTCGGCGACCTGCTCGGCCGTCTGCGCCAGCGGAGCGTCCTTCAGCCCGGCGGTCATCTTCGTCTTCACGTGACCCGGGCGGACCACGGTCACGCGCACGCCGTGGTTGGCCAGCGCCTCGCCGAGGCCCAGGTAGAAGCCGTCGAAGCCGGCCTTGGTCGAGCCGTACACGAAGTTCGAGCGCCGCACGCGCTCGCCGGCCACCGAGGACAGCGCGATGATCGTGCCGTGGCCCTGCGTCTTGAGCTTCTCCGAGAGCGCCACGCCCACCGACACGGCGGCGGCGTAGTTCACGGTCGCCAGCTCCACGGCCTTGGCGTGGTCCTGCCACACCTCCTCGGGGTCGCCGAGCAGGCCGAACGCGACCACGGCCACGTCGATGTCGCCGCCCGCGAACGCGCGGTCGAGCACGGCGGGGTGCGAGGCCGTGTCCTTGGCGTCGAAGTCGACCGTGGACACCTCGGCGCCGCGGTCCTTCAGGCGCTGCGCCGCGGCGTCGAGCCGGGGCGAGGGGCGCGCGGCGAGCACGACCCGCAGCGGCTTCTCGGCCAGGTACTTCTCCGCGATCGCCAGCGCGATGTCGGACGTGCCGCCGAGCAGCAGCAGGGACTGGGGGTTGCCAACGGCGTCGATCACAGTGCGAGCCTCCGGCTCATGTCAGAGGCGAAAACGCCTTCGGGGTCAACGGCGGCGCGGACCTTGCGCCACTCTTCGAGCCGCGGGTACATCTTCGCGAACGTCTCGGCCGTGGTCCGCGAGTCCTTCGCGGTGTACAGGCGGCCGCCCGCGGCGAGCACCTCGTCGTCGAGCTCGAGGCAGAACCGGCTCAGGCCGGTCTTGATCGGGAAGTCCACGCTCAGCATCCAGCCGGGCGAGGGCCACGACATCGGCGCCGGGTTCGCGTCGCCCATGCGCTTGAACACGTTGAGGAACGAGTAGTGCCCCGACGTCGCGATCCGCCGGCAGATGGCCTTGAGCTGGTCTTCCGCGCCGAACGGCACCGAGAACTGGTACTGCAGGAAGCCCTTCGAACCGTACGCGCGGTTCCACTCCGACAGCATGT
Source organism: Amycolatopsis rhabdoformis (assembly GCF_035918295.1). Classification (GTDB taxonomy): domain Bacteria; phylum Actinomycetota; class Actinomycetes; order Mycobacteriales; family Pseudonocardiaceae; genus Amycolatopsis; species Amycolatopsis rhabdoformis. The sequence continues at coordinate 8,292,828 of NZ_CP142149.1, forward strand.
CCAGCGGGTGGTAGAACTGCGTGAGGTTCTGGACCTTCCCCCGCACGCCCTTCTTGGGCACGGTCTTCTGCCACAGCTCGTTGATCAGGCCGAAGGTGAGCTTGTTGCCCAGGCCGTTGGGGAACACGTCGGGCAGCGTCGCGAGCTTCGGCGCGTCGAACTTCAGCGGCTCGCTGCGCAGCTTCGCGGGCAGCTGGTCCAGCTTCGCGAGCGAGCCGCGCGAGAACGTGGCCCGGCCCATGCGGCTGTCGGACGAGATGAGATCCGGTACCGACATCGAGTAGTCGTAGGTGAGGTCCGAACCGTCGGTGAACAGCGCGAGCGTCTCGTCGAGGCTCGACGTGCGGTCGGCGTCGACGTAGAAGTACGCCGTCTCCGTCTTCTTCATCCGGATCGTGGCGCGGGTGACGATGCCGGTGAGGCCGATGCCGGCCACGGTGGCCCAGAACAGCTCGGCCTCGGGGCCCTCCGGCGTGAGCGTGCGCACGGTGCCGTCGGCCGTGAGCAGGTCCATCGACACCACGTGGTTGCCGAAGCTGCCGGCCGAGTGGTGGTTCTTGCCGTGGATGTCGTTGGCGATCGCGCCGCCGATGGTGACCTGGCGCGTGCCCGGCAGCACCGGCACCCAGAGGCCGTGGGGCAGCGCCTCGCGCATCAGCTTGTCGAGGCTCACGCCGGCGTCGAGGTCGACCAGCCCGGAGTCGGGGTCGATGGAGTGGATGCGGTCGAGCGCGGTCATGTCGACCACCAGGCCGCCGGCGTTCTGCGCCGGGTCGCCGTAGGAGCGGCCGAGGCCGCGGGCGATGACCCCGCGCGGGCCGGCCGAGGCGACAGCCCGTGCGATGGCCTCCACGTCAGGGGTGCTCAGGACGTCGGCGACGGTCCCGGCGGTGCGGCCCCAGCCGGTGAGCGTTCGTCGCTGTGTGTCGGGTGTCTGGGTCACTCGACCAGAGTAGACACGCCCAAAGCCGCCCGGAACGTGACCCTGAAGTGCTCGCTTCTACACTTTGCGCATCAAGGCACAAGCGTCCGCGCGTCAAAGTCGACACGGACAAGGCTTCCCGAGACGACGACGCATCGAGCCGAGAAGGTATTCCAGTGGTGGCTACGGAACCGCAGAGTGAGACGACGGTGACAACACCGGCGGGCCCCGGTCTGCTCGGTCAGCTCATCCGCTTCGGGCTGATCGGTGGGTTCTGCGCGCTCCTCGACCTGGGTACGTACTCGCTGCTCAGGGCGGTCGGCATGGACGCGGTGCCGTGGGTCGACATCGCTCGCGCGATCAGCTTCGTCGTGGGAACGACCACGGCGTTCTTCCTGAATCGCCGGTTCACCTTCGCCGGCGGCCGGCGCGATGGCGGCACGCAGGTCGGCAGCTTCATCCTGCTCTACGCCGTTACCTTCCTCGTGGCGGTCGGTGTGAACCAGTGGATGCTGCACCTGCTCCCGGAGTCGACGTGGAAAGCCACGTTCGGCTGGGTCGTGTCGCAGGCGACGGCGACCGTGATCAATTTCGTCATGCTCAAGTGGGTCGTGTTTCGTGAGCGGCCGGTAAAGGAGAACTGAGTTCTATGCCCGGTAAAGCAGCCCCGGTCGCGGAGGCGGCCCCCGAAGGCGAGACCCGGTTCGCCGAGCACGCGCCCGAAGGGAGGCTGACGGCCCAGCGCGGGCTGTACGCCGGCCCGGCGCCGATCGTCAGCAAGGACCTCTACGCCGAGCTCGAATGGGGCTCCGCGGTGCGCGACCGCGACGCGCTCACCGTCGAACCGTCGTCGAAGGTCACCGGCAACACGTACTTCGGCCGCTTCCCGGCCAGCTACTGGCAGCGCTGGACCACGGTCACCTCCGTCACGGTGGAAGCCCTGGTCAGCGGCGACGGCCTGCTGTCGGTCGGCGCGTCGGACCTCCAGGGCGACGCCCGCGTGGTCAACGCCGAGCAGGTCTCCGGCGCCAAGGCCCGCAAGGTCTCCATGAGCGCGAGCCTCGACAAGTTCTACGACGGTGGCGCGCTCTGGCTCGACCTCGAGACCGAAGGCGGCCAGACGCTGCGCGTCGAGCAGGTCCGCTGGACCGTCGACGCACCGGAGAAGATCCGCCCGACCGCGGTCACCATCTGCACGATGAACCGCGCCGACGACTGCCTGAAGAACCTGCAGGCGCTCGCGGCCGACGTGTCGTCGCTGCACACGCTCGACGCCATCTACGTCGCCGACCAGGGCACCGACCTCGTCGAGTCGCGCGACGGCTTCGAGCAGGTCGCGAAGGACCTCGGCGAGAAGCTGCACTACATCAAGCAGCCCAACCTCGGCGGCGCCGGCGGCTTCACCCGCGGCCTCTACGAGGTGGCCGGCCACACCGCCACCGAGCACGCCAACGTGCTGTTCATGGACGACGACGTGCTCCTCGAGCCGGACCTCGTCGTGCGCATGACGGCGTTCTCCAACCGCGCGGCCAACCCGATCATCGTCGGTGGCCAGATGCTCAACCTGCTGCACCCGAACCAGCTGCACGTGGGCGCCGAGTACGCGCGCCTGAACACGCTGGAGCCGGGCCAGCCGGTCACGCACTCGCTGTCCACGGCCGACCTGCTGGGCGTCGACGAGGAGACCCTCAAGCCCAACCGCCAGGAACGCCGTCTCGACGCCGGGTACAACGGCTGGTGGTCGTGCCTGATCCCCTACGAGGTCGTGAAGGCCATCGGTTACCCGATGCCGTTCTTCTTCCAGTGGGACGACGCGGAGTACTCCTACCGCGCCCGCGAGTACGGCTTCCCCACGGTGACCCTGCCGGGCGCCGGCGTGTGGCACGCGGACTTCCACTGGAAGGACTGGGACGAGTGGCACCGGTACTTCAACCTGCGCAACTCGATCATCACCGCCGCGCTGCACTCGCCGTTCAACCTGAACCTGCTTTCGCGCGTGCTGCTCGCGCAGCTGGTGCGCTACCTGCTCGGCATGCAGTACGGCCTGTCGGCCACGCTGATCAAGGCCGTCGAGGACTTCCTCGAGGGGCCGGAGGTCCTGCGTGACGGCGGTGTCGCGGCGATGAAGGAGATCCGCCGGATCCGCGAGCAGTACCCGGAGACCAAGCGGCACAAGGCCACCGATGTGCCGGGTATCGCGTCCAACGACATCGGCATCATCAACAGCGCGCCGCGGCCCAGCATGCAGCGCTTGGTGCTGATCAAGCGCGTGATCGACCGCGTGCTCGGCCGCAGCCGCTTCGGCCTCGGCGCGGTGCCGATCGATGAGGCGCACTGGTGGCACATCGCGCTGTTCGACACGGCCGTGGTCACGGACGCTTCGCAGGAAGGCGTGCGCGTGCGCACGTACGACAAGGTGAAGATGTTCGACCTGGCCCGTCGCGGTGCGCGCGTGATCCAGCGCCTGCGCAAGGAAGGCGCGGGTGTGCAGGAGCAGTACAAGCGCGCGATGCCGGAGCTGACGTCGCGGGACAACTGGAAGCGGCTCTACGAGCTCTGAGGTTTGTTCCTTTGGAGGCCACCACGGATGTTCCCGTGGTGGCCTCCGGCTTGTTCGGGGGTCGTTTCGGGCGAGTTAGGGTAGCCTAATTTCTGTGCCGAACCTCGTCGCCCGAGCGCGGGCCCTCGCCGATGACGTGCTCTTCCCCGCCGCCGCTGAGGTGGACCTGACCGGCGAGGTGCCGCGTTCGCACTTCGACGTCCTGGCCGAGGCCGGGCTCTACGGCCTCGTCGCGCCCACATCGGCCGGTGGTTCCGGCGCCGGCCTGCCCGAGCTCGTCGCCGTGATCGAGACGCTGGCCGGTGGCTGTCTGAGCACCACCTTCACCTGGATCCAGCACCACGGTCTCGTCGCGGCCCTGGCCGGTTCTTCGAACGCCGCCTTGCGCACGGAGTACCTCGCCGACCTGGTCAAAGGCACCGTCCGCGCCGCCGTCGCCTACGGCGGCGCCCTCCCCACCCCGCCCCGCACCCGCGCCGTCCGAGTCCCCGGCGGCTTCCGCTTCTCCGGCGACGCCCCCTTCGTGAGCGGCTGGGGCACCACCGACGTGCTCATGCTGTCGGGCCAGACCCCTGAGGACACGGTGGTCTCGACCGTCGTGGCCCCGGCCGCCGCCCCAGGCCTCACGGCGACCCCGTTGCAGCTCGTCGCTGCCCAGGCCACCGCCACCGTCCGCCTGGACTTCGACGACTTCTTCGTGCCTGCGGAGCGCGTGCTCTCCGAAACGCCACACGCCGACTTCGTCACGGGCCGCACCTTCGCCGTCCGCCTGAGCGGCTGCGCCCCTCTCGGCGTGGCCGAACGCTGCGCCCGCCTGCTGTCCGACCTGGGCCATCCGGCGACGGCTGCTGCTCTGCGGGCTGAACAGGCCCAGATCCGCATCCGGCTGGACTCGGGTCTCACCGACCCGCCTTCGCTGCCGGCCGCGCGGGCTGCGGCTGCTGAGCTTTGTTACCGCAGCGCGGGTGCGCTGGTGGCCGCCGCGGGCAGCCGCGCTGTGCTGGCGGGTGAACACGCCGGCCGGCTGGTGCGGGAGGCGACGTTCCTGCTGGTGGCCGCGAGCCGGCCGGAGATCCGGGACGGGCTGCTGAGCCTGGCCCGTCGCTAGCCCTGATCCCAGGTGACCGGCAACTCCCGCACCCCGAAGATGTTCTGATGCCCCGGCCGCAGCCGCACCTCCTCCGGCGCCACGGCCAGCCGCAGCGTCGGGAACCGGGTGACCAGCGCCGGTAGCGCCACCCGAAGCTCGACCCGGGCCAGCTGCTGGCCGAGGCACTGGTGAATCCCGTGCCCGAACGTCAGGTGCCCAGGTGCACCGCGGCTCAGATCGAGCCGGTCGGGGTCGGCGAACCGTCGTGGGTCACGGTTGCCCGCCTGCACGGACACCGCGACGGATTCGCCCGCCTTGATCAGCTGCCCGTCGAGTTCGACATCTTCCAGCGCCGCGCGCACCCCGGTGTGCGTGATGCTCAGGTACCGCAGCAGTTCCTCCACCGCCGGGTCCGCAAGAGCCGGATCGGCGCGCAGCGCGGCCAGCTGCGACGGGTGGCACAGCAGTGCGAACGTGCCCAGCGCCAGCATGTTCGCGGTGGTGTCGAGGCCGGCGCCCAGCAGGAACGTGGCGAGGCCGGCCAGTTCTTCGTCGGTGAGGTCGCTCGTGGTGAGGTCGCTGAGGATGTCGTCCGTCGGCTCGGCGCGTTTGGCCGGGACCAGCTGGGCCACGTACTCCTGCAGCTGTCCGTAGGCCGCGAAGCGCTCCTCCGCGGAAGCGTCCACATCGGACACCGCGGCCGCGTGGCCCTGGAACGACGCGCGGTCCGCGTACGGCACCCCGAGCAGCTCGCAGATCATCACCGCCGGCACGGGGTGCGCGAAGGCCTGGACCAGGTCGACGCCGGGGCCCTGCCGCTCCATCGCGTCGAGGTGCTCGGTGGTGACCTGCTCCACGCGTTCGGCCAGTTGGCGCATGCGCCGCACGGTGAAGCGGCCGGTGAGGAGCTTGCGGTAGCGGGTGTGCTCGGGAGCGTCGACGCCCGTCAGGTCGCCGGGGGTCGCGGGCCCGATGGTGACGCCTTCGAAGCCCGGCATCGGGAAGTGGGCGAGTTCGTAGCGGGAGCTGAACCGCTGGTCGGCCAGCACGGCGCGGACCTGGGCGTAGCCGGTGGCCAGCCAGCCCTCGTGGCCGTCGGGGTAGGTGAGCCGGGTCAGCGGGTGCTGCTCGCGGATCCGGCCCAGCTCCTCGGGCGGGTCGAAGGGACAACCGGCGGGACGGTCGATCGGCAGCGAAGGCACGTGAGTCATCTCGGGGCCTCAGTGCGCGTATTCGCGGTTGAACAACCGCTTCGACCACAGGTAACCGACCAGCGCCAGCACCGCGCACCACCCCAGCGCGAACCACGCGTTGTTCCCCAGCGGCTTGTCCATCAGCAGCGCCCGCAGGGTTTCGATGATCGGCGTGAACGGCTGGTACTCGGCGAACCACCGCAGGCCGGCGGGCATCGAGTCGGTGGGCACGAAGCCGCTGCCGAGGAAGGGCAGGAGGATCAGTGGCATCGGCAGGTTGCTGGCCGTCTCCACGCTCTTGCTCACCTGGCCGAGCGCGACGCACACCCACACCAGCGCAAACGTCACCACCAGCAGGAACCCGGCCGTCGCCAGCCAGCCGCCGAACGAAGCCGCGGGGCGGAAGCCGACGAGCAGCGCCACGCCGATCACGATCGTGAGGGTGATCGCGGCCTGGATCACGCTGCCGAGCACGTGGCCGGTGAGCACCGAAACCCTCGCGATGTGCATGGTCCGGAACCGCGCGATCACGCCCTCGGTCATGTCCATCGCCACCGAGATCGCGGTGCCCTGCACGGTGGCCGTCACGGTCATCAGGATGATCGCCGGCGCCACGTAGTTCACGTAGGTCTCGCGGCCGCCGCCAAGGCCGGCGCCCATGGTGCCGCCGAAGACGTAGACGAACAGCAGCAGGAACACCACGGGCATCCCGACGAGCATCAGCGTCATCGACGGGTAGCGCAGCATGTGCCGGAGGTTGCGGCGCAACATCGTCGCCGAATCGCGCAGCGGCTGGAACTTCAGCGCAGGAGGGGCAGCGAGCGTGGTCATGAGATCGTCACCTTTTCGTTCGAGGGCGCGGAATTTCCGGTGAGGGCGAGGAAAACGTCGTCGAGGTCGGGGGTGTGCACGGACAGCTCGTCGACCTCGATGGCGTGGTCGTCGAGGCGGCCGATGAGGGCCTTGAGGGCGCGCAGGCTGCCGTCGCTGGGCACGCGCAGGCTGAGGCCGTCGTCGTCGCGCGACGCGTCGGCCAGCGTGCCCAGGGCCGTGTCGAGGCTGTCGGGGGAAGCGAACCGCAGCTGGACGTGCCCGCCCGGGATCCGGCGCTTGAGCTCGTCGGCCGTGCCCTCGGCGACGATCCGGCCGTGGTCGAGCACCGCGATGCGGTCGGCCAGCTCGTCGGCTTCGTCGAGGTACTGCGTGGTCAGGAAGATGGTCACGCCGTCGGCCACCAGACCGCGCACGATCTGCCACATGTTGCGGCGGCTGCGCGGGTCGAGGCCCGTGGTGGGCTCGTCGAGGAAGATCAGCTTCGGGCTGCCGACGAGGGTCATCGCCAGGTCGAGGCGCCGGCGCATGCCGCCGGAGTAGGTCGACGCCGGCTTCTTGCCCGCGTCGGCGAGGTCGAACTGCTCCAGCAGCTGGGTGGCGCGGGTGCGCCGCTCGCCGCGGCCGAGGTGGTGGAGATCCGCCATCAGCAGCAGGTTCTCCTCGCCGGTGAGCAGGTTGTCCACGGCGGAGAACTGGCCGGTGACGCCGATCGCGGCGCGCACCGCGTCGGCTTCGCGGACGAGGTCGTGGCCGGCCACCCGCACTTCGCCGGCGTCGGCGTTGATCAGGGTGGAGAGGATCTTCACGGCGGTGGTCTTGCCCGCGCCGTTGGCGCCGAGCAGGGAGAACACCGACCCTTCGGCCACGGTGAGGTCGAGGCCGTCGAGCACGACGTGGTCGCCGTAGGACTTGCGCAGGCCGGTCGCGGCGATGGCCGGCCGGGTGTGGTTGCTGGTCATGGTTTCCCCTTCGCTGGAACGGAAAAGTCAGGCGCGGCGGATGATCACGTCGCCGTAGGAGGTGCGTCCGTGCACCTCGACGGTCTCGTCGGCCTCTTCGGGCCGGGTCGCGTTCTCCATCAGGTTGCGCACGTGGCCGAAGCCGGTGTTCACCGAAAGCCAGGCCGCGGTGCCCTCGGCGACGCCGATTTCCAGGTCCCCCATGGACGTTTCGAGCGTCACGGCACCGCGCACGATCTCGCCGAGGTGGATCAGCCCGGCCGAGGTCTTCGCGTCGACGCCGGCGCCGGCGTGCTCGATGGTGATGTCGCCGTTGGCCGAGCGCACCCGCGCGTCGCCGCCGACCGAGGCGATGGTGGTCTCGCCGTTGGAGTTCTTGACCACCGCGGTGCCCTCGACCTCGCCGACGCGGATCTTGCCGGTGCCGGTGGAGATCTCGGCGTTGCCCGCGACCCCGTCGACGGTCACGTGACCGGCCGAAGTGGACACGTGCAGCGGGCCGGTGCGGTCGAGCCGCGCGTTGCCGGCGGAGGTCTTGAAGCGGCTCGCGCCGAGCCGGCCGGCGGTGCGGAAGTCGCCCGCCTGCAGTTCGGCGGTCACGGCCGAGCCGGTGGGCAGCTCGATGGTCACGTCGACCGCGCGGGTCTTGCGGGAGAAGTCGAACGTGCGCTTCGGGCCGGTGACGGTGAGCGTGCCGTTGGTGTAGTCCACGCGGACCTGCTGCGCGGCCTTCACGTCCGACTCGTCGTTCTCGTCGCTGGGCCGCACGTCGACCACGGTGTTCTGCCGGTCGCTCGCGGTGATCTGCACGTCGCCGACGCTGATCTCGAGGGTCACGGAAATCGGGCTGAGGGTTTCGTATTCAGGCATGGCTGTCTCCACAGTGGGTGTCGGTGAACCGTCCCCGCAGGTCAGGGACGTGAGGTGAAGTGGTGCTGAAAAGGGGTTAGCGGACCCAGCCGGTGAAGCTCTGCTTCGTCCGCTTGCCGCTGTCGCGCGGTTCGGCGCGCTGGTCGCGGTCGGTGCGCTGCAGGGCCGTGGCGGCCGCCCGCACGAGCCAGGCGTTGACCGAACGCCCTTCCTTGCCCGCGGCCTCTTCCACGGCGGCCTTGAGCTGTTCGGGCAGGCGCACGTTGATGCGCGCGGCGGGGCCGTCTTCGGCGATCAGCAGCTCGCTCTCGGGCGCTGCCGAGGTGGGTTCTTCGGCCGCGACCTCGATCGGCGCGGACGGCGGCGTGGTCACGACGAAGTTCGGGTCGCGGCCACGCAGGCGCAGCTCGACCGAACCCGGCGCCAGGTCGCGGGTGATCTCGTCGGCAGCGGCCGACAGCGCGTCGAGCAGCGTCATCCGGATGGCCGACTCGAGCGACCCGGTCAGCCGCTCGACCAGCTCACGCGACTCTTCGCCGCCCGCTTCGGCCAGCGTGGCGAACTCTCGTCCGAGGTTGCTGACGTACGTGGTCAAGTCCATGGCACAACTATGGCACACGTATGGCACCACTGCAATGCCAAGTTGGCTCAGATTTGTGCCACGGTGGCTCGGGGTGGCGCCGAAACGAAAAAAGCGCAGGTCAGAGCCGAGTGACCCTGACCTGCGCGGTGGAGCAGCTCTCCGGCCGGCGCGCTAGACCGACAGCCCGAACTTGCCCTTTCGGCTCAGATCGTCGACGTACGCGGCGGCGACGTGGACGAAGTTCACCGACACGGTGTTGCCGTCGCGCGTGTGCACGGAGTGGACCCCGCCGTGCTTGAGCAGATCGGGGATTTTCTCCTCCGCGGCAGCGGCGTCCTCGGCCGTGAGCGGGAAGAGCAGCGGTTCGCCACCGGAAGCCAGGTGCAGTACGAGCGCGGGTTTCGGATCAGCCATGCCCCCATGCCACCAGCGCCCGATCACCGGCGGCAAGCGGGTTCGCGCACAGCGGAGCACCTCGCCCGGTCCGGGTGCGGCGCCGGCGTGGCGTCGGCTAGCGTTTTGGTGTCGCGGAAACCGACTTAGGGACGGACGATGCCGTACTCGTTCACGCTCTCACCCGCGGCGGTGGACCTGTTGCTGGAGCAGCAGGGGCTCGGCCGCGCGCCGGCGCCGTTCGCGGTGCCGCACATCGGCATCACCGGCCAGGAACGCGCGGGGGTGCGCGAAGCCGTGCTGCGCGACCTCGGCAACCGGGGCCTGGTGCACCGCGGTTACCTCGACGACGACCTGGAGCTGGCGCTCACCACGTTCGCGCGCGGCCGGTTCGTGGTCACGGCGACGGCGCAGCTGGACGGCGGGCAACTGTTCGCCCGCGTCGCGTCCACCGGCGAGCAGGCCGTGCTCGTGAAGCAGGACGGCGGAATGCTCGTGTTCGAGCAGATCCGCCCGACCGGGGTCGTGCCGGCGCTGGTCGACCTGCTGCCGCCCGGCACCGCCGCGCCCGGCCAGTCGGTCACCATCACGCGTCCGGCGAAGCAGCCGCGCCGCGACGGCTACGACCCGTTCGCAGCGTCGAGCGCGCCGCGCAACCCGCAGCTCCGGTCGGTCGAGCGGATCTTCGAGAAGCCGCGGCTGCGCGTCGGGCAGTTCACGGTGGGCTCGCAGCCGCCGCTCGTGTGGTTCGACACCGAGCTGGGCCGCTACCTGCTCACCACCCGCGTGGCCGGCGACGGCCAGCGCTGGCTCACCTACGCGCCGGCCGACAACAACCGGCTCGCGCAGCAGCTCTTCACGCAGGTAGAGGCGTATTCCGCAAACGCCTGACCGCGGCCGGTCGCATCAGTACACTCCGAATCATGACCTTGGTGGAGCCGGGACAGGTCGTCGGCCTGGACCCGAAGGCCGTCGCTGCCGCCGCGGCCGAAACGACGAAACTCGTGAACGCCGCGAAGTCGGGCAGCTTCACCATCTCCGGTGAAGCGCTCGAGGATCTGCGCCAGGCACTGTCCGACATGGTCACGCGCGTCGACCGGCTCACCGGTTCCACGGCCGCGCTCGACCAGGCTCCGCAGCTCGGGAGCCACCCGTACGGGCACGCGGTGGCCGCCCACGACCTCAAGGCCGCCTCGCAGGACACCGGCTCGATGCGGGCGGTCCTGGGGCAGTTCCGCACCGTGCTCACGCAGGCGGACGAAGCACTGGCCCGCGCCGGCGGCGTCTACCGCACCGGTGAGGACAGCGCGGTCGACGCGCACGCCGCGCACAAGACGGGGGACCTCGCATGACCGCGCCGCAGCCGGGCCTCGAGCCGTCCGACGCCGACTACCTCGGCCACACCCACGAGCAGCTGAAGCAGTTCGTGACCACGAACCTCGACGTGAACCAGGTCTCGAGCGTCTCCGCCGCGTACACCGACGTCACGAAGGCCTTCGACGACTTCGCCACGCAGCTCAGCGACGCCGTGAACAAGTCCAAGGGCTCGTGGGAAGGCAGCGCGGCCGAGAGCGCGCAGGCCTACTTCGCCACGCTCGGCACGTGGGCCGACGCCACGGCGCAGAACGCGAAGCTCGCCGCGCAGACCATCGACGACCAGGGCACGGCCGCGCAGCACGCGCGCAACGCCATGACCGAGCCCGTGCCGTTCGACTGGACCGACGAGATGGGCAGGTGGACCGCCGCCGGCCCGTTCGACCTCGGTGACACGGTCGACAAGTCGCTGAAGAAGCAGCAGGACAGCCAGTCGGCCCACGAGCAGGCCGCGCAGGTGATGACGAACTACGACCAGTCCCTGCACGAGGCCGCCTCGAAGCAGCCGGTGTTCGCCGACCCGCCGAAGTTCGGCGCGGGCGAAGTCACCACCGCCTCGGCCGTGCTGCCCACTGGCTCCGGGTCCACCGACCACCAGAGCGGTGGCGGCGGCGCCGACTCCGGCGGCCAGGTTTCGGCCGCGCCGAGCCAGATCACCGGTTCCGGCCACGTGCCGCCGCCCGCCCCGAACTCGGCCACCACCGCGGCGGCCGCGCCCGCGGCGGCTCAGGCACCGGGCGCCGGCGCGGGTGGCGCCGGCGGCGCCATGCCCATGGGCGGGATGCCGATGGGTGGCATGGCCGGCGGTGGTGGCGGTTTCGGCGCCGACGAGGAGTACCAGTCGAAGTTCAGCCGCGGCGGCAGCTTCGGCCCGGGTGAAGGTGCGGCTCCGGGTGGCGCCGCGTCGGGCCTGAGCGGCGCGCCCGCGCGGGCCGGCATGGGCATGGGGATGGGCGGCGGTGCCGCGCGCTACGAAGAGGACGAAGCCGACGGCTCGCGCTTCTTCTCCCATGTGGACGAAGACAGCGAGTACGCCGGCGACCTGCGAGCCGCTCCGCCGGTGATCGGGGAATAGCCCAAAACCGCGAAGGGCGCCTTGAGATCCCTCAAGGCGCCCTTCGCGGTTTGATCAGGAGCTGCTCAGTAGCGGTAGAACTTCTCCGCCCGGCCCTGGCGCACCAGCTTCAGCCACTGCAGGAAGGCCTTCGGGTCGCGCTTCACGCCCACGAAGTACAGCCCGAAGCGGATCACTTCCAGGGCGCCGATCTTGCGCATGCCCGGCTGCGAAAGCAGGTAACCGCGGTTGCGGTAGGTGTAGTAGCGCTTGACCTCGTTTTCGGGGTCCTGCGCGTGGAACTTCCCGCCCAGCATGGGTTTGAACTCGTCCGAGCCGTCGGGGTGCAGGTAGGTCGTGCGCAGCGACGTGCCGAACGGCAGGCCCGAGCGCACGAGCCGGCGGTGCAGTTCCACCTCGTCGCCGCGGAAGAACAGCCGCAGGTCCGGCACCCCGGTCACGTCCAAAGTGGACGCGCGGAACAAGGCGCCGTTCATGAGCGAAGCGATGCCCGGCAGGAAGTCCGTGCCCAGCTCTGCCGACGAACGCTTCCACGTGAGCCCGCGCCGCAGCGGAAACGCGAGCTTGGCCGGCGCGTTGATGTTCGCCACCACCGGCGAGATCTCCGCGAGGCCGCGCTTTTCGGCTTCCTCCAAGAGGATCTGCAGCACGTTCTCGTCCGCGGGCCGGCCGTCGTCGTCGGCGAGCCACACCCACTCGGCGCCGAGCGCCAGCGCGTGGAGCATGCCGAGCGCGAACCCGCCCGCGCCACCGAGGTTGCGGTGCGAGGGCAGGTACGTGTGCGGCAGCGGGTACGCCTCCACGACGTCGCGAGCCGACTGGTCCGGACCGTTGTCCACCACCACGAGGTGGTCGACGGGCCGCGTCTGCGCGGCGATGATCTTCAGCGAGTCCGCGAGCAGCTCACGACGGTGGCGCGTCACCACCACGCCGACCACGGCGCCCTCGGGCAGCTGCTGGGTCTCGCTGGTCATCATTCCCCGCCGTTCTTCGTGCCCACGGGCTCGATGCCGAGCCGCTCCAGGCCTTCCTGGCTCATGTTCTCGAACGGGTCGCGGCCCTTGTAGCCGGTGAGGACCTCACGCAGCGAACCCTGCTGCTTGACGTTGCCCTCGTCCATCCAGATGGCGGAGTCGCACAGCTCGAAGAGGAATTCGTCGGAGTGGCTCGCGAACACCAGGATGCCGGAGCGCTTCACCAGGTCCTTGAGGCGGTCGCGCGCCTTGTTGAGGAACGCGGCGTCGACCGCGCCAATGCCTTCGTCGAGGATCAGGATCTCGGGGTCGATCGAGGTCACGACACCCAGCGCCAGGCGCACGCGCATACCGGTGGAGTAGGTGCGCAGCGGCATCTGCAGGTAGTCGCCGAGCTCGGTGAACTCCGCGATGTCGTCCACCCGCTTCTCCATCTCCTTGGCGGTCATGCCGAGGAAGAGGCCGCGGATGATGATGTTCTCGACGCCGGAGATCTCGGGGTCCATCCCGATCCCCAGGTCGAACACCGGCGCGATCTTGCCCGCGATCTTGGCGGAACCCCGGGTGGGCTCGTAGATACCGGCGAGCAGGCGCAGCAGCGTGGACTTGCCGGCACCGTTGTGGCCGACGAGGCCCACGCGGTCGCCCTCGCGCAGCTTCAGGGTCACGTCGTGCAGCGCCTCGATGATCGGCACCTTCTGGTCCGTGCCGATCTTGCCGCCGACCTTGCCGAGCACGCGCTTCTTCATCGACCGCGTCTTCGCGTCGAAGATCGGGAAGTCGACGAACGCGTGGTGAACGTCAATGCTGACCATGTGTCACACCCAATACGAGACGCGAGAGCGGTAATTGCGCATGGCCACGAGCGCGAGCCCCCAGCCGATGATGGTCATGGCACCCACCACGACCCAGCTGGTCCAGGTCACGGTCTGCCCGATCAACGGCGCGCGCACCACCTGCATGTAGTGGTACAGCGGGTTGGCCTTGATGAACGGCAGCGCCCACGACGCACCGTCACGCGCCCCGCCCGACAGCAGCTGGTCGACCGGCCACACAATCGGCGTGCCGTAGAACAGCAGCTGGATCAGGGAGTTGATGACCTGCGGGATGTCGCGGAAGCGCGTGGAGATGATGCCCAGCAGCAGCGCGGCCCAGCCGGCGGTGAGCGCCAGCAGGATGAAGCCCGGGATCGCGAGGAGGATGTTCCAGCTCAGGCCGGGGTGGCAGAACTTGTCGGGCACGCACTCGCCGTTCGGCGTGCCGAGCGAGTAGGGCCCGTCGAGGGCGCCGAAGAAGATGATCAGCAGCACGACGTACACGACCATGTTGTGCGCCAGCATCAGCGTCTGCCGCCACACCGTGCGCAGCACGTAGACGCTCAGCGGCGCGGGGAGCTGTTTGATCATCCCCTCGTTCGCGATGAACGACTCCATGCCTTCACTCAGGCACCCCTGGATGAAACCCCAGATGATGAACCCGGTGGACAGGTAGGGAAGGAACACCTCGATCGGCGTGTGGAACAGCTGTGAATACAGCAGCCCCAGTCCCAGCGCGATGACCGCCTGGCTGATCGTGATCCAGAACGGCCCGATGATGGACCGGCGGTACCGCTGCTTGATGTCCTGCCAACCCAGGTGGGTCCACAGCTCACGCGCCGCGACACCCTCCCTGATGTCGGCGATCGCCCTGGCGAACGTCTTCCGGTCCGACGCAGGTGGCATCGGCATCGAGACCTCGGGTTCGGCTACGTGAACCGTGCTGGTGGCATGCACGTGGACGAGGGTACCGATCGGACGTCTCGTGCTCGGGACGCCCCGGCCCAGCCGGGTGGAGCAGCTTGTCGATGCCGCACCGAACACGCGGTGTGTCCTGGTAGTTTCTTGCCCCATGACTGCTGCTCTCGGTGCGGCGAGCCTGATGGTCGACCTCTTGTCGGCGTACGCCGATCGTCCCGACCCCAAGTCGGTGGCGGTCGTCGGCAACCAGCCGCTGGGCCCGGACCCGGCTCGGGCCAAGGCCGTGGACGACTGTGATCTCGTGATCCGCGTCAACGGTTTCGTCGTCGACGAGCCGGACGGTCCGGAAGTGACCGGGCGCAAGGTCCACACCGTGGTGTTCAACCGCGCCGTGCGGGCCACTCGCCACGTTTTCCGCGACTACCGCAGCCGTCTCTACCTGCTGGTGGAGCCGGGCCGCCTGCACTGGGAGCCCGAGGCACTGCCGGGCTGGTGGCCCGCCGACCTGGGGTTCGTGCCGGTGTCCAACCGCGAGGTCGTACTGCCGCTGTCCGACGCGCTCGGCCTGCCGACGCGCACGGAGTCGACGTGGTCGACCACGGGCACGCTCGCGGCCTGGATCGCGCGCACGTCGTTCCCCGACGCGCAGCTGGTCCTGACCGGGTTCTCCTTCATCGACAACCCGAACCAGACTTCGTGGGAGCACGCCGCCGGCGACTCCTGCATCGTCGGTCCCGAGCACCAGATCGCCGCCGAGGGCAGGCTGCTGGACTCGTGGACGCGCGACGGCAGCACGCTTCTGCTGCGCTGACCCAGTTTTTCCGAATTCCGAAGGAACCTTCGCCATGGCCGTTCAGAAGATCCGCTCCGGTCTGTTCAACCGGATCGCCCGGCTCATCGACTTCCGCATCGAAGAGCGCACCCGTGACCTCAACCACCGCGTGAACGAGCTCGAGCACGCGACCGCGGATCACCGCCGCCGGCTCGACGCGGCCGAGTCGAGCGTGGAGCACGCCCGCGGCGACCTGCTGTGGACCCGCGCCGAGCTCGACCGGATCATCCCGCACATCGCCGCGCAGGAAGCGCAGCTCGAAACGCTGCGCGAGACGATGGTGATGGTGCCGCGCGCCGACACCGCCGAGATCGCCGAGGCCAGGTCGCTGATCGAGGAGATCCAGCGCCAGCACGCGCAGATCCGCGTCCGCCTCGCCGGCATCGCGCGGTACGAGGACCGGCTGCGCCGCCTCGAGGACAACCGCCTGGCGCCGTCGGCCCAGTGAGCCCGCTGGCGGCTCGCGAGGCCACCGACGCCGACGCCGAGCTGCTGCTGGCCTGGCGCAACGACCCGCGCACCCGGCAGGCCTCGCGGTCGAGCGGCGTGATCGACCTGGCCGACCACCTGCGGTGGTTGCGGGGGGTGCTCGCTTCGCCGGACCGGGTGCTCCTGGTGGTGTCCGAGGACGCCGGACCGGTGGGCACCGTCCGGTTCGACCGGGAGGCGCCGGGGGAGTGGGAAGTGAGCATCACGCTGGCACCGGAGAGCCGGGGCCGCGGGTTGTCGCGCGCGGTGCTCGCCGAGGGTGAGCGTTGGCTTTCCGAGAGTCATGAGGTGCACGTGGTTCTGGCCGCGGTGCACGAGGACAACGCGGCGTCGGCGGCGTTGTTCGAACGCTCGGGGTACGTCGAGTCGGCGCCCGCCGAGGACGGCTTCCGGTGGCTGCGCAAGACTCGGGGGTGACCCGCACGCGCACCACCGGGAGGACGCCACCCATGTCCGAAGTCCGCATCGGCGCCCACACGCTCGGCCCGGACCGCCCGCCGTTCGTGATCGCCGAGATGTCCGGCAACCACAACGGCGACCTCGACCGCGCCCTGGCGATCGTCGACGCGATCGCCGACGCCGGCGCGCAGGCGGTGAAGCTGCAGACCTACCGCCCCGACACGATCACCATCGACGTCGACGGCCCCGCCTTCCGCATCGGCGACGGGCATTCCCTTTGGGGCGGGGAAAATCTGTACAAGCTGTACGAAAAGGCCCACACCCCTTGGGAGTGGCACAAACCTATTTTCGAGCGCGCCCGATCCCGCGGCCTGGAGGCGTTTTCCAGCCCGTTCGACCCGACGGCCGTGGAGCTGCTGGAATCGCTGGACGCGCCCGCGTACAAGATCGCGTCGTCGGAGATCGTCGACCTGCCGCTGATCGACCTGTGTGCCCGCACCGGCAAGCCGCTCATCATCTCGACCGGCATGGCGAGCGTCGCGGAGATCGACGCGGCCGTGCGCACCGCGCGCGACGCCGGCAACGACCAGCTCGTGGTGCTCGGCTGCACGGCCAGCTACCCGGCTTCCCCCGCCGAAAGCAATCTGCGCGGCCTGCCCGTGCTGGCGGGTGTCACCGGCACCTTGGTGGGCCTGTCCGACCACACGCCCGGCATCGGCGCCCCGCTGGCCGCGGTCGCGCTGGGCGCGGTCGCCATCGAAAAGCACGTGACCCTGGCCCGCGCCGACGGTGGCGTGGACTCGGAGTTTTCACTGGAGCCCGCGGAGCTGGCCGCGCTCGTGGTCGAAAGCCACCGCGCCTGGGAAGCCCTCGGCCGCGCGGTCATCGGCCCGCGCGAGAGCGAAAAGGAAGGGCTGCGGCTGCGGCGCTCCCTGTACGTCGTGGAAGACGTGCGCGCGGGCGACGAGGTCACCACCGCGAACGTCCGCTCGATCCGCCCCGCCGGCGGCCTGGCGCCGGGCGAGATCACGACGGTGCTGGGCCGTACCTTCCGCGTGGATGCCGCGAAAGGCACCGCTCTGACGTGGGATCTGATCTAGCCTCAGCCGCATGGCACGGGCGAAGTCACGCAAGGCGTTGCTGGTGGTCCTCGGCGCCCTCGGCGCGATCCCGGTCGCGAGCGGCCTCACGGCCATCCTCGGCGGCCCCGAGCGCGCCCCGGGCGGCGCCCCGGCCACGCCCAGCGTCGACAGCGAATACCGCTTCGTGAACACCTTCTGGACCGCGGCCGGCCTCGTGCTCTGGTGGTCGATCCGCCGCCCGGACCAACGCTCGACGACCACCCGGCTCGTCCTCGCCACCGCCGCGGCCGGCGGCGTGCCCCGCCTGATCTCGGCACGCCGCACGGGCGCCCCGCACCCGGTCTTCCGCGCGGCGACGGTGCTGGAGCTGCTCGTGCTGCCGGTGGTGCTGGTGTGGCACGCGGTGGTGGTGCGGGGTGAGGGTCAGGCTCCGAAGAAGCCCCGCACCCCATCCACAACCCGATCCACATCCGCGTCCGTCAGTGACGGGAACAGGGGCAGCGACAGCTCCTGCTCGTAGTACGCCTCGGCGTTCGGGCACAGGCCGCGGCGGTAGCCGAGGTCCTCGAAGACCGGGTGCCAGTAGGCGGGGATGTAGTTGACCTGCACGCCGATGCCCAGACCACGCAGGTGGTCGAACAACGCGCGCCGGCGGCCGGCGAGGACGCGTAGCGGGTACAGGTGCCACACGGGGTCCGCGCCGGGGCGGGACGGGGGAGTGAGCACGCCGTCGACGTCGGCGAGGGCGGCGTTGTAGCGCGCGTGGATTTCGGCGCGGCGCTTCTTGAACTCGGCCAAGCGCGTGAGCTGGCTGCTGCCCAGGGCGCAGAGCACGTCGGGGAGACGGTAGTTCAGGCCGAACTCGTGCACTTCCTGGTGCCACGCGCCTTCGTCCGGGTAGCGCTGCTTCGTCTTGTCGCGCACGAGGCCGTGGTTGCGGAACGCCTGGGCGCGGGCGAGCAGCTCCGGCGAAGCCGTGACGACGGCGCCGCCCTCGGCCGTGGTGAGGTTCTTGGTGGGGAAGAACGAGAACGTGGTGAGGTCGGCGAGCGAGCCGACCGGCCGGCCTTGCCAGGCGCCGCCGACGGAGTGCGCGGCGTCTTCCAGGAGCAGGGCGCCGGCGTTGTGCGCGACCTCGGCCAGGGCGTCCAGCTCGGCGGGGTGGCCGGCGTAGTCGACGGCCGCCACGACCTTCGTCCGCTCGCCGACGAGAGCGGCCGCCGCGTCGACGGACAGGTTTCCGGTGTCCGGCTCGACGTCGGCGAACAGCACCTTCGCGCCGTGCAGTGCCGCCGTGGCCGCGGTGGCCACGAACGTCATCGGCGACGCCACGACCTCGTCACCCGGGCCCACCGCAGCGGCCGCGTACGCGACGTGCAGCGCGGCGGTGCCCGAAGTCACCGCGACGGCGGGCACACCACCGGTGTGCAGGGCGAGGTCGGCCTCGAACCGCGCGACGGCGGGCCCGGTCGTGAGCCAGTCGCCCCGCAGCACCTCCGTGACGGCGGCGATGTCCTCGTCGGTCACGGACTGCCGCCCGTACGGCAGGAAGTCAGGCATACTGCTCGACCAGCTTGCGCAGTTCGTCCGCTTCGAGCCAGAGGTCGTTGGTGTCCGAGCGGTACGCGAAGCCCTCCGACATCGGCTTGCCGTCGGCCGGTGGCTCGTAACCCCAGCCCGCGAGGTGCGGCTGCACCACGTACCGGTCCGGCAGCTGCACGGTCCGGCGCGCGTCGTCGGGCGCGATCATCTCCTCGTGCAGCTTCTCGCCGGGCCGCACACCCACCTCGTGCATCGGCGAACCCGGCGCGATGGCCTGCGCGAGGTCGACCAGTCGCATGCTCGGGATCCGCGGCACGTAGAGCTCGCCGCCGTGCATCTGGTCGAACGAATCGACCACGAACTGCACGGCCTGCGGCAGCGTGATCCAGAACCGGGTCATGTCCTTGTGCGTGATCGGCAGCGACTCGCCCTGCTCGGCGAGCTTGCGGAAGAACGGGATCACGCTGCCGCGCGAGCCCATCACGTTGCCGTAGCGCACCACGGAGAACCGCGTGACGTGCGCGGCCGCGTAGTGGTTGCCGCTGATGAACATGCGGTCGGCGCACAGCTTGGTGGCGCCGTAGAGGTTGATCGGGCTCGACGCCTTGTCCGTGGACAGCGCGACGACCTTCTTCACGCCCGTGTCGATCGCCGCTTCGATCACGTTCTGCGAGCCCATGACATTGGTCTGGACGAACTCGAACGGGTTGTACTCACCCGTGTCCACCTGCTTGAGCGCCGCGGCGTGCACGACGTAGTCGACGCCGTGCATGGCGCGCTCGAGCCGACGGCGGTCGCGGACGTCGCCGATGAACCAGCGCAGCCGCGGGTCGTCGTTGAACAGCTGGCGCGCTTCGTACTGCTTCAGCTCGTCGCGGGAGAGCACCACGAGCCGGCTGGGGTTCAGTTCGGCGAGCGCGTGGCTGATGAACGCTTTGCCGAACGAGCCGGTCCCGCCCGTGAGCAGGATGCTGGAGCCAGCCAGCTCGGACATCGATGACCTCCGTGGTCGGGGTACTGGGTCCTGGCGCATTGCCGCAGGCCATCATGTCACCCATGCGTGAAGGCCTCGGCGTCAACGCCGTGATCCAGGCCCGGTCCTCGTCCACGCGGCTGCCGGGCAAGGTGCTGCGGCCGCTCGCCGGGCGCACTGTTCTCGGCTGGGTGGTGCGGGCGGCGGCCGCCGCTCCCGGTGTGGACCAGGTGGTGGTCGCCACGTCGGACGCGGCCGACGACGACGCCGTGGCTCTCGAAGCGCAGCGCTGCGGTGCGCTGGTCGCGCGTGGCCCGCTCGACGACGTGGTGGCGCGCTTCGGTGTCGCCCTGGCGAGCCACCCGGCCGACGCGGTGATCCGGCTCACCGCCGACTGCCCCCTGCTCGATCCGGCGCTGATCGGGCGGCTGGCGGCGGTGTGGCGCGCGGAACCGTCGCTGGACTACGTGAGCACCACGCTCGTCCGCACGTTGCCGCGCGGGTTCGACGCGGAGCTGGTGCGGGCCGAGGTGCTCGCGGAGCAGGTCGCGGAGGCGACCGGCGCGGACCGCGAGCACGTGACATCGGCGATCTACCGGCAGCCGGAGCGCTATTCGTGCACCGGCGTGGTGGTGAGCCCGCCGGCCGACGACCTGCGCGTGACCCTCGACACCGCGGAGGACTGGGAGCTGATCTCGGCCGTCGTCGAGGCGCTGGGTGATCGCCCGGCGTCCTGGCGCTCGGTGGTGGCGCTGTTGCGCTCGCGGCCGGACCTGGTGGCGCTCAACGCGCACGTCGAGCAGAAGAAGCTCGGCCAGTGAAGCTGCTGCTGCGGGCGGACGCGTCCTCGACGATCGGTGCGGGCCACATCTCGCGGGTTGTCGCGTACGCCGAGCGCGCCGTCGTCCGCGGCTGGGACGTGGCTTTCGCCGGCGCCACGGACAACGCGGACTGGCTGGCTTC
The DNA here is from genome assembly GCF_035918295.1 of Amycolatopsis rhabdoformis. Lineage (GTDB taxonomy): Bacteria > Actinomycetota > Actinomycetes > Mycobacteriales > Pseudonocardiaceae > Amycolatopsis > Amycolatopsis rhabdoformis. Next base: position 8,313,671 of record NZ_CP142149.1, read on the forward strand.
GCGCTTCGACGAGCTTTCCGTCGAACGTCTGCCGGTCGCGCCCTGGGATTCGCTCGCCGCCGGCTTCGACGCGGTGCTCGTGGACCACTACGGCCTCGGCGACCTGCGCGGCGAGGTCAACCGCGCGGGCGCGCTGCTCGTGTCCATCGAGGACGACACCTTCGGCCGCCGCTCCGCCGACGTCGTAGTCGACGCGGGGTTCACGCCCGCACCGCGCCCCGTGGACGGTTCCCGCGTGCTGCTGCGGGGCATCGAGTACACGGCGCTGCGTTCGGTGGTCCTGGCGGCGCGGGCCCGCCGGTTGGCCGCGGCGTCCTCGACGCCCCACGTCACCGTTGTTCTGGGTGGTGGCGCGGAATGGTCGGAGACGGTGGGCCTGCTGCTCAGCGCCCTGGCCGCCACCGGCCTGCCCTTCTCAGCCGACGCGTTGGTCCGGGGCGAGCCCCCGGTGCCGGTTCTGGCCGAGGGGCAGTCCGTCCGCGTCGCCGCGCCGCACCCGGGCCTGCTCGATCTTCTGGCCACCACGGACGTCGCCGTGAGCGCCACCGGCGTCACGTTCCTGGAACTGTGCTGCCTCGGCATCCCGACGGCGGCGGTGCAACTGGTGGACAACCAGGGACCCGGCTACCGGGCGGCCGTCGACCTCGGGCTGGCCGCGGGGCTGGGCGACGCGGGTTCACTGCCGGACCGCCTGCCGGCCGTCACTTCCGCGTTGAAGGAGCTGTTGTCGGACGCCGGTCTGCGGGCCGCTTTGTCGGCCGCCGCCGCGTCTACTGTGGACGGACTCGGCGCGGATCGGGTGCTGGACGTGATCGCCGCGAGCCGGGGGATCTGACGGATTTCCCAAGTGTTTTCCGGGCACCCGCTGTTTCGGGTGATTGAGGACAGTCGTTGTCCTCGACGGGTTTTAGCTTGGGTTCATGGACCTCACCCCGTTCCGCGTAGCCGTCCCCCAAGTCGACCTCGACGAGCTCCACGAGCGGCTGGCCCGTACGCGCTGGCCGGATCAGCCCGAGGGCGTCGGCTGGGAGCTCGGGATTCCGGTGGACGAGGTGCGCGAGCTGGCGGAGCACTGGCGCCTGCGTTTCGACTGGCGCGCGGCCGAGGAGCGGCTCAACGGGTTCCCGCAGTTCACCACCGAGATCGACGGCGCGCGGGTGCACTTCCTCCACGTCCGCTCGCCGGAGGAGGGCGCCACGCCGCTGCTGCTCACGCACGGCTGGCCCGGCTCGATCGTCGAGTTCCTGGACGTGATCGGGCCGCTCACCGACCCCCGCGCGTACGGCGGGGACCCGCGGCAGGCGTTCCACGTGGTCGTGCCCTCGATCCCCGGCTTCGCGTTCTCCGGGCCGACCCGCGACCGCAGCTGGGGGCCGGCCCGCGGGGCGCGCGCGTGGGCCGCGCTGATGACCGCGCTGGGCTACGAGCGCTTCGGCACTCACGGCGGCGACTGGGGTGCGCTGATCTCGCGGGAGCTGGGGGTGCAGTTTCCGTCGCGGGTGCTCGGGGTGCACGTGACGATGCTGCCCACCGCCGTCGCGCGGTCGGCGGCTGATCTGGCCGGGTTGACGGGCGCCGAGCTGGCTCGGGGTGAGCGCTCCCTCGCGAAGTCCGAGGCCTTCCAGGCCACCGGGACCGGCTACGCGATCATCCAGTCGACCAAGCCGCAAACGCTTGCGTACGGCCTCACCGACTCACCCGCGGGCCAGCTGGCGTGGATCGCGGAGAAGTTCCGCTCGTTCTCGAACGCCGTCGGCGACCTCATCGACCGCGACGACCTGCTCACCGACGTGTCGATCTACTGGTTCACCCGCACGGCCAACTCGTCGGCCCGCATCTACGCCGCCCTCGAAGGCCCCTGGGGCGCGCCCTTGCCGACGTCCACCGTGCCCACGGGCGTCGCGAGCTTCCCCGACGACATCGGGTTGCCCCTGCGCTCGCTCGCCGAACGCGCCGACCACATCGTCCACTGGACCGACCTGCCCCGCGGCGGCCACTTCCCGGCTCTCGAAGAACCGGACGCGCTGATCGAGGACATCCGGACGTTCTTCGGCAGCCTCTGAACTGGGGGTGCGAACGGTCCCCTCGCGTCGAGCCGCGACCGTGAGGGGACCGTTCGCGATCACCAAGACCAACCGCCGCGCCACCTCAAGAATGCGTGAAAATTCAGACAGCCCCAAAACCGCGAAAGGGACCTCCCGCACCCCGGAAGGCCCCTCCCTCGTCAACCCGAAACCGGGCCAACCTCACAAATACTGACCAGTCCCGCTGATCCCCGGCCCCCGGCCTTCGCCACCGGGCACGATCCCGCCGCCCGGCATCCCCGACGACCCGGCCGGCAACCCGCGCCGCATCTGCTCCAGCTGCACCCGCGCGGCCATCTGCTGCGCGAACAGAGCGGTCTGGATGCCGTGGAACAGCCCCTCCAGCCAGCCCACCAGCTGCGCCTGCGCGATCCGCAGCTCGGCGTCCGAGGGGGTGGAGTCGTCGGTGAACGGGTGCACCAGGCGTTCCAGCTCTTCGCGCAGCTCGGGCGCCAGGGCCTGCTGCAGTTCCCGCACCGAGTTCTGGTGGATCTCGCGCACCCGGTTGCGGCTGGCGTCGTCCAGCGGGGCGGCCCGGACTTCTTCCAGGAGCTGCTTGATCATCGTGCCGATGCGCATGACCTTGGCCGGCTCTTCGACCAGCTCGCCCACGGCTTCGTCACCTTCGATCGAAGGCGCGGGGGAGCCGACCGGGACCCCGTCGGGGCCGACGACCACCACGTGGGGGGTCGGCTCGCTGTCGGAAGTCTGCCGGAAGTTCGGCTCACTCATGTGCTTCATCTCCGTCAAGAGTCGCTTGCGTCCATCCCGAGCCTAGCGACTTCGCGGCACGCCGCACCCAACCCGGCGGTAACCGCTAAACCGCACGTCCGTACGGTGTCACCATGGCGTTCGACGTCGCTCGTATCCGTGGGTTGTTCCCCGCGCTGGGTGACGGCTGGATTCACTTCGACGGCGCCGCCGGAATGCTGGTCCCGGAACAGGTCGCTTCGGCCGTTTCGACGGCCATGCGTGCCCCGGTGTCCGGGCCGGGGGGAGCGTTTCCGGCCTCACAGCGTGCGGAGAGCATTGTCACCGCGGCCAGGCGGGCCGTGGCAGATCTGGTCGGGGCGGACCCGGCTGCCGTCGTGCTCGGACCGAGCGCGCCGGTGATGCTGCGCCGGCTCGTCGACGCGCTCGCGGAGCGCTGGACGATCGGCGACGAGGTCGTGGTGTCCCGGCTCGACGAGGAAGCGAACCTCGCGCCGTGGCAGCGCGCCGCGAAGCGCGTGGGCGCGGTCGTGCGCTGGGGCGAGATCGACATCGAGACTTGTGAGCTGCCGGCGTGGCAGTACGAGAACCTGGTGTCCGCGCGCACCAAGGCCGTCACGGTCACGCTCGCGTCGGGTTCGGTCGGCACGCGTCCCGACGTGCCCACGGTGATCGAGTTCGCCAAGCGCGTCGGCGCGCTGGTGGTGGTGGACGCGACGTACGCGGCCCCCTTCGTGCCGCTCGACCTGGCCGAGCTGGGTGCCGACGTCATGGTCGTCTCCGCGCAGGCGTGGGGCGGCCCGTCGGTGGGCGCGCTCGTGTTCCGCGACCCCGAGATGCTCGAACGCATCCCGTCGGCTTCGCTCGACCCGGCCGCCCGCGGCGCCGCGCGTCTCGAGCTCGGGCCCCACGCGTATCCGCTGCTCGCGGGCCTCGTCGCCTCGATCGACTACCTCGCCGGCCTCGACGACGCCGCCGCCGGCTCGCGCCGCGAACGCCTCGTCACGTCGCTCGGCTCGGCCAAGTCGTACCACGCGGGCCTGCTCGCGCAGCTGTCCACGGAGCTGCGCTCGCTGCGCCACGTGATGGTGATCGGCGACGCGATGCGCCGCATCCCCGCGCTCGCTTTCGCCGTGCAGGGCAAGAAATCGCCGGAAGTCGCCGAGTACCTGGCGTCGCAGGGCCTGTGCGCCTTCGCCGACGACGGCTCGGCCGGCGTGTTCGCCTCGCTCGGCGTCGGCGAGGTGGGCGGAGCGGTGCGCATCGGGCTCGCGCACTACTCCAACGTCTTCGAGATCAACCAGCTGGTGCGGGTCCTCGAAGAGCTGCGCTGAACCCAGCGCAGCTCCCCGAGACAGCTCAGGACTTCGCGGTCAGCAGGATCTTCCCGAACACCGAACCCTCTTCGAGCATGCGGTGCGCTTCAGCCGCCTCCGCCATCGGCACGACCTGGCCGATGATCGGCTTCACGGACCCGTCCTCGACCAGCGGCCACAGGCGCTCGCGCACGTCGGCGACGATCGCGGCCTTCTGCTCCAGCGGCCGGAACCGCAGGCCGGCGGCGAAGATGCTCGCGCGCTTGCCCAGCAGCTTGCCGATGTTCACCTCGCCCTTGATCCCGCCCTGCATGCCGATGATCACGAGCCGGCCGTCGGTGCGCAGCGCGTCGACGTTGCGCTGCAGGTACTTCGCGCCCATGTTGTCGAGGATGACGTCGGCGCCCTTGGCCTCGGCGTGCATCACCTCGACGAAGTCCTGCTCCTTGTAGTTGATCGTGATGTCGGCGCCGAGCTGGCGGCAGCTCTCCAGCCGCTCGGGCGAACCCGCGGTCACGGCCACCGTGGCGCCCAGCGCCTTGCCGACCTGGATCGCGTGGGTGCCGATGCCGCCCGCGCCGCCGTGGACCAGCAGCGTCTGGCCTTCACCGAGCTTCGCGTGCATCACGACATTGGCCCAGACCGTGCACGCGACCTCGGGCAGCCCGGCCGCCGCGATCAGCTCGACCTCGGCCGGCACCGGCAGCAGCTGGCCGGCGGGCACGACCACGCGCTCGGCGTAGCCACCGCCCGCGAGCAGCGCGCACACCTCGTCGCCGACCTGCCAGCCTTCGACGCCTTCACCGAGCTCGGCGATCGTGCCGGAGCACTCGAGGCCGATCGTCTCGCTCGCCCCGGGCGGCGGCGGGTAGTTGCCCTGCCGCTGCAGCAAGTCGGCTCGGTTCACCGCGCCGGCGGCCACGTCGAGCAGCACTTCACCGGGGCCGGGGCTGGGATCGGGGACTTCGGTCCACTCGAGCACTTCGGGACCGCCGGGCTCGCGGATCGTGATCGCGTACATGCGCCCGACTGTATCCCCCACCTCGCGGTCTCCGCCGAATGCCGCATTGACGTTCCGGACACCGGGCACAAAGGTGAGCAACCATGTCATTCACCCGTAAAAGACTCATCCCGCCGGTGATCCTGGCGGCCTGTGCGACCCTGGCGCTGGGCACCACCCCGGCCGTGGCCGCGAAGAACGACGACCTCGCGAAGCAGCTCACGAAGAAGGTGACCCTCGACGGCGTCAACCGGCACCTGATCGCGCTGCAGCGCATCGCCGACGCCAACGGCGGCACCCGAGCCGCCAGCACCGACGGGCACAAGAAGTCGGCCGAGTACATCGCCGGCAAGCTCGAAGCCGCGGGCTTCACCGTCACGCGGCAGGAGTTTCCCTTCACCTACAACGAAACCCTCGCCGAGTCGCTCACCGTCGACGGCGCGGGCGTGCCCGTGATCGCGATGGAGTACACCCCCTCGACGCCGGTCGGGGGCATCACCGCGCAGCTGGCCGTGGTGCCCGCCGACGCCACCCCGGGCTGCGAAGCGAGCGACTACACCGGCGTGACCGGCAAGATCGTGCTCGTGCCGCGCGGCGCGTGCCCGTTCGCGCAGAAGCAGCAGGCCGCGGCCGACGCGGGGGCGATCGGCGCGCTCATCTCCAACAACGAACCCGGCCCGCTCAACGGGACACTCGGCACCCCGGCCGACGCGCGCATCCCGACCGGCGGCCTCTCTCAGGCCGACGGCCAGGCGCTCGCGACGAAGGACGGCGCCACCGTGCAGCTGGAGCTGCGCACCTTCCAGGAAGCGCGCACCAGCTACAACGTGATCGCCGAGACGAAAACCGGCCGCAAGGACAACGTCGTGATGCTCGGGTCGCACCTCGACAGCGTCCCGGCCGGCCCCGGCATCAACGACAACGGCACGGGCTCGGCCGCGTTGCTGGAGACCGCGCTGCAGCTGGGCGCGAAGCCGAAGGTGAACAACGCCGTGCGCTTCGGCTTCTGGAGCGCGGAGGAGTTCGGCCTGGTCGGGTCCACGTACTACGTCGATTCGCTGAGCTTCGAGCAGCAGCTCGACCTCGCGCTGTACCTGAACTTCGACATGATCGGCTCGCCGAACGCCGGCTACTTCGCCTACGACGGCGACGATTCCGACCACGTCGGCGCCGGTCCTGGCCCGTATGGCTCGGCGCAGATCGAGAAGACGTTCGTCGACTACCTCACCGGCCGCGGCGTCGCCGTGGAAGGCACCGACTTCACGGGCCGCTCCGACTACGGCGAGTTCATCGCCGTCGGCATTCCGGCGGGTGGCCTCGACACGGGCGCCGAGGTGCTCAAGACGCCGGCCCAGGCCGCGAAGTGGGGCGGCACGGCGGGCATCGCGTTCGACCCGTGTTACCACCAGGCGTGCGACAACCTGGGCAACATCGACCGCGTCGCGCTGGACCGCAACGCCGACGGCCTCGCGTGGGCCCTGGGTGTGTACGCCACGAGCACGGAATCGGTGAACGGCGTCGCGCCGGGGAAGCCGGGCAAGGCCGCGAAGAAGCACTCCGCGCACCGCCTCGCCGCGACCGGTGACGCTGCGGCCGCGTAGTTCCCGAAGCACCCCAACGTGGCGTTGGTTGCGTTCAACGCACCCAATGCGGCGTTCGGTGCGTTCAGCGCACCGAACGCCACATTGGGGTGCTCTCAGCCCAGGTCGTTGGTGGAGAAGGTGTTGCACCGCGCGGGCTGGCCGGTCATGAAGCCGGTGGTGAACCACTTCTCGCGCTGCGCCGACGTGCCGTGCGTGAAGCTCGACGGGTCCGCTCGCCCGCTGCCGAGCTTCGTCTGGATGTAGTCGTCGCCGATGCGCGACGCCGTGTCCAGCGCGCTCGCGATGTCCTGCTGCGAGATGTCCTGGACCAGCGGTTTCCCGGATTCCGTCGGCGTGGTCGAGGCGTGGTTGGCCCAGACGCCGGCGTAGCAGTCGGCCTGCAGCTCGAGCCGCACGGAGCCCGACGTCGGACCGGTGCCGGTGCCGCGCTTCGAGGTGCCGTTGAGGTTCTGCACGTGGTGGCCGTATTCGTGGGCCAGCACGTACGCCTCGGTGAACAGGCCGCCCTGCGCGCCGAAGCGCGTCTTGAGCTCGTCGAAGAACGAGAGGTCGATGTACACGTCGGAATCGGCCGGGCAGTAGAACGGGCCCGTGTCCGACGTCGCGCTGCCGCAGCCCGTGCGCACGCCGCCGGTGAAGAAGCGCGTGGGCGCCTTGCGGTAGGTGAGGCCGCTGCGCGCGAACTCCTGCGACCAGTAGTCCTGCACGGAGTTGACGATCGCGACGATCGCGCAGTCGTGGTCGCGGTTCGCGTCGGCGCCGGTGTGGCACTTCTGCGCGAGGGTGGTGCTCTCCAGCTGCTGGCCCGAGCCCACGTTGTCGAGCCCCAGCCCGCTCGACGCGCTGTTGGTCCCGAGGCTCGCGCCGCCGAACTGCGACATCAGGAAGTAGATGATCAGGCCCACCACGCCGAGCCCGCCGCCCCCGATCGCCACGCGGCCGCCGATGCCACCGCCGCCGCCACCACTGCCCCGGTAGTCCTGGACCTCGGAGGTGTCCAGCCCCGCATCGTCGTCGAATCGCACAGCGGCAGCGTAACGGGCGAGCCGGACACGGGGCGGGCCGTGGCCTGCCACTCCAAACCGGACCCGAGCCCGGACACAAGCCTGGGTGCGGCCCATGCGCTGCGGGCCGCACCCAGGAACTACCGAGGTTCTTCTGTTGACGGCGGTTGGCCACTGGCCGGGCCGGCGTCCGGCGGAGCCGTCGCGGTGCCGAGGCCGCGATGTGAGAACAACGCCAGATCGACGCCGGATGCGCGAGAAGAATGCCGAGCGCACCGTAGATGCCCACTCGTGCTGTTCACAGTCGCGACCGACCCGTATTCAGGCCGTGCCGGCCGCGGGGACACAGCGGGCGGTCAACCGCGGGAATCACCTGCCATGCAACCACCTGGCCTTCCCGGTGGGAGGTCGGTCCGACGGTGCCCTGGCGGCCCGCCTGATACCCGATCAGCCCATCCGCTGACAAGAAGGATGCGCTTCTTCGGCCGGAGTCTCAACCTTTTCGTAACCCACCTTCGGGGAAACTTTCCGAGTTTTTCACCTGGACCGGTCCCGGCCCGTCGGTTCGGTCTCGACCTGGTGGCGGGACGCACAGCTCGCGGAGACGCCTTCTACTCTTTCCGGATGACCGACGAGCAGGCCGTGCGCTGGCTGACCGGCGTCGAGCAGCAGGCGTGGCAGATGTACATCGTCGCCTCGCTCCGGCTGCGCCAGCGGCTGCACCGTGAGCTCACCGAGGCCCACGGGGTGTCACTCGCCGACTACGAGGTGCTGGTCTGCCTCGCCGTGTACCCGGACAACCGGGTGCGGATGTCGGAGCTCGCCTACCAGCTGGGCTCCACGAAGAGCCGGCTTTCGCACCAGATCAGCAAGCTCGAGACCAGCGGTCTGGTGCGCCGCTGCCCGGACCCCGACGACAAGCGTGGCGTGATCACCGAGCTCACCGGCGCGGGCCAGGCCCTGCTCGCCGCCGCCGCGCCCACGCACGTGCGCGGTGCCCGCGAACACCTCATCGACCTGCTCACTCCCGACGAGCAGGCCGCGGTCGGCTCGGTGTTCGGCCGCGTCCTCGAACACCTGGACGACCTGGACAACCGGCGCGATACGCTGACCGACAGGGAAGCGTGGCAGAGCGGCCGAATGCAGACGCCTTGAAAGCGTCCGTAGGGAAACCTACCGGGGGTTCAAATCCCTCCGCTTCCGCACTCGGCCACCGGGGAAGCCACGGCTTTCCCGGTGCGCCGGCGGAGTTCCGCAGGTCCCGCCGCGAACGCCTGAGGTGATTCCAGGCGGCGTCAGGGCTTTTTCAGTTCCTTCAACGCCATCCGCGCCCGCACTTCCGGGCGCCGCAGCGGCGGCACGGTGGCCGGGGGCTGGCGGCGGTCGGGCAGTTCGCCGAGCAGCCGCGTGGTGATCGCGGCGATCTCCGCCACGGCCGCCTCGAACGGGTCGCGCGTGGCGTCGGAAAGTGACTGCACGCCGGTCACCTTGCGCACGTACTGGCGGGCGGCCGCTTCGATCTCTTCGGTTGTCGCGGCCGGTTCGAGGCCGCGCAGCGTCGTGATGTTTCGGCACATGCGTGACAGAGTACGTCCCATCGAGAGCCCTCATCACACTGTCGGGCCATCCTCGTTGACGCCGCCAGACGCCCTTGGGCAGTCTCGATGAAGTGCCCCTCAGACCACGTTCGCTGCGCCCCGCCCGCCCCACCGCCACTCAAGAAGTTCCTGACGACACACCGATTCCCGAACAGGTCTGGCAGCGCGTGCCCGCCGATGAACTGGTCACGCTGGTTTCCCTGATCCTTGTGGCACACGATGTTCCCGACGATCGAGCGCGCATGGCCGCGGAAGCCTTGTGCCACGGTGATCTCACGGGTTCGCCCGAGACCGGCGTCGTCGACCTGTCCCGAATTCACCTGCCCGCCTTGGAAAACGGTGAGGTCGCCCCGCGCGCCGAGCCGTTGATGATCGCCGACCGCGGTGCGGCCGCGCTCATCGACTACCGCCGCGCCACGGGTCTGTGGGCCGTCGGCGACGCGATGGACCGCGCCGTCACGCGAGCCGGACGCTTTGGCGTCGGGCTCATCTCGATGCGGGGCGTCGGGCCGTTCGGCCGCGTCGGGCACCACGCGGCACGTGCGCTGCCCCACGGCATGATCGGCCTGGTGATGGCCGCCGGCGGCGCCGAGGTCGGCTCCGGCCACCCGCTCGGCATGGCCGCCCCCGCCGGCGCGTACCCGGAGTTCGTGCTCGACGTCGACCTCGGCGACGCCTCCCGCAACCCGCAGTTCGCGGGCTTCGCGCTGCTCGTCGACGTGCTGGCCGGCGTGCTCTCCGGCGTCGCCGACCACGAGAACGACACGGGCCTGCTCGTGCTCGCCATCGCCCCCACCACCCTGCGCAGTGCCGACGGCTTCTACCGCGCGGCCAGCGCCCTGTTCGGCAGCATGCTCGGCTGGGAAGGCGGCACACCCATCCGCTACCCGGGCTGGCGCGAAGCCCAGTACCTCGAACAGTGCCGCGCGCTGGGCGTCCCGCTCAGCGCGCCGGTGCGGCGGCAGCTGGATTCGCTGGCGATCGGACTGGGGCTACCGCCCCTGACCAGCATGGGTTAGCGCACGAGCGCCACGCGCCCCTGCTCGCCGCCCACGGACACCACGTCGCCGTCGGAGAGCTGGCGGCCGCGGCGGGTCTCGATCTCGTCGTTGACCGTCACTTCTTCGTTCTCGATGAGGTCCTTCGCGTGGGCGCCGTCCTCGGCGAGGCCGGCCAGCTTCAGGAACTGGCCGAGCCGGATCGGTTCGCCGGTGATGGGCACGTCACGCACGGGCTCGCTCATACGCCGCATCATCCGCCATCGGTGTTCAGCCGCGCGAGGTGGCTTGCCGGTACAGGGCGGTCACGTCGTCGTCGAAGTAGCTGGAGTAGGACACGTCGTCGGTGTCGCCGCCGGTTTCGTAGCCGCCGACCACGCCGATCACGGTGCCGAGCTTCGTGCGGGGGTCGGCGTCGGCCACGAAGGGCCCGCCGCTCGTGCCGGTGGCGAAGCCGGCGCAGTCCACGCGCAGCTGGTAGGTGTCCTGCTTCGCCGTGGTCGTGCTGCAGACGGCGGGCAGGTCGGCGCCGTCGGGGTAACCGGTCACGGTCACGGGCCGCGCGAACGGACCGTTCGCGCCGAGCCGGTTCGCGCCCGTCACCGTCTCGAGGGGTGCCGCCGTGCCCGTCTGGTGGGCCGAGGCGAAGCCGACGTCGAGGTCAGGGTCGGAATCGTCGGCCCAGCCCGGCGCCACGAGCTCGTTGCCGACGTCCCAGAAGCCGAACGGCGCCACCCCGTCGTGGAAGCCGGGCGCGAAGGTCACGCCGGTGAAGTACGTGCCGCCCGCGCCGTCATGGATGCAGTGCGCGGCGGTGAGCAGCTCGTCGCCGCGGTCGCTGTGCACCACGCTCGCCGTGCAGTAGTGGGCGCCGTCGAGGAACAGCGCGCCGACGGCCGCGAACTCGGGCCGCGCCGGCGTTTGCGCAGGTGACGCACGGTGTCCGGCGACGGCCACGACGGTCCCGGTCGCGCCGAGCACCACGACCGCGCCCAGCGCGAACGCCAGCCGTGCCCGCCGCATCCATCCTCCCGAAGATCGCTTCCGCCACTAGTATCCAGATCCTGGAGCACCGGACGAGGGGAGCGGCGATGAAGGATTTCACCGACAAGGTCGCGGTCATCACCGGAGCGGGCTCGGGTATCGGCGCGGCGCTGGCGCTCGAGCTCGGTGTGCGCGGCGCGCGCCTGGCACTGTCCGATGTGGACGCCGAAGGCTTGGCCGGCACGGTCGACGCCGCCAAGAGCCGAGGCGCCGACGTGCGGGGTTACGCGCTCGACGTGTCCGACCGCGCCGCCGTGCTCGCGCACGCGGACGAGGTGGCCGACGACTTCGGCCGGGTGAACGTGGTGGTCAACAACGCGGGTGTCGCGCTCGGCGCCACCGTGGAGGACATGACGTTCGAGGACTACGACTGGTTGATGGGGATCAACCTGGGCGGTGTCGTCAACGGGACCAAGGCGTTCCTGCCGCACCTCATCGGCTCGGGTGATGGCCACCTGGTGAATATCTCGAGCGTGTTCGGATTCGTCGGCGTGCCCACTCAGAGTGCGTACAACGCGGCGAAGTTCGCCGTTCGCGGATTCACCGAGGCGTTGCGCGAAGAAATGCTCGCGGCGCGTCATCCGGTGGCCGTGAGCTGCGTGCACCCGGGTGGTATCAAGACGAACATCGCCCGCCACGCCCGCGGCGGCAGCGACGGCGACCAGGAGGCCGCGGCGGCCGGCTTCGAGAAAATTGCCATGACCACACCGAAGAAGGCCGCCGAAACGATCATCCGCGGGGTGGAACGCCGCTCGGCGAGGATCCTCATCGGACCCGACGCGTACGTGATCGACGCCATCCCGCGCGTGCTCGGCTCGGCGTATCAGCGGCCGCTCGCGACTTTGACGCGGTTGGGCTTCAAACGGATGGGGAAGAACTGAATCGGGCCGGACGTGCGGGAGCTCGGGCACCCGTTTAACGTGGCGTCACCCAATGGAGTTGCCTTTCTGACAAACCCGTCGGAAATGCACCAGAATGCTGACGTCCATCCGAGTGCCCGTACCCCGGAGGTACCCCCCATGCTGCGCACCGCCGAGCGACGCGCGACTTCGCCTGCTGCCGACCTGATCGACCGCACGGGCATCGTCGCGGCGAGCGTGCCGCGGGGGCGACGCAGCCCGGAGGACACACAGCCGATCCCCGTGGTGCCCGCGCTCGTGCCGATCGCCGGCGACGGCGCGTCGGCCACCGTGCTCGTGCCGCTCGACACCCGCCCGCGCGCCGTGGCCCGCCGCCGCGTGCGCGGCTGGGTCGCCGCCACGGGCGGGGTGGCGCTGCTCGCGCTCGGCTGGCTCGCCGGCGGTCTCTTCTCGGGCTCGTTCCTCGGCCACCCCAGCGACGACGTCGCCATTCCCAGCGACCAGCGCGAACTCGTCGCGCCGGCCCCGCAGCACCCGGTGGCCCCCGCCCCCACCCCGGCCCCGGCGCCGACCCCCGCCGCGCCGCCGCCCACCCCGGTCACCGTGTACGTGCCGGTGCCCGACCAGAAGGCCGCGACGCCCGCGAAGCAGCGCGTCGCCAGCCGCCCCACCAACCCGCGCGCCGACCACCGCCCCACCTCCGCCCCGGACGACGGCGACCTGCGCTCGGACACGAAGGCCACCCCGGACCGTTCCTCGGCCAACACGGAGTTCGACCAGTACATGGCGCAGTGGAAGCCGTGGATCGACCTGGCCGACCGCATGTCGCGCCGCTGAGCCGGCCACACCACGGCCTGGACGACCTCCGCTGACCTGCGGAACCAGCCCGACCGGGCGGGATTGTGACCTCGCTGGACTGCGGAAACAGCCGGTCCGGCTGACCGTGGTCCGCACCACCGATGCTGACCCTCCCGAGGCGGTCGATCAGGCGGATCCCGCTGCCCGCGCTACTGCCGCTGACCTGCGGAATCAGTGGACCGACTGAGCGAGGTCCGGATGACCGTCGCTGATCTGCCGAGTCGATCCGGCTGAATCGCGACCGGCAAGCCCTTCGCTGACCTGCGAAATCAGTCGACCCGGCGGCGCCACGGCCCGCAAGACCGGCGTTGACCTGCGAACTCAGCCCACCCAGACGTATTCGTGCTCCGGCCGCCCCGTCGCGCCGTACCGCAGCCGCATCTCCACCGCGCCGGAATCGGCGAGGGCCGTGAGGTAGCGCTGGGCCGTCGCCCGCGCCATGCCCAGCTGACCCGCCACCTCGGCGGCCGACTGCGGCGACCCCGACGTTCGCAGCTGCTCGGACACCAGCCGAGCCGTGGCGCTCGACTGGCCCTTCGGCGTGGTGGCGCGGTCCTGGTCGTGCAGTGCGCGGTAGGCGCGGTCGACGTCGTCCTGGGTGAAGGGCCGGTCGGTGGTCATCTGGGTGCGGAAGCGCGCGTACGCGGTGAGCCGCTCGGCCAGCTGACGCGTGGTGAACGGTTTGATCAGGTAGTTCAGCGCGCCGGCGCGGATCGCGGCGGTCACGGAGGCGGCGTCGGTCGCGGCGGAGAGCACGATCGTGTCCGTGGCCAGCTCCGGCAGCAGCGCCAGGCCGGACTCGTCGGGCAGGTACACGTCGAGCAGCACGAGATCCGGCGCCAGCTCACGCACGCGGGCGCGCGCCTCGGCGGCCGTGTGCGCGATGCCCGCGACGGTGAAGCCCGGCACCTCGGCCACGAACCCCGCGTGCACGCCGGCCACGCGGAAGTCGTCGTCGACGATGAGCGTGCGAATCATGAACGAGCCTCCACGAGCAGGTCGGGCAGTTTCGCGACGAACAGCGCGCCCGCCGCGTCGCCACCGGCGAGCCACACGTCCCCGCCGCGCGCGCGAGCCGCCTGCCGCGCGAGCGCGAGGCCCAGGCCGTGGCCCGGCGTGAGTTTCGTCGACACCCCTTCGTCGAACAGTGTGTCACGCAACGGCAGCGGCACCCCCGGCCCACTGTCCACAACAGACACGTGCAGGGTCGGGCCCTCCGCGAACAGCCCGACCTCCACCGCTGCCGGCCGCCGCGGACCCAGGCGGGCGGCGTGCAGGGCGTTGTCCACGAGGTTGCCGATCACGGTGCCCGTGGCCACCGGGTCGGCCACCGAGCCGCGCACGAACGAGTCGTCCGCCAGCTTCAGCTCCACGCCCTTTTCCAGCCCCTGCTCGGATTTCGCCACCAGCAGCGCTTGCAGGTACGGGTCGGCCACCGCGTCACCGCCGAGCGGCGCCGAGCGCGCGGACGTCGTCTCCGTGAGCGTCTGCAGGTACTCCTCGGCCTCGGCGTGGTGCCCGAGCTGCAACAGCCCGGACAACGTGTGCAGCCGGTTCGCGAACTCATGCCGCTGTGCGCGCAGGCCGTCGGAGAGCGAGCGGATGCCGTCGAGCTCCCGGCTGAGCGTGTCGAGATCGGTGCGGTCGCGGAACGTCAGCACGGTGCCGAGCGCCCGGTCGTCACGCCGCACCGCGCGCGAGTTCATCACCAGCACGCGATTTCCGGCCACGGCAAGGAGATTGTCCACAGGCTGACCGTCGGTCACGGCCTTGCGCACGCGGGGCGACAGGTCCAGCTCGGCGAGGTCCGCGCCCACCGGCAGGTCGGAATCCAGCAGGCGCACGGCTTCCTCGTTGCGCACGGTCACCCGTTGATGGGCGTCCACCGCGAGCACGCCCTCGCCGATGCCGTGCAGCACAGCCTCGCGTTCGTAGAGCAGTTCGGTCAGCTCGTGCGGTTCGAGACCGTGGGTCACCCGCCGCAGCCGGCGGTTGAGCAGCGCCGACGCCCCCGCGCCGAGCAGCAGTGCGAACACGGCGAACGCGAGGGTCAGGAGGAGCCGCCGATTGAAATCGCTGGTCAGCTCCCGGACGTCGAAGCCGACACTCACCTCGCCGACCACGCGCGAGCCTTGTTTGATCGGCGTCTTGCTGCGCACTGACACCCCGAGCCGACCCAGTTGCACGGCGCTGACCACGTCGTTGCCGGCCAGCGCCTCGTCGGCCGAGGTGCTCACCTTCTGCCCGATGAGACCGGCCGTCGGGTGGGCCAGCCGGATCCCGCGGTCGTCGGTGATCACCACGAACAGCGCGTCGTTGGCGGCGGTCGTGTCGAGCACCAGTTGTTCCATCGACCCACCTTGCCTGCGCACGGCCGCGGCCTGGATCACGTCCGGGTCCACCGCGACCGACTTGGCGATCGCCAGCGCCCGTTGGCCGTACGCCTCCGCGGTCGTCTCGCGCAGGAGCCAGGCCACGAGAGCGACCCCGAGACCCACCACGAGCACCACCACCCCGATCTGCAGCAGCAGAACCTGGCGGGTGAACCGCATGCGTTCGAACAACGCCCACTTCGGCATGCCAGGCAACATACCCCCAGCTCAGAGCAGTGCGCTAAATGAGCAAAACGTGGAGAACGAGCAGAGCGCACGCAGAACGTCGACAAGCTTCCCGGTGCCTTGAGGCCCTCTTAACCTTCGCCGCAGTCCCCACCGTGACGAAGGAGTCACCACGATGGCGCCACCCCTGATCGAGCTGGACCACGCGACCAAGAGGTTCCCCAGCGGCTCCGGATCCGTGCACACCGCGGTCCGCGACCTGACCATGACCGTGCAGCCGGGCGAGTTCGTCGCGGTCGTCGGCCCCACCGGCTGCGGCAAGTCGACCACGCTTTCGCTGGTCAGCGGCCTGCAGCCCGCGTCGGCCGGCAGCGTCCGCGTGAACGGCACCGAGGTGACGTCCATTCCGGACGGTGTCGGGTACATGTTCCAGACCGACGCGGTGATGCCGTGGCGTTCGGTACTCGACAACGTCGCCTCCGGCCCGCGCTTCCGCGGCGTGTCCAAAGCGGACGCTCGCGAGAAGGCCCGCGACTGGATCGGCCGGGTGGGCCTCGAAGGTTTCGAGAAGTACTACCCGCACCAGCTTTCCGGCGGTATGCGCAAGCGCGTCGCTCTCGCGCAGACTCTGGTCACCGGCCCGAAGATCCTGCTCATGGACGAGCCGTTCTCCGCGCTCGACGTGCAGACCCGCGCGTTGATGCAGGACGAGCTGCTGCGCCTGTGGTCCGGTTCCGGCGCCGCGGTGGTCTTCGTGACGCACGACCTCGACGAGGCCATCGCGCTCGCCGACAAGGTCGTGGTGCTGACCACGAGTCCCGCCACGGTGAAGGACGTGTTCGAGATCCCGCTCGAGCGTCCGCGCAAGGTCGAGGACCTGCGGCTCACCGAGGAATTCCGCTCGATCTACTCCGACATCTGGGAATCGCTGCGCGGCGAGGTCGACAAGGCCCGCCGGAAGGGAGCGACCAGTGTCGCTTGAGACGACAGCGGCGCCGGTGGTGCCGGTGACCGAATCCGAACAGGACATCCTGGCCAAGGCCAAGCGGACCGCCGGTCGCCGCAAGCGGAACGTGTGGTTGCTGCGGCTGGCCATCCTCGTGGTGTGGCTCGGCAGCTGGGAGCTCGCCGGCCGTTTCTGGATCGACCCGTTCTTCTACTCCATGCCCTCGAAGATCTGGGAGCGGGCCGTCGAGTGGTTCACGACGGGCACCGACTTCGGGTCCATCTGGTACCAGATCCTGGTGACCGTGGAGGAAGCCGTGATCGGCTTCGTGCTCGGTGCGATCGCCGGTGTGCTCTTCGGTGTGGTGCTGGGGCGCAGCCGGTACCTCGCGGAGGTGCTGGCGCCGTTCATCAAGGCTGCCAACGCCTTGCCCCGCATCGTGCTGGCGGCGCTGTTCGTGATCTGGTTCGGGCTGGGGCTCTCGTCGAAGATCGCGACCGTGTTCATCCTGGTGTTCTTCGCGGTGTTCTTCAATGCCTTCACCGGTGCCCGCGAGGTCGACCGCAACCTGATCGACAACGCGCGCATCCTGGGTGCGACCCGCTGGCAGGTGCTGAAGTCGATTGTGCTGCCGAGCGCGACGTCGTGGATCCTGTCGTCGCTGCACGTCGCGTTCGGGTTCGCGCTGATCGGGGCGGTCGTCGGTGAGTACACGGGCGCCAAGGCGGGTATGGGTTTCCTGATCGCCAACGCGCAGGGCACCTTCGACACCGCCGGTGTCTACGCCGGCATGCTGATCATCACGGTGGTCGCACTGTTCGCGGAGTGGCTGATCGGCACCGCGGAGAGCCGGCTGCTGAAGTGGCGGCCGCAGATGGCCGCCGACGACGGGCGCCGGGACATCTGATGCGGCTGAAGAGGACACTCGCGGTCACTGCCGCCCTGGTGTCGTTGGCGAGCCTCACGGCCTGCCGCGATTCGCGCAACATCGACCTCGGCACCGGCGGCAAGCCGCACCTCAAGATCATGATCGGCGGCATCTCCAAGGTCATCTACCTGCCGGGTCAGCTCGCGCAGCAGCTCGGCGAGTACGAGAAGCAGGGCCTCGACGTCGAGCTGTTCGACCAGCCCTCGGGGGCGAACGCCGAAACGTCGCTGCTGGCCGGCGAGGTGCAGGCGGTGGTGGGGTTCTACGACCACACGATCGACCTGCAGGCCAAGGAGCAGTGCCTCACGAGCGTGGTGCAGTTCTCGAACGTGCCCGGTGAAGCCGAAATGGTGGCGTCGGCCAAGGCTCCGGCCATTCAGTCCGGAAAGGACTTCCGCGGCAAGAACCTCGGCGTGACGTCGCTGGGTTCCTCCACGGACTTCCTCACCAAGGCCCTCGCGAGCCGCGGCGGCGTGGACGGCAAGGACTACACGCCGGTGAAGGTCGGCGCCGGGCAGACGTTCATTTCCGCCATGCAGCAGGGTTCCATCGACGCCGGCATGACCACCGACCCCACGATCGCGCAGCTCACCAACACCGGCCAGGCCAAGATCCTCTACGACATGCGCACGGTGGAGGGCACGCGCGCCGCGCTCGGCGGGCTCTACCCGGCCAGCTCGCTGTACATGAGCTGCGAGATCGTGAAGCGTTACCCGGACGTGGTGCAGAAGCTGACCAACGCGTTCGTCGATTCGTTGAAGTGGCTGAAAAGCCACACGCCGGAACAGGTCGCGGACGTGATGCCGCCTTCGTTCGCGGGCGGGGACAAGGCGTTGTACGTGAAATCGCTACGCGACAGCCTGCCGATGTTCACCCCTGACGGCCGTATGGACCCGGCCGGCGCGCGCAACGTGCTGAGCGTGCTCGGTGCGTCTTCGAGCAATGTGAAGCCGAAGAAGGACCAGATCGACCTGTCGAAGACCTACACCACCCAATTCGTGGACGCCGCGCTCACGCGCTCGGCGCGGTAGTCCACCGCGTCCGTCCTTCCGCGCGGAGGACGGGCACACCGTGGCGGCCGCCTCGCCTTCCCGGGGCGGCCGTCACGGACTTCTTAGTACACAAGGGAAATTCGGGACATACTGGTGAAGAGTTCCCGAGATGTGAAGACCCTTCGAAAGTAGCTACCCACCTGCTCACGCGGATCCAACACTGTTACCGGTGCGCACCGCCTGTAACACCCCGAGTCCCCATCGGTGATCAGATTGGATCCGCATGAACTCCCCCCTCTCCTCACGGACCGCGCGGGTGCTGGCCGTCACGGCGGCCGCCGCGGCGAGCATCGCGGCCGCGGCTGGTGTCGCCACCGTCAGCACGCCGTCGTTCGGGTCGTTCCACGGCCAGAGCTTCTCGGGCGGTAACTGGGGCGGCTAC
The DNA here is from genome assembly GCF_035918295.1 of Amycolatopsis rhabdoformis. GTDB lineage: Bacteria > Actinomycetota > Actinomycetes > Mycobacteriales > Pseudonocardiaceae > Amycolatopsis > Amycolatopsis rhabdoformis. The sequence goes on from NZ_CP142149.1 coordinate 8,332,614, forward strand.
GTGAGCTTCGGCAGCTTCACGACCGCGACCGCCAGCTGGACGGAACCGTCGGTGACCTGCCGCTCGAGCAACGACCTGTTCGCCCCGTGGGTGGGCATCGACGGCGACGGATCGTCCACTGTGGAGCAGACCGGCGTGGCCACCGACTGCTCCAGCGGCCGCCCGGTTTACCAGGCCTGGTACGAAATGTACCCGGCCGCCCCGGTGTACTACTCGTCGTCGGCGGCCCCGGTCAGCGCCGGCGACCACATCTCGGCGACGGTCACCCGCACCGGCACGAGCACCTACAAGCTGGACATCAGCGACACCACCAAGGGCTGGTCGAAGACGATCAGCAAGTCGCTCTCGTCGCAGCACGCCTCGGCCGAGGCCATCATCGAGTCGCCCACCGACTCGTACCCGACCATCTCGGGCGGCATCAAGTTCACGGGCGTTAAGTTCAACGGCACGAACCTCGCGTCCACCAACCCCGAAGGCCTCGACGCCGACGACCGCGGCTCCGCCACGTTCAGCCCGGGCGCGATCGGCTCGGACGGACAGAGCTTCACGATGACGCGCCACTGACGTTCTCGGTCCGGCCCGCGGGTTCGCCCCGCGGGCCGGGTCGGTTCAGCGCTCGAAGCCGTAGGACCGCTCGACCCGGGCCACCCGCACGTCGAACTCCTCGTACCACTCCGCGCGGCCCCGGCGTCGGCTCTCGGTGTGCTCGAGGTTCTTCCGCCACCCGGCGATCGCGGCCTCGTCCCGCCAGTACGACACCGTGATGCCGAGGCCGTCCGCGTCCCGCACGGACGTCTCGCCCAGGTAACCCTCCTGCTCGGCCGCGAGCGCCGACATCTGCGAAGCGCGCTCGGCGTAGCCGTGGTCGACGTCGGTTCTGCGGGACGTGAAGATCACCGCGTAGTACGGGGGCTCAGGTCTCTGCATGCTCGGTGTATACCGCGTGTTCCGGCTGGTGGCGAGGGGTTTAGCCGCGCAACGCCCCGACCGCCCAGGCGAACACCATCACCGCGAGCACCAGCGACACCGCGGCCTGCACCATCATCGTGAGCTTGGTCCAGATCCGCATCGGCATCACGTCCGTCGGGCTGAACGCCGTGGAGTTCGTGAACGACAGGTACAGGTAGTCGGCGTACTTGGGCTCCCAGTCCGCGCGCGCGAGGTCGGGGCTGTCCATCTGCGGGAACTGCAGGTCGGGGTACTCGCTCCGGCCGATCGCCCGCCGCGCCGGCCCGCCGCGGTCGAACTCCCAGTACCAGAGCGAAAACACCACGATGTTCGTCCAGTACACGATCGCCCCACTCACCAACACCTGCGGCGCATGCCCACTGAACGACCCGTGCACGATGCCCAACACCAGCCGCACCGCCAACGCGGCCGTCGTCACGCTCACCACCGCCAGCAACACCAGCGACACGATCCGCTCGACCTTGCTGAACTCACCCATCCGCCCGGGATTGATCAACAACAGCGCCACCAGCAACAACACCGACACCACCGGCAACAACCACCAGGGCTCGAGCACGACCCGATCGGGCAACGCCAGCTGCAACCCCAACGTCCCCAACACCACGACCGCCGCCGGCCACCGCGTCTCACCCTCGGTGGCCCGCCGCCACGCCGGCATCTGTTCAGTCACGGCGCCAACGGTAGGACGGGGTGGAGTGGGGTGCATTGTGTGGTGGGGTTGGGCTGGATTGCTCGGTGGTGAGCACGCCATCGAGTCGGGGTTCGTCGAGGCGGCCGCTCGCCGCGGGGGGAGCCAGACAGGCGGCAAGATCGCTTAGGTCACGCGGCGAGAGTTGCCCTGGCGCAGCCCCCGATGCGGCTCACGATCGCGCTCGGCGACGAATTCCTCGCAGCCGCGAACTTTCACCCGACCGGGCCTGCCGCAGCTTGCCCTCGCTCTGCCCGCGAAGCGGATTTTCTCAATCGGCGCCCCGAATCCCGGCTCTTCCCCATGTTGTCCACACCCACCCCCGACTTGTGGACAACTCGAGCCACTGTGTTCTCAACCGCCCGTTTTGTCGTACCCCGCCGATAGACTTGGCTTGGGGACGCCCCTCTCGGGAGGGTGGGGTGTGTTGTGCAGCCGGGGCAGGGGCAGCACCTCAGGTGTTCAGTCGGCCGCGGCCCCCGCTGCCGGCTGGCGCGCGGCCAAGCCACCGCACGCTCAGCCGGCAAAACGACCCCAACTCAGAGCACAGCCTCAAAAGCCTCATACGCACGCTGATCGAACAACACAAACCTCACCACCTCGAACATCGACGTATCCACCTCCCGAACCGTCGACACAGCGATCCGCGCCGCATCCTCCATCGGCCACCGGTACACCCCCGTCGAAATCGCCGGAAACGCGACCGTCGCCGCCCCCAGGTCCGCCGCCACCGCCAGCGAGTTCCGGTGGCAGTCCGCCAGCAGCGAAGACCGGTCCTCCGACGACGACCACACCGGCCCGACCGTGTGGATGACCCAGCGCGCCGGCAGGCGGCCCGCCGTGGTGGCGACGGCCTGGCCCGTGCGGAGGCCCTTGCCGTAGTGGCCGGCGCGCAGGGTGCGGCACGCGGCGAGGATGTCGGGGCCGCCCTTGCGGTGGATGGCGCCGTCGACGCCGCCGCCGCCGAGGAGGGAGGAGTTGGCGGCGTTGACGATGGCGTCCACGTGTTGTTCGGTGAGGTCGCCGCGGGTCAGTTCGATCGGTGCCATGGTGGAGACGATGTCACGAAACCCGTCGCGGTAACAAAGTCTTATGACAGCGCGGCATCGTCCGCCGCGAGGTGCCGGCCCACGTCCGCGCGGCCCCGCGCGCCCAGTTTTCGCAGCACCTTCGCCACGTGTTGCTCCACCGTCCGCGGCGACAGGAACAACCCGTCCGCGATCTCGCGGTTCGTGCGGCCCTCCGCCAGCATCCGCGCCACCTCGCGTTCGCGCGGCGAGAGCTCGCGGCCGTACCCGCGGCGCCCGCGTTGCGAAGGCGCCCACGCGCCGTGCTCGCGCAGCAGGTGGTGGCAGCGCCCGGCATCGCGAGTCGCGCCGAGACGTTCGTACGCCTGGGCGGCGGCGGACAGGGCATCAACGGCCGGGCGTTGACCCGCCAACAACCGCAGACAAGCGGCCCGCTCGACCATCGAAGTCGCCAGGTACGGCATCGGCAGGCACGCGTAGGCCGAGGCGGCGGAGTCGAACAACGCCGCCGCGGCCAGGTGTTTGCCGCGGGCGCCCGTCAACACCGCGCGGCCCGCCGCGAGCGCGGCGAAGGCGAACGGCGCGTCCCGGCCGGCGATGCCGCGGGCGAACTCCTCCACGAACGCGTCGGCGTCCGACCAGCGGTCCGCGCGCGTGAACGCCTCGGCCGCCGCCGGCACCAGCGACGCCGCCCACACCCACACACCCTTGCGGCGCGCGGCGTCCACGGCGACGTCCGCGACCGAGCACGCGCCGGCCACGTCGTCGCTCGCCAGCAGCACGCCGATCAGCACCGACGCCGCCGACAGCACCACCGGCATCGGCCCGTCGGCGGGCGCGAACGCGATCGCGAGGTGGTCCGCCGCGGCCGCGAATTCGCCGCGCACCGCCGCCAGACCGCCGAGCACGAGCGACGTCTCCATCACGATCGGCGCGAGCTCCGGGTACCGCGCGCGCACGTCGGACGTCGCCTCGGCCAGGCCGTCCCAGTCGCCGCGGAACCAGGCCAGCCGGGCGTGCGTGGCCTGGATGAGGCCGATCGCGTACAGCGCCCCCGCGTCCGAGGCGCGCCGCGCGCCCTCCTCGACCAGCCGGGACGCGCGGTCGAGGTGCCCGGACCACGACTGCGCGTCGGCCAGGTTGCACCACAGCCGCGCGAGCTGCACGCGCTCGGCCACGCTGTCGCCGATGTCGGGCAGAGCCTCGAACTCCTGCCACGCCGAGCCGTCGCCGACGTGCGAAGCGTTGCTGATCCGGTCGACAGTCAACGCGAGGCGCAGCTCCGCGTCCGTCAGTCCTGAATGGACCGAAAAAGCCCGGCGCGCCCAGGTCTCGTGCCACGACAGGGGAGTGAGGCCGTCGATCGGCTGCGCCAGCAGGTTGATGCCGCGCGCCGCGAGCTCCGGACGGTCGACGAGCTCGGCCACCGCGCGTTCCACCTCCGCACGCCCGCGCTCGAGCCGCCCGATCGTGCGCACCAGCAGCAGGCCCAGCGAAAGCCGGATCGTGCCACGCTCCGCCGGCGGCAGCGGCCGGTCCTCGAGCACGCGTTCCAGCGTCTCGATCACGTCGGGGCGGAAGCCGCGCAACGCCACCTGGCTCAGCTTCGTGGCGAGCCGCCCGACGTCGTCCGAAGCCGGCAGCACGGACTGCAGCAGGTCGATCGCGCGGGAGGTCTCACCGTTGGCGATGGCCTCGTCGGCGGCCGCTTCCGCGTAAGAAAGCCATTTCTGCGTCCGCCCGGCCGCGTGCGCGTGCTGCGCCAGCAACAACGGCGGCGGCGCGGGCAACGCGTCGAGCACCCGCATCGCCTCGGTGTGCAGCAACGTCCGCTCAGGCCCGCTGACGGTGTCATAGACGGCCTTGCGCGCGAGCGGATGCCGGAAGCCGTACCGGTTTTCGCCCAGCTCGGCCAGCAACCCACCGGACAACGCGGCCAGCAGCGCCGTTCGCACCGCGTCGCCGAGCCCCGCCACCTCGGCCAGCGTCGCCGGATCGGCCGGCACCGCCAGCACGGCCGCGGCCCGCGTGAGCTGCGCCGCCTCGGCCGGCAGCGCCGCCAGCCGCTCGGTCACCGACTCCCGCAGCGGCGCCGGCACCTCCAAGTTCTCCAGCAGCCGATCCGACAGTCCCTCGCCGGCCGGCAGCGGCACGTTTCGCAGCGCCCGCACCGTTTCCTCGACCACGAACGGAATGCCACCCGTGCATTCGTGCAGCTTGGTCGCGAACTCGTCGCTCACCCTCGGCAGCTCCAGCACGGCCACGGCCATCGCCCGCACCGCCGCGACGTCCAGCGGGCCCAGCGCGACACGTGCCGTGTGGACGGTCGGCGCGGCCCGCACCGGCGCGCCCAACGGGCCCGGCCACGGCTCGGCGCCTGTGCGGTACGCGGCCACCACGGCCAGCTCCGGCGGCAGGTCCACGGCGAGGAACCGCATCAGATCACACGTACCCTCATCGGCCCACTGCAGGTCGTCGACCAGCAGGATCGTCGGTCCACAAGCGACGAACACCTCACGCACGGCGCGGAACACCCGGTGCCGCTGCGCGCCCGGATCGTCGAGCGGCTCGGGTGTCGGCGGCAGCCGGTCGGCCAGCTCGGGCAGCAGCGGCCGCAGCACGCCGGCGACCGGGCTCAACGGCCCCAGCTCCCCGGCCGAGCGCAGCGCTTCCAGCACCGGCCCGTACGGGAACGGCTCGCGCAACGGCTGGCAGACACCCCGCAGCACGCGACCGCCGGCGAACTCGGGCCGCCGGGCCAGCTCGGCGAGCAGCCGCGAGCGGCCCATGCCCGGCTCGCCTTCCACGAGCACGGCCGCCGGCCGGTGCGTGAGCACCTCGACCACGGCGGCGAGCTCCCGATCCCGGCCCGCGAACGGCGTCGGACCGGTGCGCACGGTGACCGACGTCGGGCGGGGGACGGTGTGCCACATGTCGGCCTCCCCACGCGCTTGTCCGTTTCGTCGGGAGCCTAAGCAGCGTTCGGCCACCCGTAAACCAGGCGACGACCTGCACCTCGGCACCCCGCTCACACGTCTGCGTACCGAGCGTCACCGGTTGGCAGACGGATCTTCGGCGGAGGTTCACCAAGCGTGCGGAACTTGAGGCAACCCCTCGTTCCAGGGGTGCATCACACATTCCGGGTGCTGCACGCGCTACACAAAGTAGTTGCCGGAATCCCTACTTATGGCCGGTACCGGGCGCGAAAACGGCGTCGCTACGGCGTCCGGAGCAGCGCGTTCGGCCAAGGGGAATGCGTATACCTATCCGCGCCGAGCCCTTATTGCAGTGGATTGGACCAACGCTGCACGCTCTCACCCCGGGGGAACGAATGCGCCGCGTGGCCGTACCGGTGCCGCGCGTAGTCACGAGGGAGCAGCATGAAGATCATCAGATTCCTCGGTATCGCCGCCGTCGCCGCCGCGACGGCGGGCACGATGGCCGCGGTCACCAGCCCGGTCGCGGGTGCCACCCTGTTGAACCCCGACATGGTGCCGGCGATGCAGCGCGACCTCGGTCTCACCCACGACCAGGCCATCGCGCGGCTCGCCGCCGAGGACTCCGCCACGAAGGTGGGCCAGGCGCTCGAAAACTCGCTCGGCGCGAGCTTCGGCGGCACGAGCTACGACGCGGCCACGGGCAAGGCGCGCGTCGGCGTGACCGACGCCTCGCTCGTCGGCAAGGTGCGCGCGGCCGGCGCGGAGGCGCAGGTGGTGCGCTTCAGCGCTCGTCAGCTCGACTCGAGTGTCGCCAAGCTGGACGCGCGCGAGAAGACCGCGCCGCAGTCGGTCACCGCGTGGGGCGTGGACCCGGCGTCGAACCGCGTCACGATCACCGTCCTCAAGGGACAGCGAGCGGCGGCGGAGACGTTCGCGCGTCAGTCCGGTGTGGACACCTCGGCGCTGGAAGTGACGGAAACCACGGCCGCGCCGCAGCTGCACTACAACGTGCTCGGTGGTGACGCGTACTACATCGGCGGCTCTTCGCGCTGCTCGGTCGGCTTCTCCGTGAACGGCGGCTTCCTCACCGCCGGCCACTGCGCCGCGCTCACCGGCGCGGGCCCGCTCACCGGCTACAACCGCGTGTCCATGGGCTCGTTCTCCAGCTACCGCTTCCCGGGCAGCGACTACGCGTTCGCGCGGGTCAACAGCAGCTGGACCCCGGTTGGCCAGATCAACAACGGCACTCGGGTCACGGGTTCCACGGCCGCCGCCGTGGGCGCGTCGATCTGCAAGTCGGGCTCCACCACCGGCTGGACCTGCGGCACGATCCGCGCCAAGAACCAGACCGTGCGCTACCCCGAGGGCACCGTGACCGGCATGGTGCTCACCAACGCCCGCTCCGACCACGGCGACTCGGGCGGCTCGTTCATCTCCGGCAACCAGGCGCAGGGCCTGCTTTCCGGCGGTGACACCGTGAACACCTACTTCTACCCGATCGCCAACGCCCTTTCGGCGACCGGCACCACGCTCGTGCGCGGCTGACTCTCCCCGTGAAACAGGAGAAGGGCGGATCGAGTGCCTCCAGAGCACTCGAGCCGCCCTTCTCCCTATACCGCCGCGGGATCGGCAGACTTTGGGTTCAGACGTTGCTGATCTCCTCGATCAGCCCGTCGATGTCGAAGCTCTCGCTCTCGGTGCCGAGCGGGACCAGCTCGTAGGACGATTCGAGGAACGATTCGATGTCCTCGCGCTCCAGCTCGAACGACGCGTACCCGTCGGGTGACTCGATCTCCAGCGTGAGCATCGCCGGGTCCGCGGACAGGTCCGGGCGGATGCGCACGTCGCCCAGCCCGGCCGGCTCCTCGAGGCCGGTCACGAGCAGGTCACGTGCGAACGTCCACTCGATCCACCGGCCGCGCTCGGTCCGGAACGCCACGGTGACCGCGAACGGCTCGGCGCAGTGGTAGGACAGGCGGGACAGCACCGGCGTGGTGCTTTCGTTCAGCAACACGAACTGGGTCTGGTGTACGGCGTCGGTGTGCACGGCTGCTCCTGGTGTTTCCTCCGGTCGTTCGCGTCCTGCGAACTGGTCGGCAAGGAGATGATCAGCCGCGGCTCTCGTGACGCGGGTTTTCCCTCGTTCACGCGATCGGCTGCATCCGTCCTCTGTGGCGTAACACGGACCACATACCCCTTGCGTTCAGCCGCTGACCATCCGTCACTCGATTTCGCCCGCATGGACAGGGCGGCCGAGACTTTCGCGCACGGTCACGGAAGCGTCACGGTCCGATGTAGACCGTGGCGGGTGCCGGGGATCAGTCCAGGGGAAGCGTGAGCCCGACCTTCACGCGGTCCATGGCCACGCTCGTGGTGAAGTGCCGGACGTTGGGGTTGTCGAAGAACATCCGCCGCGTGAACGCCTCGAACGCGGCCATGTCGGGGGCGGTCACGATCAACACGAAATCGGCCGTGCCCGTGACGTAGTAACACTGCTGCACGCAGTCGTCGCCCAGTACCTGCCTGCGGAACGCGTCGAGCACCGCCAGATTTTCACGTTCCATCTCCACCATCACCACGAACGTCATCGAGAGCCCGAGGGCGCCGGGGGACAGCACGGCGACCTCCTTCTCGATCACGCCCGTCTCGCGCAGGCGCTTGATGCGGCGCTGCACGGCGGCGGCCGAAAGGCCCACCTTCGCGCCGATGACCTCGGCGATCGTGCGCGAATCGGCCTGCAGGCAGGCGAGGATGGCGAGGTCCAGCCGGTCGAGGTCGGGAGTGAGCACGCTTCAGGCTAGCCGGGGACACCGACCCGACGCTTCGTCTTTACCGAGGCTCACCCCGTGATCAAGAACAGGTTCGCCCAATACCTCCTATCGAGCGAACGTGAAAGAGGAGGAATAGTGACGTGCACCACAACTGACCGGTCTACCCAGGGGTAGCCCATAGAAGTGGGAGCGAGCCGGTGGAACCGCCGCCACCGGCCGGGGAGGTAGTAGCTGTGAGTCCTGTCGGGTTCCCACCTGGTCGTACCGCCGTCGTGACCGCACTCGGCCGCGCGCTGCCCGAACGGGTCGTGACCAACGACGAGATCGCGCAGTCGCTCGACACCTCCGACGAGTGGATCCGCACGCGCACGGGCATCCGGGAGCGCCGCATGGTCGCGCCCGGCGAGTCCACAGTGGATCTCGCCGTTGCCGCGGGCCGCGACGCGCTCGGCGACACCGGCGTCGACGCCGTGGTGCTCGCCACCTCCACCGCCGACCAGCTCTGCCCCGCCAGCGCGCCCCAGGTCGCCGCCCGGCTCGGCCTCGGCACGGCCGCGGCGTTCGACGTGAACGCGGTGTGCAGCGGCTTCGTCTACGCCCTGGCCACCGCGCAGGGCTTCATCGCCGGCGGCATCGCCAAGCGCGTGCTGGTGATCGGCGCCGATGTGTTCACGTCGCTGGTCGACCCCGCCGACCGCACCACCGTGCCCATCTTCGGCGACGGTGCAGGCGCGGTCGTGCTGCGCGCCGGCGACTCCGAAGAGCCCGGCGCGATCGGCCCGTTCGACCTGCATAGTGAGGGCGAGCTCGCCGGTCTGCTGTGGGTGGAGGCGGGCGGCTCGAAGCACCGCTTCTCCGAAGACCAGCGCGACCACCACCTGGTGATGCAGGGCACCGCCGTCTTCCGCCACGCGTGCGCTCGCATGGCGGAGTCGTCGCGCGCCGTGCTGGAGCAGGCCGGCTGGATGGTCGGCGACGTCGACCGCTTCGTCGGCCACCAGGCCAACATCCGCATCCTCCAGGCGACCGCCAAGCACCTCGGCCTGCCGGCGGACGCCGTGGTGGCCAACATCGACCGCGTCGGCAACACCAGCGCCGCCTCCATCCCGCTGGCCCTGGCCGACGCCGCTGCCGACGGCACGCTCCTGCCGGGCCACCGCGTGCTGCTCACGGCGTTCGGCGCGGGCCTGACCTGGGGTTCGACGTTGCTGACGTGGCCTGAGCTGGGTTAGTCCTGCGTCGTCCACGCTTCGGTCGCCTGCTGCCGTCCGCGCAGCAGCAGCGACCCGTGCGGTAGCCAGAGCTCGCGTTCGCCGCCCAGCGCCGCCTTCACGGTGCAATCGCTGGCCAGGATGCGCGACGGCACGGACTTGGCGTGCTCGGTGAGCCGCGCGGCCTCGTTCACGGCGTCGCCGATCACCGTGTACTCGAGGCGGCTCGACGTGCCGAGTTGGCCCGCGAACACCTGCCCGCACGCGACGCCGATACCCAGGTCGAGCTCACCGGCGGACACCACGGCGTCGCGGATCGCGCGGGCGGCGGCCAGGGCCATGGTGGGGCCGTCGGACAGGCGGGTGGGCGCCCCGAACACGCACAGCGCGGCGTCGCCCTGGAACTTGTTGACCAGGCCGCCGCGGGCGTCGACGGCGGAGACCACGCTGGCGAAGAAGCGGTTCAGCTTGGCCACGAGCTCTTCCGGCGGCGTGCGCGACGCGAGCGCGGTGGAGTCGACGACGTCCACGAACAGGGCCGTGACCTCGCGCACGTCGCCGGACAGCGAGGCGCCGTACTCGAGGGCGTGGCGCGCGACGGAGGTGCCGACGTGCCGGCCGAACAGGTCGCGCATGCGTTCCTGCTCACGCAGGCCGGCGGCGAGCTCGTTCACGGACGTCTGGAGCATGCCGATCTCGCTGGAATCGTCCACGTTCACGGACACGTCGGTGCTGCCGCGCGCGATGCGGTCGAGCGCCACGCGCAGCCGGTGCAGCGGCGCGGCGACGGCGCGGGCCAGCAGCGCCGTGCCGATCGCGCCCGTGGCCAGGCCGATCACGGACAGCATGATCAGGCTGGCGGTCGGGTTGGCGCGGCCGACGCCCGCCGGCGTCGCGACCAGCAGCACGCCGACGAGCGGCACCCCGCTGGCCAGCGACCACGTGACGATGAGCCTGGTCAGCACCGTGACCGGCAGCGAACCGTGGGGCGGCGTCACGTCGAGCGCGATCGTCATCACGGGCCGCGCCACCCACTCCGCGGCGAGGTACATCAGGCCGACGGTGGTCAGCCCGCCGAGGCCGATCGTCAGCGCCATGCCGGTGGCGTCCTGGAACGACCCGAGCACGCCGGCCAGCGTGCCCAGCGCGATGGTGCCGACCAGCCACAACGTGCCGCTCACCACGGCCATGTCCACGGGCAGCCGCAGCGCCCGCTGGGCCTCGTCCTCGGTCGGCGGCCGCCCGATCGTGAACCACACCACGGTGCGGCGCTGCAGGTAGGCCGTCCAGAGCGTGCCGACGAGCAGGCTCACGGCCACGATCCCGCCCGCCGTGAGCCCCAGGATCCAGCCGCGGTCGCCCACGTCGGCCGGCAGCCCCTCCAGGAGCAGCAGCAACGCCACCACGCCCGACCCGGCCACACTCGACCCGATCCCCAGCGCGGCGAAGCCCAGACTCGTGCGCAGAACCAGCCGGAACCGCCCCGCCGTCCTCTTGCGCACGCGCCGATCGTACGGGCTCCCGCGCGCGGCCGGCTCGCCGAGAAGCGGCCGGCTCGCCGAGAAAACGCGTGGCAGCTTTCCCGGCCCGATCACTACCGTTGACCCCCATGCAACCCCTCGACGCCGACGCGATCCGCGCCTCCTTCGTGAACTGCTCCCGCGGCGAGGCCAAGTCCGTGACCCTCCCCACCGACGTCCCCTGGCCCACCCGCGACTTCCTCGGCTGGCGCGACCCGAAAGCCCCCGGCCGGGCGTACCTCGTGGTTCCGTGGGGTCCTTCCGTGGTGGGCTTGTCCTTGCGCGCCGCCCCGCCCGCCACCTCGCGGCTGCGCAGCAACATGTGCGGCTTCTGCTCCACCACCCACTCCCTCTCCGACGTCACCCTGTTCACCGGCCGCCGCGCCGGCAAGTCCGGCCGCGAAGGCAACACCCTCGGCACGTACGTGTGCGCCAACCTCGCCTGCAGCGCGTACGTGCGGGGCGAACTGAAGTCCAACGTGCCGCAGCCGGTGGAGACGCTCTCGCTGGAGGAGCGCGTGGCGCGCATGGAGGACAAGGTGCGGCGCTTCGTGGAGCGGATCCTGGAGACGCGTTAGGTGCGGGTGCTGGTCACGGGCCTGTCGGGGGTGGGGAAGAGCGCGCTGCTGGCGGAGCTCGCGTCGCGGGGGTTCGTGACGGTGGACACGGACTACGGGCCGTATCACCACGTGGTGGCTGGTGAGCGGCTGTGGCGTGAGGATGTTGTGGCGGAGCTGCTGGCTTCTACGCCGTCGTTGTTCGTGTCGGGGGCGGTGCGGAATCAGATGAGGTTCGGGTTTTCGCATGTGGTGTTGTTGAGCTGCCCCGCTTCGGTTCTTGCTCATCGGTTGGCCACGCGGACGTCGAACTCCTACGGGAAGGGACCCGGGGAGCTGGAGGAGGCGTTGGAGTATCTGGAGACGGTGGAACCCCTGCTACGTGCGTCGGCGACGCTTGAGGTGGTGACTACGATTCCGGTGGCTCGGGTGGCGGATGTGGTTCTGGAGCACGTTTTGTGATGTGGGGCTGGGGGTTTCGGCTCTCCTTTGGTCCACATTGGACACCTTGCGGCACTCTTGCTGGCTGTGAGCAGCACGACTACGCGGGTTTTGTGCCTGTCCTCGACTCCGGAGACAAACCCCCCGCCCTCCCGAGGCAGGGTTCTGGCAAAGTCGTGTCGTTGCAGGCAGGAACGGCTCGCTCTGGTGATCAGCTGGCTGACCTGCGGCGTGTTCTGGCGCAGGTGCCCAATTCGCGGCACCGGCGGGGTGTTGGGCATTCGCCGGTCTAGATCCGTGCGGGGGCCGCGGCGGCGGGTGCGCAGTCGTTCACCGATCGGCGAGTGGGCTCAGGACGCCTCGCACCAGGCCCTGGCGCGGCGGTGCCGGTCGGGGCGCTATCAGGCACCGACCGAGGCCACGGTGCGGCGAGCGCAGTCGGGGATTGACGGTGATCACGTAGACGCCGCGATCAGTTCCTGGGTCCGGGCACCACGCGCACGGGTCGAGCTTGCCGCCCGCGATCGCGGTGGACGGAAAATCATTGCGGGGCGCCTTCGCCCGCACCGGTGACGCCGTGGTGCATCCACTGTCCGCACTCACCCACCACGACGGGATCGTGCTGTGCCAGCGACAGGTCATCACCGGGACGAGCGAGATCACCTGGAGGCAACCGCTGCTGGATACCCGGTCGACCTGACCGGGGTGGTGGTGACCGCAGACGCCGTGCCAGCCACTTGCGGCCTGGCCACCTACCTCGCCGCACGGGAGGCGGGTTATGTGTTCATCGTCGAGGAAAACCAGCAACGTCTCCACGCCCGCCTTGCCGCGCTGCCCTGGCCCCAGGCCACCCACCACGCCAGCACCGGTATCGGGCACGGCCGCCTCGAGCAACGAACCATCGAGGTCCTGCCCACCCCGCACGACCTCGATTTCCCCGCCGCCGCAACAGTTCTCCAGGCCACCTCTGCCGCAACCAACCGCGGAACCCGGAGAACAACGCCGTCCACGGCATCACCGACCTGACCCCCACCCAAGCCGGCCCGGTCGAGATCGCCACCTACTTACGCGGCCACTGGCACACCGAAAACCGGCTGCACTGGATCCCCTCGCAAGGGGCGTTCCCATCCCACTCTACTGTTACCTGGCCCCGAAAAACGGTCGTCGCGACATCTGTGGACAACTGCGGTTCCGGCCGGCGACCTGTGGAAAACTCGGCAGAATCGCTTGACACAAGCGATTCCTCGTGCAGGGCAAGGACCGGCCAACACCCAACTACCGGTCATTCCCCGCCGCATAATCATGCGCATACGACTTCGCATCCAACAAATGCTTCAACGTGATCTCCCGCGCCGCCGGCCCATCCGAGGCCTTCACCGCCGTCAAGATCGCGCGATGCTCCTCCACGGCCTTCCGAATCTGCCCCGGCAGCCGCAGCGCCGCGCGCCGCTCCTCGCCCACCAGGGCGAGCACCGAGCGCAGGAGGTCGGCGACGTCGTCGCTGCCGGCGTTGCCCGCCATCACGCGGTGGAATTCCGCGTCCGTGGCGATCACGCGCAGCATGTCGCCCTCGGCGGCCGCGGCTTCCATCTCGGCGACGTTGTCCTCGAGCTTCTGGATCGTGCGCGGCGAGTGGTTGCCCGCGAGTCGCTCGGCCAGCGTGGGCTCCACCGTGGCGCGCAGGTCGAAGAGCTTCTCGACGAGCTGTTCGTGCTCGGAGAACCAGCTGCTCAGGGGCGCTTCGGTCGGCTCGCGGACGTACGTGCCCGAGCCCGCGCGGATCTGCACGTAGCCGATGGAATCCAGCACCCGCAACGCCTGCCGCAGCGACCCGCGGCTGATGCCGAGCTGTTCGCACAGCGCGCGTTCGGCGGGCAGCCTCGAGCCCGGCGGGAGCTCGCCGGTGTCGATCATCGCGCGCAGGCGGTCGACGGTGGCGCTCCAGACCTGTTCGGATTCGTGGGCCACGCCTCCATCCTGGCAGGTGACGGCGTGCGGCGGAAAATGTCGGTGGTCCGTGCCACCCTGAGATCGTGACTGCGAAGTTCAAGGACCTGGCCCTCGACGCGGGCGACCACCAGGCATTGGCCGACTGGTGGTGCACCGCGCTGGGCTACGTGCGCCGCGACACGGTGGAGAACGAGACCCGCCACGCCGAGTGGCCGGTGCCGATCGTCGACGCCGCCGGCGAGGGGCCGTTGATCTGGGTCAACCCGGTGCCGGAGGCGAAAACGCTGAAGAACCGGATGCACCTCGACGTGTTCGGCGACGCGGGGGAGCTGATCTCGCTGGGCGCGACGCTCGTGAGGAACAAGGGAGGCGACATCGACTGGTGGGTTCTGGCCGATCCGGAGGGAAACGAGTTCTGCGTGTTCGAACCCCACGAGTGATCTTTCGGGCCGGGCGGTAGTTCTCCCGGGGTGCCCATGAAACCGAAGAACGGCTGGTTCGAAACCGGGCGGACGCCTCCGAAGGTCGCGCTGTGGTGCGCGATCTTGTACTCGTTCCTCTTCGTCAGTTGGGTTGTGCTGCCGCTGCTCAGCCAGGACGGCTGGAGGCGCTGGGCTCAGTTCGGCCTCGCGTTCTTGATGCTGCCGATCGCTGTCTACAACTGGGTGTTGTACGTCCGCGCACGGCGTCGCGACGGTTGATCGTCAGCTGGTGACCTGCGGCAGGCTGTTGCCGCGCTGCTCCTGCCAGCGTTCGCCGGCGTCCGGGTGGTCCGTGGAATGGCTGAGCTCGGCCCACTTCTCGTCCGTGGCCAAGCGGCTGCGCCACACTTCGCGGCCGTACGCGTAGGCGTCGCTGCCGGCGAGCAGGCGCAACGGCGGGTCCGGCAGCGCGGCGACGCGAAGCACCAGGTCCGCGACGCGGGCCGGGTCGCTGGTGGCGGTCTTCTCGAAGCCGACCATGGCGCGCGCCGAGGCACCGACGGTCGGCTCGTAGGGGGCGCTGATCGGCGGCGTTGTCATCGACGAGCCGGCCCAATCCGTGCGCATGCCGCCCGGCTCGAGCACGGTGATCTTGATGCCGAGCGGCGCGACCTCCGCCGCCAGGGCTTCGCTGAACCCGCCGACGGCCCACTTCGCCGACTGGTACGCCGTCATCCCCGGGCTACCGATCCGCCCGCCGACCGACGAAATCTGGATGATCCGCCCGTCGCCTTGGCGCCGCAGCACCGGGACGGCGGCCTTGGTCACGTACACCGTGCCCAGGAAGTTCGTCTCGACCTGGCGCCGGAACACGTCCAGCGTCGTGTCTTCGAGCGACGCGCGGTCGCCCTGGCCGGCGTTGTTCACCACCACGTCGAGCCGTCCGAAAGCCGTCACTCCGGACGCCACGGCAGCCTCGGCCGCGGCGGGATCGGTCACGTCCAGGGCCACCACGTGCACGTGCGAACCGAACTGTTCCTGCAGGTCAGCGAGCGAACGCGGATCACGCGCCGTCGCGACGACCTGCTCGCCGGCCGCCAACGCGCGCTCCACGATCTGACGGCCCAGCCCACGCGAAGCACCGGTCACGAAGAAAACCACGGGAACCTCCTCGTACTAACGCAATCAGCTTGCGTTAGTACGGTAACGCCGCTCCGGAGGTAACGCATCCCGCTTGCGTTAAAGTGTGGCGTGCATCGCCGAGCCCGTTCCGAAGAAGCCAAGCTCCAACGCGCCGAGGACCTCCTCGCCGCGGCCCGCCGCCTGGCCACCGACCTGGGTGGCGTGCGGCACGTGACGCTCGCGGCCGTCACCGAAGCCGCCGGCCTGCACCCGTCGGCCGTGCGGCGCTACTTCGCCAGCCGCGAAGAACTCTTCCTCGAGCTGGCCGAACGCGGCTGGGAAGAATGGCGCGACCTGGTCACCGCCCGCCTGACCGGCTCCCACGACCTGCCACCGGCCGCGCTCGCCGACGTCCTCAGCACCACGATCGTCACGCTGCCCCTCTTCTGCGACCTGCTCACGCACGTCTCGCTCAGCCTCGAAGGCGACGTCTCCGTCGACCGCGCGCGCCAGTACAAAACCCGGTCCTTCAAGGCGTACGACGCGATGGCCGCCGCGCTCGTCACCGCCGGCACGCTCACGGCCGCCCAGGTCCACGACGTCCTCGCCGCCCTGCTCGGCACCACGTCGTACTTCTGGCAGCTCTCCCACCCCACGGCCACGCTGGCCGAGCTCTACCGCCAGGAGCCGCGCTGGTCCCACTCCGCGCTGGACTTCGAGCCCCGCCTGACCCGCCTCCTCCGCGCGACGGCGGAGGGGATCGCCGGGGGTTAGGCCAAGGCGGGACCGTGCGCCCCGCGGTGGTTTCGGTTGGGCGCGCCACGCCCGCTGCTCGCAGACGGGCGGCGATCCCGCGCGGTTGCCAAGGCGCGAGACGGCAGGGGGCGTCGCCGGCGGTTGGGCCCAGGCGGGACGTGTGCGCCCTTCGGTGTTCGTTGGGCGCGCCACGTCCGCTGAGTGCGGGCGTGCGGTTGCTTGCACGGTTGCCGAGCCGCAAGGCGTTACCTCGAGACGGCGGAGGGCGTCGCCGGTTGGGCCCAGGCGGGGCCGTGCGCGCCCTTCGGTGTTCGTTGGGTGCGCAGTGGCCGCCGAGCGCAGACGTGCGGCGATTCCGCACGTCACCCCACATCGCGCGGTGGCCGGCCCCTTCGTGGCAAGGCGTTGCCGCCCGCCAGATGTGACCGTTGCCTGGCGGTCAGGCCAGCGCGTTCGACGCCAGATGCAGCGCTTCGATCAGGTGCGCCCGGTGTCCAGGGTGGACATTGATGCGGGGCTCGCCGTCGGTGTTGCCGATGAACGTCAGCACTCGGCCGCGGTCCGTCAGGTCGAGGACGGACATCGGGGTGCTGCGCGCGCGGTTGCCGGCGTTGTCGCGGGTGGCCACGTAGAGCTGGTGGGCGGCGTCGCGGCCGGAGCGCATGAGGCGGCGCAGCTCGTCGGCTTCGTGGGAGACCTCGGTGAGGGGGTTGTCGGACTCGTAGTCGCGGCCGGCGTCGTCGAAGTGGGCCTTCGGGACGCTCATCGGCGCGAGCCGGGCCGGCGGCCGCGACGGCAGCGCGTCGACCAGGTGCTCGGCGGCTTCGCGCGCCGGGACCGGGTCGAGCTGCACCGTGCGGTGGTCGGTGATCAGGCGCACGGCGTCCCGGCCGGACTCGGACACCAGGATGGCGCCGTCGTCCTCGCCGCCGCGGAAGTTGCTCCACGAGTACATCTCGCGCGCGGGCCGGGCGAGCACCTCGAGCGTGTCGTGCCACTGCGCCGTGAGCTCGCCGGCGGACGTCGCCAACCCCAAGTCGTACAACAGATCCAACGCGCGGCGCCGCAGCTCGGCCTCCGCCTCGTCGGTGCGGTACGTCTGATCCGGCCCCACCACCACCGGCGGCTCACCGAGCTCGGCGACGGCCCAGGCAACGAGGAACACCGGCCGGGGCATGCGCACCGGCCTGTTGATGATGGTCATCGGTCTGCTCAGGCTCCGATGGTCGGGGGCGTCGGCGGAAGCCCGGTGTGGGGGTCGAGGAGCCGACCGTCTTCGTCGTCGATGAGCGTGAAGGCCGAATCGTCGTCGATGCCGTACTTGCGCTGGTGCTCGGCGTCTTCCTCGCCCTTGCCCCGGTTGGCGCCGCCGCCCATCGCACCGCCCATCCCGGAGGACCCCTTGGCGCCGGCCGCACCCGCCATCCCGCCGCGGCCGCCCATCGCGCCACCGCGGGCACCTTCTTCGCCGAAGGCCCCGGTGCCGGCACCGCCACTGAGCCGGGAGCCGATGCCGCCGGCTCCGCGTCCGCTGCCGCTTCCGAATGCTCCGGAGCCACCTGCGCCACCGGGCCCGGCCCCAGCGCCGACACCGAAGCCGCCGGGCCCGAAGCCATCCGCTCCACCACCGGTCGATGACCACGACGGATTCCCGCTGCCGACCGGAAACCGCTGTCCAGGCGGGGTCACCGTCGGATCATCGAGCCCGGACTTCTGCGTGCTGTCGTCGTCATCGTCACCCGGCCGCTTCCCCGGCTCCACCGGCGGCTTCCACCCCGGCGGCTCAACCGGCCGCCCCGTCGGCGGCGGCGCGATCGGCGGCGGAATGTTGGGCGGAGGCGTCGTCGGCGGCGGCGTAGTGGGCGGCGGAATGTTCGGCGGCGGCGTCGTGATGTGCCGCGTATCCACCTCGGACTGTGACGTCGACGTGCTGTCGTCGTTGTTGTCGTCCTTTTTCGTGATCACGTGCTCTTTGTGCTTCACGGGCGTCGTCGGCTTGGCGATCGTGACGCTGCCCAGCTGGTCGAGCTGCCCGTAATCACTCTGAAGACCTTGCCCGCTGGTCTTCGCTTGGTCGGCGTAAGCCTGGTACCGGGCGAGGTTCTGCTCAGCCATCTGGTTGTACTGGTTGATCTTGTCCTCGGTGTCGGTGTCCCACGGCGTTGCGACGTCGAGGAAATCTTTGTGTGGTGCCGGATCAGGCATGGGCTGCAAATTGCTCCGCATGTCTTCGAACCCGTGCGCGATCCCGTTCAGGTTCTCGCTGTTGCTCGTGAAAGTCTGTGATGCAGTAGCCGTGGCATCGGAGAATGACCGGATCTGTGCTTGGGCAGCCTGAGCTCCGCTACCGGTCCAGACGGATTCAAGGTCGCTGCTGAGCTTCTGGATGTCCGCGCTGATCTGGTGATGGTCCGTCGCCAGGGTTGTTGCATGGGTGACGCCTTGGTGCCAATCGCCGGCACCCTTGCCCGCCTTTACCTTCTTGACCAGCTCAGGAGTGGGCACGGCTTGGTCGCCGACGTTTCCGTGCCACACATCATCGGCCCAATGGCCCGCGTCGCTGAAACGGTCGCCGACCCATTTCGCGCCGTCGCCGACCATGTCGAGGAAACCCATTACGCACCTGCCTTGTGGCGAAGGTTGGTGACCACCATGTCGGCGATTCGCGCGGCCACGTCGCACGGATCGGACTTTCCGAGCTGACGATCGCTGAGGAAGACGGATGTGTCGAACTCGAGCTCGTCACTGATGCCGACACTTACCTGGCAGAAGCCGTTCGATGTGCCGGAATCGTAGGTGGAGTGCCCGACCGCGGGAAATCCTTGGATGGGCTGGCGCACGTTCCACACCTTGGCCTGCGGCTTCGTAAGCTCGTACACCGCGCTGAGCCCCTCGTGCTGCTCGGTCTCATAGATCACGGTCACCGAGGCGTCGGCCTGCCAGTCACAGCTCGGGCCAAGCCCCTCCGTGTTTTTCGGCTTTCCTTGCGGCACCGTGCCGAGGATCTGGTGGAGCTGGTCCGGGTTCAGCGCTTCCTGGCACGGGTCGCCGGAGAGAACCGACGTCGGCAACGGGTGCTCGACCTTCGGAGCACCGCTGTGTGGCAAGGCGGCAGCGGTCGACGGCGACGGCGTGCTCGGTGGGGTTTGCGCCGTCCCGGGCGAGCATCCCGCGGACGCGACGAGGGCCGCAGAAGCTGCGGCCAGCGTCATCACCATTCGTACGCGACTCACGCGAACCCCTTGTCCTGACTGCCGGCTGCCGCGGCCTTGACGTCGGCAGCCGACTCCTCGTCGGTTGCCCCGATGATCCCCAACGCCTTCTCGAGCTTGCTGACGAGTTCCTTGATGTAGGTGAACTCAAGGTCCACCTGTGCTTTGCCGGCGCTGAACGCTCCTTGGCCCCCGCCGGCACCGATCAGCAGAGTGTTGTAGGAGTTGCTGCCGGGGTCGTCTGCGGGCGGTTGGATATGGACCAGCGCCTCAGCCGTCGGTTCGATGCTCTTCAACTGGTCAAGGACGTTCTTGGCCGTGGTGAGCATGCTCTGCGCTTCCTCACGGCTCAGGCTGAACCGCCCGGCACCCGGGCCGCCCGAGTTCGGCACGTCACCGACGGCGGGTGCGCCACCGCTGGCCGCTCCGCCGCCGGCGGCGGGTGCGTCGGTGATGGCGAAATCGAGCCCGGTGAGCCAGCTTGGCTCTGAGGCAGTCTCAGCCACTGCCGTCCCCCCTCGTGACACGTCGGCTCGACTGCGGAGCCGTCCCCGGTGGCAACGGTAATGGACCGCTCACCCTCGGGTGGGCATTTTGCCGAAGTCGGGCGAAAGGCACCAGGGTGCTGTCGCCGAATCGGGTGGACCTTGTCACGCGCCCGCCTTTTGGCGCAGGTTCGTGACGACCATGTCGGCGATTCGCGCGGCCACGTCGCAGGGGTCGGACACACCGACCTTGCGGGAGCTGAGAGAGACCGATGTGTCGAACAGGAGCTCGTCACTGATGCCGATGCTGACCTGGCAGAAGCCGGCTGAGGTACCGGAGGCGAAGGTCGAGTGCCCGACTGCGGGAAATCCCTGGATGGGCTGGCGCACGTTCCACACCTTGGCCTGCGGTTTCGTGAGCTCGTACACCGCGCTGAGCCCCTCGTGCTGCTCAGTTTCGTAGATCACGTTCACCGAGGCGTCCGCCTGCCAGTCGCAGCTCAGGCCGAGTCCCGGTGTGTCCTTCGGCTTGCTTTGAGGCACCGTGCCGAGGATCTGCTTGAGCTGATCCGGGGTCAGTGCCTCCCGGCACGGGTCGCCAGCCAACACTGAGGCAGGTAGCGGGTGCGGCACCTTCGGAGCGCCGCTGTGGGGCAGTGCGGCGGCGGTCGGCGAAGTGACCACCGGCTCCGGCGGCGGTGGGCTGGAGCAAGCCGAGACGCCCACCAACCCCAAACCCACAACGATCAACCCAACAGATCCCCGCAACATCCATCCCCCTCACGTCACCAGCCCGCGCTCGGCTGGTTACTCCAGGTTACCGAAAGGGAATCGCTGTCGGTCCTGACACATCGGGGGGCGGGGGGACCGGTGGGTGCTTAGGGTGCCGGGGTGGGTGCTTTATGACGTGGTGGCACGCGGTGATCATCTTTGTCGCCGGGGTGTGGGCCGGGACGATCAACGCGGTGGTCGGGTCGGGGACGTTGGTGACGTTTCCCGTGCTCGTGGCGTTGGGGTATTCGCCGCTCACGGCGACCACGTCGAACGCCGTGGGGTTGGCGCCCGGGACGATCAGTGGGGCGTACGGGTACCGGGCCGAGCTCGATGGGTACTGGGGCACCGTCTGGAGGTTCTCGATCGCGTCGTTCTTCGGGGCGATCGGGGGACGATTCTGCTCCTCACGTTGCCCAAGGACGCCTTCGAGACGATCGTGCCGGTGCTCGTCGGGTTGGCCGTCGTGTTGGTGATCGTGCAGCCGACGGTGTCGAAGTGGGTGCAGAAGCGCCGCGACGTCAACGGCACCGAGCACAAGCCCGGGCCGCTGCTGTTCGGGTTGTTGTTCCTCATCGGCATCTACGGCGGCTACTTCACGGCCGCGCAGGGCGTGATGATGATGGCCGTGATGGGGATGCTGCTGTCGGAATCCCTGCAACGCCTCAACGGAGTCAAGAACGTCCTCGCCGCAGTCGTCAACGTCATCGCCGGCCTGATCTACGCGATCGTCGCCCCGGTGAGCTGGCCCGTGATCGGGTTGCTCGCCGTCGGGTCGACGATCGGAGGGCAGATCGGGGCCAAGATCGGCCGCAAGTTGTCGCCGACGGTCCTGCGCGCGGTGATCGTGGTGATCGGCGTCGCGGCCGTGATCGAACTACTCGTGAAGTGACTCTTGCCCGCGTCGTACTGGCTCGACCGGTGAACCGAACAGCCGACTGCGGTTCTTTTCATGATCACTTGCCACGGTGGCAAGGAACTCTCTGGATCGGTCTGCGTCGAGTGCGAACCCCTTGACCTTTTCGAGTACGTACCGGTATTGGTCAAGGTCTTCGGGGCTCTCGATGTACAGCGAGGTGAACTGGTTTTCGACGTAGACGACCGGTTTGTGGTTCGGGTACTTCAAGAGTCTAAAAGCGGGTCCGAAGACACCTGCCGGGCAGCGGTCAGTCGGGATCACGCGCAGGACCGACTGCGGCTCTGATGAGGCGAAGAGCAGATGAAGTATCTGATCGTGCATCACTTCGGGCTCGGCCACCGGCGCGCGAAGCACTTCTTCGTGGATGTACGTGACGAACCGTGGCGGATTCGGGCGCCGCAGGAACTTTTGTCGATCCAACCGCTTACGGACGGCCGCTTCGCCCATTTCGCCGGTGAACTTTCCGAGCCAGTGGAAAACCGCGCGGGCGTACCCTTCGGTTTGAAGGAGGCCCGGAATCAGCTGCGACTCGTAGTTGATGATTTCACTCGCGGCCGTCTCGGAGCTGATCATCAGTTGCATCTGTTCGCGCAGAAGTCGAAGCCGGTAGCCATCATCGACTTCGTTGATCAAGCGCACCAGGCGAAGGACTTCGGCGCGGGAGGCACCGCAGTTGGCCGCGAACAGCGTCGCGTCGATCTCGGTCACCCCGCGGGCACCGCTCTCCATGCGGCTGATCTTGCTCGCCGAAAACCCCACGCGTTTCGAGAGGTCGGCCGCGGTCAGGTCCGCGCGCACGCGGAGGCGTCTGAGCTCGTCGCCGATTTCGCGCTCGCGTGCGGTGGTGTCTCGTTCGGTTGTGCCCGCCATCGGGCCAAGTTATGCCCGGCGTGATCGATACCGTGAGTGCGACGCGGCAAGATCAGCGGAACGGATGCCGTCCCGCTGATCCGTGCCACCCTGTCAAGCCAAGAACTCCTGCGCCGCCGTCAGGAACAAGTCGTTCTCCTCCGGCGTCCCGATCGTCACGCGGGCGCCCTCCGGGAACGGCCGCACGATGAGCTTGCGGTCGAGCATGTGCTCGGCGAAGGCGGCCGTGCGCTCACCCAGCGGGAACCACACGAAATTGGCCTGCGTAACGGGAATCTCGTAACCCATCCCGACCAACGCCGTGCGCACGCGGTCGCGCTCGCCGCTGATTTCGCGGCAGCGGGCCATGAGTTCGTCGGCGGCGTCGAGCGAGGCCATGGCGGCGACCTGGGCGATGGCGTTGACCGAGAAGGCCACGTACACCTGGCGAAGCGCCTCCGCGATAGAAGCGCACGCCACGGCGTAACCCACGCGAAGGCCGGCCAAGCCGTACGCCTTGGAGAAGGTGCGCAGCACGGCCACGTTCTGGTGCGTGCGCGTGAATTCGACGCCGTCGGGCACGTCGGCGTCCGTGACGAATTCCTTGTAGGCCTCGTCCAGGACCACCAGCACATGCGACGGCACGGCGTCGATGAAGCGCGCCAGCTCGTCGTGCGTGAGGACGGTGCCGGTGGGGTTGTTGGGGTTGCAGACGAAGATCAGCTTCGTGCGGTCGGTGATGGCCGCGAGCATCGCGTCCAGGTCCAACCCGTGCGACGAGGTCAGCGGCACCTTCACGGGCTGCGCGTGCGCCACCTGCGTGACGATGGGATACGCCTCGAAGGAGCGCCACGCGAACATGGCCTCGTCGCCGGGACCGCAGACGGCCTGGATCAGCTGCTGGCACAGGGAAACCGAGCCGCAGCCGACGGCGAGGTGCTCGATCGGCACGTCGAGGTCGGCGGCGAGGCGCTCGCGCAGGGCGTGGGAGCCGCTGTCCGGGTAGCGGTTGACGTCGCCCATCGCTTCGGTGATGGCGGCGCGCACGCTGGGCAGCGGGCCGCCCGGCACCTCGTTGCTCGCGAGCTTGATCGCGCCTTGGATCGTCCGGCCGGGGACGTACTTCGGCAACGAATCGAGGTCGGGGCGCGGTGCGAGGGACGGCATCGTCGGTTCTCCTCGGGTCTGGCGGGACGGCCTGGTCACCGTATCTCGCGACGTCGGATCAACAAAGTTCCCGAGGGTTCCCAATGTTCACCTCGAGGTGATTGCATGAGTCGATGACGTCGACGAGCACCGTGGATTACCAGCGTACCGACGGCCGCGCCCTGCGCCTGACCTTCGCGGAACCCGACGGTGCTCTACGCGGCGGCCTCGTTGTCCTGCACGAAGGCGACGGGGTCACCGACGGCGTGGTGCTGCTGGTCGCGAGCCTCGCGAACGAAGGCTGGCTCACCGTCACCCCGCACATCGACGGCGGCGCGAAGCTCACGCAGCAGGACCTGCTCGACGCGACGGACATCACACTCGAATGGCTGGTCGAACGCGGCGTCGAGGCCGATCTGCGCGGCGTCGTCGGCTTCGATCTCGGGGGTACGGCGGCGCTGGTCGTCGCGTCGCACCGCCGGCTCGGGGCGGCGGTGAGCGTGGGCGGCCAGCGCGTGACGGAGCTGCCGCGGCTGCTCGACATCGCCGGGCACGTGACGAGCCCGTGGCTCGGCATGTACGGCGACGCGGGCGACGAAGCCGGGGGCGCCGAAGTGGAGCAGCTGCGCGAAGCGGCGGCTTCGGCGAAGGTGGCCACGAACGTCGTGCGCTACCCCGGCGCCAACCACCGCTTCGACGCCGACCCGGGCGCGGCCGAGGAAGCCTGGCAGCGCACGTTGGACTGGTTCGACGCCCATCTGCGGTAACCCGCAAGACGGTGGCCGGTCCCGTTAGCCGCAGTTAACATCGGCGGGTGACCCAGAATGCCGATGTTCCCGAAGTGCTCTGGCGACCCGACCCGAGCCGCGTGTCCGACACCCGCATCGAAGCGTTCCGCCGCTGGCTGCGCGACGAACGCGGCGTGGAAACCGGCGACTACGACTCGCTCTGGCGCTACTCCGTGGAACACGTCCCGGAGTTCTGGGCGGCCGTCGCGGAGTTCTCCGGCGTGCGCTGGCACGAGCAGCCGCGCGAGGTCCTGTCGGGTGCGATGCCGAACGCGAAGTGGTTCGACGGCGGCACGCTGAACTACGCGGAACACGCGCTCACCCCCGGCGTCGCGGGCGCGCCGAAGGGCGACGACGAGCTCGCCGTGATCTTCCACCGCGAAGACGGCTTCGCCGAGCAGCTCACGTACGGCGACCTTCGCGCGCAGGTCGCGGCCGCGCGGGGTGCGTTGAAGGCGCTGGGCGTGGTGAAGGGCGACCGCGTGGTGGCGCTGGCGCCGAACTGCCCGCAGACGCTCGTCGCGTTCCTGGCGGCGGCGTCGCTGGGCGCGATCTGGTCGTCGTGCTCGCCGGACTTCGGTGTGCGCGCGATTTCCGACCGCTTCACGCAGATCGAGCCGAAGGTGCTCATCGCCGTGAACGGTTACGCCTACAACGGCCGCCAGTTCGACGTCACGCCCACCGTCGAGCGGTTGCGCGCGGAGATCCCGTCGCTGAGCGCGACCGTATTGGTGAAATACGTGGGCGAAGGGACCGTTGACGGCACCTGCGACTGGAACGCGATGCTCGCCGAACACGCCGGCACGCAGCTGGCGTACGAGCCGGTGGAGTTCGCGCACCCGCTGTGGGTGCTCTACTCGTCCGGCACCACGGGCCTGCCGAAGGGGATCGTGCAGGGCCACGGCGGGATCGTGGTCGAGCACCTGAAAGCCCTGTCGCTGCAAGCGGATCTCGGGCCGGGCGAACGGTTCTTCTGGTTCACCACCACCGGCTGGATGATGTGGAACTTCCTCATCTCGGGCCTGCTCGTGGGGTCCACGATCGTGCTCTACGACGGCAGCCCGGGCCACCCGGACCTCGACGTGCTGTGGCACCTGGCCGAGCAGCACCGCATCACGTACTTCGGCACGTCGGCGCCGTTCATCCAGAGCTGCCTCAAGGCGGGGCTGGAACCGTCGGCGCGCTACGACCTGAGTGCGTTGCGCGCCTTGGGTTCCACGGGCGCGCCGCTCTCGGTGGAAGGCTTCCGCTGGATCGCCGACAAGATCGGCAAGACGGTGCAGATCTGCTCGGTCTCCGGCGGCACGGACCTGTGCGCGGCGTTCGTGGCGGCTTCGCCGGACGTGCCGGTGTGGCTCGGCGAGCTGTCGTGCCGGGCGCTGGGCGCGGCCGTGGTGTCGTACGACGAGGCCGGCAACCCGCTGGTGGACGAGGTCGGCGAGCTGGTGATCACCGAGCCGATGCCGTCGATGCCCGTGTATTTCTGGAACGACCCCGACGGCACGCGGCTGCACGAGGCGTACTTCGACATGTACCCCGGCGTCTGGCGCCACGGCGACTGGATCCGCGTGACCCGGCGCGGCTCGGCCGTGATCTACGGGCGCAGCGACTCCACGCTCAACCGCGGCGGCGTGCGCATGGGCACCGCGGAGTTCTACCGCGTGGTGGAGGCCTTCGACGAGGTGGCCGATTCCCTGGTCGTGGACACCTCGGCGGCCGGCAACGACGACGGGCAGCTGCTCTGCTTCCTGGTGCTCGCGCCCGGCGCGGTGCTGGCGGAGATCGAGCCGAAGCTGCGGAAGGAGCTTCGTAGCGCTCTGTCACCGCGACACGTTCCCGACCGGTTCGTGGTGGTCGGCGAAATCCCCCGTACCTTGAACGGTAAGAAATGTGAGGTACCGGTGAAGAAGATACTCTCCGGAGTCGCGCCGGAGAGGGCTGTGAGCAGGGACGCGCTGGCCAACCCGGCCGCGTTGGTCCCGTTCACGGAGCTCGCTGGGGAGCTCGCCGGGCGGTGACGAAGCAGGGGGAAGCATGGCTGGGCCGTACGTGTTGCACGCGTGGTGACGGGGACGCGCGCGCAACACACGTGGCAGGTGGCGGGGGTCACGACCGTCAGGGCGATCACCTGGGTGACCAGGCTCGCCGGGCTGCTCACGCTACTTTCCGTGGTGGTTCCGGCCGGCCGTAACCTGCGTGGCCACCTGGCCGAGTGGCTCGAACTGCCGCAGGAGGCCACGGTCGGGGCCGCGACTGTGGCCGTGGTCACGGGCGTGTTGCTGATCATGCTCGCCGCCGGGCTGCGGCGCCGGAAGCGGCGCGCGTGGCAGCTCGCGGTGGGCTTCACGGTCCTGTTGACCTTGTCACACCTGGGGCTGCGGCACGTGTTCGGCGCGGGCCTGGTGTCGGTGGTGCTGCTGGTGGGGCTGATCGTGAACCGGCGCTACTTCGTGGCCGAGCCGGACCCGACCACGGGCCGCTGGCGGGCCGTGCGGGTGTTCCTGCAGCTCGTGGTGGCCGGGTTCGTGATCAACGTGGCGCTGCTCTCGGTGGCGTCCGGGCGAATGCTCGAGCCGCTGAGCTTCCCCGACCGGCTTTCGCAGTCGGGGCTGGCGCTGGTGGGCGTGAGCGGCCCGGCCGTGTTCCACGGGCTGTGGCTGGAGGACCTGTCGGCGGCGATCGGGCTGCTGTTCAGCATCGCGGCCGTGCTCGTGGCGGGCTACTTCCTGCTGCGCTCGGCCGAACCCGCGCCGCGGCTGTCCGATGAGGAGCTGGCGCGGCTGCAGGCGCTGATCGCCGAGCACGGCGACCGCGACTCGCTGGGCTACTTCGCTCTGCGGCGCGACAAGTTCGCGGTGTTCTCGAAAACCGGCAAGGCGGCCGTGACCTACCGCGTGATCGCCGGCGTGGCGCTCACGTCGGCCGATCCGCTGGGCGACCACGAGGCCTGGCCCGGCGCGATCGAGGAGTACCTGGAGATCTGCAAGCGCAACGCGTGGGTGCCGGCGGCCATGGGCGCGTCGGAACTCGGCGCGACGGTGTGGGCGCGCTTCGGGCTGGAGGTGCTGGAGATCGGCGACGAGGCCATCGTGGACACCGCCGGCTTCACCCTCGACGGCCGCATCATGCGCGGCGTGCGCCAGGCGGCTTCGCGCACGCGGCGGGCCGGCTACAAGGTGCTGGTGCGCCGCTCGGAAGACCTGCGGCCCGGCGAGCTGGACGAGCTGGTGCAGCTCGCCGCCGCCTGGCGCGGCACCGAGACCGAGCGCGGCTTCTCCATGGCCCTGGGCCGCATGGGCGACCCGGGCGCGGTGATCGTGACGGCCGAGCAGGGTGGGCGCGTCCGCGGTGTCCTGCAGTTCGTGCCGTGGGGTGAGCGCGGGTTGTCGCTGGATGTGATGCGCCGTGACCGCTCGGCCGACAACGGCGTGAACGAGCTGATGATCTCGGAGCTCCTGGCCTTTTCGCGCGAGCACGACATCGACCACGTGTCACTGAACTTCGCCGCCTTCCGCTCGCTCATGGAACAAGGCCAACGCATCGGCGCCGGCCCCGTGGCGAGGATCTCGGCGAAAGTCCTGCACTTCTTCTCGCGCTGGATCCAGATCGAAAGCCTGTACCGCTTCAACGCCAAGTTCCAGCCCCGCTGGGTCCCGCGCTACCTCGTGTACCCGGGCGTGCGCGAACTCCCGCGCGTTGGCATCGCCACCTTCGAAGCCGAAGGCCTCGGCGGCCGTTCCCCCTGGTTGCGGCGCTTGCTGCAACGCTGATCTTCACTTTCGGGGGGTGCCTACGGAGGGTTTCGGGGGGTGTGTAAGCTATCTGGGCAGTGGTCGACAAGGCCCAGGAGGCTTCGCCTAGTCTGGTCTATGGCGCCGCACTGCTAATGCGGTTGGGGGTAACCCCCCCTCCCGGGTTCAAATCCCGGAGCCTCCGCTGGTGCCTGTTTCGGCAGGTGCTAGGTTAACAACTGAACAAGCGCCCGTAGCTCAGCTGGATAGAGCATCTGACTACGGATCAGAAGGTCAGGGGTTCGAATCCCTTCGGGCGCACGTCTGGTTGAGACAGCAGTACCAAGAAACCCGCCGGAGACGGCGGGTTTCTTGCTGTCCAAGGGTCTTTGTCCGTCGAGGACGCTGTGAGTCGGCTGCCGGGTCTGGTCAGGCACCACGTACGCCAAGGCTGTCTCGCCGGTATTGCCGGGGATCGAGCCGCGCTCAGTTCTGCAGCGCCAACAGTTCGTCGAGCACCGCGCGGAGTTCGGGCCTGCGGTCGTCTCGGCGCCAGGCCGCTCGAAGGTCCACGTCCTGCGTCGGTGCGTCGAGTGGGACGAACGCCACGTGGGGGTCGGTGACGTTGCGGGCCACCGAGGCGAGCGTGAGGTGGGTGCCCACCTGGGCGCTGACCAAGGCGAGCGCGGTCTGGGTGTCGGGGGCGATCTGCACGACGTCGGCGACGAAGCCGGCGCCGTGGGTCAAGCGGCGCAGGCGATCGGGCAGCACGGCGCCTTCGTGGGGTGGCAGGGAGACGAAGGTGTCGCCCTTCAGCTGGGCGATCGCCAGGCGGTCGGCGGTGGCCAACGGGTGGGTGTCGGGGAGGGCGAGCACGAGCGCGTCGGGCATCACGACTTCCGCCGCGATCTCGGTGGGCACCACGTCCCAGCGGCCGAGTGCGATGTCGGTGTCGCCTTGTACGAGCTTCTTCATCGCGGGCTGGGCGAAGTTCTGGCTCGAGAGCTCCAGCCGGATGCCGGGGCGGCGCGCCCGGACCAGGCGCGCGAGCTGCGCCACCAGTGGGTGGGTGGAGACGCCGGCGAACGCGATCCGCACCAGCCCGACCTCCCCGTCGCCGGCTGAGCGCACGGCCGATTCGGCGCGGCGCAACGCTTCCAAGACGTCCCGCGCCGGTTCGAGCAGCGCGTGGCCGCCCGCGGTGAGGCTCACGGACCGGGTGTTGCGGTCGAACAGGCGGATGCCGAGCTCCCGCTCCAGCTGCTTGATCGTGCGGCTGAGCGGGGGCTGGGCGATGTGCAGCCGCTCGGCGGCGCGGCCGAAGTGCAGCTCTTCGGCCACGGCGAGGAAGGACCGCAGCTGCTGGACGTCCATAATTGCGATGATGATATCGCACAAGGACGGATTAGGTATTGGACTGATATCAATCGCCGTTCGATAGTGATGGTCATGTACTCCGGCAACCCCGACGTCCCCGACGACGTGTTCGCGGACGTTCTCAGCCAGGTCAACGACTTCGTCCGCACCAAGGTCGTGCCTCGCGAGGTCGAGATCATGACCACGGACGCCATCCCCGCCGATCTCCGGGCCCAGGCCGCGGAGATGGGGTTGTTCGGCTACGCGATCCCGCAGGAGTGGGGCGGGCTCGGCCTCGACCTCGTGCAGGACGTGGAGATCGCGATGGCGCTGGGCTACACCTCGCTGTCGCTGCGCTCGATGTTCGGCACCAACAACGGCATCGCCGGCCAGGTCCTGGTCGGGTTCGGCACCGACGAGCAACGGGCGCGGTGGCTGCCGGGGATCGCGTCCGGCGAGGTCGTCGCGTCCTTCGCGCTGACCGAACCCGGGGCCGGCTCGAACCCGGCTGGGCTGCGCACCACCGCGAAGCCGGACGGCGACGGCTGGGTCATCGACGGCGGCAAGCAGTTCATCACCAACGCGACCGAGGCCGGGCTGTTCGTCGTGTTCGCCCGCACCCGGCCGGCGTCGGACACCGGCACGGGCATCGCGGTGTTCCTCGTGCCCGCCGACGCGCCGGGGATCACGGTGGGCCCGAAGGACGCCAAGATGGGCCAGGAAGGCTCGCGCACCGCCGAAGTCACCTTCGCCGGGGTTCGCGTCGGCCCGGAAGCGCTGGTCGGCGGCGACGGTGAGGTCGGGTACAAGGCCGCGATGACGTCGCTGGCCCGCGGGCGCGTGCACATGGCCGGGCTCGCCGTCGGCGCGGCTCAGCGCGCCCTCGACGAGTCGGTGGCCTACGCCGCCACCGCGACCCAGGGCGGTACGCCGATCGGCGACTTCCAGCTGGTGCAGGCGATGATCGCCGACCAGCAGACCGGCGTGCTCGCCGGCCGCGCTCTCGCCCGGGAGGCCGCGCGGCTGTACGTGACCGGCGAGGACCGCCGCATCGCGCCTTCGGCGGCGAAGCTGTTCTGCACCGAGATGGCCGGCAAGGTCGCCGACCTCGCGGTGCAGGTGCACGGCGGCAGCGGCTACCTGCGTGAGGTGCCGGTGGAGCGCATCTACCGCGATGTGCGGCTGATGCGGCTCTACGAAGGCACCAGCGAAATCCAGCGCCTGATCATCGGCGGCGGGCTCGTGCGCGCCGAGAAGAAGAAGCAGCGGTGACGCGCCCCCTCGACGGCGTCACGGTCGTCTCGATCGAGCAGGCCGTGGCCGCCCCGCTGGCCACGCGCAACCTCGCCGACCTCGGCGCGCGCGTGATCAAGGTCGAGCGGGTCGACGGCGGTGACTTCGCGCGGGCCTACGACCACGTGGTCCACGGCACCGGCGCGCACTTCGTGTGGCTCAACCGCGGCAAGGAATCGCTTGCGGTGGACCTGAAAACGCCCGAGGGCCGTGACGTCGTGCGCCGGCTGGTGGCCCAGGCGGACGTGTTCCTGCAGAATCTCGCGCCGGGCGCCGCGGAGCGTCTCGGCTTCGGCGCGGAAGCACTGCGGGCCGAGCACCCCGAGCTCGTGGTGGTGAACCTGTCCGGCTTCGGCGCGGGCGGCCCGATGGAGCACCGCAAGGCCTACGACATGCTCATCCAGGCCGAGGCGGGGCTCATCGCGATCACCGGCACCTCGGAGACCCCGGTG
Source organism: Amycolatopsis rhabdoformis (assembly GCF_035918295.1). Taxonomy (GTDB): domain Bacteria; phylum Actinomycetota; class Actinomycetes; order Mycobacteriales; family Pseudonocardiaceae; genus Amycolatopsis; species Amycolatopsis rhabdoformis. Next base: position 8,363,990 of record NZ_CP142149.1, read on the forward strand.
AAAACCGGCATTCCGACGTCCGACATCGCGTCGGGCATGTACTGCGCGCAGGCCGTGCTGGCCGCGTTGCTGCGGCGCTGGCGCACCGGCGAGGGCGCCACCGTGGAGGTCTCGATGTTCGAGGCCACCGTCGAGTGGATGGGATACGCGCTCTACACGCGGATGTACGCCGGCACCGAGCCCGCCCGCATGGGGCTGAGCCACAGTTCGATCGCGCCCTACGACGCGTTCCCGACCAGCGACGGCCAGGTGCTGATCGGCGTGCAGAACGACTCCGGCTGGCGCACGTTGGTCACCTCGGTGCTCGACGCCCCGGAGCTCGCCGACGATCCGCGCTTCGCCACCAACGTGGCCCGCGTGGCCCACCGCGCCGATTGCGACGCCGCGATCGCCACGCGCACCGCGCGCCACACCAGCGCCGAACTCGACGAACGCCTCGCCGCGGCGGGGGTTCCCGCGGCGCAGCTCAAGGACGTCGGCCAGGTCGTGGACCATCCTCAGCTGCGGGCGCGCGGACGCTGGCGCAAGATCGGCACCGAGTTCGCGGCCGTCGACGCCCTCCTGCCGCCGGCCACGTTCGCCGACGTGGAGGCCGAGATGGGCGACGTCCCGGCACTCGGCCAGCACACCCACGCCCTCCTCGTCGAGTCCGGCGTGGCCGCCGAGGACTTCCTGGCTCGCGGAATCGCGGTGCAGGCCCGGGTGCCGTGAACGTGGGGCGCGCCTGCGGCTAAGAACAACCGTGATGAGCGTGATCGACGAGGCCGGCGGTGGACCGCACCCGAGCGAGGAGGGGCGGCCCGACTTGAGCGGGGAGCCGCCGGGGCGGGAGTTCGAGGACCTGTTCACCCGGCACGCCGGTGAGCTGTACCGCTACCTGTCGCGGTGGGTGGGGGCGGCGGCGGACGACCTGGTGGCGGACACGTTCGTCGCGGCGTTGAAGGGGCGGGCCACGTACGAGCCGGCCCGCGCGACGGCGCGCGCGTGGCTGTTCGGGATCGCCACGAACCTGCTCCACACGCACCTGCGGTCGAAGAGCCGCGAGAGCACGGCGACCGGGCGGCTCGGGTCCTTCGTGGCCACGGACGTCGAGAGCCACGAGCGGCGCGTGGTCGAGCGGCTGGTGGCCGAAGACGACGCGCGGGCGCTCGCCACGGCGTTGGCGGCGTTGAGCGCGGACGACCGCGACGTCCTGCTGCTCACTTCCTGGGCCCGCCTCGATTCGAACGAGGTCGCGGCGGCGCTGGGCATCCCCGTCGGCACGGTGCGGTCGCGGCTGCACCGCGTGCGGCGGACGTTGCGGGTGAGGCGGAACCATGACTGAGGGAGCACGGGTGCACTCGATCTTGACCGACGCCGAACTCGATGAAGCGCTGGCGGCGTTGAGCCCGGCGTTGCCGTTCGACGATTCGGTGGCGGAGCGGATTCGGGCCAAGGCCGGGTTGGCGCCTGGACTGGCGGTGGGCCTCGCGGCGGGCCGTGTGAAGGAGCGTGGCAGTCGGAAGCGGTGGTTCGCCGCGGCGGCCGCGGTGGTGGTGCTGGCCGTGGGGGCGGTGGTGGTGCGGCCGTTGCTGGGCGGGGACTTCACGCCGGTGGCGAGCGCGGCCGCGGCGCGGGATCTGGAGCGGGCCGCGACGTTCGCCGAGGGGCAGGGTGAGCCGGGGCCGGGGGAGTTCCTGTACGTCGAGTACCGCGAGGCGAGCCTCGGCAGCGCGAGCACGCGGACGGGCCAGCTGTTGACGGCCGTGTTCGACACGGAGTCGCAGGTGTGGATTCCGGCGGACCGCGCGCAGGAGTGGCTGAAGCGCACCACGCCGCACGGGCCGCAGCGGTGGCTCGTGGGGTCGGCCGAGCTCGCGCGCACCGAGGGCGACGGCGGGCTGCTCGATCCGACGACGCTCGCGCCGAGCGAGGTGCGCGCGCCCTGTGGTGATTTTCCTGGCTGGAACGGCGAAGTGAGCGCTCACCTGGTGGAGGGTGACTGCTCGGCGGACTCCGGTGACTGGGGTCATGTCACGCCGCAGTTTCTGACGGGGCTGCCTACGGATCCGCAACGGCTGTACGCGCGGATGCTGGCCGACGCCGGGAACCGGCCGGAGGAGGTGGTCAGTCTGGCCGCGACGGTGCTGCGGTCGGGGCAGGCGGATCGTGAGCTGCGGACCGCGCTGCTGCGGGCGTTGATGCTCGTGCCCGGTTTGGCCGTGACCGATGGCGAGGCGAACCTCGACGGGCGGGTCGGTGTCGGGCTGGGGTCGGTGCAGGGTGAGGTGCGGGCCGAGATCGTGGTGGATCCGGCGACGGGCCGGTACCTCGGTGACCGGGACGTGCTGCTGAAGCCGGGAATCGGGATGTGGCAAGGGATTCCGGCCGGAACGGTGATCAGCTCGTCGGCGGTGGAGACGGCGGTCGTGCCCGGGATCGGCGTCGGCCCGCGGTGACGTTGACGCGCTTCGAGCGCCGGCGGTTGCGGGAGATCGAGCGGGGCGTGGATCCGGAGTGGGCGCGGGTTTTCGAGGGTTCGTCCAAAAAGGACCGCCGGCGGCGGGTGGCGGTGCGGGTGGTGGTCGATCTGGCCGCGATCGCGGTGCTGGTTTCCGGTGCCGTGGCGGTGTCGATGCCGACGTTGTTCTTGGGCGCGGTGCTGGCCAATGTCGCGGTGTGTTGTCACCTCGCCTAGCGCTGCGTGGCCTTGCGGGCGCGGTGGTTCGCGACGTTGGTGCGGTTGCCGCAGATCTCGTAGGAGTGCCAGCGGCGCGTGCGGCTGCGGGTGGTGTCGTAGAAGACCGCGCTGCATTCTTCGTTGGCGCACAGGCGAAGGCGGGACCAGGTGCCGTCTTCGACGAGCGTGGCCACGTGGAGCGTGATGCCGCCGACCACGGTGTCGCCGGTGCTCTGGCGGGGGGTGACCTTGCCGGGGGTCGAGAAGTCCTGGGTGAACGTGACGCCCGACGTGCGTCCGGTGAACGTGGCCCAGGCTTCGGTGGGATCGTCGCCGGTCAGCACCGTCATCAGGGCGGCCCGCAGGTCGCGGACCAGCTTGAGGCGCTTCGGCGGGATCGGGGTCTCGTCCTGGCCGAAGGGGCTTAGCAGGGCGCGGGCGAGGCCGGCGTCGTCGAGTTTGTCCTCGTGGACGGTGTACGCGCGGGAGTTGAGCAGGTCCACGATCGCGGCCGCGGTGGCCGGGACGGGCGCCTCCGCCGTCGTGGAACTGGGCATGACGCCAGTGTAGGTGAAATGGTCTTTCGGGCAAAGGCCTTTACGTCGATGCGGCGGACCGTGTAGAACCGTAATGGTCAACTTTCCGAAGGCGATTACTTCTCCTTCCAGGCAACCGACAGGGGTTACCTCGCATGAGCAAGCTCGTTCTCACCGGTGTCGGTGACGTCGACACCACCGTCCGCCTCGACGTCAACCCCGACCTCACGCTCGGGGCCACCGACGCGCTGGTGACCTTGGAGGCCGCGGCCCTCAACCCGGCCGATTTCCTCTTCGCCCTCGGCTGGTACGGCGTGTATCCGCAGGTACCGAGCGCGATCGGCTTCGAAGGCGTCGGCCGGGTCGCGGCCGTCGGCGCCGAGGTCGATCAGTCGCTGGCCGGCAAGCGGGTGATCTTCCTGCCCGTCGGGACGCCGGGCGTCTGGGCCACGCAGGCCGTGGTGCCGGCGCGCAACCTGGTCGTGGTCCCCGACGCCGCCGACGCGCGGCAGCTGGCCATGCTGTCGGTCAACCCGGCCACGGCGTACCTGCTGCTCAACCGCTACGTCGACCTCCAGCCCGGTGACTGGATCGGCCAGAACATCGCCAACTCGGCCGTGGGTCAGCTCGTGGTCGCGCTCGCCCGGCGGGCCGGGGTGAAGACGCTGAACGTCGTGCGCCGCGAAGAAGCCGCGCAGCAGGTGCGCGACCTCGGTGGTGACGTCGTGCTGGTCGACGGTGAAGACCTCGGCGACCGCGTGAAGGCGGCCCTGGGGGGTGCCGAACTCAAGCTGGTCCTCGACGGCGCCGCCGATGCCACCGCCGCCACCTTGGCCACGGCTCTCTCCGCCGGCGGCACCGTGGTCGGGTATTCCTCGGCGACGGGTGAGCCGGCGAAGCTGCCCCTGGGTGACGTGATCTACCGGGAGCTCAATCACCGGGGCTTCTGGATCACGAACTGGGCGCGGACGGCTTCTCGGAAAGAGGTCGAGCGCGTGTACGGCGAGCTGGCTGGGCTCGTGGTGGCGGGTGAGCTGGGCGCGGCGGTCGAGGCCGTGTACTCGCTGGAGGACTTCCAGGCGGCGTTCGATCACGCGCGTAAGGCTGGTCGGGCGGGGAAGGTTTTGTTCACGTTCTGACGGGGGCTTGTCGTTCTTACCCGTTAAGACGACCGGTCACATTAGCGGTGGGTTGCCAGCACCGGTGACCTGCTGATGACCGGGGCCGGCTTGGGGAGGGCTGGTCGAACGGCAGCACATCGTGTTCGTGTTTCGTGTTATGGCACGACGATCAGGTTGGCTTGCGGGTAAGGCGGACGCCCAGCCGGCGGTCGGCTACCCGCAGGCCCGGCGGACCGCGGCTGCCACCTACCTCAGGTGGCACCCGCGGTCCGAGGCCGAGGAGGGTGCGGCGAATCCGTTGCCCGCCAACGATTCCCCTTGGCCTACAGGTACCCAGGCGCTCAGGCGATGGCCGGGCCTGGAGGGTAGGGGGCGTCGCTGACCTCCGATTGCATCCGCGCCTACCAAGGCCATTGGAGATCGGCGAACCCGCCAAGCACCACGGCTTTCCGTTGGTTTGCGGGCAGCCCGGCGGTCGGCTACCCGCAGGCCGAGGCCAAGGTGAATCTGGCGGATCCGCGAAGCCTCAAACTCCGCGTTCGCCTGCGGGCCGTCCGGTGCCCTGCCGGCGGCTGGCCATCTGCGGGCCTGGCGGACTGCGGGTGCCACCGACGTCCGGTGTCGTCCGCGCCGACCCGAGGTCCTGGTGAGCGCGGCGAATCAGGTACTCCTCAACGATTTCCCGTTGTCTTGCGGGTGGTCGTGCGGCCAGCCTGCGGTCGGATACCCGTGGACCTGGCGAACTGCGGGTGTCACCCGACTCCGGAGACACCCGTAGCCCCGAGGCCACGGTGGGCGCGGCGGGTCCGCTGAGCCTCAGCGATTCCCGTTCGCCCTACGCGCAGCGGGGCGCTCAGGCGGCGGTCGGTTACCCGCGGGCCTGGCGGGCTGTGGTGTCACCGCCTCCGGTGGCACCACAGCCACCCAAGTTCGGTGTGGGCGCGGCGGATCCGCTGAACCCCCACGATTCCGCGTTGGGGTTCAGCGCAGCGGGGCGCTCGGTCGGCGATCGGCTTCCCGCAGGCCCGGCGGACCGCGGGCGCCACCGTCCTCCGGCGGTGGTGCCCGCACCCACCCGAGGTCAAAGCAGGCGCAGCGAATCCCTTACACCCCAACGATTCCCCCTCATACCCCCGTTCGCACGAATTCGTGCCCCGACATGTCCTCCAGGGTCACCGCGGCGATCTCCGACGCCGGCACGCTGGCCGACCCGTACAGCTCGGCGCCGGGGCCCTTGGCGGCCGCCCAGAATTGCCAGCCGCCGGTGGGTTGGCGGGTGCCGTCCTTGGCGACGATGACCATGCGGCAGCGGGTGCCGTCGGGGAGGCCCTGGACGTGGGCTTCCACGCGGGCCCAGGCGCCGACCGGGGTGACCTCGGCGGTGAGGTGGGTGGGGCCGGCCGCACCGGTGAGCAGGAGCGGGGCGGGATGGGGGGCGACGGCGAGGTCGGGGTCCGGAGCGGCGGCCGGGAGCAGCGGCGGGGTGGTGCCGGCCTGGCCGATGAGGGCGCCGAGGCCCAGTGCGGCGGCCGCCACGACCACGGCGGCCGTGGCGGCCAGCGTTCTGCCGCGCCGGCGGGCGCCCGAGGCTTCGGTGCGGATCTGCCGCAGCGTGCGTTGCAGTAGCAGGTCCGCGTCGTCGGGCGGGCCGTCGAGGAGAAGCTCGGGCGGTACCGCCTCGAGGAACTCCTGCATCTCGCGCACTGATTCCACCTCCTTCCGGCAGTGCTCGCAGGTCGTGACATGGGTGGGGTCGAGCGGGTCGTGGTTCATGCGGCACCGACCGGTTGCGGGCTGCCGAAGGACTCGCGCAAGGCGCGCAGGGCGCGGTGCGAGCGCGACTTCACGGTGCCGGCCGGGATGCCGAGGTGCGCCGCCGTTTCCGGCACGGTGTGGCCGCGCAGGTACACCTGCTCCAGCACCTCGCGGTACTCCGGCGACAAGCCGTCGAGCGCCTCGCGCACCACGATCGAGTCGACCACCGCCGTGGAGTGGTCCCGGGAGACCGCCACGGTCGTCGGCGATTCGGCGACCTCCGTGGGCCGGGCCGCTCGGGCGCGGGCCCGGTCCACGACCAGGTTGCGCACCACCGTGAGCAGCCAGGCCCGCACGGACCTCGAACCGTCGGTGACCCGCTGCGGGTTGCGCCACGCTCGGACCAGCGCCTCCTGCACCACGTCCTCGGCCGCCGCGCGGTCGCCGAGCAGCCGCGTGGCGTAGGCGAGCATCGCCTTGCCGTGTTCGGCGAACAACGTCCGCACGAGTGCTTCGTCGGCCACCTGCCGACGCGTCCGCGTCCCGGTCATCTGTCCTCACCCTGCCTTGTCCGTTGCCCTGAAAACGGACGCCGACCAGCGGGTGGTTCACCCGGCGCGAAGATTTTTCTAGCCATCGTCGACAGAGCGCACCGGCTTCACGTCCACCACGGGCGTGCCGTCGACCGCTTCGAGCTGCGACACGAGCACGCGCAGCCCGTGGACCTCGAGGATCTCCGCGCGGTGCAGCCCGATCGGGTTCGGCCGCGCGGGTGAGCGCGTGCTGAACACGCCCGCCATCGCACGGGCCGGATCGCTGCGCGGGCGCACGGACAGCACCGAGCGGTCGGCCAGGTGCAGCCAGGTGAACACCAGCACTTCCTGCCCTGGTCGCAGGTCACGTAGGCCCTCGGCGACCGAGGGCTCGAACACGAGCCACGCGGGCGGCGCGCCTTCGTCGGGTTGTTTGGGTGCTCCGTCGAGGTCCGTCAGCGCGGATTCGACGTGGGCGATGGGGCTGAGCTCGAAGGGGATCATGCCTCGGAAGCTACCGCCGCCGGCCGACAGGAACCGGCCGCGAAGCCGAAAACCGCCACGGTTGTCCACATCCTCCGAATGGCTGTGGACAACCGTGGCGACCCGGCGGCAGCGGGGGAAACCGCCGAGTGATCAGAAGCGTGGTCAGACCGTGGCCGGCTCGGCCGGGATCTCCTCGATCTGTTCCGGCGCCGGGCGGGATTCCTCAACCGGACGCCGCGGCGTGCGGTTCAGCAGCAGCCGCGTGACGTCCGGGCGCGAGTAGTGGCCCACCGGGTCCGCGGCCGCCTTCGCGAGCGGGATCGCCGAGAGGTCGATGTCGGCGTAGAGCAGGCCTTCCTCGTCCTCCGCGAGCGGCTCGGCGAGCGGGCTGCCGTCCGGGCCGAAGATGCGCGCGAAGCCGCCACCGCGCTGCAGCAGCTGCTCCTTCAACGGTGTGTCGCAGAACAGCGCCATCCCGGCGTCACCCACGATCGCGCAAGGCGCGATGACAAAACACTGTCCCTCCACCGCATACATGCGCGAAGCCGACGTGTTCACTTCGGAGCCGAGCGCGTACGCCGCTCCCTTGTAGACGGAGAAGCTCGGCCACGAAGCCACGTGCACCTGCTCGTCCATGCCGTACATCGCGTACTTCGTGAGTGGCTGCAGGTGCTCCCAGCAGCACAGCGCGCCGACGCGGCCGACCCCGGCGACGTCGTGCACCACCAGGTCCGAGCCGTCGCCCTCGCCGTACACCGTGCGCTCCACGTGCGTCGGCTTCAGCTTGCGACGCGCGCCGATCAGCTCACCGGTGGAGGAAATCGTGGCCTGGGCCATGTACAGGCTGCCGCCCGAACGCTCGGAGAAGCCCATCACCACGTTGATGCCGTGCTGCTTCGCGCCGTCGAGCAGCCGCTGGAACCGCGGGCTGTCGAGGTTGATCGAGTTTTCGTGGTAGCGGCCCACGAACTGCATGCCCCACGCGGGCGAGTCGAGCCAGAGCCACCACGGGTAGCCCGGGATGAACGTCTCCGGGAACGCGATGAGGTCCGCACCGGCCCGGGCCGCTTCGCCCATCAGCGCGATCGACTTGTCGATGGTCGCGTCGGCGTCCAGCCACACCGGCTCCGCCTGCACGGCCGCTGCCTTGAAAGAGCCCGAGTAGGTGATCACGCGCTGTCCTTCCCTTCGCCTGCTTGTTCGGCCGAAGGTAGGAGCGCCCGCGGGCAGTGGCTTGCCTCACAGTGCACCGGGGGTTGACGGAGAGCGCACGGCTGGTGTGTCGCGCCCGGATCAGCGCATACTTGCTGCTCAGGTGGTGGTGCGATGAGCATGGTGCTGACAACCGACACGCAGCCGGAGGCCGAACGGGTGGCTTTCTGGCACGAGGTCGTGTGCCGTTCGTTCGTGCCGCTCAACGTCGCGACACCCGACGCCGACGCGTTCTCCGGCTCCGTCGCCAACGACCGCCTCGGCCGGCTCCAGCTCTCCACCGTGCACGCGGCGGCGCAGCGCGTGCGCCGCACGCCGCGGCTCGTGGCCGAGGCCGGCGACGAGTTCGTGCTGCTCGGCCTGCAGAACCTCGGCCCCGGCGTGGTGACCCAGGACGGCCGCCGCGCCGTGCTGCACCCCGGTGACCTGGTGTTCTACGACGCCGCGCGCCCGTACGAGCTGTGGTTCCCCGGCGAGTTCGAGATGAAGGTGTTCATGGTGCCGCGCCGGTTCCTCGGCGTCGCCGACGCCGACCTGCACCGCATCACGGCCACCGCGCTGCGGCCCGATTCCGGCGTGCCCGCGCTCGCCTCGCCGTTCCTGGCGAAGCTCACGGCGGCCGACGGCGTGGCCGGCGAACGGCTCGCTGCCTCAGCGCTGAACCTGCTGGAGTCCCTGGTGCTCGACGGCGCCGCGACCCCCGAGCCGACGCAGCTGCTACGGATCCGCGCGTTCATCGCCGAGCACCTCGGCGAGCCCGATCTGTCGCCGGCGTCGATCGCGGCCGCGCACCGGATTTCCGTGCGCTACCTGCACAAGCTCTTCTCGGCCGAAGGCGTGTCCGTGGTGCGCTGGATCCAGCAGCAGCGGCTCGCCGAATCACGCCGCGACCTGGGCCGCACGAGCGCGACGGTGGCCGCCGTCGCGCACCGCTGGGGCTTCTCCGACGCGGCGCACTTCAGCCGTTCGTTCAAGGCGGCGTACGGGGTTTCACCGCGCGAGTGGCGGCTCGCGTCCGCACCCGAACAGGCCGGCGCGGACTGAGCCGGTGGCGCTCGTGCGCTTCGCGGTGCGCGTCGACGGGGTGGTGCAAGGCGTGGGGTTCCGGCCCTTCGTCCATGGCCTCGCGCGGCGGTTCGGGCTCGCCGGCTTCGTCGGCAACGACAGCCGCGGGGTGTTCGTGGAGGTCGAGGGGGCGCGACGCGACCTCGACGCCTTCGTGACGGCGCTGCGGGCCGAAGCGCCGCCGTTGGCCGTGGTCGACGACGTGCGGGTGGGCGAAGTGCCGGCCACGGGGTCGAGCGGCTTCGAGATCGTGGCCAGTCCGGTCGGCGGCGAGGCGGCGACGTGGGTGTCCGCGGACAGCGCGACCTGCGCGGACTGCCTGGCGGAGCTGCGGGATCCGGGGGACCGGCGCTACCGGTACCCGTTCGTCAACTGCACGAACTGCGGGCCGCGCTTCACGATCGTGCGCGGCGTGCCCTACGACCGGCCGCTCACGACCATGGCCGGCTTCGCGCTGTGCGCGCAGTGCCGGCAGGAGTACGAAAATCCGGGTGACCGGCGGTTCCACGCGCAGCCCGTGTGCTGTCCGGCGTGCGGGCCACGACTGGTGTTCTCGGGCGGCGGCGAGCCGATCGCGTCCACTGTGGACGCACTCGGCGCCGGCGCCGTGGTGGCGGTGAAGGGACTCGGCGGTTACCACCTCGCCGTGGACGCGATGAACGAACCGGCCGTGGCCGCCCTGCGCGGCCGGAAACACCGCGAGGACAAGCCGTTCGCGGTGATGGTTCCCGATCTCGCCGCCGCCCGCGAGATCGCCGACGTCGACGAGCTCGCCGCGGCCGTGTTGACCGGGCGCCGGCGGCCGATCGTGCTGCTTCCGCGCCGCGCGAACGGACCGCTCGCGCCCTCGGTCGCGCCCGGCAACCGCCGTATCGGGGTCATGCTGCCGTACACGCCGCTGCACCACCTGCTGCTCGGCGATCTCGGCCGGCCGATCGTGCTGACCAGCGCGAACGTGTCCGACGAGCCCATCGTCTACCGCGACGAAGACGCCTTCGCCCGGCTCGCCGGGATCGCCGACGCCTTCCTCACGCACGACCGGGCCATCCACACGCGAACCGACGACTCCGTGGTGCGGGTGTGGCGCGACCGGGTGCAGTTGCAGCGCCGTTCGCGTGGTTACGCACCCGAGCCGGTGCCGCTGCGCCCACGGCTCACCGAGCACATCCTCGGCTGCGGCGCGGAACTGAAGAACACGTTCTGCCTGGCCAAGGACACCCACGCGGTCCTCTCCCACCACGTCGGTGACCTCGACAACTACGAAACGTTCAAGGCGTATGAGACCGGCATCGCGCACCTGCGCGAGCTGTTCGCCATCGCGCCGACGGTGGTCGCCCACGACCTGCACCCCGAGTACCTGTCCACGAAATACGCGCTGGACCTGGAACGCGTCGAACTCGTGGGGGTGCAGCACCACCACGCCCACATCGCTTCCTGCCTCACCGACAACGGCGAAACCGGCCCGGTCCTCGGCGTCGCGTTCGACGGCACCGGCTACGGCACCGACGGCACCCTCTGGGGCGGCGAGTTCCTCCGCGCCGACCTCACCGGGTTCGACCGCCTGGCGCACCTCACGCCCGTCCGGCTGCCCGGCGGCACCACGGCGATCCGCCAGCCCTGGCGCATGGCCGCCGCGTATCTCGACGCCGCGGGCATCCCGTCGAAAGCACTGCGAGCCCGGCACGAGCACCAGTGGGACCACGTCGTCCACCTCGCGCGCACCGGCCTGGCCTCACCGCTGACGTCCAGCGCCGGCCGGCTGTTCGACGCCGTCGCCGCCGTCCTCGGTGTCCGCGACGAGATCAACTACGAAGGCCAGGCCGCCGTCGAGCTGGAACAACTCGCCGATCCGGCCGAACGCGCTGCTTACCGCTGCGCGCAGACGCCGGAGGAACTGTCCGGTGTGGACTTGCTCCGAGCAGTCGTCGAGGACCTCAACGCCGGCACCGCCCGCCCGATCGTCGCCGCCCGCTTCCACAACGGCGTCGCCGAAGCCATCACCGAAACCTGCGTCCGCCTCAGGGACACGACAGGGCTCACGACGGTCGCCCTGTCCGGCGGCGTCTTCCAGAACCTCATGCTCCTGGAACGAACCACCACGTCCTTGGCCGACCAGGGTTTCCGCGTGCTCACCCACTCCCGCGTGCCCACGAACGACGGCGGGATCAGCCTCGGCCAGGTCGCTGTCGCAGCCAGCCGTACCACTCTTCGAGGCCGTCGCCCCGAGTCGCGCTGATCTCCACCACGCGCGCGTCCGGGTTCACGTGGCGCAGGTCGTGCAGGAACTCCGGCACCGAGAACGACACGTACGGCAACAGGTCGATCTTGTTGAGCAGCACCAGATCCGTCGACGCGAACATGTGCGGGTACTTCAGCGGTTTCCCCGGCCCCTCGGTCACGGACATGATCACCACGCGCGCCGCCTCGCCCAGATCGAACAACGCCGGGCACACGAGGTTCCCGACGTTCTCCACGAACACCACCGAACCGCGCGCCGGCGCCAACGTGTCGAGCGCGCGCGAGAGCATCGTCGCGTCGAGGTGACAACCGGCGCCGGTGTTGATCTGCACGACCGGCGCGCCGGAGGCCTTGATGCGGTCGGCGTCGAGCAGCGTTTCCTGATCGCCTTCGACCACCGCGAGCGGGGTCGAACCGCCCAGCTCGTGCACGGTCTGTTCCAGCAACGTCGTCTTGCCCGCGCCGGGCGAGCTCATCAGGTTGACCGCGAAGATCCCCAGCTCGGCGAGCCGGGCCCGGTTGTGCGCGGCCAGGTGGTCGTTCTTGGCCAACACGTCCTGCTCCAGCACCACCGTGCGCGAAGCCTCGGCGTGGGAATGATCAGCGTGCGAATGATCAACGCGCACCGAGGCCGAGTCCGAACAACCACACGTCGCACACATCTCAAACCACCTCCACCGACTTGATGCGCAGCTGCCGCCCCGTCAGCACCTCGACGTTCGCGCTGCCACACGGACACAGCAGGATCGGGTCGTCGATCCCGAACTCCGCCCCGCAGTCGCGGCACGAGGCCCGCCCGGGCGGCTCGTCGATCTCCAGTTCCGCCCCGTCCAGCGACGTTCCCGCGCACACCACGTCGAAGCAGAACCGCACGCTGTCCGGCACCACCCCGGACAGCCGGCCGATCTCCAGCCGCACACTGCGCACGGCCTGCGACCCCAGCCGCGAGACGATCGCGTCCACGACGCTCTGCGTGATCGACATCTCGTGCACTAGCAGATCCTCGGCAGCGGGTCGCCCACCAGCATGTCCACGATCCGCGTGCCGCCGAACGCGGTGTTCAGCAGCACCAGCCCCGGCGGGTCGTCGGCCACGCGGCCGATCACCGCCGCCTCCGCGCCGAGCGGGTGCGACCGCAGCGCGGCCAGCGCGGTGTCCACCTGCGTGCCGTCCACGAACGCCACGATGCGGCCCTCGCACGCCACGTACAGCGGGTCGATGCCGAGCAGCTCCGACGCACCGCGCACCTCGTCGCGCACCGGCACCGCGTTCTCGTCCACGATCACGGAGACCTGTGCACCGGCCGCGACCTCGTTGAGGATCGTCGCCACGCCGCCGCGGGTCGCGTCGCGCATCGCGTGCACGCCGGGCACCGCGGCAAGCAGCCCGGCCACCAGCCCGTGCACGGGTGCGGTGTCGGACTCGATGTCCGAGTCGATGTCCAGCTCGCCGCGCGCCAGCATGATCGTGACGCCGTGGTCGCCGATCGGCCCCGACACCAGCACCGCGTCACCCGGCCGGACCGAGGTCACGCCGAGCCCGGAGCGGATGGAGACGCCGATGCCGGCGGTGTTCACGTACACGCCGTCACCCTTGCCGCGCTGCACGACCTTCGTGTCCCCGGTGACGATCTGCACGTCGGCTGCGAGCGCCGCCGCCTTCATCGAGTCGACGATCTTCAGCAGGTCCTCGACCGGGAACCCTTCCTCGAGGATGAACCCCGCCGTGAGGTACAGCGGCCGGGAGCCGGACACCGCGAGGTCGTTGACCGTGCCGTTCACCGCCAGATCGCCGATGTTGCCGCCGGGGAAGAACAGCGGTGACACCACGAACGAGTCCGTGGTGAACGCCAGCTGTGCCCCGCCGATGGCCAGCGCGGCCGCGTCCTCCATCGGCTCCAGCAGCGGGTTGCGGAACGCGTCGAGGAACACCGCCTCGATCAGCGTGTGCGTGGCCTTGCCGCCCGAGCCGTGGGACAGCGTGATGCGCTCCTCGCGCACCTTCGCGCGCCGCCGCCGGGCGCGTTCGATGCGGTCGAGCACCTGCTGCTCGCGTTCCGTGGTGGTCATGCGTGGCTCGCCTCCCGCACGCGCTTGCGGCTGAACCGGCCGAAGTTGTAGTAGGCCGCGCACGCGCCTTCGGGTGAGACCATGCAGGTGCCGATCGGCGTCTCCGGCGTGCAGGCCGTGCCGAACACCTTGCACTCCCACGGTTTCAGCACCCCCTTGAGCACCTCACCGCACTGGCACGCCTTGGGGTCGGCGACGCGGACGCCGGGCACGTCGAAGAGGCGTTCGGCGTCGAAGGCGGCGTACTTCTCGCGCACGCGCATCGCCGAGTGCGAGATGAACCCGAGGCCGCGCCACTCGAAGTACGGCCGCAGCTCCATCACCTCGTTGATCACCTTGAGCGCCACGAGGTTGCCGTCCCACGGCACCACGCGCGAGTACTGGTTCTCCACCTCGGCGCGGCCTTCGGCCAGCTGCACCATCAACAGGTAGATCGACTGCAGGATGTCCAGCGGCTCGAACCCGGCCACCACCACGGGCTTGCCGTAGTCGCGGGCGATGAACTCGTACGGCCGGCAGCCGATCACCGTGGACACGTGGCCCGGGCCGAGGAACCCGTCGAGCCGCAGGTCGGGCGAGTCGAGGATGGCCTTGATGGCCGGCACGATCGTGACGTGATTGGCGAACACCGAGAAGTTCGGGAGGCCTTCGCCGGCCGCGCGCAGCAGCGTCATCGCGGTCGACGGCGTGGTCGTCTCGAACCCGATGGCCATGAAGACCACCTGCAGGTCTGGGTTCTGCCGGGCGATCTTGAGCGAGTCGAGCGGCGAGTACACCATCCTGATGTTGGTGCCCTCGGCGTTGGAGTCGAAGAAGTTCCCGCCCGAACCCGGCACGCGCATCATGTCGCCGAACGAGGTCATCAGCACCCCGGGCCGGCGGGCGATGCTGATCGCGTCGTCGATGCGGCCCATCGGGATCACGCACACCGGGCAGCCCGGGCCGTGCACGAGCTCGACGCTCTCGGGCAGGTAGTCCTCGAGGCCGTGTTTGTAGATCGTGTGCGTGTGGCCGCCGCACACCTCCATGAACTTGTAGTGCCGGCCGGGCTCGCACAGCGCGGTGATCTTCGCGGACAGCGCCCGCGCCTTGTCCGCGTCCCGGAACTCGTCGACGAACCGCATGGCCCCTCCTTGTCGATCAGTCGATGCGAGACTCGAGAAGCGCCGCCATCTCGTCCTCGTACGCCTTCCCGATGCTCTCCAGGAACTCCAGCGCCGCGGCGGCTTCCGCCTCGTCTATTTTGGACAGTGCGAACCCGACGTGGATGAGGATCCACTCACCGGGCACGGGTGGGTCGTCGGCGAGCAGGCCGATGTTGATCGCCCGCTTCACCCCGCACACCGAGACCTTCGCGAGGTCCGGACGTTCCTCGCTGATCTCGATGATCTCGCCCGGGATGCCGAGGCACACGGTTATTTCCGGCTCATGTCGACGTAACGCTGCACATCCGGCTTCACCTGGCTGGCGACCCACGCCACCACACCGATGAGCACGATCAGCAGCAGCAACCGCTTGAACATCGTCAGACCTCCGTCTTGAGGTTGTCTTCCGGCAGCCGCGGGGTGGTGCCCCACGTCAGTTCCTTCACCGCGCGCACGGCCGCGGGCACGGCCGCCGCGACCTCCTTGCTGAGCCCGATCCCGGACTCGACCGACTTCGGCTCGCAGCCCACGATCAGCACGCGGCCCGCGTCGCCGCCGAGCAGCCGCAGCAGGCGGAACACCGCTTCGGGCTGCATGCCGTGGGCGTCGATCACGGGCGCCGCGGCCATCGCGTCGACGTCGGCCTCGATCAGCGACAACGTGCCCGGCTCGACCCCGTGGGGCGTCGCGTCGAGCAGGATCGTGGTGTCGTAGCCGCCGAGCAGGTCGTAGGCCAGGTGCAGGCCGGAGACGCCGTAGTCGGCGATCTGCACCCACTCCGGCAGCTCTTCGGTTTCGAGCTGCTTGAGCACCTCGACGCCGAAGCCGTCGTCGCCGAGGAAGATGTTGCCGATCCCGGCCACCAGCACCTGCGGTCTCATGTCGGCTCCAGCTCGTCGGGGGAGAAGTAGCGGAAGCGGCCGTGGGCGTTCTGCAGGTCGGCGCCGGGGTCGTCGTCGAGCGTCACGGCCACGTGCGTGTCTCCGTCCACATCGGACAGCACAGCGCGCACGGTGGCGACGCGGCCGGTGAGGAACATGTCCTGCGCGTCGGCGCCCCGCAGGTTCGGGTGCAGCCGCACGCGCGAGCCGGCGGCCACGCGGACGCCGGCGACCACGATGCCGTCGGTCTCCGGGGAGACGGACGCGTCGGCGCCCGGGTCCCACCAGGGCACGGGATCCGTTGGTACCTCGGGGTCCGCCGGTGGCTCGGGGTTCTCGCCGGTCACCGAACGCAGGTACCGGACCGTGCCGTGCAGCCGGTCGAGCAGCTCCTGCGGCAGGTCGTCCACGCGGTCCACCAGCGCCGCCGCTCGCGGATCCGTCGCGCGGGCCTCGCGCTTCTCCTCGTCGGTGAGCGCCATCGTCCGCAGGGTCAGGATCTCGTCGATCTCCGTGCCGTCGAAGAGCTCACCAGGGCTTTCGGGGGCGATCGACGGGTCGTCGTACAGGATGATGGGGGACGCCAACACCACCCGGCTCCGCGACGACCCGCCGATCAGCACCGGCCACACGCGCTCGTTCACACACGCCTCGACGGCCGGCTTCGCCCACTCGGGCGGGTCGAGCATCGAGAGGAAGTGGCCGGAGTCCACCGCCAGGATCACGTGCGCGGCGAGCAACGCCCTGCGCAGCGCCGATTCGCGGCCGCCGTCCGACGGCCACGTACTCGTGTTGCGCAGGTCCACGCGCAGCCGCGTGCCGCCGAAGGGGCCGTCGAGCGCGTCGAGGCGGGCGGTGAGCACGCCGGTCAGCTCGGCGGAGCGGCGCACGAGCGTGCAGTGGTCGCCCACGCACTCGCGCGTCTCGGCCGGCGGCACGGAAAACGGCAGCTCCACGGGCTGCGCGAGCAGTTCGGCGACCGGGACCACGAAGGTCAGCTCGTGCTCCACGGCCTCGTCCCACGTCGTGTAGTCCTTGCCGCCCACCGTCACGGCGTCGACGAACCCGTGGCCGTCGTGCACCAGGCGTTCCTGGGCCTGCAGGAACCGCAGCGTCAGGTGCACCGACGTGTGCTTGCGCGGCTCCAGCAGGCACTCCGTGCGCGAAGTCGCGTACTCGCCGCGCTCCTGCGACGCGTACGACGGCGGCATGAGCACGCCCCACTGCCAGCGCACGCGGTTCTTCCGCGCCGACGCGCGGTAGGGATAGAGCAGGTACCCCTCGTAGAGCACGGCGTCGCCGACGGCGCGCGCCTGGTCGAGAATGCCGGTCACAGGTCATCACCCACGTTCGCCAGCAGGTGTTCCATCGCCGCGTCCCACGTCGGGATGGCGTGGCGCGACTTGTAGCGCAGCAGCGCGTCCACGGTCTCGCGGTGCAGCTTCAACCACGCGACGTTCGGGAAGTACTGGTTCATCAGCTCGTCCCACGCGGCGATCGGCATCCGGCACTCGGCCTCGGTGTGCCACGGCACGGGCTCGACCCAGAACCCGGGGCCGCCCTTCGGGAACATCGTGCCGCTGAAGAGCAGCACGAGCGGGACCACGCCGTCGGCGAGCGCGTGGAAGTACTTGCCGGCCGCCACTTCCAGGTCGTACGTGCAGGGCACCTCGAGCTGGAACTCCGTGGTGCGCGTGAAGCTCGGCACCATCACGGCCACGGTCGCGAACTGGAACGGCCGCAACGTCTCGCCCCAGCGGGCCGGGTCGCCGAACAGGTTCGTGAGCAGCTCCGCCTCCCGGCTGCTGTAGCGGCGGCGCTGCGGTTCGATCCGCAGCTGCACCCGCAGCACCAGCGCGTGGATCGGCTGGGCGGTGAGCTCGGTGATCTTCATGCTGAACGCGAGCGTCGGCGACGCCGCGTACTTCACCGGGCGCACGTCCAGGCAGTCGAAGGTGAGCTCAGCCATCAGCGGCTCCGCGATCACGGAGATCGGCGAAGAAGCGGTCGATGGCCTCGTGCGCTTCTTCGCCGCCATCGAAGCCCCGCCAGTGCAGGCGGACGAGGCCGATGAGCTCGTAACACGCGTCGATGGGCACGAGGAACGCCTCGAACCCGACGTCGTGCTTGGTGATCAGCACCGCTTCCACGTCGGGCGCCACGTCGGCGAACTCGGGCTGGTCCTGCAGCAGCTCCGTCCACGTGCCCAGCGGCAGCAGCGACTCCGTTGCGCCGGCCGGGCTGGGGTAGAACGCGACCGCGCGCTCCTGCACCGAGTTGTAGAACAGGAACGCCATCCGCACGGGGATCCCGGCCGTCTCCCACAGCGTGGCGCCGGCGGGGAACCGCGCGGTGTGCCGGTAGCGCGTCGGCACCGCCCGGTGCCGGTGGCCGCCGGCACCGGTGTGCGTGAACAGCAGGTAGCAGCCCCGGCAGGTGCACATGATCGTGCGCGATTCGAGGTCGATCACGTGTCCGTGGCTCACACCGACCGGCTCCGTGCACAGCTCGCACCGCTCACCCGGCGCCGGTCGCTCGGCCGGCGTCAGGAACTTGCGCAGACCGCCCGTCATGCCTGCTCCACGGGGACGGGGCACTCGAGCGGCTCCACGGCCTCGAGCGGCAGCAGCGGACGTCCGCCCGGGCCGGTCTGCTCGGGCACCACGCCGGCCACCACCACGTCGGTGAGCTCCGGCGCGGCCTCGCGCACCACACGTTCGATGGCCAGCTTCGCCGTGACGGTGGAGGACGGGCAGCCGTCGCACGTGCCCTGCAGCTGCAGCCGCAGCACGCCCTCGGCGTCGATCCCGACGATGTCGACGTCACCGGAGTGCGAACCCAGGTACGGCCGCACCTCGTCGAGCGCTTCGGTCACGCGGTCCAAAGTGGACTTGGGGTGCAGGTCGTGGAGCACCAGCAGCCCCCGCACGTGGTCGTCGCCGGCGAGGCGCTCCAGCAGCGCCTCACCGGCGACGTCCTCCCTCAGGACGGACACGATCGTCGTCAGGCCGGCGCCGTAGAACTCGAGCAGGGTGCGGACCAGGTCCTCCGCCCGGTCCGCCACGGTGCTGCCCGCCTCCGCCGCGAGCTCACCGAGGAGCTGCTCGATGCGTTCGCCGACCTGGCCGACGTCGTGGTCCGTCATGGTTCAGAACACCTCTCCGCCGAACGCGTGGGGGGTGTGGATCCGGTCGAGCGTCTTGCCCTTGCCGGTGTACATGTGCACGCCGCAGGGCAGGCAGGGATCGAAGCTGCGCACCGCGCGCATGATGTCGATGCCCTTGAAGTTCTCCTGGCTGTTCTCCTCGAAGATCGGCGTGTTCTGCACCGCGTCCTCGTACGGGCCCGGAGTGCCGAAGGAGTCGCGCACGCTGCCGTTCCAGGGCGTCGGCGGGTACGGGTGGTAGTTCGCGATCTTGCCGCCCTTGATCACCATGTGGTGCGAAAGGACCCCGCGCACCGCTTCGGTGAACCCGCACGACACGCCTTCTTCAGGCACCGTGAACGGCTCCCACGTCTTGGTGTGGCCGCCGCGGACCTCGGCGAGCGCTCGCTCGCAGAAGTGCAGCGCGAGCCCGGCCGCGTAGGCCTGGAAGTACGTGCGCGCGCGGTTGCGCTCGAGCGCGTTGCTCCACTTCGGGATCTTCCACTCGAAGCTGACCTCGGGTTTCGTGGCCGTGCGCGGCAGGTTGATCACCACGCTGTGCCCGGTGGACTTCACGTAGTCGGTGTCCACGAGGCCGGCCAGCGCCGTGACCCACAGCCGGGCGATCGGGCCGCCGCCGGTGTCGAGCGCGAGGTGGTCGGTGCCGTCGAACCAGCGCGGCGACATCGTCCACGAGTACTTGTCGTCGAAGTCGCGCTTCTGCGGCCGCGGGATCGTGTGCTGGTTCCAGGGGTGGCGCGCGTCCACGGGGTTGCCCAGCGGATCGTGCGTCACGAACTTCTCCATGCCCTCCCAGTCCTCGTAGAAGGACGAGCCGAGCAGGATCCGGATGCCGAGGTTGATGTCGAGCAGGCTGGTGGTCACGAGCTTGCCGTCGACGACCACACCGGGCGTGACGAACATCTTGCGGCCCCACGACTCCATGTTCTCGTAGGTGAAGTCGCAGTACTGCGGGTCGTTGAGGCTGCCCCAGCAGCCGAGCAGGATGCGCCGGCGGCCGACCTCTTCGTAGCCGGGGATGGCTTCGTAGAAGAAGTCGAACAGGTCGTCGTGCATCGGCAGGCAGCGCTTCATGAACTCGACGTAGCGCATCAGCCGGGTGAGGTAGTCGGTGAACAGCTGCACCGTCGCGATCGTCCCGACCCCGCCGGGGTACAAAGTGGACGGGTGGACGTGGCGGCCCTCCATGAGGCAGAACATCTCGCGCGTGGACCGGCTGACCTGCAGGGCCTCGCGGTAGAACTCGCCCTCCAGCGGGTTGAGCGAGCGCATGATGTCGCCGATGGTCCGGTAGCCGTGGTCACGCGCGTGCGGCGCCTCGGTGCGGTTGGCCAGCTCCAGCACGCCGGGGTTGGTCTCGGCCACCATCTTCTCGCAGTAGTCCACGCCGACGAGGTTCTCCTGGAAGATGTTGTGGTCGAACATGTACTCGGCGGCCTCGCCGAGGTTGATGATCCACTCGCCGAGGTGCGGCGGGCGCACGCCGTAGGCCATGTTCTGGTTGTAGACCGAGCAGGTGGCGTGGTTGTCGCCGCAGATCCCGCAGATGCGGCTGGTGATGAAGTGCGCGTCGCGCGGGTCCTTGCCCTTCATGAAGATGCTGTAGCCGCGGAAGACCGAAGACGTGCTGTGGCACTCCACGACCTTCTTGGCCGCCCAGTCGATCTTCGTGTAGATCCCGAGGCTGCCGACGATGCGCGTGATCGGGTCCCAGGCCATCTCGACGAGGTCGGTCTTGGCTTTGCCGCTGCTCTTCCGCTGTGTCTGCGTCATGTCCCGGGTCCTTTCAGCGCCAAGAGGAGCGGTAGCCGGTCTCGAGCTGCTTGCCCTTGTGCCGCCACTTGGGTTCGGCATCGGCCTTCTTCTCGGTGATCTTGCGCAGGCGCCGGATCACCGAGCCGTACGCGCCGCTGGCGAGCGAGGAGACGTGGGCGCCGGGTGGTTCGTCCATGAACGGCATGAACTTGTCGGGGAAGCCGGGCATGGTGCAGCCGATGCAGATGCCGCCGACGTTCGGGCAGCCGCCGACCCCGTTGATCCAGCCGCGCTTGGGCACGTTGCACTTCACGACCGGGCCCCAGCAGCCGAGCTTCACCAGGCACTTCGGCGAGTCGTACGCCTCGGCGAACTGGCCCTGCTCGTAGTAGCCGGCGCGATCGCACCCCTCGTGGACGGTCGCGCCGAAGAGCCACTGTGGACGGAGGTGGTCGTCGAGCGGGATCATCGGCGCGTGGCCGGCCGCCTGGTAGAGCAGGTAGGTGAGCGTCTCGGAGAAGTTGTCCGGGTGCGTCGGGCAGCCGGGGATGCACACGATCGGCAGGCCGGCGCTCGACTTCCAGTCCCAGCCGAGATAGTCGGGCACGCCCATCGCCCCGGTCGGGTTGCCCTCCATGGCGTGGATCCCGCCGTACGCGGCGCAGGTGCCGGCCGCGACCACGGCGAGGGCCTTGGGCGTGAGGCGGTCGAGCCACTCGCTGGTGGTCATCGGCTGCCCGGTCTCGGGGTTGTTGCCGAAGCCGCACCAGTAGCCCTCGGCCTTGATGGCCTCGTTGGGGATCGAGCCCTCCACGACCAGCACGAACGGCTCCAGCTCACCGCGGTCGGCCTTGTAGAACCACTCGATGAACGTGTCGGCGCCCTTGTCCGGGCCGCACTCGAAGTCGATCAGCGGCCAGTGCACCTGGATCTTCGGCAGGCCGGGCAGCGCGCCGAGCACGATCTCCTCGATGCTCGGCTGGGTGGCGGCGGTCAGCGCGACCGAATCGCCGTCGCACGACAGTCCGGCGTTGATCCACAGGATGTGGATGGGCTTCTCTTCTTCTGGGGCAGGGGTTTTCTGCGCATGGGTCACGGCTGTTCACCCTCGAGGTCGTCGAGCGCACCGAGGGTGAGTTCCCACAGTGCGTGGTAAAGGGTCGTTTGGGCTTCCTGGATGCGGTGCACCGAAGGCGACGGCACGACGAAGAGGTGGTCGATCGTGCGCAGCTCGGCCATCTTTCCGCCGTCGTACCCGGCGATGCCGACGGTGACGAGGCCGCGGCGCGCGGCCTCGTCGAAGGCGGCCAGCAGGTTCGCCGAGTTCCCGCTGGTCGACAGGCCCACGGCGATGTCGCCGCGGCGGCCGAAGGCGCCGACCTGCCGGGAGAACACGACGTCGAACCCGATGTCGTTGGACAGGGCGGTCACCACCGCGATGTCGTTGGTGAGACCGAAGGCCGGCAGTGGTCGCGCGTCGCCGTCGGGGCTCAGGAAGAGGCTCGCGAGGTCCTGCGCGTCGGTGGAGCTGCCGCCGTTGCCGAAGGCCAGCAACCGGCCACCGCCGGCGAACGCCCGCGCGAGGTCCCGCGCGCACGCGGCGAGGCGCTCGCCGTCGGTCTCGAGCACCTGGCGGCGCAGCGCGACGATCTCGCGGGCCTTCTCCACAGTGGACTGCTGGACCTGGGCCAGGACGGCGTCGACGTCACTCGTACCCGCGTACAGGAACGGGTAGAGCTCTTCGAGGCCACTCGCGCCTACGGGAATGGAGTCCCGTGCCATGGCGCTCAACTCCCTCGGCTACTCGGGAACCTCCAGACGAGCGATGGCTTCTCCGGCGTGGACGAGGACGCGGTCGCCGACACCGGCATCCACCAGTGCGACGCTCACTTCCTCCCTGCCCTGGCCGGTGTCCACCACCGCGAACCCGAGGTCCAGGAGTTCGACGACGGTCACTTCGACCGCGGTATCGGAACAGGTGATGCAGACCCCGTCGTGACAGGCGGGGGCCGGTGCTCTGTCGGCGTCACGCGCGTTCACGACGCCACCTCCGGTGCGAGGACACCGGGTTGTTCGAAGAACACGTGCACGAGCTCCCACAGCACGTGGTAGGTCGTGACGTGGATTTCCTTGACCACGCGGGGGTCGTCCGAGCGCGCTTCGAGCACGTGGTCCGCGGTGATGGTGCGCGGGCCGGTGCCGCCGGTGAGCGCGATGGTGAGCATCCCCAGCTCGCGGGCGGCTTCGAGGCCGCGCCGGACGTTGGCGCAGTGGCCGTCGGACGAGATGCCGAGCGCGATGTCCTGCGGCTCGGCCAGGAACTCGATCTGGTAGCTGAAGATCTCGTCGAGCCCCTGCCGGTTCGCGACGCTCGTGAGCGTGGCGACGTCGGCCGTGAGCGAGATCGCCGGCAACGCCCGCTTCCCGACGATCACGGGGTGCACGAACTCCACGGCCACGTGCTGCGCGTCGGTGCCCGCGCCGCCGTTGCCGAACACCACGAGCTTCCCGCCGCGGTGGAACCGCCGCGCCATCCCGTGGCACGCCTGCGCCACCGCCCGAGCCTGCACGCCCAGCTCTCCACCCGGCACGACGCGGCGCTCGAACAGCGCCGCCACCGCACCTGGAGAAGTACTCGGAGAGCCGACCATGGCGGCACTTCCCTGCGCTCGGTGGTGGGAGCAGTCCCGTCCCACATTAGAGCTGTGAGTTGGATCACACAATAGAGTGCGCTACCGGGCATTATTCACCCGAGTGGCGGCTGGCCATGATCCACGCGGTGGGGGTGCGGAACCGGGTCCGGTGGTGGCGGGCTTCGCCGGGTGGTCAGGCGCGGTCGTGTTCGCCCTGTGACTCCTCCGCCCGCGAAAGCCAGGTGTCCGCCTCGTCCGTCGCCCCGCGCGCCTGCAGCATCCGCGCCAGGCTCAGCATCCCCTGCACGTCGCCGGTCTCCGCCGCGGCGCGGAAGAACCGCTCGGCTTTCGCCAGCTCGTCGCGCGCCTCGGCCAGGTGCCCAAGGTTCGTCAACGCCGGGATGCTGCCGTGCTCGGCCGCCTTGCGGTACCAAGCGGCGGCTTCGCCTTCGTCGCCGCGGTTGCGGGCGAGCACGCCGAGGTTGGTCATCGCGGCCGGGTCGCCGGACTCGGCCGCGTCGAGATACCACGCTTCGGCCTCGTCGACATCGCCGCGGCGGTGCAGGAGGAGGCCGAGGCGCACGGCGGCCTCGACGTTGCCCGACGTGGCGCCCTGGCGGTACCAGGACTCGGCGTCCTGGAGCTTGCCGAAGCGTTCGGACTGGCGCCCGAGCAGGCAGGTCGCCGAGTGGTCGCCGGCGGCGAGGGCCTCACGCCACCAGCGCGTGGCTTCGCGGTAGCGGCCGCGTTCGCGCATCACGATGCCGATGTCGATCATCGCCGACGTGGTGCCGGAGCTCGCCGCGCGCCGGCACCAGTCCTCGGCCTCGTCGTAGCGGCCGTGCTCGGCGAGCAGGTGCCCGAGCGCGCCCATCGCGTCGACGTCGCCGGCCGCGGCGGCCTGGTGGAACCAGTGCTCGGCGTCCGTGGCGCGGCCGCGGCGTTCGTAGGCGCGGCCCAGGCCCAGCATCGCGCGCGGCTCGCCGGCGTGGGCGGCCTCGTGGTACCAGCGCTCGGCCTCGTCGAGCACGCCGCGCTCGGCCAGCAGGTTGGCCAGGGCCGTCATCGCGATCCGGTCGCCGCCGGCCGCGGCGCGCCGGAACCAGGTCTCGGCCTCCGCCACCTCGCCGCGCTCCCGCAACGACGCGCCGATGCGGGTCATCGCCACGACGTTGCCGCCTTCCGCGGCCTTCCGTTGCAGGTAGTCGTCGACGCGCGAGTTCCACTTCCGCAGCCGCCCGCTCATCGGCCACGCTCCCTTCCGCCTGTCCCCACCCCGTAGTCGCTCGTCGCGGCGCGGACGTGACACGTGGTCCCGGACACGGTTCGCCCGCTGCTGAGAGTGTCGGCACGGTCACGAGCCTCGCGCCGGGGCATACTGCCGCCTCCCGAACCCGTCGAGAGGATCGCGCGCGCATGGCCCGGACGTTTCCCACCCAGCGAATCCTGCTGGTGGTCGTGGCTCTCGTGGTGGCCGTGGCCGGAATCTGGTACGCCGGACGGCAAAGCGGTGCCGCGCCGGCCGGGCCCGCGCAGGGCGCCGCGCCGGCCGACGTGGCGCAGCAGCTGGCCGAGCTGAAAATCGCGCCGCGCACGTCGATGTCCGGCTACTCCCGTGACAAGTTCCCGCACTGGGACAACCAGGGGCACAACTGCAACACGCGCGAAACGGTGCTCAAGCGCGACGGCAAGGACGTGAAGGCCGGCACCGACTGCAACCCGACGTCGGGCACCTGGTTCAGCGTGTACGACGCCGAGACCTGGACCAAGCCCGGCGACGTGGACATCGACCACATGGTGCCGCTGGGCCAGGCCTGGGCCAGCGGTGCACGCGACTGGACGACGGACCGGCGCGAGCAGTTCGCCAACGACCTCACGCGGCCGCAGCTGTTCGCCGTCACGGACAACCTGAACCAGCAGAAGGGCGACAAGGCGCCCGACGAGTGGAAGCCGCCGCTGGTGTCGTTCTGGTGCACGTACGCCACGGACTGGGTCACGGTGAAGCACTACTACGGCCTCACGATCACCACCGGTGAGAAGACCGCGCTGCAGGACATGCTCAAGCGCTGCCCGGCCTGATCTTTTTCGCCTTGAGCTCCGGGGCGACCGAATGGAGCTGCGGATGGGGATCTTCTCCCGGCGGGCGCAGGACGGTGATCCCTTCGAGCTGGGGATGAGCCTGTGGCGGCAGGGCCGCGGGGCGGAAGCGGCGAAGGCTTTCAAGGACGCCGTGCGCGCCGACCGGCGATCCGTCGACGCGCAGTTCTTCCTGGGGGCGTCGCTGGCGGAGGCCGGTGACGCCAAGGCGGCGGTCGCGCCGTTGGCCAAGTGCGTCGAACTGGCGCCGGCCCACGCCGACGGGCACAACACGCTCGCCATGGTGCTGGGGCGGCTCGGCCGGACCCGCGAAAGCGAAGTCCACCTCGCGCACGCCGCGTACCTCGGGCACCCGCAGGCGTCGGAGACCCTGCGTGAACTCGGGTTGGGCCATTGCCGCCGGTGCGGCGACCCGGTGGAGCGCGAGGCACCGGTGGAAGCCTTGGTCCGCTACCACGGACCACGGGTCGGCATGGAGTGCGAAAAGTGCCCGACGGTGTTCTGCGTGCGTTGTGTGCTCGGCAACGGTGCGAGCGGAGTCGCTCCGCGCTGTCTCGAGTGCGGCACCACGCTGCGGGCGCTGCGCACGACCTCGCCGCTGTGACCGGAATTGTCGGTGCCCGCGGTTAGGCTCCCGGCATGGCGATGTTCCTGTTGATCCACGGCGGTGGCGGCAGTGGCTGGGAGTGGCACCTGGTCGCGGAGCAGTTGCGCGCGCGTGGCCATGAAGCCGTGGCACCGGACCTGCCGATCGAGGATCCGGCGTCGAAGTTCGCGGATCTGGCCGACGCGGCGGTTTCCGCCGTGGGCGACGCGTCCGACGTGGTGGTGGTCGGGCACTCCTACGGCGGGTTCACAGCGCCGATCGCGGCCCGGCGGCTCGACGCGCGGCTGCTGGTGTTCGTCGCGGGCATGGTGCCCGCGCCGGGCGAGGCGCCGGCGCAGTGGTGGGGCAATGTCGGGTACGAGAACCCGGGGGAGGGGTTGTCGGTCACCGAGCAGTACCTCGCCGACGTGCCGCCGGAGCTCGCCGAGGAGTCGCTGCGCCGCGGGCGCGACCAGGCGAGTGCCGAGTACAACGAGCCGTGGCCGGAGCCGGGGTTGCCCGACCTCCCCACGCGCGCCCTGCTGTGCCGCGACGACCGCTTCTTCAGCCCCGCGTTGCAGCGGCGCCTGGTCCGCGACCGGCTCGGTCTCGAAGCCGACGAGATCGACGGGTCGCACTGCGTGGCGTTGAGCCGTCCGGCTGAGCTGGCCGAGCGGCTGGACCGGTATTTCGCCACGCTCTGACACCGGGTAGCGGCCGAATGGTCCAGACCTATTGACGGCTCGGTCCGGCGCTCCCTAACGTCGGTGTCCCGTGCACGGGTTCCTCCACCCCGGTCCCCCTGGAGGCCCCGAATGAAGCTCAAGTCCCTTTGTGCTGCCGTGCTCACGCTCGGCGCGCTCGTCACCGTGCCCGTCGCCACGGCCCAAGCCGCGACTTTGCCCGCGTGCCAGCACTTCTACACCGGCACCATCCCCGACCGCCCCGTCTCCGGCGGCCACGGCCCCGGCTCACTCGTCGGCGCCGTGAACGTGAGCAACCGCCTGCCCGCCCCCGGCGGCGTCACCGGCCGGCTCGGTACCGACGGCAAGGTCACCTTCACGTTCTCCCGCGTGCCGGGCGCCAAGGCGTACCGCGCGTTTCGCAACGGTCAAGCCCTGCAGTGGATCAGCGACTGGGGCCAGCCGACGCTCCAGGTCACCGACGCGAGCCCCTGCCAGAACGCCAACTACCAGCTCTACGCCATGACCGCCGAGGACAACTCACCCGGCTCCCTCGGCCAGATCTCCACGGCCTACCGCGTCTCGGCGTCCGGCGCGCTGGCCCCGTACGCCCTCGCCAAGGGCACCACGCTGAACTACCGCGTCACCGCCTACAACGACGTCGCCCAAACCGCCCTCGGCTACCAGGCCGGCCCGGGCTTCTGCGCCGTCGACGCCCGCAACCTCCCCTGGGGCACCCGCGTCTCCGTCCCGGGCTACGGCCACTGCTACGCGGCCGACATCGGCAGCTGGATCAAGGACGACATCGTGGATGTGTGGCTGCCGGGTAGTCAGGCGAACGATTGGGGTGTGCAGAGGTTGACGTTGACGGTGGAGTAGTGGGCTGGTGGTCTTGATCGTCGGGTAGTCGATCGGTTGGTCGTCGCGCAGTCGTCGAGTAGTCGCCTCGCAGTCGCCGAGTAGTTGCTGCGTAGTTGTCGAGTGGCGTCGCGCGGTCGCCGAGTAGCTGTCGAGTGGCGTCCTCCTGGCCATGGTTGGCAGTGAGGGCGCCACTCGCGGCTTGTTGTTGCGGGACAGCAGTTCCTTCGCTCGGTGGCGCTTACCTCGGACGGAATTCGTTGCGGGGGTGGACGGTGGCAGCGCTTGTCACTGCGACTGCTGCTGCTATGGCGCCGCGGCTGCGGTGGTTGTCGCTGCGGCGGTTGCTGCCGCTGCGCGGCTGGGCCGCGGCTGCGATTGCGGCGCTGCGGGTGCGGGGGTTGTCATTGCGGCGACTGTGGCCGTGGCCGTGGAGTTGTCCACAACTTCGGTCGCTTGTGGACAACTCCTGTGGATACCGAGTTGTGTCGGTGTGCGCCGGTAGAATGGATCATGGGCGGTCCCCGGGAGGGTGGGTTATGCCATCGCGCGAGGGGGAGCTGACAAAGTTCGCCCGGAAGGGCCATTCGGCGGCGTTGTCGAGCGCGCTGTCGCGAAGTGAGCGGTGCTGCGCATCAACAACCGCGCGGCCGCTACCGTCCCCGCCCCAACGACTCCCCAGTCAAGCAAGAAGCGCCCCAGCAAAACAAAGGCGTCCTCGCAGCAGCCCACCCAAGCCACCACGAGGACGCCACCTCACCACCGATCCACGTGCAACACACTCGCCAACGGCTGCCGCACCGCCGGCTTGAATGTCTCACCCGTGTAATACGCCGTCGGAATCAACGCAGCCTGATGCACATTTTCCGGCAACCCCAACACCTCCGCCGCTTCCTCCTCATACGCAAGATGCAGCGTCGTCCACGCAGTGCCGAGCCCAAGCGACCGCGCAGCCAGCATGTAATTCCACACCGCCGGCAACAACGACGCCCACATCCCGGCCTGGTTTCCCGCCGGCAGCTCCGCCGACGACGTCTCCAGGCAAGGAATCAGCAGCACCGGCACCTCGCCCATGCGGTCGGCCAGATAAGACACGCTGGAGCCGACCCGGTGCTGCACCGCGGCGCGCGAAGGGTCGTCCGCGTACAGCTTGCCCGCGAAACCCGACGACGCCATGTACTCGTGCGTCGCACGGCGGTAGAGCGAGCCGATGGCGGCGCGTTGGTCCGGGTCGGTCACCACGACCCAGTGCCAGTGCTCGCGGTTGGAGCCGCTGGGCGCCTGCAACGCGATCGTCAGCGCCTTCTCGATGAGCTCGCTCGGCACGGGCCGGGACAGGTCGAGGCGTTTGCGGACCGCGCGGGTGGTGGTGAGCAGCTCCTCCGGGGTCACCTCGTCACCACTTGTCGTGCACGAGGGGGCGGATCAGCTCGTCGTAGGTGGCGCGCACTCCGGCCGCGGCTTCTTCCGGCAGCGGGGCCAGCCCGGCGGCGACGGTGTTGCCGCGCGCCTGCTCCGCGTTGCGCGCGCCCGGGATCACGACGGAGACGCCGAGCTGGTCGAGGATCCAGCGCAGCGCGAACTGCGCCACCGTCTGCCCCTCCGGCACGAGCCCGCGCAGGCGCTCCACAGCCTCGAGCCCGACGTCGAACGGCACCCCTGAGAAGGTCTCGCCGACGTCGAACGCCTCGCCGTGGCGGTTGAAGTTGCGGTGGTCGTCGGTGCCGAACGTGGTCGCGGCGGTGTAGCGGCCCGACAGCAGGCCTGAGGCCAGCGGCACGCGCGCGATGATCCCGGCGCCGGTTTCGATCGCCGCGGGCAGCACGCGCTCGAGGGGCTTGAGGCGCAGGCAGTTGAGGATGATCTGCACGGACGCGACGTTGGGGCGCTCCAGCGCGGCCAGCGCCTCGTCGCAGGTCTCCACGCTCACGCCGTAGGCCTTGATGCGGCCCTCGTCCACCATCCGGTCGAGCGCGTCGTACACGGCGTCCGACGAGTACACGGCCGTAGGCGGGCAGTGCAGCTGCACGAGGTCGAGCGTGTCCATGCCGAGGTTCCGGCGCGACCGGTCGTTCCACTCGCGGAAGTTCTTCTCCACGTAGTTCTCCGGCACCTGCTCGGCGCGCCGGCCCATCTTCGTGGCCACGAACACGCCGTCACCGCGTTCGCGGCGGAAGCGCCCGACCAGCGTCTCGCTGCGGCCGTCGCCGTAGACGTCGGCGGTGTCGAAGAACGTGACGCCCTCGTCGGCCGCCGCGTGCAGCACGCCCATCGCCTCGGCCTCGTCGACGTTGCCCCAGTCGGCGCCGAGCTGCCAGCACCCCAGGCCGATCGCGGACACTTCACGCCCCAGCCGGGTGATCTTGCGAGTCTCCATACCGTCGATCCTAAGCGGACCCGAACGGCCGGCGAGCGGTCCCGCCGCTCACTCGATCAGGTCGGAAGCGGCGCGGGGTGATCTGGGTTTTTTCGCCCGCACGTTTGTCCCTCCGCTGCCTGGCCGATCGGGAAACGGGCGCCTCGTGACGCCCAGCCGGATCGAGGAGCAGCGCACGGGGCGGTGGTGCGGGGAACGATCGTTCAGCACCCGACCGCGAACGCGGCCCACACGTACTTCCCGCTCGCACAGGGCTCGTAGCCCCACTCCTGCGACAACATGTGCACCAGCTGCAACCCCCGGCTGCGCGCCGCCTCCGGGGAGGGTTCCTTGAGGCGCGGCACGTCGCAGCCCGCGTCGAAGACGCAGATCACCAGCCGCCCCTCTGAGACCCGCAGCTCCAGCCGATCCGGCCGCTCACCGTGTTCGAACGCGTTGGTCACCAGCTCCGACGTCGCCAGCAACACGTCGTCCCGCCATTGCGCGCCCACCGCCAGCTCGTCGAGCGCGGCGCGGACAGCGTGACGGGCGATCGCGGGCGCGGTGACGTCGTCCGGAAGCGCCAGGCGCACGGTGGCGGGTGTCGTGGTGCCTCGCGTCGGCATCTTCGACGTCGTCATGGCTTCCACACCTCCCGACCTGTCCGTTACTCGCACCGGCTTACTACCCAAGTGGGGGGACCCCGAATCAGGTGCCCTCGGTGATGTCGGTCTCGACCAGTCCCGTGCGCAGTTTCTTCAGCGTGGAGGCCAGCAGACGCGACACCTGCATCTGGGAAACGCCCACGCGGCGGGCGATGTCCGACTGGCTCATGCCCGAGCCGAACCGTAGCGCCACGATCTTGCGCTCCCGCTCCGGCAGGCTGTCCAGCATCGGCCGCAGCGCCTCGCGCAGCTCCGCCTGGCTGAGGTTCGCGTCGGGCGCGCCGAAGCGGGTGTGCGCCGAGTTCTCGAGCAGGTTGTCCAGGGAAGCGCCGTATCGGCCCTGGCCGGCGCGCAGGCCCTCGTACACGTCTTCCATCGGCACGCCGAGGTGCTGCGCGATCTCACTCGGGCGCGGCGCGCGCGAGAGGCGCACCGTGAGCTCTTCGCGCGCGGCGGAGATCGACGCGTTGAGCTCCTTGAGCCGGCGCGGCACCCGCACCGACCAGCTGTTGTCCCGGAAGTGGTGCCGCAGCTCACCCGAAATGGTGGGCACGGCGAACGCCAGGAAGTCGGTGCCCTGCGAGGGGTCGTACCGGTCGACGGCGTGGATCAGGCCCACCGTCGCGATCTGCACCAGGTCGTCCATCGCCTCGTCGCGGTTGCGGAACTTCCGCGCGAGGTTGCGGGCGAGCTCGAGGTGCTCGCGCACCAGCCGGTCGCGGATCGCCTCGTGGCGCGCGGATCCCGCGGGCAGCTGGGCCAGCTCGTCGAACAGCGACGCCACATCGGTCTCGTCGCCCTCGGCGGGGGTGGTCACGGTCGGGCCACCTCACTCTCCCGGACGAGCTGCACCCGAGAGAGGTAACGACCGTCGGCCGGCGTCACGGTGCGGCGCGCCGACGTGGCCAAAGCGGTGAGCAGCTGCCAGGACAGCCCGGTGTCGTCGGCGTGCTCCGGGGTGTCGGCGACCACCGAGACGGTGACCTCGATGCGGCCCTCGATCCAGGAGAACACGCAGGTCAGCTTGCCGTCGGCCGCGGAGGGAAGCAGCATCGAGCAGGCCTCGTCCACCGCCATCCGCAGGTCTTCCACCGCGTCGAGGTCGAAGTCCTGGCGCATCGCGATGTCCGCGACGATCGTGCGCAGCGTGGGCACCACGTGCGGGATGGCCGCCGTCCGCACCTCGATGAGCTGGGCGTCCTCCCGATCGAGCGGGGCGTTGTCCTCCACGTGCGGTCCTCTCTCCGGCTCACTCGGCCGTGTCCTGTGCTGCCCGGTCTGCTCATGCCCGGGGTGTGAGCAAACCAAACCCGGGTTTGATTCGCGCGACCGGCGGGCATGTACGGGTCGAAGTGCTGATCCCGGGAAAGGTGGGGACGAGATGGCTGACGTGAGCCGGCTGCCCAACGTGGTCGCCGAGGAGTGGGAGTGGCAGCTGCAAGGGTCCTGCCGAGGCGCGGACAGCAGTCTGTTCTTCCACACCGACAACGAGCGTGGGTCCGCGCGCGAGCGTCGTGAGTCGCGCGCCAAGGCGATCTGCCAGACCTGCCCTGTGCTGGCGCAGTGCCGTAAGCACGCCATGACCGTACAGGAGCCGTACGGCATCTGGGGTGGCCTCGGCGAGATCGAACGCCGTGAGCTGTTCATGCGGGAACGCCGCGCCGCCAAGCGCGACCCGCTGTCCGCCTGACCCAGCCCCGACTTCGCCCGCGTGCCGACCCGGCACGCGGGTCGCTGTGCGCGCGGCCGTTCGTCGGTATGCGGGTGCCGCCGTCCGGCTCTTGCCCGCGCGTGCCGCTGTCCGGGACAGTGGCGGCCGACGCGGCGGTGGTCACCCACTGGGTTAGGGTTGGCCTTTCCAGATGCCTGGAACCGTGAACGGTTGCCGCTTGAGACCCAGGCTTGCCGCTTGAGACCCAGGCTTGCCGCTCGAGACACAGGCGCGTACCGGCGCAGCAGCAGCGCCTGACGAGGAGAAACTGCATGCCCGCAGCCGACCAGAACGCCACCCCTCCGGGGTTCGGCATCACGCTGGACACCGAGGCCGCCGAGCCGCGGGTGGTGGTCAACGGTGAGCTCGACCTGCTCACCAGCCCGCAGCTGCAGGAAGCTCTTGCCGGTTTGATCGCGGACAAGAGCTCGCAGCGTGTGGTGGCCGACCTGACCGGAGTGACGTTCTTCGACTCCTCCGCGCTGAACGTGGTCCTGCACGCGCAGCGGCAGGCCCGGGAGCAGGACGTCGAGCTCGCGGTGGTGCCCAGCTCGGCCGTGAGCCGCGTCATCGAGCTCACGGGAGTGGCCGAACACCTGAGCGTGTCGGAGGAACCGCCCGCCTGATCCCCGATACGGTCGCGCGGACCTGAATTCCGCTCGCGACCTGGGGGAGATCCACGATGATGGGGCGCACTCACGCCCTGACCGGCTGGTGCGCGGGGCTCGCCCTCGCGCCCGCGGTCGGCGCCGGCTCGGTGCACCAGGCCGTGGTTTTCGCGGCCACCACCGCCGGGTACGCGCTGCTCCCCGATCTCGACCACCCCGGCGCCAGCGCCTCCCGGCTCCTCGGCTGGCTCACGGGCGCGTTGTCGTGGTTGCTGCGCCGCGTTTCTTCCGCGGTGTACGCGCTCACGAAGGGCCCCCGCGACGAGAAGGTGACCGGCAAGCACCGGCACCTTTCCCACACGGTGTTGTTCGCCGCCGGCCTCGGTGCGGCCGCTTCGGCGGGTACCGCGGCCGGCGGGCCGTGGGCCGTGTTCGGCGTGGTGGTGTTCGGGCTGCTGCTCGCCGAAGGTGCGCTGGGTGACTGGCTTCTGCCGGTCAGTGTCGGCGCCATCCTGTGGTGGTACTTCACCGCGCCGCCCGACCACGCCGCGCAACTGCAGCAGATCTCCGGCTGGCTCGGCATCGCCGTGGCCGCCGGGTGCTTTGTGCACTGTCTGGGGGATTCGCTCACCGAGTCGGGCTGTCCGTTCCTCTTCCCGCTGCCGATCGCCGGCGAGACCTGGTACGAGATCCGGCCGCCCAAGATCTTCCGGCTGCGCACGGGCAAGAAGGTGGAGACCCGCCTGGTGTTCCCGATTTTCGTGGTGGTGGGCGTGTTGCTGGTGCCCGGCGTGTGGAACTGGACGGTCTCGACGGCCGACCGCCTGTTCACCCCGCCGGCTTCGCAGACGGCGACGCAGTGATCGATCCCTTGTGGACGGTCAGGAGCCCAGGTTGGTGCGCGGCCTTCGCAGCGCCGAGAGATTTCGGACACGGTTCGGCTCAGGAGGTCTTTCCCGGGGAAGAATGAGGTTGAATCGGAACGGGGCACCCGGTTCCGGCACCGCTCCGGTTGCCGACGCGATGGAGGAGGTCACGCCGTGGACAAGCCAGTGCTGCGCGCCGACGCGCGCCGGAACCGCGCCCGCGTGCTGGCCGCCGCCGAGGAAGCCTTCGCGGCCGACGGCCTGGCCGTGCCGCTCGACGACATCGCCCGCCTCGCCGGCGTCGGCGCGGGCACCGTGTACCGGCATTTCCCCAGCAAAGAGGCACTTTTCCAGGCCGTGGTGCTCGAACGGCTGGAGCAGTTCGCCGCCGAGGCCCACGCACTGGCCGACGCACCCGACCCCGGCACCGCGTTCTACGACTACTTCGCCCGCGTGATCAAGCAGGCCTCCCTGAACCGCGCCATCTGCGAAGCGCTCGGCGCCACCACGGGCTCCGCGTACAAGGCCGAGATCGGCACCGAGTTCCGCACCAACCTCGCCACCCTCCTCACCCGCGCCCAAACCGCGGGCGCCGTCCGCCCCGACATCAACGGCGACGACCTGCGCGCACTGATCGTGGGGGCGTTGGCGGTGGAGCGGTATTCGCCGGGGAGTCAGCATCTGGTGCGGGTGCTGCTGGATGGTTTGCGGACGGTTTAGCCCGATGGTCAGTCGGTCAGTCCGGCAGGTCGCGCAGCTTTCGCAGCGGTGAGGCGAGCAGGATTCCCGTCGACAGCGTCAAGCCGACGCCGACGACGAACAGCGTCGTGCGCAGGCTGGTGACTTCGGCGAGCACGCCGCCGGCCAGGCTGCCCAGCGCGACCATGCCGCGCAGGAGTGTGGTGGACACCGAGGTGACGCGGCCGAGCAGCCGTCGAGGGGCTACGGCCTGCCGGAAGCTCACGGCGTAGACGTTCATCAGGATGATGCCGAACCCCGCGGCGAATCCGCCGCCGACGTACCAGCTCAGGCCCCAACCCGGCGTGGTGAAGCCGTTGAGCAGGAACGAGCCGCCGTAGACGACGGCTGCCGCGGTCAGTGCCCGGGCCGCGCCGGCTTTCTGTCCGAGCGGTCGCGCGATGGCGCTCGCGAGGAGGGCTCCGGTGAGGGAAACCGTGCTCAGCAGGCCGATCGCGACCGGCGAGAGCCCGAGTTCGCGGCTGAGGAACACCACGTTGATCGCCGTGAACATCGACTGGAACAAGCTCGACACGGCGCCGTGGACAGTGATGGCGCGCAGGATCGGGTCGTCGAGCACGGCTTTCAGGCCCTCGGCGATCTCGTGGCGGAGGTGGCGGCCGGAGCGTTCGCCGGGTACGTCCGGGGTTTCGATGCGGCGCAGCCACAGCGCCGACCACAGGTACGACGCGGCGTCGGCGGCCATCGCGCCGGCGTATCCGAGGTACTCGATCACCAGGCCGGCCAGGCTGGGCCCCGCGACCGCGGCCACGGAGGCGTTGGTCTGCAGCCGTGCGTTGGCTTCGGGCAAGTCGGCGCGAGCGACGAGGTGGGGCAGGTAGGTCTGGTGCGCGACGTCGAAGAGCACGCCGAACACGCCGGCGAGCAGCACCACCGCGAAGAGGTGCCAGAGCGTGAGCAAGTGGGCCACCGCCGCGAACGGAATCGAGCCGATGAGCACCACGCGGCCGAGGTCGGCGGCCACCAGTACCGGCCGTTGCCGGATGCGGTCACACCAGGCGCCGACCTGCAGCCCGAGCACCAGGTAAGGGAGCGTCGCGAGGGTCTTGAGCAGGGACACCTCGAACACCGATGCCGACAAGACAGTCGTGGCCAGCAGTGGAATCGCCAGGAGGTCGATGCGGCTGCCCACCTGGCTCAGTGCGTCGGCGAGCCACAGCCGTCGAAAGTCCTTTGTCCGCAGCAGGCCCCCGCGCCGGGTGGCCACCCCCTCGTTCGCCACGGAGGTCACCTTGGCAGAGTTGAGTTAAGAGAGTCAACAAACTTGAGTCAACACGGCTCATCCCTGCTGTCGGCCTCGGCGCCCGGTGCCCGAATTCATCCCTCGTAAAACTTGAGTTTAACCGGCTCAACTTGCACCGTCTGTAACGGCGCATAAGATCAACGCGACTACTCCTCGTACCTGCGCGTCGGCTTGGCGAGGGAGGTGCCGCTTTGTCGAAGACGGCTCCGACCTGGGGTTCTGTCGTCGTGACCGGGCTGGCCGGATTTGCCGTAGGCCTGCTGGTGGCGGCGCTGCTCGTGGCCGGGAACTCACCCGCGCGTCGCACCGGTGAGTCCGTGCCGAGTTCGCCGCCGCCCGCGCAACCGGTCACGGTCACCGTCACGGGGCAGCCGTTACCGCCGGTCACCGTCACGCAGTCGGAGCCGCCTCCGCCGCCGAGTACGACCACGGCCACGGTGTCCGTCACGCGGGTGCCGCCGGCGCCGTTGACGGGGTCGCCGACGTCGTTGGGGCCGACGTCCTCCCCGGTGCCGAACGACTCGTCCACGCAGTGGTGATGCAACCGGCGAAGCCCGCGCGTACGTCCCGGTGACGTGCGAAGACACCTGGGCGCGGTCGTCCTGTTGCTGGCCCTGACCGCCTGCGGCGCGCCGCCGCCCCTCGCCTGCCCGGCCATCGCGGCGCCGGCCGGTGTGGCCATCGACGTGCCCGCCGGGCAGTTCACCCGCGCGGACGTCGAAGTGTGCTGGTCAGGGCAGTGCACGCGGCGTCAGACCGAGCTGCCGCCGGCGACCGCGGCCGGGCCCACCACCTGCAGCGCAAGCGCTTGCGCCGCCCCGGCCGTGCCGACCGGCGGACGGCACGGGTTCGTCGAGATTCCCGGCCTGCCCGCCGCGCCGGTCGACGTCACGATCACCTTCGACAACGGCCGGCCGCGCCGGGCGACGATCCACCCACGACCGATCGCGACCGGCCCGGCCTGCGGTGCCGCGGGACCGCAGGCCCGGCTGGTCGTCGGACCGGACGGCGCGATCGGTTAGCCGACACCGCGCCGCCAGCCGCCAAGGCCGACGTCCTGCCACCGAGGCCGACCACCGCGATCGGTCAGCCGACGTCCCGCCGCCGCCAGCCGCCGAGGCCGATCACCAGGCACACCGCCGCGACCACCAGCAGCCACACGATCGGCGTCGCCGTGAAGGCCGCGCCCGGCAGCTTCGGTGGGTGTTGGAACGGCGAGATGTCCAGCACGATCTGCGGCGCGTTCACGACCGGCCCGAACAGGCTGATCAGCAACCCCAGCGCGCCGGCGGCCCAGGCCAGGCCGGTGAAGCGCGGCAGCAGCCCGAACAGCAGCGTGCACACCGACACGATCACCCACGTCGCCGGCACCTGCACCAGGACGGCCGTGAGCAGGTCGGCCACGGAACCGCCGACATCGCCTGACCGCAGGCCGTGCGAGAGCCCCAGGAACACGCCGCCGACGAGCACCAGCAACGCCGTGCCGACGTAGGCGAACACCAGGTGGCTCGCCGCCAGCCGCAGGCGCCCGACGCGGGTGGCCAGCAGCGGTTCGAAGCGCACGCCGGTCTCCTCCGTGCGCATCCGCAGCGTCGCCTGCACGCCGTACAGCGCGCTGAGCATGGCGAACAGGCTCACCATCGTGGCGAGGAACGCGTCGACGATCGCGTCGGACCCGCCGAGGCGCTCGAAGATCTGGCGCGTCTGCTCGGTGTCCCCGACGAGGCCGGAGATGCCGCTCGCGATCGAGCCGAACAGCGCGCCGCCCACGGCGAAACCGACGACCCAGCCCACCAGCGGGCCGCGCTGCAGCCGCCACGCCAGCGCGAACGGCGTGCGCAGCGAAGGCTTCGCGGCCGGCGGTCCCGGCCGTGGCGGCAGGATGCCGGTGCCGACGTCGCGCCGCGGCAGGAGCGCGTAGCCGATGGCGCCGAGCACGATCGCCGCGGCCAGCGGCAGCAGGAGCACCCACCAGTGTTCGCCGGCGAACGGCCGCACCTGCTGAGACCAGCCGATCGGCGAAAGCCACGAAAGCCAGTGGGCGTCGGACGTCGAGTCGCCCGCGCCGCGCAGCAGGAACGCCACGCCGATCACGGCGGTGGCGATTCCGTTGGCCGTGCGCGAATACTCGGCGACCTGCACGGCCACCGCGGCGACGCCGGTGAACACCAGCCCCGCCAGCGCCGTGCCCGCGCCGAACGCCACCGCGCCGTCGGCGGGCAGCTTCGCGCTGATCATCGTGCCGATCTGGATGAGGCCGATGAGGACACTCGCCGCACCGGACACAGCGACGGCGGCCGTGAGTGCCGCGTAGCGACCGACCACAGTGGACGCCAGCAGCTCGGCCCGGCCCGAGTCCTCCTCGGCGCGCGTGTGGCGCGTGACCGTGAAGACGGCCATGAGCCCGATCAGCAAGGCGAGGAACCCGCCCATGCGCCAGGCGATGAAGCCGCCCGCCGTGGTGAGGTCGAAGGCCGGGCCGTAGAGCAGGGAGAACGACGGGTTCGCCGCGGCGCCCGCGGTGAGCGCCGCGCGGCTGGCGGCGTCGGGGTAGAACTGGTCGTAGCTCGACACCGTGGCGGCCGGGACGATGCTGAGCAGCACGATCCAGATCGGCAGGATCACGCGGTCGCGCCGCAGCGCCAGCCGCGTGAGGTGCCAGGTGCCGACGAGCGCGGTGTTCGTGGCCGGCGCCCGCGTGAGCGTGGCGGTCACTTCCCCGTCTCCTCGGTGTAGTGGCGCAGGAACAGCTCTTCCAGCGTCGGCGGCTGGCTCACCAGGCTGCGAACGCCGACCTGGGTGAGCTGGCGCAGCGCGTCGTCGAGCGAGCGGGTTTCCACGTCGAAGCGCACGCGGTTGCCGGTCACCTCGAGGTCGTGCACGTCGGCGAGCTTGGCCAGGCCGTTGGGTGGGCCGGCCAGCTCCGCGGTGATCGACGTGCGCGTGAGGTGGCGCAGCTCGGCGAGCGTGCCGGACTCGACCGTGCGGCCGTTGCGGATGATGCTCACCTTGTCGCACAAGGCTTCCACCTCGGCGAGGATGTGGCTCGACAGCAGCACGGTGCGGCCCTGCTTGCGCTCTTCCTGGATGCACTCCTGGAACACGGATTCCATGAGCGGGTCGAGGCCCGAGGTGGGCTCGTCGAGGATGAGCAGGTCCACAGTGGACGCGAGCGCGGCCACGATGGCCACCTTCTGCCGGTTTCCCTTCGAGTAGGTGCGGCCCTTCTTGCGCGGATCGAGGTCGAACCGCTCGATGAGGTCCTTGCGGCGGTTCTGGTCGAGGCCGCCGCGCAGGCGCCCGAGCAGGTCGATCACCTCGCCGCCGGAGAGGTTGGGCCAGAGGTTCACGTCGCCGGGCACGTAGGCCAGGCGGTGGTGCAGGCTCGCGGCATCACGCCACGGGTCGCCGTCGAGCAGGCTGACCTCGCCCGCGTCGGCGTGCAGCAGCCCGAGCAGGACCCGGACGGTGGTGGACTTCCCGGCGCCGTTCGGGCCGAGGAAACCGTGGACTTCCCCCACGGGAACCTGAAGATCGAGGCCGTCGAGGGCCTTCGTCCGGCCGAACGACTTGTGGAGGCCGGCGATCGAAATGGCGTTTCCCATGTTTCGGAAGCTACACTCGTTTCATGAAGTTGTGAAGTTAAGAAAATGTCTGGATTGAGTGATCATGGCCTGGGGCGTGCGAGAGGATGAGTGGATGCCTGAGACTCAGCGGGACGAGGACGCCGTCCGCCGGTACGTCGAGAGCCTCGGCCTCGTGCTGTCCCAGATCGGGATGCAGCGCATGGCCGCGCGGGTGTTCGCGGCCCTGATGACCACTGACGAGGGCCAGCTCACGGCCGCCGACCTGGCCACACAGCTCTCGGTGAGCCCCGCGGCCGTGTCCGGCGCCGTGCGGTACCTCGAACAGGTCGGGCTCGTCACGAAGGTGCGGGAGCCGGGCGAGCGCCGCGATCACTACCGGCTCTACGACGACCTCTGGTACGCCACCTTCCTCAAGCGCGACCGGTTCCTGATCATGTGGCGCGACGCGGCCGAGGAAGGCATCGACGCCCTCGGCGCGGACACCCCGGCGGGTAAGCGGCTGGCCGAGATGCAGGACTTTCTGTCGTTCGTGCTGAAGGAAATCACGAGCCTTTATGACCGCTGGCACGAGGAGCGCTCACGCCAGCGCGCTGCCGAGGCGTAGAACCGACCTGCCGTGGACGATCGTGTGGCCTACTGACGGCCCGCGCGGGGCGCTTTGCCGGGCAGCTACCGCATTTTCCGCGCGGACGTCGCGAAGATCCTGCTCGACGCGGCGGAGGATACCGGGCTCGTCGGTGAAACCGTCGGGATCGCGGCTGGTTGAGCGAAGTTGTCCACAACTCGGCCCACCTGTGGACAACTCGGCTCATTGCGGCGAAACCGTCGGTGATCGTGTTTAGGGTCGGTGGCATGGCTCTCCTCCGGTTCTTCCTGTTCGCCGTGTTGGCGCCGGTCCTCGCGGTGCAAGCGGTGCGCGTCCGGCGTGGCACTCCTCGGCTGCCTGGCGCGGGTGGTCCTGCCGAAGGTGTCGTCGGCGACGGTGTCCTTGGCGATGCTGTTACGGGCGGCGGTGTCGTGGGTGGCGGTGTTGCGGGCGGCGGTGTCGTGGTCCGGCTCGCTGTGCTCGGGGAGTCCACCGTGGACGGCGTCGGCGTGGCCGCGCACGCCGACGGCCTCACCGGGCAGCTCGCGGGCGAGCTCGCGCGGCGAGGGCTGCGGGTCCGCTGGCAGGCGGTGGGTCTCACGGGGGCCAACGCCTCGGTGGTCCGGCGTGAGCTGGTCGCGCGGCTCTCGCCGGCGGACGTCGTGGTCATTGCGCTCGGGGTGAACGACACCCTCGAGCTGCACTCGGCCGCGCGGTTCCGGCGCGACCTGCTCGGCGTGGTCGTCGACGTGCGGCGGCGGCTCGGGCCGGTGCCGGTGGTGCTGGCCGGGGTGCCGCCGATGGCCGCGTTCCCTTCGCTGCCGCGGCCGTTGCGCGACGCCCTGTCGGCGCGCTCGACGGCACTGGACCGGGCGGCGGCCGAGCTCGCGAAGGTGCCGGGGGTGGCGTACTCGGCGATGACACCGGACCTTCTGCACGAGGGCACCTTCGCCGAAGACCGGTTCCACCCCGGGCCGCTCGGCTACCGCGACTGGGCGGCGGCGTTGGCTCCCGCCGTGGTCTCGGCGGTCTCCGGCCTACCGGGGGTCACGGTCGGTCCGCATCCGAGGGAGCCGCGCCAGCCCATCTGACCAGCGAAGACGAAAAGTTCGCAGAAATCTTTGCTCTGCGTGTATCTGGGGGCACCCTGGTTGCGTCCTATGGGGCAAGCCGAGGGAAAAAGGGAGACCCAGATGCCTACTGAATCGACCGAAGAGCCCACGCCCACGACCATCCCGCCGGTCACCACCGGCAAGCCGCCCCACGGCGGCGGTACGACGCAGCCCGACGGTGCGTTCGACCCGTACGACGAGCCGACCACCTCGAAGTAGCGAGACCAGGTGGCGCCCGGGGGCCGAGGGGGCTGCCGGACGCCGTCTGCCGGGCGGGTTCAGGGGAGGAGCCGCCCGGCCGGGTCCGATGGGGGAGCGGACCCGTGGAAAGGGAGGGGAGCGCCGGCCGGTGCGGGCTACACACCCGCGCCGGTCGGTGCACGGCACGGGCCGGCTCACGGGGGAGCCGGCCCACCACGCCCCGGGGTCAGGATGACCTGGGGATGGTTCGGCTGGATCGGTTTCGCCGCTCCGCATCCGCTGAGTGCCGAACCGGACAACTGCAGCTGACTGGGCGATCACCGGTGCGGGTGAGCGTCCGACCGGATGAACGCGTGGAGCGGGACGATCACTTCGCCGGGACAACCCCGGGCGGGGC
The DNA here is from genome assembly GCF_035918295.1 of Amycolatopsis rhabdoformis. GTDB lineage: Bacteria > Actinomycetota > Actinomycetes > Mycobacteriales > Pseudonocardiaceae > Amycolatopsis > Amycolatopsis rhabdoformis. Next base: position 8,405,559 of record NZ_CP142149.1, read on the forward strand.
GAGCGCCGGCCCAGGTGACCGCACCGGTCCAGGAAGGAAGGTCCGTCACCTGGCGGATCGCGACAGCGCGGGATGGCTCACCAAGCCGGCCCGCTGAGAACCGGACCGCGGCTGATCGAGTCGTGGCAGGCCGGAGGACGACGCCGGTCGGCCCACCAAGCGGGGCCGTCGGGACCAGGAAGGAAGGTCCGTCGCCTGGCGGATCGCGACAGCGCGGGGCGGCTCACCAAGCCGGCCCGCCGAGAACCGGACCGCGGCTGATCGAGCCGCGGCAGACCGGAGCACGACGGCGGTCGGCGCACCAAGCCGGACCGTCGGGACCACGAAGGAAGGTTCGTCACCTGGCGGGCCACCACAGCGCGGGGCGGCTCACCAAGCCGGCCCGCTGAAAACCGGACCGCGGGTGACCTAGCCGCGGCAGACCGGAGCACGACGACGATCGGCTCACCAAGCCGGACCGTCGGGGACAGGACGGGACGACACGGGGCCAAGCCGCGTCGACCGTGCCGAAGCGAGGCGCGCCGGCGAACCAAGCCGGAGCGTCGAGCGCGCCGCATCGAAAACTGAAACCCAGCAGAACGAGACCCACCCGGACCCCACCAGAACCGGCTCACCGCCACGACCACCCGAATAAGTGACTCGATGTATCCCAGCGCTTCCTGTCTGCTCCTTCCCAGAGAAGGCCCCCCGACCACACCGACGACCGCACCCGAGACCCGACCCACGACACCGCCGCCGAACCCAACGCGCCTCGGGAGCGAGGCAGATACGGTGACCGACGTGCAAACCACCGAGGTAGACCCGCCCTGGGAAGGCCTGACCGGCGTCGACCTGCACGCTGCCTGCATGGAGGCGGCGCGGGGCGGTGATCGGAGGGCGATGGCGAAGCTCGTCGAGGAGCTGACGCCGCTCGTTTGGCACGTCGCGCGGGCGAACGGGCTCAACCGCCAGGTCGCCGAGGACGTCGTGCAGACCGTGTGGCTCGCGCTGTTCAGTCAGCTCGAGAAGCTGCGCGATCCGCGCGCGCTGGCGGCCTGGTTGATCACCACCGCACGACGCGAAGCCGCCCACCCGTACGGGCGCCGCGTGCAGCCGGTGCCGTTGAGCGACGAGGTCGCCGACAACCTCGAGAGCACGCACCCCGCGCCCGAGGACGAAGCCGTGCGCTCCGACAACGACCGGCGGGTCTGGCGCGCCTTCCTCAGGCTGCCCACCCGCTGCCAGGAACTGCTTCGCCTCACCGTGCTCGCCGGGCGAGCCGAATACCAGGCGGTGGCCGACGCGATGCGGATGCCGCGCGGCAGCATCGGACCCACCAGGGGTCGTTGCCTCGAATCGATGCGCGATCTCCTCGCAGGAGAAGGGGGTGGCCGATGAACGACATCGGCACGCCGGGAAGTGGCAGCGCTCTGCCCGACGACGAGACGCTGCTCGCCGACCTCGGCCGTTTCCTCGACGAGCTGGACCCGCCGCCGGACGATCTGGTGCAGCGGGTCCAATTCGCGCTCGAACTGGAGAACCTCGACGTCGAGGTCGCGCGGTGGGAGCGTGCCGGCGAGCTCGCCGGCGTCCGCAGCACGGCCACGGGCACGATCACGTTCACCGTGAGCGACCTGACGGTGATGATCAACCTCACGCGCATCGGCAACCTGCACCGCATCGACGGCTGGCTCGCGCCCGCCGGCGAATACGAGGTGGAGATGCGCGTGGCCGACGAGGGCACCTTCTCCACCGTCGCCGACGAAGGAGGTCGGTTCGTGCTCGAGAACGTGCCGTGCGGAACCACGCAGATCTTGGTGCACCTCGGTGAGGGGCCGCGCCGCCGGACTGTCGTGACTCCCACGGTCGTGCTCTAGAACCCGGACGGGCGTTACGGAGTGTCGCGGGAGTGTGCTCAGATAGAGCGTGTGCCCGAGCAGTTGCCCGTCCTCGATCGAGTGATCGCGGTAGCGGCTGACTTCTACACGCGAGGCCGGGCCGCGGCAGCCGACTTCCGTCCGGGCGCCGCGGTGCGCCTGTTCCACCAGTCGCTCAACCGGCTGGCCCGGGCTCCCGAGCCGGCGAGCGACGTGGTGGAGCTGCGCACCCGCGTGCTGATCAGCCTGGCTTCGGCCGAGGCGGAGGTGACGTCGACCGCGGCCGGGCTCGCGCACCTCGAGGTCGCGGAAACCGAGCGGCTGGGGCTTCCGGAAGGACCGGTGCGCAGCTCGTTGCGGCTGATCATCAGCCTGCAGCGCGCGGTCGTCGTGATGCGCGCGGGCCGGTCCGCCGACGCGCTGGTCGTCTACGACCTGGTGCTGCCCTCCATCGAGTCCGAAGTGGACGACGGGTTCGTGCTGCTCGTGCGCACGCTCAACAACCGCGCCCTCGTGCACATGGCGATGAACAAGCCGGACGCCGCGCTCGCGGACCTGACCCGCGCGCTCGGGCTCGCCGTGGAGCACGGCCACACGTTGCTCGAGGCGAAGATCCGGCAGAACCTGGGTGACCACGCCCAGCTCGTGGGCGACGTGCCCGAGGCACTGCGGAACTACGAGCTGGCCGCGCGCCTGTTCGGCACCGTCAGCCCGGGGTCCCTGCCCGTGGTGCGGCTCGACCAGGCCCGCGCGCTGCTCACCGCCGGGCTCGGCGAGGAAGCGGCGCGCCACCTCGACGAAGCGTTGCCCCAGCTGCAGGCCAACCGATCGGGCCAGTACCTCGCCGAAGCCGAAGTGGCCCGCGCCGCCGCCGCGTTGCTGGAAGGGAACTTCGCGCTGGCCCGCAAGTTCGCGTCGGCCGCGCGGCGCCGGTTCCTGCGCCGCGGCAACACGACGTGGGCCGAGATCGCCGGCCTCGCCCGGCTGCGTGCCGACGCGCACAAGATCCTCAACACCCGCGGCGCCCGGTCCACCCCGCGGTTGCCCGCCGAGCTCGTGGCGCTCGCCGAACGTCTGTCGGCGCTGGGAGTGCGCGACGAGGCGGCGGTCGCGCGGCTGCTGGCCGTGCGGCTTCTGTTGCGGCGCCAGGAAACCGACGAGGCCGCGACCATGCTGGCCCGCGTGCCGAAGCCGCGCGAGACGGCGCCGATCGACCACCGGATGTTGTTCCGCCTGTGCCGCGCCGAGCTGGCCGTGGCCACGGACCGGCCGCGCTCGGCGCTCGCGCAGGCGCGCGCCGGGCTGCGTGAGCTCGGCATGATCCGCGACCGCATGGGCGGGCTCGACCTGGTGTGCGGCACGGCCGTGCACGGCGAAGAACTCGGCCGGCTGGCGATGCAGCTCGTGCTGCGCCGCGCCCGCAACAACGCCGCGGGCGCGCGCCGGATGTTCGCCTGGCTCGAGCGCACACGGGCGCAGGTCTACCGCTACGAGCCGCTGCCCGTGATCGAGGATCCCGTGCTGGCCAAGCACATCACGGAGATGCGGCACCTGCAGCGCACGATCCAGCGCGCTCGGGCCCAAGGCGAGCCGGTGCGGGCGTTGGAGCAGCGGTATTCCGCGCTGCAGCAGGAGGCGAGCCGGCTCGGCTGGTACTCGAGCCCCTGGGGCCGGCCGCGGCCCGTCGCGACGCCCGACGAGGTCGTGGAGCAGCTCGGCGACCGCGTGCTCGTGAGCCTGGTGCCCTACAACGGGCAGCTGTACTCGGTGGTCGTCGACCGCGGGTCGTTCCGGCTGCTGAAACTCGGGCCGTACCACGACATCGTGGAAACGGCGAAGCAACTGCACGCCGACCTCGACGCCCTCGCGCCCGACCACCTGCCCCCGATGCTCGCCGAAACGGTGGCCGCTTCGGCCGTGCGGCGCGCGAACAAGCTCGACGCCCTGATCTCCGCGTCGCTGGTCAAGACGCTCGACGACCGCGAGCTCGTGATCGTGCCGATCGGCCAGCTGTACGCGATGCCGTGGGGCGCGCTGCCGTCGCTGCGCGGCCACGCGGTGTCCATCGCGCCTTCGGCCACCGCGTGGATCACGGCCAAGCGCGCCACCGACGCCGCCGCCGTGCTCCTCGCCGGCGGCCCCGGCGTACCCGGCGCGGTCGGCGAGGTGAGCAAACTCCGCTCGGTCTACCCCGACGCCCACCTGGTCGACGGCACCCGCGCCACCAGCTCCGCCGTGCTCGCCGCCCTCGACGGCACCCGCCTGGCCCACCTCGTCGCCCACGGCGCCCACGAGCCGGCCAACGCCCTCTTCTCCCGCCTCGAACTCGTCGACGGCCCGCTCTTCGCCCACGAGACCACCCGCCTCGCGCGCCCACCCGAACGCGTTGTCCTCGCCGCCTGCGAACTCGCCATGAGCCACATCCGCCCCGGCGAAGAAGCGCTGGGTTTCGCCGGCACCCTCCTCGCCAGCGGCTCCCGCACCGTCATCGGCGCCGTCGCCCGCGTCGGCGACCGCGCAGCAGCCGACACCATGGCCGACCTGCACCGACGACTGTCGGACGGCACGCCTCCGGCGCTGGCCCTGGCGGAGGCGATTGCAGTGGACCCGCTGCGGCGGCCGTTCGTGTGCCTGGGTGCGGGCTAGGTACTCAGCCCAGGAAGTCCGCCAGCGGAACCGGCGTCAACCCGTCCTTCCGGGCCTGCGCGAGGAACGCCTCGTAGTCCTCCTTGAACGTCTTCCGGAAGTGCATCAGCACGATGTCGCCCGGGCGCAGCTTGGTGCCGACCTGGAATTGCACGTGGCCGTCGTTCACGGCGGCGCTCCAGAGGACGGCGACGCGCATGCCGCAGAGTTGGGCGGCGTGCAGGGTGTTCTGGTCGTAGTTGCCGAAGGGTGGGCGGAAGAGCGTGGGGCGCACGCCGAGGCCGCGTTGGAGGTCGTCGGCGTCGTCGCAGATTTCTTTTTGCTGGTAGGCCAGGGGTTTGCCCTTGAGGTTCGGGTGGTCCACGGTGTGGTCGCCGAGCACGGCGCCGGTAGAGTCCAAAATGGACTTGAAGTAGGCCTCGTGGCCCTTCACGTAGATCTGGTTCAGGAACAGCACCGGGTGCCCACCCGACTGCTGGATCAGGCCCTGCGCCGAGGGATCCTTCACGGCGCCGTCGTCCATGGTGATGAACACGTACGGCTTCGTGGTGCTGATGCGCCGCACCACGCCGACCTTGCCGTCGGTGACGGTGGGGGCCTTGGCCTGCACCGTGCCGAACGGGTACGGGCCCGAAGGCGGTGCCGGGGTCACCGCGCGGGGCGCGGGGTTCGGCTGACTCGGCGACGCCACGGGAGCCGGTGCGGGCGCGGAACAAGCCGCCAACAACCCGGCCATCACAAGAACCAGCAAGCTGCGCTTCACACGAGGGGAGACGCGCTCACCGCGAACGGAGTTGACCGGTGTGGCCCAGCGCACCCCGGCCGGCACTCAGCGAGCTCTCAGGAAGCAAGCTTTCAGGATGCGCCGGAAACCCCCGCGCGGTCGGCCGCTTTGACCAGTTGTGCCGACAGAATCCGGATCGCGCCCCGCAGCGCCGCGCAAGCGACCGGTCCGCTGCCGGGCACGGACTCCGTGAACGAACCGGTCCAGCGCAGGTCCGTGCCGCCCGCGGCGTTCGGGGTGAAGAACACCTCGGCGCGGTAGTCGCGCACCGGCCCGGAGCCGGCGAACGTGTACACGTGCCGCCGCCCCGGTTCGTACTCCACCGTCTTCTCGCGCAGCAGCACCGGCCACAATCCCACTTCGCGGACAGCGCCGACGCCGTCGGGATCCTCGTCGCCACGGCGCGCCCACCGCGCCTGCACGATCAGCGGCTTGCCCCACGTGGACCACAGCGGACCCTCGGTTTCCAGGCGGAACAGCACTTCCGGCGGCGCCGAGCTCACGCGGTTGACCTCGAACGAGAAGGTACGGCCAGGCATCGAACGCCTCCCAAAGCTTGTTGACGGGTTGATAATTAACCTGAGACGGCCAGCGTAGGTCAAGATGGGGGCGTGAGCCGCCCCGACTTCGCCGCGCCGCACTGGCTCGTCCAGCTCCTCCGTTCGAAACCGGTTCCGGTCCCGTGGAACATGGTGGCTCGCGCGGTCGTCGCGCTCGCCACGCCACTGGCCGTCGCGTACGCGGCCGGCGACATCGGCGTGGGTGCCCTGGTGTCCACCGGCGCGCTGCCCGCCGTGCTGTCCGAGGCCGCCGGCCCCTACCGCTACCGCGCGCGCCGGCTGGGCGGGGCGACGCTCGCGGCCGCCGGCGGTTACCTCGTCGGCCTGCTCACGGGCGCGGTGCCGGCGTGGTCGATCCCGGCGATCGTGGTGATCGCGGCCGTGTCGGCATTGATCAGCGCCGCCGGCAGCAACGCGTCGGTGGCGGCGCTGCAGATGTTCGTGTTCTGCGTGCTCGGCACGGCGCAGCACGCGACGGGCCTGAAGGTCGAAGAGCTCTTCGGCTACTTCTGCCTCGGCGCGGCCTGGAGCCTGTTCGTCGCGCTGGTGACGTGGACGGTCCGTGGCACCAGCCCGGAACGCACTGCCGTGGCGCAGGTCTACATCGAGCTCGCCGCCATGCTCTCGGCCACCGACGAGCCGACCTCGCGCGTGGCCCGCAACCAGCTCACCACGGCCATGAGCACCGCCTACGACCGCCTGCTCACCGCACGCTCGTGGCTTTCCGGCCGCGACGCCACCTACCGGCAGCTGCTCAACCTGCTCTCGGCCACCACACCGGCCGTCGAGGCGTCCGTGGCGATGGTGAACGCCGGGCACCGGCCGTCGCCCGAGGTCATCGACTACCTCACCGGCGCCGCCGCGTCCGTGCTCGCGACCCAGCCGCTGCCCGCGCCGCCGGCGGCACCCGAGGACGACCTCGACCCGGTCGAGTCCGCGCTCTACGCCGGCCTCGCCCGCATCGACAAGGGCGACGACCGCCAGCGCCGCAAGCCCGCCTCGCCGTGGCGGCGTTTCCGCGAGTGGCTCGGCTCGCTCGCTTCCGGCCCGTACACGTGGCTGGCCGCCCTGCGGCTCACAGTGTGCGTGGCGGTGGCCGAGGTCGTGGCGCTGATGGTGCCGTTCGAACGCTCGTACTGGATCACGCTCACGGTGGGCGTGGTGCTGAAACCCGACTTCGGCTCGGTGTTCGGCCGCGCGCTGCTGCGCGGCATGGGCACGATCGCGGGGGTCGGCATCGGCGCCGTCGTGCTCGCCATCGGCGCGCGCGGCTGGGTGCTGGTGGTGCTGATCGCGCTGTTCGCGGGCGGCGCAGCGATCGGCAAGGTGCGCAACTACGGGATGCTCGGCACCTTCGTGACCCCGCTGATCATTCTGCAGATGGACCTCGCTCAGACGGGCAGCTGGTCGGTGGTCCTCGCGCGCCTGCTGGACACCGTCACCGGCTGCGTGATCGTGCTGCTCATCGGCTACCTGCTCTGGCCCGGCTCCCGGCGCCCACGGGTCGGCGGCCGGCTGGCCGACGGCTTCGACACGGTCGCCGCGTACGTGAAAGCCGCCCTCGTCCTCGACTCGACCGCCGAAGCCCGCCTCGCCCGCTCGCGCTCGCGGCGCGCGGCCTACCGCGCGCTGGCCGACCTGCGCACGGCGTTCCAGCAGGTGATCGTGGAGCCCTCACCCGCGGGCCGGCACGCCGTGGCGTGGTGGCCGGTGATCGCCGGGCTGGAGCGGGTGGCCGACGCCGTGACCGAGGTCGCGGTGACCCTCGGCCGCGGCGTGCCTGCGCCGTCGCCGGCGGAGATCGCGCTCCTCACCGATGCCCTGGCCGAGCTCGCGGCGGCCGTGCGCGAACAGCGGGAACCCGCGTCGGTGCCGATGCCGGACAGCGCGCAGCTCTCCGGAGTCGTCGACCAGCTCGGTTCGACGTTCGACGCCGTGCGTGGCCCCGACCTGGTTGAAACCACTCCGCTGCGGCTGGTGCGCCGGTTCCTGCCGTACCACCGGCGCACCTGAGCGGCTACTGCTGCGGGCCCGGCTGACCCGGCTGGCCTTCGCCTTCACCGGGCTTGTCGTCGTTGCCCGCGATCTTGCCGAGGAAGTCCTTGGCCTTCTCCACTCCGCCGTCGATCTGCGAGTCGTGGCCGCTCATCTTGGACTTGGCGAACCCGGCCGCCTTGTCGAGGCCCTGCTCGATCTTGTCGCTGTTGTCGCGCAGGGCGTCGGTGGCTTTGTTCTTGAGTTCGTCGAAGTTGATGCCCATTGTTGGCTCCCCAATCCCGGAGTTGACGCCCCCATCGTCACACAACGGACGCCCGCGGCAACTCCGGCGAATTCCCTGGGATCAGTTCACTTCGCCGGCGGCGACCCCGTCTTCGAGCGAGGTGATCCGGCCGCCGCGCTCGCCGAGACCGATCAGGGCCTCGCGCGCGTCGGGCGCCGACAGTGTGACGCGCACACCCGCGCGAGCCGCGTCGTGGGCGGTGGCGTAGGCGAGCGCGCCCTCGTGACCGGCGTTGATCGTGGCCGCGAGACCGCCGGTGGAGGCCAGCGAGCCGCGGGCCGCGCCGAGCCGGCCGAGGGCCTCGTCGACGATCGGCAGCAGCGCGTCGCGGTTGCCTTCGGTCATGGCGCGCACCAATTCGGGGCTGGAGCCGGCCACGCGGGTGCCGTCGCGGTAGGAGCCGGCGGCCAGCGACATGGCCAGCGGGCCGCCCTGCGCGCCGATGGTCGCGAGGATCGCCGCGAACAGGTGCGGCAGGTGCGAGATGCGCGCCACGGTCTCGTCGTGCGAGTCGGCCGGCAGCGGCACGGCGAACGCGCCCAGGTCGAGCACCAGGCGCGCGACCTCGGCCCACGCTTCGAGATCGGTGTCCTCCTCCACGCCGACCACCCACGCCGCGCCCTCGAACAGCGAGGCATTGCCCGCGAGCCAGCCCGACTCGGCGGTGCCCGCCATCGGGTGCCCACCGACGTACCGCGTGTACGGCGCGCGCCGGCGCACGGCGTCGAGCATCGGGCCCTTCACGCTCACCACGTCGGTGAGCACGCAGTGCGGCGCGTGCTGCGCGACCAGCCGCAACAGGTTCTCGACGGCCGGCAGCGGCACGGCGAGCACGATCAGCGCCTCGGCCGTGGCCGCCCGGTGCAGCGCGGCCTCCACGTCGGTGGTCACGTCGTAGCCGGCGCGGCTGGCGGCGTCGGCGTCCACTTCGGACACCGCGGCGCCCCACGTGGTCCTGCCGCTCGCCACGCTCGCGCGCAGGAGCGACCCGCCGATGAGCCCGAGCCCGATCACGCACACATCTCGCACGGGGCTCATCCTGCCAGTGGGCGCAACCCGGCTACAGCGTGGCCGCCAGGCGCGTGCCCTGGTCGATGGCGCGTTTCGCGTCCAGCTCGGCGGCCACGTCGGCACCGCCGATCAGGTGCACCGGCCTCGAATCCAGCGCTCTCGCCAGATCGCGCACGGGCTCCTGACCGGCGCAGACCACCACCGTGTCCACCTCCAGCAGCCGCGGTTGCCCGCCCACGCGCACGTGGAGCCCGGCGTCGTCGATCCGCTCGTAGGTGACGCCGGAGATCCGTTCCACGCCCTTGGCCTTCAGCGCCGCCCGGTGCACCCAGCCCGAGGTCTTGCCCAGCGACGCGCCGATCGGCGACGTCTTGCGTTGCAGCAGGTAGACCGTCCGCGGCGACGGCTCGGGTCGCGCCACGCCGAGCCCGCCCGGCGCTTCGGCCGGGTCCGTGACGCCCCACTCGGCCAGCCACTCGTCGCGGCTCAGCGTCGTGGACGTGAGGAACTCGCTCACGTCCACGCCGATCCCGCCGGCCCCGATCACCGCCACCCGCGGGCCGACCGCCGCGCCGCCGCGCACGACGTCCACGTAGGACAGCACCTTCGGGTGGTCGATCCCGTCGAGCGCCGGCACCCGCGGCCGCACGCCCGTGGCCAGCACGATCTCGTCGAACCCGGTGAGATCTTCGGCCGAGGCCCGCCGGGAGAGGTGCACCTTCACGCCCGTCACTTCGAGGCGCCGCGCGTAGTAGCGGATGGTCTCGGCGAACTCCTCCTTGCCGGGGATCCGCCGCGCGATGCCGAACTGGCCGCCGATCTCGCCGGCTGCCTCGAACAGCTCCACGCGGTGTCCGCGTTCGCCCAGCGCCGTCGCCGCGGCGAGCCCCGCCGGGCCGGCGCCGACCACGGCCACGTGCTTCGCGCGCCGCGTGGGCGCGAGCACCAGCGTCGTCTCGTGGCCGGCGCGGGGGTTGACCAGGCACGACACCGGTTTGCGGCTGAACGCGTGGTCGAGGCAGGCCTGGTTGCAGGCGATGCAGGTGTTGATCTCGTCGGCGCGGCCGTCGGCGGCCTTGCGCACCCACTCCGGGTCGGCGAGGAACGGGCGCGCCAGCGACACGAGGTCCGCGTCGCCGCCGGCCAGCACCTCTTCGGCGACCTGCGGCATGTTGATGCGGTTCGACGTGACCACCGGGATCGACACGTGCGGCTTGAGCTTCCCGGTCACCCAGGTGAAGGCCGCGCGCGGCACCGACGTGACGATGGTCGGCACGCGGGCCTCGTGCCAGCCGATGCCGGTGTTGATGATCGTCGCGCCGGCGGCTTCGACCTCGCGGGCGAGCGCCACCACGTCGTCCCAGCTCTGGCCGCCTTCGACGAGGTCGAGCATCGAGAGCCGGTAGATGATGATGAAGTCCGGGCCCACCGTTTCGCGGGTGCGACGCACGATCTCCACGGCGAAGCGGCGCCGGTTCTCCGCCGAGCCGCCCCAGCCATCGGTGCGCTTGTTGGTGCGCTCGGCCAGGAACTGGTTGATCAGGTAGCCCTCGGACCCCATGATCTCGACGCCGTCGTAGCCGGCTTCGCGGGCGAGCGCGGCGCAGTCGGCGAACGCGCGGATCGTGCGCTGGATCCCGTAGCCGGTGAGCGCGCGCGGGCGGAACGGGTTGATCGGCGCCTTGATGCTCGACGCCGAGACGCTGAGCGGGTTGTACGAGTAGCGGCCCGCGTGCAGGATCTGCAGCGCGATCTTGCCGCCGGCCTCGTGCACGGGCGCGGTGAGCTGCCGGTGCTGCTTCGCTTCGGCCGTGGTGGTGAGCTTCGACGCGAACGGCAGCAACCAGCCCGTGCGGTTCGGCGCGAACCCGCCGGTGACGATCAGGCCGGCGCCGCCGCGGGCGCGCTCGGCGTAGTACTCGGCGAGCTGCGGGAAGTGGGCCGCGCGGTCTTCGAGGCCGGTGTGCATCGAGCCCATGAGCACGCGGTTGCGCAGCGTCGTGAAGCCGAGGTCGAGCGGTTGCAGGAGGTGGGGGTAGGGCGTCATCGGGTGGCCTCGTCTTCGTTGAGCGCGGTCAGGACTTCGTCGAACCACTCGACCTGGCCTTCTTCGGCCCGGATCCCGCCGCGCAGCACGAGGTACTGGTGCAGCGCGCGGCCGCTGCCGGGCGAGGGGAAGTCGCGTTTCTCGATCTGCCGGTACGCGTCGAGCCGCTCGGCGTGGGCGGCGCGGTGGCGCGCCAGCTCTTCGGCCACGGCGTTCGGGTCGCCATATGACGCGCCGCGCAGCTTCACGGCGAGCTCCTGCGGCCCGGCGGCCGGGTTCGGCTCGGCCAGCCATCGGCGCAGCTCGGCGCGCCCGGCCGCGCTCACGGTGTGCACCTTCTTGTCCGGCCGCCCGCCCTGCGAGACGGCCTCCACGGCCACCCAGCCGGCCTCTTCCATCCGCTTGAGCACGCGGTAGATCTGCTGGTGGGTGGCACTCCAGAACAGGCCGATCGACTTCTCGAAGCGGCGCGCGAGCTCGTAACCCGAACCCGAGCGTTCGGACAGCGAGACGAGGATCGCGTGCTCCAGTGCCATGGCGCTCAGGGTCCTATGCAACTAGGTGCAGTGCAACCCGTTGCAACGCAGGTCACCCGGCAGGGTGGGGCAAATCGGGTCGACGAATCGGCTGAACCGACCAGGATGGACACCGTGCACCCGGTTCTGGAATTGATCAACAAGCGGCTGGCGTCGGGCAGCGTGCCGGGGGAGCGGAGTGACGACCGCCGCCTGGTGCTCGCGATCGAGGGAGGCAGCAGCCGCGGCACCTACTCCAGCGGCATGGTCCTGGCCCTCGACGAACTGGGCGCGACGCCCGCGTTCGACGCCGTCTACGGCTCATCCGCCGGCGCTTTGAACGCCGCGTGGCTGCTGTGCGGACGCTCGCAGACGGGCGTGCGCACCTGGTGGAACCCCACGGTGATGCGCCGGATCATCAACCCGCTCCAGGCGCTGCGCGGCAAGTCCGTGATCGACCTGGACTACCTCGTGCACCAGGTCTATTCGGTGCTCGAACCCATGGACTTCCCGGCGATCCTGGCCAATCCCGTCACGTTCCACCCGCTCGCGACCGACGCGGACACCGGCGAGTCCACCGACCTGCACCCGTTCATCGCGGAGGTCGAGGACATCAAGACGGCGCTGGCGGCCTCCTCGTGCATGCCCGTGCTCGCCGGCCCGCCCATCGCCATGGGCGGCCGGCGCTTTGTCGACGCGGGCGTGGCGGAGCCGCTGCCCTTTCGCACCGCTCTGGACCAGGGCGCCACGGATGTCCTCGTGCTGCGCACCCGCCGCGCCGACGAACTGCCGACCCCGCCGCCGCGCGTCCAGGACGTGGTGGTGCCGCGGTTCCTGCGCCGCCACGCCCCGGGCACGATCAACGCGTGGCGCGAGCAGTACACCCACGACCTCGACGACGAACGCATGCTGCGCGAGGACCCACGCCTGGCGAGCGTGCGGCCACCGGTGGGCTCCCCGGACGTGACGGCGCTGGAACGCGACCCCGCGGTGCTGCGCCGGGCGGTGGAGCTGGGGCGGGAAGCGGTGTACAGCGCGTTGGAAGTGTTGCGGGAAGCTTCCTGACGGGGCACACCTGCCAAACGATCGGCAAAAACGGTGAAGGGCGCCTTGATTTCCTCAAGGTGCCCTTCACGCAAATCGGTGCGCTGCGTCAGACCGCCACCACGTGGTTGGCCCTCGACTGCACCACAACCCGTTGCGCACCCAGCGAAACCGCCAAGTACAGCAGGATCGACGCGCTGCCGAGCCCCTTGGCGGGGCTGTTCGCGTCGATCACGAAGTCGAGTCCGATGTGGACGGCGATGGCGACCACCCAGAGCAGCACGGTGAGCCAGGTGCCCTGGCGCCAGAGCTGGCCGTCGGCGCGCCAGAGGCGCACGGTGTAGGCGCGGACGAGGCCGAAGAGGGCCGCGACCACGAGGCTGGCGACGAGCAGCAGTACGGCCGAGGTGCCCGGCGTGCCGCCCTTGAAGAAGGACGCGAGCGAGACCACGCCGAGCACGGCGAGGATCAGCAGCACGGTCGGTTTGCGGTCTTCGCGCACGAGCCGCTTCTGGGTCTGACGCCAACACAGCCACGCCAGCACGACGAGCCCGATGACGATGTTGACGGTGTTGCTCACGGTGGTCCCCTCCGCAGAAGAACTCTGGTGAGCACAGCTTCGCGGGCGGGGCGGGCAGCCGCGTCAAACCCAGGGTTGATCCCGGGTCGGTTTCACCCGGCCGGGCACCATGAACCCCGGCGCAAATCGGTCAGAGAGCCGGTTTCCGTGCCACTCCGCCGATCACCCGCGACTCCGAAGGCGCCTTCGCGAACACGGTGTTGCGGTCCGGGTGCCACGCCGGTGCGTAGACCAGGCCGGGCTCCAGCAGTGGCCAGCCGCCGAAGAAGCGCTCGAACTCCGCCAGGGTGCGCAGAACGCCGGGGTTGGTCGTGGACTCGTAGTACTCCAGGAGGTCGGCCAGCGCCTGGCGCTCGTCCTCGTCCACGGGGTTCTCGTTGGTCATCTGCGAGAGCACCAGCAGCGAACCCGGGGCCACGCGGTCGCGGTAGAAGGACAGCATGCCGTCGGGGTCCTGGTCGTCCTTGATGAAGTGCAGCACCGCGTTCACGATCAGCGCCACGGGCTCGCGCACGTCGATCACGTCGGAGTCCATCACGCGTTCCCACAGCTCTTCGGGCTGCAGCAGGTCGGCTGCGATCGCCTGGTGGCGGTCCTCGTCGGCGGTGTCGGCGAGCAGGATCTGCGAGTGGGCCAGCGCGACGGGCTCGTTGTCGATGTAGAGCACGTGCACGTCGTGCTCGGGGCGTTCCTCGTCGGCGACCTCGTGCACGTTGCCCGCCGTGGGCAGGCCCGAGCCGATGTCCACGAACTGCCGGATTCCGGCGCGCACGCACTGGCGCACGGCGCGGCCCAGGAACTGCCGGCTGGTGAGGCAGTAGTCGCCCATCAGTGGCAGCCGGGCGCGCACCTTCTCGGCGAACTCGCGGTCGATGGCGTAGTTCGTGTGCCCGCCGATGAAGTAGTCGTAGATCCGGGCCGCGGACGGCCGGTCGAGGCTGCCTTCGACTGCGCGCAGGGCTTCGTCTCGTTCGATCATCGCCGTCCTCACCGCTCGGGTCGCGCCCATGCTAACCACGGCGCGCGACGCGCGGATCAAGCCGTGGTGATCGCGTCCCGATAGGCGTTCACGGACTCCGTCAACTGGTCCATCGAAACGCGCAGCCGGCCGATCGTCTCCACGTCGAAGCCCAGCGCACGGCCGATGTGCGGCGGGATGCGCTCGGCCTTCGCGCGCAGCGCCTCACCCTGCTCGGTGAGCGTGATGCGCACGGAGCGCTCGTCGTCGGCCTGGCGCTCACGCGTCACGAGGCCCGCCTTTTCGAGGCGCTTCAGCAGCGGCGACAGCGTGCCCGAGTCGAGGTTCAGGGCCGCGCCGAGCTCCTTCACCTGCTGGGCGTCGCGTTCCCAGAGCGCGAGCATCACGAGGTACTGCGGGTACGTGAGGTCGAGCGGTTCGAGCAGTGCGCGGTAGAGCGACGTGACAGCGCGCGACGCCGAGTAGAGCCCGAAGCACAGCTGGTCGTCGAGCAGGAGCGAGCCCGTCTCGTCGGCATCCAGGGTGAACATGGGTACCTCCTTCGTCAGGGTCAACGCTCAATGATCCTCACCTCTGCCCCTCGGAGCAACTCAAGTGCCATAGATCTCATTGCCTCCATTTTAGTTGTGCACAACTTAGTTGCTCGCTAACTTCATGGAGTCGGCACACCGTCCCGGAGGAGACCTGAGATGACCACCGCGAACCCGAAGAACATCGCCCTCGACCCGGCCGCGCAGGCCTTCGCCGAGGCCACGGCCGAGCACCCGTTCCTGTTCGAGCTCCCGCCGGCCGAGGGCCGCAAGGCGGTGGACGGCGTGCAGGACGGTCCCGTGGAGCTGGCGCCCGCCGACATCGAGGTGCTGAAGGTGCCGGGTGGGCCGAACGGCGACGTCGAAGTCCGCATCGTGAAGCCCGAGGGCGCAACCGGTCCGCTGCCGATCCTGCTCTACGTGCACGGCGCCGGCTGGGTGTTCGGCGGCTTCCACACCCACGAGCGCCTGGTGCGCGAGCTCGCCGCCGGCACCGGCGCGGCCGTGGTCTTCCCCGAGTACAGCCTCTCGCCCGAGGCGCGTTACCCCGTGGCGATCGAGGAGAACTACGCGGTCGCGAAGTGGGCCGCGGAGCACGGCGCCGAGAAGGGTCTGGACCCCTCGCGCATCGCCGTGGCGGGCGACTCCGTGGGCGGCAACATGACCGCCGCGCTCACGATCCTGGCCAAGCAGCGCGGCGACGTGCGCTTCCTGCAGCAGGTGCTCTTCTACCCGGTCACCGACGCCGCCTTCGACACCGAGTCCTACCACCAGTTCGCCACGGGCTACTTCCTGCAGCGCGACGCCATGAAGTGGTTCTGGGACCAGTACACGACCGACGAGGCCCAGCGCGCGGAGATCACCGCGTCGCCGCTGCGCGCGTCGCTCGAAGACCTCGCCGACCTGCCGCCGGCGCTCGTGATCACCGGCGAGGCCGACGTGCTTCGCGACGAAGGCGAGGCGTACACGGCGAAGCTGCGCCAGGCGGGTGTCGCCGTGACGGCCGCGCGCTACGCCGGCGCGATCCACGACTTCGTGATGGTGAACGCGCTGCGCGAAACCGGCGCCGCGGATGCCGCGATCAAGCAGGCGATCAGTGTCCTGCGCACGGCGTTCGGAGTGTGAAACCGCTGATGGGACGCCTGGCGGGCTACTCTCTTGATCTTGTGACGGCGCTCACCTGATCACAACGGGAGCAGCCCGCCAAACGTTTCTTGTACAGGGGTTTTGGGGCTGCGGGTCGAGGGGACACGCGCCGGCGGAGTGGGGGTTCCCGTGCACCTGAGCAGCATCCGGCTGGATTCACCGGTCGAAGTGATCGTGATCGCCGTGCTGGCCGTGCTCGCCGTCGTGGCGGTGCCGTGGTTCTGGGACCGCTGGCGCAAGCGCAAGCAGCTGGGCCGCAGCGCTTCCGTGCTCACGGCCGTGGTGCTGATCGTGGTGAGCGTGGCGCTGGTGGGCAACCTGATCGGCGGCTTCTTCCCCACGCTCGGCTCCCTGCTCGGCACGGGCGTGTACGCAGCGGACAGCGTGGACGCGGACGCCGGCGGAAATGGTGTGGACCTCGAGAGGATGCGCGACCTCGGGGTGGTGCACGCCCGCGAGGGCAAGGGGACCGTGGTGCACATGAAGGTCACGGGCCGGCGCACCGGGCTCGCCCGCGACGTCGACGTTTACCTGCCGCCGCAGTACTTCCAGCAGTCCTTCCACGCGTTGCGGTTCCCGGCGATCGAGTGGATCCCGAACTACCCGTCGGGCCCCGAGGTCGCGGCCGCCTACCACCTGCCCGAGCAACTCGACGCCGCCATCGCCAAGCACGCGCTGCCGCCCACCGTCGTCGTGATCCCCGACCCGACGGGCGTGCCGAAGGTCGGCCACGACACCGAATGCGTCGACGAGGTCGGCGGCACCCCGAACGACACCTACCTCTCCGCCGACGTCCGCGAGTGGGCCATCCAGCGCCTGAACCTCAACCCGGCGCGCGGCGCGTGGGCCATCGCCGGCTGGTCCTCGGGCGGCTACTGCGCCCTGAACCTCGTGACGCGCCACCCGCAGTGGTTCGCCACGGCCGCCTCCGTGAGCGGCTACGACCGCGCCCAGGTCGACTCCGAAACCGAAGACCTCTTCCACGGCCGCCAGGACATCGACGACGCCAACAACGTCCGCGTGAACCTCCGCCTCCACCCCTCACCCGTCGACCTCCTCGCCATCTCCGGCGACAAGGAGAACTACGAGAGCTTCGCCATCGACCAGATGCGCGCCGCGGCCCAGTCCCCGGTCCGCTTCTCGTCCTGGAGGATCCCGGACGCGGGGCACAACATGAACACCTTCAAGTCGCAGCTGCCGGACGTGTTGGCGTGGCTGGGCGCGCGGTTGCCGGGGCCGAGCATGGCGGGGCGGGCGGTCGACGTGAGCGGGGGCGTGCGGCCGTGGCCGCTGCCGAAGTCCGGGGCGCGGGGTGGGTTGTCGGCGTTGGAGGAGTGAGGCGTCGGCTGTCGCAAGTGCGCGAATAAGTACGCAAGTACGCAAGTACGCGAATAAGCAAACAAGTAAGTAAGCACGCGAGTAAGCGGTGACCGCTGGGCGGCTGCGGGAATGATCGCGTGCAGCTGAGGAAGCGGCGTGAACGCTGGACTTCTCGGTGAAGGCGGCGGCGCTTTTCGAGGGCAGGGCCGGAGTCGCGCCGGCGCGAACCCCGGTTCGGTCGGCGTTGTGTGCCGGCGCCGATCTGCGACTCCGGTAAGCGTGCGCGAGGTCGCGGGGCGGGCGGTCGAGGCGACCAGCGGCGTGCGGCCGTGGCCATTGCCGAAGTCCGGGGCGCGGGGTGGGTTGTCGGCGCTGGAGGAGTGAGGCGTCGGCTCTCGCAAGTACGCAAATAAGTACGCACGCGAATAAGTAAGTACTCAGGCAAGCACGGCAGAGTTGGTGATCGCTTTGTCGCCTGCGGGCCCGCTCACGTGCGGCTGACGGAGCTGGGTGAAGCGCTTACTTTCCCAGTAGCGGCAACAGGTCCTTCACCACCGCGGTCACCTGATCCGAAGCCATGTCGTAGTCGACGGATTGGGGTTGTTCCGTGAGGACGGTGACGATGTAGCGGTCGCCGTTCACGAGGCCGGAGGTGTGGAGCATGCGGGTGGGGCGGCAGCAGGACCAGCCTTGCTTCACGGCGAAGTTGCCGGGGCCCGCGGCGTCCGGGATGCCGAAGTACTGGCGGAAGCCGTCGGCGCCGAATTCCGTGGCGGAGTGCAGGCCGGCCAGGATGGTGGTGCGGACGGTGGCCGGGGCGTCGGTGAGCAGGTATTGGTAGATCCGCGTGATGTCGTTGGCCGTGATTTCCGTGTCGCCCCAGCGGCCGGGGCTGGTGGGGGCGTGGGTTTCCTTGAGGCCCATGGTGCGGATGGCGTCGGTGACGATCTTGGTTTCGCCGTTGGCGACCCAGAGCGTGCTGGCGGTCGTGTCGTCGCTGCGGGACAGCATTTCCTTCACGGTGCCCGCGGGGTTGCCGTTTTCGAGCGCTGCCACGGCGATCAGCAGTTTCACCAGCGAAGCCGACGTATAAGCCCGATCTGCGTTCACCGACAGGGTGGTGGCACCGGTCGTGCGGTCGTAGACGACGGCGCTCACGTGGCCCTGCGGCACGAGCGACTCCAGGGCCGCGGTGCGGTCGCCTTGGCCGGTCTTGTCGACGCTCGGTTTGCCCGCGCTGGAGCTCGGGGTGGTCTTGGGTGAGCCCGACGTCCGAGAAGGTGGCGTCGAGGTCGGTGGTGGGGCGGACACCGAGGTGTCCGTGCTGCCGGCCGCGGCGACCGGCGTCGGGCCGAGGGCGGTGACGATGTGGCGAGCCGGCTCCGCGACCACGAACACCAAAGCGACGAGTGCCCCCAGGCACAGCCCCACGAGGAAGAGGATGTTCACTTTGCGCATGAACAGACTTGTCCGCTCACCCGTTCGGTGTTGCCCAAAACGAGTGACTTTGTGGCATTGATCTCGAACAACGCCGATTCCGGTGACGCTGCGGGGCCCTGCGGGCAAGCACCCGCGTTTCACTCCGGGTGAGGTCGGGGTACTTCCTTCGCGTGAGTCAGCTCACCACGGGAAGGACTTCAGTCATGGTTCACGCGCACGGAGCCCGGATCCGGGTCGAGGGCATACAGCCCGCGCAGGTCCTGGCCGCCCTGGTGGGCGTCGCGTTCCTGGTCTACGGCGTCGTCGGGTTCGCGAGGACCGGCGTCGGCGACTTCACCGGGCACCACGGCGCCGGCTTCTGGCGGTTCTCCGGCAACCCGATGAACAACCTGGTGCACGTGGTGACCGGCGTGGTCGGCGTGCTGCTCGCGTTCGGCTCCGGCCGGTCGCGCACGTTCGGCTGGCTGCTGTTCCTGGGCTACGGCGCCCTCTTCGTATGGGGCCTGATGATCACCGGGATGATCTCGGCCAACCCGTTCGTCAACGCCGGCAACCCGCTCGACCTCACCACCGCCGACAACTGGCTGCACCTCGGCGTCGCCGTGCTCGGCCTGGTCATCGCGATGGCCCCGGCTCGCCGCCGCGTGCGGCTGCCGGAAGAGGAACCGGTCACGGCCGATCGCGCCGAGACCACCGTGATGGACCGCGTGGAGGACGACGACCGTCCCCTCGAGACCACCCGCGAGGTGCCTCGCGAGAAGCACGGTCCCGGCCTGGCCCACTGAGCAACGAACACTGACCGGCGAACACTGACCAGCGAACACTGACCAGCGAACACTGACCGGCGAACACTGACCAGCGAACACTGACCGGCGAACACTGAGCAACGAACACTGATCTGCTAAACCACTGACCAGCGGACACACGACGGCCCGGCAACCCCCGCGGTTGCCGGGCCGTCGCTGTTCCTGGGACCTGCCGCTCCTTCCGCCGCCCACCTGCCGGTTGTCCTGGCGCCGCGCTGTCGGGGCGCGGCGCCGGGTCTGGGGGTCAGTAGCTGTACGGCTCGCTCGCGGCGCTGGTGGCCGGCGCGCTCGTGGTGGTCTTCGGCTTCGCAGCGGGCGCGGCCGGCGCAGCGGGCGCCGCGGGTGCGGTGGCGGCCCCGGTGGTGGCCGACTTGCAGCCGTTCGGCTCGATCACGAACCACGTGCCCTTCACACCCATGCCGTTGGCCTGCCCGGGCGCGGTGTCCTTCGAGTACCGGTACAGCGGCCAGCCGCCGAGCGTGGCCTGCGTGGTGCCGTCGGCGCGCTTCACGCTGCCGAGCAGCTTCGCGGCGATGCCGTCGAGTTTCACGTCGCCGCTGGTGAGCACCGGCGGCCACAGCTTGGCGCAGTCACCGTTGCAAGTGGACTTCGAGGGCTTCTTGCTGTCCTTGGTGAACAGGTAGAGCGTGAAGCCGTCCTGGTCCACCACGGCCGGGCCGATGCCGTCGACCTCTCCGGCGCTCAGCTTCACGTCCGAAGTGGACTTGCCGGCCTTGCCGCCGGTCGGGGTGGCCGCGAACCAGGTCCCGTTCACACCCTGGCCGGTGGCGTCGCCGGGCACGGTGTCTTTGGCGTAGGTGTAGAGCGGCCAGCCGTTCACGGTCACCTGCTCGGTGCCGTCGCCGCGGCTCACGGTGCCGACCAGGCTCTTGTCCACGCCGTCGAGCTGCACCGAATCCTTGGACAATAGCGGTGGCCACGCCTTGGCGCAGTCGCCCTCACACGCGGATTTCGGCGGTTTCGCGGTGTCCTTGTCGAAGCGGTAGAGGGTGTGGCCGTCGCCGTCGGTGAGGACCTTGCCCAGGTCACCGACCTCGGTGGCGGCCAGCTTGACGGCCGTCTCGGTGGCCGCGGCGTTGGCGGCCTGACCGCCCCCGGTCCCGCCGCCGGGTGCCGGCGCGGGTGGTGCGGTCGTGCCCGAGCAGGCGCTCAGCAACGTGAGCCCTGCGGCCGCCGTGACGATGACGCCCGTGCGGAACCTGCGAAGCATCGAACTTCTCCTTGGGTACGTGGTCGCCGCGCCAGGCGGCTGCCGTGTACCCCCCGCGTTCCGCGAGGAACGCTTCCCACCTCCTACACGGGAGGCTGAGCGGAGCGGTTCAGCAGAAGTCGGAACTACTTTGCGTGACCGTCGAGGGCGCGATCCACCAGCCGCGCGGCCGCGCCCGTGTACTGAGCGGGGTCGAGGAGGCCGTCGAGCTTCGCCGGGTCGAGCACGTCGGCGATCTCGGGCACCGACCCGAGGACCTCGCGCAACGGCCGGCTTTCCGCCACCGCCCGCTTCGACGCTTCGCCGAGCACGTCCTTCGCGCGCGCCTTCCCGAGCAACGGCGCCAGCGCGGCCGACAGCCGCTCCGACACGATCAACCCGTGCGTGAGCTCCACGTCTTCGCGCATCCGGTCGGCGTGCACGGCGAGCCCGCGCGCCAGCTCCACGGCCGTGTGCGCCGCACCGCCGGTGAGCCGCAGGCATTCGCGCAGCAGCTGCCACTCGGCCTGCCACACGCCGGCCGACCGTTCGTCCTCGGCCAGCCCCGACTGCGTCACGCCTGCCGCGAGCACCGGCACCTGCAGCGCCGCCGAGCGGATCAGCGCCGACAGCACGGGGTTGCGCTTGTGCGGCATAGCCGACGAACCGCCGCCCGTGGGCTCGCTGACCTCACCGATCTCGGTGCGCGTGAGCACCTGCACGTCGACCGCGAACTTGCCCAGGGCCGTGGCCGTCTGGGCCAGCGCGGCCACCAGATCCGCCACCGGCGTGCGGTTCGCGTGCCAGGGCAGCGTGGTCGTGGACAGGTTCGCCTCTTCGCCGAACGCTGCCACGAGCCGCTCGGCGTAGTCCTCACTGCCGTCGCCGTACTCGACGTACGCGGCGAGCGTGCCGGCCGCACCACCCAGCGACACCGGCAGCGCCAACCGGCGCACCCGCTCGGCCGAGTCGAGCACGTACTGCCGCCAGCCGGCGGCCTTCAGCCCGAACGTGGTCGGCACGGCGTGGGCCGTGAGCGTGCGCCCGGGCATCACGGTGTCGCGGTGCTCGCGCGCCAGCTCGCCCAGCGCCGCGGCGGTCGCCGCGAGGTCGGCTTCGAGCAGCTCGCACGCGTCGCGCGCCACGATCATCAACGCCGTGTCCACGATGTCCTGGCTCGTCGAACCGCGGTGCACGGAGTCCGCATGGTCCGCCCCCACGGCCGCCGTGAGCTGCTTGACCAGCGCGACCACGGGGTTGGCCGTGCCGCGGGCCGCCTCGGCCAGCGCCGGTACGTCGATCACGCGCGCCACCTCGGCCGCCGCGGCGGTGATCGCTGCCGCCGCTTCGGCCGGCACCGTGCCCAGCCTTGCCTGTGCCCGCGCCAGCGCCGCTTCGGCCGCCAACATGGCCGCCACCACGGCGTTGTCCCCGGTCACCCGCTCGACGGGCGTGCCCGCTCGCACCGGCGACAACAACCCGGAATCAGGATCGGCGCTCATGCCGCCCAGCATCGCACGCACGAACCCGGCCGATCGCGTTCGTGTGCGAAGCCTCGCAGTGTGATCAGAAGCCTCGCAGTGTGATCAGGGGCCGAGCAGTGTGCTCAGTGGCCGACCGTGCCGTCGAGCGACTCCCGCAGCAGATCGGCGTGCCCGTTGTGCCGCGCGTACTCCGCGATGAAGTGCGTGAGCAGCCACCGCAGCGTGAAGGGCTCGCCGGTCACCAGCGACGTGCCGCGGTCCTCGAGCGACGACGCCGCGGCCACGATCTCCCGCGAACGAGCGCATTCCTTGTGCCACAAGGCCAACGCCTCGGTCACGTCGCCGTCGAGCGACTCGAAGTCCTGATCCGGGTCGTCGTCGGAGTAGTGCAGCAGGGGCACCTCTTCGCCGGCGAAGTTCTGCTGGAACCACCACCGTTCGACACCCGCGAGGTGGCGCAGGATGCCGTGCAGGGAGAGGCTCGACGGCGACACGGCCTTGGTCGACATCGCCTCCTGGCCCAGCCCGGCGCATTTCAGCGCGAACGTGGACCGGTGCCAGTCGAGGAACGCGACCAACGTGTCACGCTCACTCGCCAGCCTCGGGATGGCCTCGCGTTCGCCTTCGGCTGTGGGTGAGAAGTGCTGAGGAATCTCCATCCGCCCACGGTCTCACCCACCACCGACAATCAGCCGCTCCACGGCGACGGCCAGCGCCGCTCGCCGCGAATCCGGCCACGCTCCGGCGTCGCCGGCCTGCGCGATGTTCCCGTACGTCAACGCGAGGATCAGGTCGAGCAGCACCTCCGCCGGCAACGCAGCCGACACCGCGCCGGACGCCTGCGCCTCGGCGATGCCCGCCACCTTGTCCGCCATCGCCCGCGCGACCGGCTCGAGCGAGCCCAGCAGATCCGGCCGTTCGAGCGCCTGCCACAGGTTGAGCCGCACCATCCGCGGGTTCGCTCGGTAGAAGTCGAACACCTGGCACGCGTACCCGGGCAGATCGAGCGCGTCGAACGTGACGGCGGCCTGCGCCTGCAGCACCTTCTCGGTGAGCACGGCCTCGAACAGCCCGTCCTTGCTGCCGAAGTAGGCGTAGATCATGCGCTGGTTCGCCTGCGCGCGTTCGGCGATCCGGCCGACGCGTCCGCCGCCGAACCCGGCGGCGGAGAACTCCTCGGTGGCCGCGTCGAGGATGCGGCGCCGGGTGGCGGCGGCGTCGCGGGGCGCCTCAGCCACGGGCGTCGACCGAGCGGCTCAGCTCTTCCCAGCGGTCCAGCTCCGCGAGCTTGCGTTGCTCGGCCGGCCGGATCAAGTCCACGGCCTGGCCGGAAAGCGGCAGCCACAGCGGCGGCTCGGCCAGGTCGAACAGCCCGAGGATCACCTCCGCGGCCCGGGCCGGGTCCACGCCCGGGGCCTGGCCGGTGGCGTGGGCCGTGAGCATCGGTGCCAGCGCGGACGCGTACGCGGGGCTCGGCTCGCGCGTGGACATCGACGAGTAGAGCGACGTCGCCATCGACCCCGCCTCGACCACCGTCACGCGCACGCCGAAGCTCGCCGTTTCCAGGGCCAGCGCCTCCGAAAACCCTTCGAGCGCGAACTTCGCCGTCACGTAGGGCCCCAGCCCCGCCGCCGGGGCCAGCCGGCCGCTCACCGACGAGATCTGCACGAGGTGCCCGCCGCCCTGCGAACGGAACACCGGCAGCGCGGCGCGGCTCACGTGCACGGCACCCCAGAGGTTCGTCTCGACCTGGTCGCGGAAGTCGTCGAGCGGGGTGTCTTCGAGGCTGGAGACGTTGGCGTAGCCGGCGTTGTTGATCACGCCGTCGAGCCGGCCGAACGCGTCGAGCGCGACCTGCACGGCGTCGGCCGCGGCCTGGGGGTCCCGCACGTCGAGGGCCACGGCGCGGGCCGCCGGGTACGTCGAGACCAGGTCTTCGAGGTCCGCGGTGTTGCGGGCCGTGGCCACCACCCGGTGGCCGGCTTCGAGCGCCGCGACCGCGAGCGCGCGGCCGAGCCCGCGGGAGGTTCCGGTGATGAGAAGGGTGCGTGACATGGGCTTCCTCTAGTAAGTAACTGGATACTTACCACCGTAGCGGAGACGCCTCCGAATTTCCAGGGGGACCGGTCCCGGCCACTTCGATCTAGGCTTCGCACCGTGAGCGACGCCGCGCCCCGCGAAGGACGGTTCTTCCCGTTCGCCCAGCACCGCACGATCGAACTCGACTTCCTCGACGACGAACGGCCACAGCGTGAGGCGATCCAGTACGACCTCGCCTACCGCCGCAGCCGGCGCCTGGACGGTCCACTGTGGACCGTCGCGACGGTCGCCGTGATCTGGCTGCTCCTGAGCGTGATGAACGGGCGCGCGCCGATCCCGCTGTGGGTGCCCGTCGCCGTGCTGGTGCTGTGCGCCGTGGGCATCGGCGTGGTCGGGCACCGCACGCGCCGGTGGATACCGCTGATGCGCAAGGCCAACGAGGTGTGGGGCGTGCCCGTGCCGAGCTTCGCGTTCGACGACCTCGCGCTGATCAAGGGCACCATGCAGGGCATCGACGACTTGTTCAACGACGTCTACGGCTACGAACCCGAGGCCATGAGGGCCCTGCGCCAGAACCGCAAGGAGTTCACACGCCTCGACCAGGGGCTGATGCGGCAGCTCAACGACACCCGTCGGGCCTGGGCCGAGTCCACGGAGGCGTGGCACGAGCAGGCACGCCTCTTCCACGGCACCGCCGCCGAGATCGTGGAGTTCGGCGAACGCCTGCGCGCTCAGCTGTGAACGGTCTGCCGCAGCACCTTCCGCAGGATCTTGCCCGCCGCCGACTTCGGGATGGCGTCGATGAACTCCACCTGCCGCACCTTCTTGTACGGCGCCACCCGCTCGGCCACGAACGCCTGCACCCCACCTTCGTCCAGCGAAGGTGACCGCCGCACGACAAACGCCTTCGGCACTTCGCCGGCTTCGGCGTCGGGCACCCCGATCACGGCGGCGTCGGCGATGCCCGGATGCGTGAGCAGCAGTGCTTCGAGCTCGGCCGGCGGGACCTGGAAACCCTTGTACTTGATCAGTTCCTTGAGCCGGTCGACCACGTGGAACACACCGCCGGCGTCGACCGTCACGATGTCGCCGGTGTGCAGGTAGCCCTCGTCGTCGATGGTCGCGGCGGTGGCGGCGGAGTTGTTGAGGTAACCGCGCATCACGTTCGGACCACGCACCCACAGCTCGCCGCGCTCGGCGTCTTCGCCGGTCACGGGGTCGACCACGCGGGCCTCGACGCTCGGCATCAGCAGCCCGATCGAACCGCGGTCGACGTCGGGCCGGTCGACCGGGATGCCGTGGGTGCAGGGGCTGGTCTCGGTGAGGCCGTAACCCTGCAGCACGGTCACGTTCAGCCGCGCGGCCAGCTCGCGCGCGAGGTCGGCGTCGAGCGGCGCGGCCGCGCACATCACCACTTCGACGCAGCTGAGGTCGTAGTCGGTCACGAAGGGCACCTTCGCCAGCGCCAGCGCGATCGGCGGCGCGATGAACAGGTGGTCCACGCGGTGCTCGGCCACCGCGGCGAGGAACCCCTTGAGGTCGAAGCGCGGCATCGTGACCACGGTCGCCCGGTTGAGCAGGCTGATGTTCATGATCCCGTTCATGCCGTAGATGTGGAACAGTGGCAGCACGGCGATCGCGCGTTTGCCGCGGCCCAGCTCGGTGAGCGGCTGCATCTGACTGAGGTTCGCCACGACGTTGCGGTGCGTGAGCAGCACGCCCTTCGGCAGCCCGGTCGTGCCCGAGGAATACGGCAGCACGGCGAGGTCGTCGGCGGTCGGTTCCGGCGGCACGTCGGCGGTGCTCGCGAGCAGCTCGTCGAGCGACGTCAAGCCTTCAGCGCCGTCGAGCACCACGATTTCTTCAACGCGCACGCCCTGCTCCCGTGTGGCGGCGCGCGCGGTGTCGAGGCCGGCCGAAGTGGTGAACAGGATCTTCGCGCCGGCGTCGCGCAGCTGGTGAGCCAGCTCGGCGGCGGTGTTGAGCGGGTTGGCGGGCGAGATCGCGGCGCCCGAGCGCAGCACGCCGTGGAACACCACCGGGTACTCGGCGCAGTTGGGTGCGGCCAGCACCGCCACGTCACCGCGCCCGATCCCGCGCTCGGCCAGCGCGGCGGCCAGCCGCTCTACGGCCGCGGCGAGCTCGCCGTAGGTGAGCTGCCGGCCGCTGCCCACGTCGATCACGGCGGGCCGCGCGGCGTCCTCGGCGGTGAGTGCGCCCAGCAGCAGGCCGGGCAGGGATCCGGTGGGGACCTCGACGTCGGGATAGGTGCTGCGGATGGCCATCGCTCCTCCTGTGCTCCTGGGCGGATCCCCGGTTCAGTGCACGGGCTTCGGTTCCTTGGGCAGGCCGAGCAGCAGGTCACCGACGATGCCGCGCTGGATCTGCGACGAGCCGGCGTAGATCGTGCCGGCGCGGGAGTTGAGGTAGACGCTCGTCCACGACGCGGTGGAGTTCGGCGCGCCGGGATCGTCGGTGTGGTACCAGTTCGGCGACGGCCGGCCCGACGGCGTGAGCGCGTCGAGACCGAGCACGTCGAGCGCGAGCTCCGTGACGACCCGATGGTACTCGCTCCACAGCAGCTTGAAGGCCGCCGCGCGCGGCCCCGGCTCCTCGCCGGCGATCAGCTGCGCGGCCGTGCGAACGCCGTGGCAGCGCAGCTGTTCCACCTGCACGTGGCACCACGCGACGCGGCGCCGGACGTCCGGATCGGTGTCCAGACCGCGCTCGCGCACCAGCTCCACCAGCCGATCGAGCTCGGCGCGGAAGCGGATCGGGGCGTGCAGGGCGGTTTCGCCGCGTTCGAACCCGAGCAAGGTCATCGCCACGGCCCAGCCGTGGTCGACCTCGCCGACCACGAGCTCGCGGTCGGTGGTGGCGTCGGTGAAAAAGACCTCGTTGAAGTCGGTGCCGCCGGTGATGTTGCGGATCGGCCGGATTTCCACACCGGGCTGGTCGAGTGGCACCAGCAGCATGCTGATCCCCTTGTGCGGCGCGGCTTCGCGGTTGGTGCGCGCGAGCACGAACATCCAGTTGGCCAGGTGTGCGCCCGAGGACCACAACTTCTGGCCGTTGAGCCGCCACCGATCGCCGTCGGACTCGGCCCTGAGCGCGAGCGACGCGAGGTCCGAGCCGGCGCCGGGTTCGGAGAAGCCCTGGGCGAACACGTATTCACCGGTCGCGATGCGCGGCAGGAAGCGTTGGCGCAGCTCGGGTTTCGCCCAGCGGAGCATGGTGTTGCCGAGCATGCCGATGCCGAACGCGTCGTTGTCGGAGCCGAACGGGATCCCGGCGGTGGACAGTTCTTCCACGAGCACCACGAGTTCGGCGGGACTGAGACCGGCGCCGCCGTACTCCACCGGCCACGCCGGCGCGACCCAGCCACGCTCGGCGAGGGCGGCGCGGGCGCGCGTGCGGAACTCGGCGTAGGCGTCGCCTTCCAGGCCGCCGATGCCGCGCCAGCCGGGCGGCACGAGGTCGGCGACGAACTCGCGCACCTGCTCGCGAAAGCTGCCCACACGGCCTCCTTTGGTGGTGGTGACCTCAACAGTTGCGTAGATAGACCCGATAGTCAATGCTTCGATCCGGGCCTGGTTTTTCGAGGAGGAGCGATGACGGACGAACTGCGTGAGCTCGCCGAGTCGGCGCGCCGGATGCTCGCCGACGCCGCGCGGACCGCACCGCTGCCGCCTTCGTGGGACGCCGTGGGCGCGGGCCTCGACCGGCCGCTGTGGCAGACGTTCGCCGACGCCGGATTGCTCGGGTTGGGCGTGGCCGAGGACCGTGGTGGCTCCGGTGGCGGGGTGCGGGAACTGTGCGTGGTGGCGGAGGAGGTCGGGGCCGCGTTGCCGCGGATTCCTTTCGCTGCCGCGGTTTCGGCTCTTGCCGCGCTGGAAGTTGTGCACACTGTGGACAACTTTGTGGATGGTTCCTCGGTGGCGGTCTCGGCGTGGGAGACCTTTCCGGTGTTCCCGGGGCACCGTTCGCCGTTGCGCCTGGACGGGTCCACTGTGGATGGTGTGCTGCGGGCCGTGCCGTTCGGGCTGGACGCCGATTTTGTGGTGGCGGCCGTCGAGGGCAGGTTCGTGCGGATCGATCTGTCCGCTGCCGGCGTGCGCCGGGAGTCGGTGGGAGCGTTCGACGTGGTCGAGCCCGTGGCGCAGGTGACGCTGACCGGGGCGCCGGTGGTCGAGGTGGCGGCCGACGTGTCGGCTCGGGTGCTGAGCGTGCTCGCGGCCGAGCTGATCGGCACCGGGCAGCGCGCGCTCGACGGCGCGGTGGACTACGCGAAGCAGCGTCGGCAGTTCGGCCGCGCGATCGGCTCGTTCCAGGCGCTCAAACACCTGCTCGCGGACCGCTTCGTGCAGCTCGACGCCGCCCGGCTCCTGGTTTTCGAGGCGGCTTCGGTGGTGGATTCCGGCCGGCCCGGCGCCCTCGCCGCCGCCCGCACGGCGGTGGTGGCCGCTTCCGACGCCGCCGACGCCACGACCCGCGACGCTCTTCAGGCTCACGGCGGCATCGGCTTCACCTGGGAGCACCCTTCGCACGTCTACCTCAAGCACGCCCGCGCGCGCCGCCAGCTGCTCGGCTCGGCGGCCCGGCAGCTCGACGCGGTGGCGGAGCACGTATTCGCGTGACCTCTTGATCGGGTTCGGGTAGTTTTCCGATCCGGAACGAGGGGGAAGATCCATGCGGATTGTCGTGATCGGTGCTGCGCTGCTCATGGCGGCTTTGACGGCGTGCAGCGCCGCGCCGCAGCCGGCGCCCGGGCCCGAGGCGCTGGGGCCGGACGGCTTGCGCGGCCTGGCGCCCGGCGTCACGAAGGCGGCCACGGGCACCACGCTCGCGGCCGAGCCGATGTCGGGCCTGGACGGCTGCAAGTCCTACGCGCTCGCCGGCGGGCCGGCGCCGGACCCGGCGGCGCTCGAGGCCGAGGAGCGAGCCGTCGCGAAGGCCGACGACCTCAACCGCAAGGCGACGGACGCCGACGCGAACGTGTTCGACCCGAGCCTGCACGGCTCGGCCGCCGACTACGCGAAATCGGCCGCCCAGTCGGCCGCGGCGGCCAAGCTGAGCGCCGAGGCCGCAGGCGCCAGCGCCGACGTCGCCGAGCTGCGCGAACAGCGCGCGGCCGAACTCGCGGCAACCGGCGGCGCGGTCTTCGCCGGCGACAAGCTGCGCGCGGTGGTCGCTCCGCCGCAGGTCAAGACACCGGAGGGCGCCGGCGCGGGCACGCCGCTCGCCGACCTGCACCGGCTCTACGACGCCAAGGGCCTCAAGCCGACGCCGGCGGGCCACTTCGCGGTGGCCGTGCCGGGGCACCCGGCGTGGACGTACGACTTCACCGCTGTGGGCCCGAAGGTCACGTACGTCGCGCTCATGGATGCGTCGTTGAAGTGCGGCTGACGGTCCATTCTCGCGGTACGCGAGGACAGTCACGTGCCGTCGACGTCGACTTCGCGGTGGCGCGCGTGGTCTGATCGGCTTCAGTTGTTTTTCACTGGAGGAGCGCGCGTGCCGAGGTTCGAGTTCCCGGGTTCACAGGGCACGCCGCTGGCGGCCCGGCTGGAGCTGCCGGAGGGCGAGCCGAAGGCGTACGCGCTCTTCGCGCACTGCTTCACCTGCAACAAGGACGTGGTCGCCGCGGCGCGGCTGGCGCGCGGCCTCACCGCCGCCGGCGTGGCCGTGCTGCGCTTCGACTTCACCGGCCTCGGCGGCTCCGAGGGCGAATTCGAGAACACCGACTTCAGCTCCAACGTCGGCGACCTCGTCGCGGCCGCCGACCACCTGCGCGAGCAGTACGCGGCACCGCAACTCCTGATCGGCCACTCGCTCGGCGGCGCGGCCGTGCTGGCGGCGCGCCACGCCGTGCCCGAGGTGCGCGCCGTGGCCACCATCGCGGCCCCCGCCGACCCAGGGCACGTGGCCGGTCTGCTGGGTGAGCAGCGCTCGGAGATCGAGCTCAACGGCGAGGCCGAGGTCGTCCTGGCGGGCCGCAAGTTCCGCATCCGCAAGTCCTTCCTGGAGGACATCGCGGCGCAACCGCAGGCCTCGCGCATCCGCGGCCTGAAAGCGGCGCTGCTGGTGATGCACTCACCGGTGGACGCGGAGGTGGGCGTGGAGAACGCCCGCGCCATCTTCGACACGGCACGGCACCCGAAGTCGTTCGTGGCCCTGGACGGCGCGGACCACCTGCTGACGGACCGCGACGACGCGGCCTTCGCGGCGGAGATCCTGGCGGTGTGGGCGAAGCGGTACCTGGCTTGACGGGCGGGGGTTTGTCCCCGGCCCTCCCGAGCCGCGAAAAAGGAAAAGCCCCCACCACCAGGCCATGAGCCAAGCAGCGGGGGCCAGCGCGACACAGCTCAGTCGAGCACGTCACGCCACTTCTCAGCCAGCGAACTCAAGAACGCCGGATCACTCGAAGCCACCTTCGGGAACGAACCCAGCCGCTCGAACGGCCGGCAGGCGTCCACGATCGCCCGGCTGTTGTACGCCGGCGAGCCCTCCACGAAGAGCGGGTCCAGCTTGCTGCCCCAGGTCTGCTTCATGATCTCGATGTCCCGCGACGGGTCGCTGCGGGTGGACATGGCCCAGATGACCTCGTCGGGGTCGGCGGGGTCCACGTCGTCGTCCACCACGACCACGTAGCGGTTCATGTAGGCGGCCGCGGGGCATTGGGCGGCGAGGTAGGCGACCTGGCGGGCGTGGCCCGGGTACTTCTGCTGCAGCGACACCGCGATGAACAGGCGGCCGCCGCCGGATTCGTGGGCCCAGGCCTTCACCACACCCGGCACGCCGGTGGCGGCGAGCTCGTCGTGGATCATCGCGGACTTCATCACGGTGCGCATGTACGAGTAGTCGTGCGGGGGTTTCCCGGGCGGCGCGCCGAGCAGGATCGGGTTGGCGCGGTAGTACATGCGGGTGATGTCGATGGCCAGGTTCGGCCGGCGCTTGCCGGAGTAGTAGCCGGTCCACTCGCCGAACGGGCCTTCGTCACGCTGGTGGTCCGGGCGCAGCCAGCCCTCGATGGCGATCTCGCTGCCGGCCGGGATGGGCAGGCCGGTGTCGGGGCCGAGGACCACGGGCACGCGCTCGCCGAGCACCGCGCCGGCGTACTCGAGTTCCGAGACGCCGCCGGGGACCTCCGTGCCGCCGAGCACGAGGAGCAGCGGGTCGTGCCCGAAGGACACCGTCACGGGCGCGCGGCCCTCCTTCTCGAACCACGCGCGCACGTTCTGGTCACCGTGCTTGCCCGGCACCATCGCGACCGTGACGCCGCGGCCCTCGTCCTGCACCTCCATCCGGTAGCACCCACCGTTGTGGACGCCCGTCTCCGGATCGGAGGTCACCACGAAACAGCCGGTGCCGATGAACCGGCCGCCGTCGTCGGCGTGCCAGCGCGGCACCGGGAAGTCGAGCAGGTTCACGTCGGGACCCTCGACGACGTTGGCCAGCAGCGGCGCGTCCGTGACCGGCAGCACCGGGAAGTCCCGGGCCGCCGAAGCCCACTTGCCCGGCTTGCCCCGCAGCGCGTCCACCACGCCCACGGAGTCCAGGTCCTCACCGAGCCGCAGCGTGCGCCCCAGGCGGCGCGGTGAACCGGTGCTGCCGGTGAGCACGCGCAGGCCGTTCGCGTACCCGGAGATGTCGTCGAACAGCAACGCCGGCGGCGGGTCCATCCGGTAGCTCAGCTCGGCGATGCCACCGAGCTCGAGGTCCCAGTCGGCACCGCGGACCTCGCGCAGCTCGCCGTAGCCCTTGATCGCGTCGAGGTGCGTCCGCAGGCTGAGCAGCGGTTCGGTCACGCGGCACCACCGAACAGCGTGGGCCACACGTCCGGGCGCTCCAGCAGGCTCAGGTGCCGGGTCTTCTCCAGGATGCGCAGCTGCGCCCCGGAGATCCCCGCAGCCAGCGCCTCCGACATGGCCGGCGGCGTCGCGTAGTCCTCTTCACCCACGAGCACCTGCGTCGGCGCCGTCACGGCGCTGAGCTGACCGCGCGCGTCGAGCCCGCCCAACGCCCGGCAAGCCGCACCGTGGGCCGCCGAGTCCGTCTTGAGGAAGATCTCGCACACGCGCTCGACCTCGTCCGGGTGCGCGGCGAGGTAGGGCGCCGCGAACCACCGGTCCCGCTGGAAGTCCAGCTGCTTCGAGCGCTCCACCGTGGTCGCGCGCTCGGCCCGCTCGGCCCACACGGGCACCGCGTCGTCGCCGTAGTACGCCGTGCCGTCGGCCAGCACGAGCCGGTGCACGAGCTCCGGGCGCGTCGCGGCCAGCGTCAACGCCGTGCTGGCGCCCATCGACAGTCCCACGACGTCGGCGGGCCCGGCGTCCAGCGCCGAGATCACCGCCGCCGCGTCGGCCGCCATGTCGGCCACACCGAACTCGGCACCGTCCCAAGTGGACGCACCGTGCCCGCGCGCATCCGGCGCCAGCACCTGGTGGGTGTCGGCGAAGTACCGCGCCACCGGGTCCCACACCGCGCCGGACAGCGCCAGCGGGTGCAGGAGCAGCAGCGGCCGGCCGGTCGTGCCCGTCCGGTGGACGTGCACGGTGCCCTGCGGGGTTTCGACGTTCACGCGGTGGCCCTCTCGTTCCTGGCGGCCCGGCGCGTGGCCGCGGCCTTGATCGCGGCGTGGATCTCGGAGTACGTGCCGCAGCGGCAGATGTTGCCCTCGAGGTGTTCCACGACCTGCTCGTCGGTCGGCTGCGGGTTCTCGCCCAGCAGCTCGTGGGCCATCATCACGAACCCGGGGATGCAGTACCCGCACTGCATCGCGCGGTTGGCGACGAACTCGTCCACCACCTCGTCGTCGTCCGGCAGGCCGTCGGCGGTGGTGATCTCGGCGCCGTCGAACCGCGCGGCGCGCGAAAGGCACGTCGACACGCTCTTGCCGCCCACCAGCGCCGTGCAGGCACCGCAGGCGCCGACGCCGCAGCCTTCGCGCACGCTCGTGGTGCCGAACTCGCGGCGCAGCACGTCGAGCAGCAGCTCGTCGTCACCGACGCCCAGCTTGCGGCGCAGGCCGTTCACCTTCAGTTCGATTTCCCTCACGACTGCTCCTCCAGCGCGGTCAGGACGCGTTCCGGCGTCAGGGGAAGCGTGGTGATGCGCACGCCGGTCGCGTCGCGCACGGCGTTGGCGATGGCCGGCGCGAGCGGGATGATGGTGGTCTCGCCGACGCCCTTGGCGCCGAACGGGCCCGTGCGGTGCGGGCTTTCGATGATGATCGGCGTGAGCTTGTCCGGCATGTCCTTGATCGAGGGCAGCTGGTAGTCGAGCAGCGTGCCGTTCACGATCTGGCCCTCGTCGAACACCATCTGGTCGAACAGCGCGTGCCCGATGCCCATGATCGCCGCGCCCGAGAGCTGCTGCTCGACCATCGCCGGGTTGATCGCGCGGCCCACGTCACCGGCCACGGCCAGGTGCTCGATGTGGATGCGCCCGGTCGCCGTGTCCACGGTGAGCTGCACCGCGGCCGCCCCGGCGAACCAGTGCTCGGTGACCCGCGGCGAAAGGCCGTTCTCGTGGTCGTACGGCTGCCAGGACGTGCTGAAGTTCGCCTCCGCCGTGAGCGTGGTGCCGCGGGCGCCGAAGTGCCCGTGCAGCAGCTCCGACACGGACACGGTCTCCTGCGTCTGCGCGCTCACGAGGCCGTCGGAGGTGAGCTTGATGTCCGTGGCCTCCACGCCGAAGCGCTCGGCCGCGAGCTCCACGAGCTTGTCGCGCATGTTCTCCGCGGCCAGGCGCACGGCGTTGCCGGTGTGGTAGGTCGAGCGGCTGCCGGCGGTGATCGTGTCGTACGGCGTCACGTCGGTGTCGGCCTGGACCACGCGCACGTCGCCCTCGCCGAGGCAGAGCACCTCGGCCGCGATCTGCGCCATGATCGTGTCGCTGCCCTGGCCCATGTCGATGGTGCTGATCAGCAGCGACGCCGAACCGTCCTGGTTGAGCTGCACCACGGCGTTGGAGATCGTCGGCGTGAGCACGGCCTTCACGCCGACCGCGACCCCGCGGCCGCGCACCAGCGTGCCCTCCTGCTTCACGAACGGCGAGCCCCACTCGATCGCCTCGGTCACGGCGTCCATGCTGCCCAGGAAGTCCGCGCTGTGCATCGGCGTGCCGACGGGCGCGATGTCGCCCTCGCGCAGCATGTTGCGGCGCCGGAACTCCACCGGGTCCTCACCGAGCTGGCGCGCCAGCTCGTCGGCCAGCGACTCGTGCGCCCAGGTCACCTGCGGCACCCCGAACCCGCGGAACGGGCCGGCCGACGGCTTGTTCGTGTACACGCAGCGCGAGCGCACACGCACGTTTTCGACCTTGTACGGACCCGGCGCGACCAGGCCCGACTTGGCCGTGATGCGCGGGCCGACGTCGGCGTAGGCGCCGGTGTCGTAGCGGACGTCCGAAGTGGACGCCACGATCATGCCGTTTTCGTCGGCCGTCATGCTGCCCGCCACCGCACAGCCGTGGCGCGTGGTGAGCAGGAACGCCTCTTCGCGGGTGGCCGTGATCTTCACCGGCAGCTTCTGGGTCCACGCCAGCGCGGCGACCAGCGGCTCCAGCCGGTCGTACATCTTCGCGCCGAAGCTCCCGCCCAGCGGCGCGGTGCGCACGCGCACGCGGTTCAGCGGCAGGTCGAGCAGGTCGGCCAGCGACTGCCGCACGTAGGAGGGCGTCTGCGTGGTCGCCATCAGCTCCAGCCGCTCGCCCTCGCACCACGCGGCCGCGTACGGCAGCTCGATCGGCACGTGGTGCGTCGGCGGGCACCAGAAGTCGTAGGACACCGTGGTGCCGCTGACGCTCGACGGGTCGCCCTTGCGCAGGTTGTACTCGTAGTTCACGTTGGTGTCGCGAATACCGCGCAGGTGCTTGAGGTCACCGAAGACGATGGACGGCTTCAGCTCGTCGTGCACGTACGGCGCGCCCTGCACGGCCTTGTCCACGTCGTGCACCGGCTCGAGCTCGTCGTAGGAGACCTCGATCAGCTCGGCCGCTTCACGCGCCTGCTTGGCGCCGTGCGCGATCACCGCGGCGATCGGCTCGCCGACGTAGCGCACCTTGAGGTGGGCCAGGCACGGCTGGTCGGAGAAGGCCGGCCCGGTCATCAGCCGGTCGCCGAACTCCGCGTAGAGGTCTTCGCCCGTCACCACGGCGACCACACCCTCGGCCGCGAGCGCCTTGCTCGTGTCGATGGCGGTGATCTTCGCGTGCGGGCGCGTGCTGCGGTGCACGGCGACGTCGAGGCACGGCCGCACCGGCTGGTCGGCCGCGTAGCGCAGCTCGCCGCGGACCTTGGCCCGGCCGTCGACACGCGCCCAGCGCTCACCGACGGCGGCGACCGAAGATCGAGACTCGACGGTGGTCATCGCTGCCCTCCTTCCAGGACTTGCGGACGGCTTCTTCCACGGCCACGAGGCCGATGCGCCGCTTGTAATCGGAACTCCCGCGCACGTCGGGAATCGGGTCGATCAGCGGCGTCGCGGCGTCCTTCGCCGCGGTGACCACGTCGTCCACCGACGTGTCGGCCGCCGCTTCGAACTGCAGGAACACCGGCACGTGGCTCAGCGCACCGAGGCCGAGCCGCACGTCGCGCTTGCCGCGCGAGCGCTCCACCACCAGCGCCGCCGCCGAGGCCGCGGGCCAGTCGTTGGCCGCGAGGCTGGAGAGCTTCGCGAAGTGCGCGCCGGCGTCTTCGGGCTGCTTCGGGATCTCGATCGCCGACACCAGTTCGCCGTGCTCCAGCGCGGTCTGCTGGAAGTCGACGAAGAACTCGCGGGCGGGCACCTTGCGCGAGCCGTGGCGCGAGGTGAGCTCCACGGTCGCGTCGAGCACCATCAACGCCGTCGGCGGGTCGAGCCGGTAGTCGCCGTGGGCGATGTTGCCGCCGACGCTCGCGGTGTTGCGCACGCGCGGGTTGGCCACCCGGCTGTAGACCTCGGCCGCGAGCGGCGCCACGCGGCGCACGATCGGGCTGGTCTCCATGCGCCGCAAGGTGACCAGCGGGCCGACGCGCAGCCCCTTCGACGTCTCGGTGATCTCGTCGAGCCCGGTCACCCCGCCGATGTCCACCAGGTCGGTGGCGAACAGCACGCCCTGCTTGAGCAGGATCTGCACGGCCGTGCCGCCGCCGTAGACCATGCTGTCCTCACCGTCGTCGAGGAGCACGCAGGTCTCCTCGAGGGTGGTGGGGTAGTGGTACGCGGTCATTTCTTGCCACCGAACAGCTTGGCGAGCAACCGCTTCCACCACGACTCGCGCACGGGCGCCGCGTCGGACGAAGCACCGCCGGCCGGCGCGGCCGCCTTCTTCTTGGGTGCTTCACGCTTGGCGAGCACGCTCTTCAGCCCCGGGTTGTCCGGTCCGGGCGGGCCCGCGGCGCAGATCTCGGCGAACGAGGCCACGAACTCCCGCTCCACCTCCTGCGAGCGGCGCCGGACGATCGATTCGCCCATCCGGCCGATCTTGCCCCAGATGGCCACGTCCAGGCTGTAGTCCACTTTGGACGAGGACGCGCCGTCGGGCTGCACGCCGAGGCGCGCGTCGATCTTGATCGAGCTGCCGAGCTTGTTGTCCTCGCCCTTGAGGAGGGCTTTGACCTCTTCGGGCTCGGTTAGCTGCGTGATCTCGGCGGAGAACCCGGCGCTGAACTTCACGTGGGCGATCTCGTTGACCAGCTTGCCGCGGTAGTGCGTCTCGTCCTCGCGGACGAGCTCGGCGGCGCCGGGAATGGCGACCCGCATCGTGTCGGGGTCGAGGAAATGGGCGAACACGCGTTTGTGGTCCGCGGGGACGACAAAGGAGGATCCTAGCTTCATATGACCACCATAGAGGACTTAGTGTCTGCTCCACAGGACGTTAACACGGTCCTGGCGAGTCCGGAAAGGGCTCGGCTACCGTGCGCTGAAGCAGAATGGCGAGGGGTGACGGATCATGAGCGATGTTCCGGCAGTGCTGAATGCGGTGCGGCTCCTGGAGCGGATTGCCCGCGATTGGCCCGAACCGGTGTCCTCCGGGGCGCTGATCGAGGAGCTGGGGCTCAATCGGAGCACCGCCTACAACATCCTCGGCACGCTGCAGCGGGCCGGCTGGACCGCCACGCGCGGCGACCGCGGCGGCTGGACGCTCGGGCCGCGGCTGTTGTCGATGTCACGTGTTTCCGAGGACTGGATGACCGACATCGTGCAGCAGGAGCTCGATTCGCTGAGCCAACGCACGGGCTTCATCGTGTTCGCCGTGCAGCGCCACGGTGCCGCGGAGTATTCGGTGCTGGCGAAGGGTGACCGCGGCAAGGGGGTGCGGATCACCGTGGGGATCGGCGACACCTTCCCCTTCTCCGCGCCCGCGATCATGCGCGCGTTCTACGCCTGGGAGGACCCGGCCAACGTCGAGCGGCTCGCGGAGCGCTACGGGCTCGAGGGGTTCACCCCCGAGACCGTCACCACGCGTGCTCGCCTGCGTGAGGTGCTCGCGACCACCCGCGAACGCGGCTACAGCACGAGTATCCGGGAGTTCGACCTCGGCCAGTCCGGCGTCGGGGCGCCTGTGTTCGACGCGCAGCGGCGCGTGTCGATGGTCGTGTGCACGCTCGCGTTCTCGTCGGAACTCAATGAATCCACTGTGGATCATCACGGTGAGCTGATCCGCGAATGCGGACTCAGGATCACCGATCGAACCGGAGGTGCGGTGAAAATCGTCGAATAGCTCCGCATCTGCGGAAGTATTCGGATCTTGCCGGGTCAGGCGTTTCTTGACCGCCGTCGACCGGCTCGCTTAATGTGCCGCATGCGGGACTCGATGTCCTCGATACAGGACATCCGGTCCGGCATTTCGCTCTCGATCCGGCCCATGGCGGCCCGGAAAGGAGATGGCCATGAGCGACGTCGCCGTCAAACCCACCTCGTGGACCAAAGCTCTGAACCGCACCCAGTGGCGGTCACTGATCGCCGCGAACCTCGGCTGGCTGTTCGACGGCTTCGAGACCTACGCCCTCATCCTGACCGCGGCCGTGGTGCTCAAGCGCCTCGACCCCGGCGCCCCCGCGAGCCAGGTCGCCTTCCTGACCGGCGCCACGATCGCGGTGACGCTGCTGGGCTGGGGCTTCGGAGGCATCCTCGGGGGCATCTTCGCCGACTACTTCGGCCGGCGCCGGGCGTTGCTCACGTCGATGGTCCTCTACGCGGCGTTCACCGGGCTCACGGCGGTGTCGTGGTCCTGGACGTCGTTCCTGGTCCTGCGCTTCATCACCGGGTTCGCGCTCGGTTCGGAGTGGGGCACGGGCACGTCGCTGGTGGCCGAGACCTGGCCCGCCAACGCACGGGCCAAGGCCGCCGGTCTCATGCAGTGCGGACTCGGGCTCGGCTTCTTCATCGCCTCGGCGTGCTGGCTGTTCATCGCGCCGCTCGGTGCCGACTCGTGGCGCTACATGTTCCTGATCGGGGTGCTGCCGGCGCTGTTCGCGCTGTGGCTGCGCAAGTCGGTGCCCGAGTCGGAGAACTGGAAGAGCGCGCACAAGCGGCGCAAGGAACTGAAAGAACGCAAGGGTGAAAAGCTCACCGAGCACGAGCAGTCGTTCACGCGGCTCACGCTGCGCCAGATCATGGTCGACCCCAAGCTGCGCAAGCTGACCATCCTCGGGTCGCTCATGTCCCTGGTCACCACGCTCGGCTGGTGGGGCATCTCCACCTGGGTGCCCGCGTACGTCGCTTCGCAAGCCACGCACAACGGCGCTTCGGGGCAGTCCTGGGCCAGCGCGGCCGGGATGATCTACAACGCCGGCGCCATCGCCGGGTACATCTCGTTCGGCTTCATCGCCGACCGCTTCGGCCGAAAACCCGCGGTGCTGTTGTTCTTCGGCGCGTCACTGATCCTCACGCCGGTGCTGTTCCTGTGGACGCACAGCCTCGGCCTGATCGTGGTCGTGCTGGTGATCAACGGCTTCTTCACCCTCGGCCAGTACACCTGGATGCCGGTGTGGCTGCCCGAGTTCTACCCGACGCACCTGCGCGCGACCGGCGCGGCGTTCGTCTTCAACGCCGCGCGCTTCATCGCTTTCCTCGGCCCGCTCACCGCGGGCGCGATCATCTCGCAGCTCGGCGGGTACGGCGTCGCCGCCACCGTCGTCGGGCTCATCTACATCCTCGGCCTCGTCGTCGCCCCGTTCTGCCCCGAGACGCGCGGCCAGCAGCTGCCCGACTGACCCTCGTTCCCCCATCCCCCGCGAAAGGCCCCCGCATGTCGACCGTCCGCATCTCCGCCCCATCCGGCGGGGGCACCGGCGTCCACCCGGCAACCGCGCGCATTCTGATCTTCGCTTTCCTCGGCACGCTCTTCGACGGCGCGGAGCTCAACCTCGTCGGCTACCCGCTGGCGTACCTGTCGGAAAGCCTGCACGTGACCACCATCCAGATCGTGCAGGTCGCGACGCTGCAAGGCTTCGCCTCGATCGCGGGCGGCATCCTCGTCGGCTGGCTCGGTGATCTCTACGGCCGCCGCTGGACCTACACGGGTTCGGTGGTCGTGTTCGGGCTCGCCGCGCTGCTGGGCGGGCTGGCGCCGAACTACCTGCTGTTCCTGCTCACGCGGCTGCTCGCCGGCGTCGGCATGGGTGGCCTGTTCGGCCTCTCGTACTCGATGTTCGCCGAGGCCTGGAAGACGAGCAAGCGCGGCCTGATGGGCGGCTCGATCCAGTCGATGTACATCGTCGGGCAGATCGTGACCGAGGGCGTCATCTACTTCTGCATCGTCCAGTTCGGCACCGCCTCGGGCTGGCGCGCGGGCTACATCGTGATCGGCGTCGTGACGCTGCTGATCGGCATCCTGTCGGCGATCATGCTGCCGGAATCGGACCAGTGGCGCACCTACCAGCGGGAGCTGCGGGAAGGCCGAGTCCCCGAGGAGCTGCGGCGCACCAAGGTGCCGATCGTCGACCTGTTCCGCAAGGGCTACGCCGGCGGCACCATCCTGTTCATGGGCATCGCGACGGCCCTGTTCCTCACCACGAACTCGATGATCTCCTACCTCTCGACGTTCCTGATCAAGGTCGAGAAGGTGCCGCTCGGCACGGCCAGCCTGATCGTGCTGCTCAACCTCATCGTCACCGCGGTCACCTACCCGATGGCCGGCGCGCTGTCCGACAAGATCAAGCGCAAGTGGGCGATGTTCGTCGCCGGCGCGTTCGGCGTGATCGGCTTCGCCTGGTTCCTCATCCTCGTGGTCGGCCACAACGCGAAGATCGGCTCCAACTTCTGGGGCGCACCGACCTTCTGGGCGCTGATGTTGTGCGCCGCGGGCGCCAGCGGCTTCGGCGTGCTGGGCGTCTGGATGGCCGAGTTCTTCCCGACCCGCGTCCGCTCCACCGGCTCGAACCTCAGCTACTACGCCGGCCGCGGCCTCGGCGCGGGCCTCTTCCCGCTCATCGCGCTGTCCATCGCGGGCACCGTGCCCCTCGCCCTGGCCTTCGGCATCGTCGGCCCGGTCGCGGCGGCCGTGCTGTCCTTGTCGGCCCCCGACTCGACGGGACGGCGGATCGAAGCCATCGAGTAGGTGTCCACAATGGAATAACGGTGTGTCTTGTGAGGCCCCCGCGCTCGATCGAGCGCGGGGGCCTCACCAACTGCTGCCACGAAGGGAATCGCCGGGCTCAGGACCGAGCCGGCTTGGTCGCGACCAGCTTGGCCACGGAGAACACGCCCGCGGCCCGGGCCTTGTCGAGAGCGATCTTCGAGTCGTGGAAGAGATCGTTGCGCGCACCTTCGTAGGTGAGCCACTTGTCCCGCTCCTCCTCGGGCGTCGAGCCCCAGCACGGGCCGGACGGGAAGAGGTCCACCGCTTCGCGCACGTCGAACCCGGCGGCCACGAGCATGTCCCGGTACTGCTCGACGGTGGCGTGGTAAGGGATGCAGAACCCGCGGTTCACCTCCGCCATCACTGCCTCGACCTGCTCGGGGCTGCGGTGCTTGCCCCATGGGCGCTGGATCCAGTCCACGGCGGCCAGGGTCCCGCCGGGACGCAGCACCCGGAACGCGGCGTCGAAGAAGGCCTGCTTGTCCGGCAGGTGCACCACCGACTCCTGGTAGGTGATGGCCGAGAACGCGGCATCCGGCCACGCGCCGAGCGTCCGGTACTCGAAGTCGCCCACGGAGTGGAAAAAGGCCTGGTCCGCCAAGCCTCGCGCCGCCGCCAGCCGCTGGGCCTTCGCCGTGAGCGCGTCGTTGTTGGAGATGCCGACGAACCGTGCGCCCGACATCTCCGCCATGTTGACCACGGCGCCGCCGACGCCGGAACCGAAGTCGAGCACGAGGTCTCCGGCGGTGACCCCGATCGCGGCCACGAGCTGGCGCTGCATGTCCAGCGCGGCTTCCTCCGACGACAGTCCCGCGTTGTGGGCGCGCTCGTCGCCGTGGTGCCAGGCGTCCTGCGGCATCATCACCGCGTAGGCGTCGATCGCCGCGTTGTAGTACCCGCGAACGGTTTCTTCGACTCCGCCGGCGTTCGTCACTGAAGTCACTCTGCACTCCTTCGGACCTGCCTGATGGCGCGATGATGATGGCATCGGCCCCGGAGGGCGTCCAGCCGCCAACCGGGCTGCGCGCCGGGGCCTCTTGGGCGCCGCGCGGGCCGGCCCTCACTTGTGGGCCCGCTCA
Source organism: Amycolatopsis rhabdoformis (assembly GCF_035918295.1). GTDB lineage: Bacteria > Actinomycetota > Actinomycetes > Mycobacteriales > Pseudonocardiaceae > Amycolatopsis > Amycolatopsis rhabdoformis. The sequence continues at coordinate 8,447,486 of NZ_CP142149.1, forward strand.
CGTCGTGCGCGCCCGCGTACCTGCGGTACGGCGCTGTGTCGATGCGTTGTTCAGGTGAACTCCGCTACCTCCTGAGCACACTCTGGCACTGCTTTCCGTGTCCGAATCGCCCCGTCAGCCGTAGCGGCCCGGTATTCACCCGACTAATCTATCGACGGTTCCTCTTGGCTGCCCGCCAAAAGGGGGCGGCCCGTAGGGCTGAACGTACCAAGCACGAATGAACGGCGAATACTGCGCCATGGTCGGAACGAGTGTGTCGATGGCTGATTTGTCGATGTACGCCCACCTCAGCGGACAACTCGACCGACTTTGTGAAGTAGTCGGTTTCGACGGCTCGGACGGCCGTCACCTGCGCTTATTGCGTGGGCTGCTGGGAACCCAGGGAGAAAAGAGCCTGACGACGCCACCGGAATTCCCCTCGAATGTGGCAGATGACACAACTCCCATCGAATTTTCTGTGGCCTTCGACACCACTGGCGAATGCGTGGTCCGGGTCCTCGGTGAGACCGTCGGGTCGAGAAGCCCCCGCGAGTTCCTCGACGAGGTGGCCGGCGAATACGGCCTGGTCACCGACCGGCTCGACGCCGTGGCCGACCTGTTCCTGCCGCACGAGGAGCGGCAGGGCCCGTTCACGCTGTGGTACTCGCTGATCTTCCGGCCGGGCCGCGCGCCGAAGATCAAGGTCTACCTGAACCCGCAGATCAGCGGTCCGGCCATGGCCGATTCGCTGGTCAACGAGGGGTTGCGCCGCCTGAACATCGCCGAGGCGTACGACCCCATGATCGAACACGCGCTGCGTCGCGGCGAGCGCGACAACTTCTCGTTCTTCGCGCTCGACCTCGACGACGACCCGCTGGCCCGGGTCAAGGTGTACGTGTCGCACGAGGCCGCCGACTCGGCCGACGCCGAGCTCGCGGCCGGGCTGGTGCCCGGCACCGACCCGCTCTTGATCCGCGAATTCCTCGCCGTGCTGGGCGGTGGGAAAGGTCCGTTCGAGCAGCGGCCACTGGTCTCCAGTTATTCGTTCGTGGAAGGTTCGGGTGCACGCCCTGCCAACTACAGCGTTTATCTCCCTATTCGCAGCTACGTGCCCGACGATGAAGTGGCGAGTGCTCGCGCTCGCGCGGTTCTCGCGCAGTACGGTTTCGACGGGACAAAACTGGACAAAGCCCTGGCAGCGGTTTCGCAGCGGCCGCTGAGTGCCGGCGTCGGGTTGATCGCGCACGTCTCCCTGAGAATGGGGGAATTCGGCTCGGGAATCACCGTGTACCTGTCTTCGGAGGCCTATCAGGTTCTGCCCGCACGAAAGAGACCGGTCCTCGGGGCGGTTTCGTGTTTGCGGTAGTTTTTCACCGACACCAGCACAGTGGAGGAAACACCTGATGCGGACCTTCCCGCCCTACCGGGCCCAGGTTGTCGCGGAAATCCCGGTCACCACTCGCGCCGAGCGTGAACGCGCGCTCGCCGCGGCCGGGTACAACGCGTTCAACCTGCCCGCCAACATGGTCTCGATCGACCTGCTCACCGACTCGGGCACCGGCGCGGTCTCCGCGAAGCAGGAGGCGGCCGCCGCCGCCGCGGACCGCTCCTACGCGGGCTCCGAGTCGTTCTACCGCTTCCGGGAGGCGTTGAGCGAGCTCACGCACTACCCCCACCTCCTGCCGGTGCACCAGGGCCGCGCGGCCGAGCGCGTGCTGTTCACGAACGTGCTGGCGCCGGGCAAGATCTCGGTGAGCAACACGCACTTCGACACCACCCGCGCCAACGTGGAGCTGCTCGGCGCCGAGGCCCGCGACCTGCCGTGCGCCGAGTTCGGTGACCTCGACAGCCTCGAACCGTTCAAGGGCAACATCAATCTCGACGTCCTCGAGCAGCTGCTCACCGGCCCGGAGGCCGCGCGTGTCGGCATGGTGCTCGTCACGATCACCAACAACGGCGGTGGCGGCCAGCCCGTGTCGATGGCGAACCTGGCGGCCGCGAGCCGGCTGGCCCGCAAGCACGGCGTGCCGATCTTCCTCGACGCGGCGCGCTTCGCGGAGAACGCGTGGCTCGTGGTGCAGCGCGAAGAGGGCTACGCGGGCAAGACGCCGCGCGAGGTGGCCGAGGAGGCGTTCGGCCTCGTCGACGGCTGCGTGGCCAGCCTGAAGAAGGACGGCATCGCGCCGATGGGGGCGTTCATCGGCCTGCGCGACCCCGAGCTCGCGCAGCGGTGCGAGGCGCTGCTCATCGCGACCGAGGGGTTCCGCACCTACGGCGGCCTCGGCGCCCACGACCTCGACCGCGTCGCCCAGGGCCTGCGGGAGGTGCTCGACCCGCACTACCTCGAGGCGCGGGCGGGCGAGGCCGCGCGGCTGGCGCAGCTCGCGAACGAGTCGGGCGTGGACATCGTGCAGCCGCCGGGCATCCACGCGCTCTACCTGAACGCGGGCCGCCTCCTGTCGCACCTGCCGGCCGGCCGGTTCCCGGGCCATTCCCTCGCGTGCGAGCTGTACCTCGCGGGCGGGATCCGTTGCGCGGAGCTGGGTTCGCTCTACATCGGCGAGCTCGACGAGAACAACGAGCTGGTGACCCCGGCGCCGTTCGAGCTCGTCCGCCTCGCGCTGCCGCGCCGCACCTACTCCAGGGGCCACTACGACTACGTGGCCGAGATCCTGGGCGACATCGCGAAGAACCCGGAAAGCGTGCCGGGGTACCGGATCGTCGAGGCGCCGAAGATCCTGCGGCACTTCAACCTGACGATGGCGCCCGTCGCCTGAGCGCGCCCCAAGTCCACAGTGGAGGGTCAAACCCCGGTCGGGGGTGACCCTCCACTGTGTCTCTGCAGCTGTCGTTTCGCCCGCTCTCACGCAGGCTGCGGGACCACGGTCATCGCGTGTTTCACCAAGCGGATCAGCGCGATCTTGCTCGAGTCCCGCTGGCGCGCGTCGCACATGACGATGGGCACCCGGTCGGGCACGACCAGCGCTTCCCGGATCTCGTCGGCCGTGTAGCGGGGCGCGTTGTCGAAGCAGTTCACCGCGACGATGAACGGGATCCGGCGCCGCTCGAAGAAGTCGACCGCGGCGAAGCTCGTCTCGAGGCGCCGCGTGTCCGCGAGCACGATGGTGCCGATCGCACCGCGCGCGAGGTCGTCCCACATGAACCAGAAGCGTTCCTGGCCGGGCGTGCCGAAGAGGTACAGCACGTGGCGCGGTGAGATCGTGATCCGGCCGAAGTCGAGCGCGACCGTGGTCGTCTTCTTGCGTTCCACGCCGGACAGGTCGTCGACGCCGTGGCTCGCCTCGGTCAGCACCTCCTCGGTGGACAGCGGCGGGATCTCGCTGACCGAGCCGACCATGGTGGTCTTCCCGGCGCCGAACCCGCCCGCGATGATGATCTTGACCGGCGTCGGGACCGAGTCGATCCCCTTGCCGTCAGAGCTTGATGAGGCCATCGAGAACCGCCTGGAGAGTTTCGTGGTCCGGCGCCTGGGCCGGCTGGTGGGACGGGGACCGCGTGATGACGAGGCCGCGCTCGATCAGGTCGCCGCACAGCACTCGGACGACACCGAGCGGCAGCTTCACGTACACCGCGATCTCCGCGACCGAGAGCGGCCGCCGGCACAGGCGCAGGATCGCCACGTGCTCCGGGCCGAGGCCGGTCGGCTCCTGTTCCGACTGCAGGGTCATCACCTGCGTGGACACGTCGAGCTGAGCACCTTCGGCCGGCGTGCGGCCACTGGTGATCGTGTAGGGCCGCACGAGCGGCCCGGCGGCTTCGTCGTACCAGTTGTCGTCTGTCATAGCGCCTCCGCGGGAACAGGTGTGCCGGCGGAGCTCATGTGGCCTCCCTGAGCATGGTGGCGGCTTCCCGCGGCGCCGAGGCGAGGTAGTCGCCGACGCGCTTCACCAGGCGGTTCATCTCGTACGCGATCATCTCGACGTCCACGTCGGCGCCGGCCAGCACCGCGAGGCACGCGCCCTGCCCGGCCGCGGACACGAACAGGTACCCGCCCTCCATCTCGATCATGTTCTGCAGCACGGGGCCCCGGTTGAACTGCCGGCTCACCCCCTTGGCGAGGCTCTGCAGGCTGGACGCGATGGCCGACAACTGGTCGGAGTCGTCCTTGCTCATTCCGCTCGACTTGCCGAGCAGCAGGCCGTCGGCGGACAGCACGATGGCGTTCTGCGCACCGACGACGCGGTGCACGACATCGTCGAGGAGCCAGTTGAGGTCGGGTTTGGAGTTCCCGTACTCGTTCATGCGGAGAGACCTTGACTTTCCTGTGTGGACTTTCCTGTGTGCTGTCGCGGATCAGGCATCGTCGGCGCCGCCCCGTGCGCGGCGGGTGCCCTTGTGGAACGCCAGCAGCGTGCGGGCCGTGACCTCACCCGTGTTGGCGACGTCGACGTTCTGCTCGCCCGGGTCGTCCTCCTGCAGCTGTGCGACGAGGTTCTGCTGCGGCTGCCGTCGGGGCAGCCGGGGCCGGTCGTCGCCGCGCAGGAGGCTCTGGTCGGGCTCTGGTGCCGGTGCCACGTCCCGCGGGGCCGGCGACGGCGACTCGTCCGCGGGGGTGAACGCGCGAGCCGGGTACGGCCTCGGCTTGGCGTCTCGCCTCATCGGGATCTGGCCGGTGAACGAGCTGGTTTGGTCCATGTGACGTGGTGAGCTCTCCTGTGGCGTGCGGGCGGCACCCACCGGCTCCAGCACCGCGAGCTCGCGCGGCGCTTCCGTCCGGAATTCGGCGTTGCCCAGGGCTTCGGCCGATTCCTCACCGGCCAGGTGCTGCGTCGGCACGAGCACGGTGGCGCGCGTGCCGCCGTAGCGCGACGGGTCGAACGTGACGGTGATGCCGAGGCGCGAGGCGAGGCGCGCGACCACGAAGAGGCCGAGACTGGAGTCGGCCCGCAGCGCCATGGCGTCGAACTCGGGCGCGTCGGCCATCATCGAGTTGGCCCACTCGCGCACGGCTTCCTTCATGCCGAGGCCCTGGTCGGACACGTCGACCACGACGCCGCGCGCGACCATGCGGCTGGTCACCTCGACCGGCGACCCGGGCGGCGAGAACGACGTGGCGTTGTCCACGAGCTCGGCGATCAGGTGGATCGTGTCGGCCACGGCCGAGCCGACGATCGACACGTCGGGCACCTGCTCCACCTGCACCCGCGAGTACTGCTCGGTCTCGGACACCGCGGCGCGCAGGACCTCCATGAGCGACACCGGCTTGCGCCAGCGCCGGCCCGGCTGCTTGCCGCCGAGGATGATCAGGTTCTCGGTGGTGCGGCGCGCGCGGGCGGCAAGGTGGTCGAGCTGGAACAGCGACGCCAGCTGCGTGGAGTTCTCCTCGCGGCTTTCCATCTCGTCGAGGATCTGCAGCTGCCGGTGCACCAGCACCTGGTTGCGGTGGGCGATGCCGAGGAACACGTTGTGGACACCGCTACGGGCCTTCGCCTCGCTCGCGGCCGCGTTCACGGCGGTGAGCTGCGCGACGTTGAACGCCTCGGCCACCTGGCCGATCTCGTCGCGGCCGTGGTCGAGCTGCGGCAGCTCCGCGCCGACGTCCACGGCTTCACCGTTCTTGAGCCGGTCGACGATGCCGGGGAGGCGGTTGCGCGCGAGGTCGAGCGAGTCGTTGCGCAGGCGCTCCAAGCGCGTCATCAGGGCGCGGTCGACGAGCGAGCGGGACACGCGCACGGCCACGATGATCGCCGTCAGCGCGGCGACCAGAGCGATGATGCTGCCGATGATCGCGTTGCGCAGCTGCGCGTCGCCGGACTCGATGGCGGCGGCGGACACCTCGTCGCCCTGGGCGATCGTGAGCTGGGTGAGGCCGTTGGAGATCTGGCCGGTGAGGGTCAGCCAGTCCGCGGCGGTGACCGGCGCCGTGTCGCGGTCCTCCTGCGTCCACGGGCCGTGCTTCACCAGCGCGCTTTCCGCGTCGGTGAGCTGCTTCCACCCTGGGCTGTTCACCAGCGCCTGGTAGTCGTTGCGCACCGAGGGCTCGAGGAACGGCGCGATCTGGTTGACCTGAGTGCGGTAGAAGCCCGCGAGCTGCGTGAACTGCACGAAGTCGTCGGGGGCGAACGTGCCGCTCGCGAGCGCGCTGGTCACCAGCGACGTCTCGCGCGACATCAGGTCGGTCGCGCGGAACAGCGAGGTCGCCGAGATCGCGCCCTGCACGGCGGTCACGTCGGGCACGATGCGCGCCTGGGTGTCGAACAGCGTCGACGCCGTGTCGAGCACGCCGTTGAAGTAGGAGTTCACCTGCGCGCGGCCGATGGTGCGGAAGTTGATCTGCGACCGCAGCACCGGCAGCTGGTCGAGCTGGGTCTTGAGCGCGGTGACCTTGTCGGCGATCTCCGCGGGTGCGCTCGAGATGGTGGACGCGAAGGCGTCCTGCATGCCCTTGAGCTTGTCGTCGGTGGCCTTCTGCAGCTGCTGCAGCTGACCGACCTGCGCGTTGGGGGTGTCGAGGAACTGCAGCGCGACCTGGCGCTCCTGCTGCAGCGACGACAGCGCCTGAATGGCGGGGATCGACACCTCGCGCACGGAGACGGCGACGAGGCGCACGTACAGGCCGTTGATGAAGAAGTACGACGCGCCCACGACCACCAGCACCAACAGCGTGATGCTCGGGATGAGAACGGTCCGGGTCAGCCTTTTCCGGATCGACTTGTCGTACGCCTTGCCGGACTCATCTTTGTTCTCCACGACGATTCACGAACTCCTGAGTCACAGTCGGCGAAAAGCCGGAAGCCGGCGGGGGAGCGGGACACGACGGCGGGACCGGGGCGGCCGGCGTCACGGATCCTCGACTCACCCTTCGTTTCACCACGGAACAGATCAGGGTCCGTTTTTTACCATGAAAGCGGCTACCGTGGTGCCACCGATTGCGGCGTCGACCTGCCGCTGAGTGGCCCAGCGTGACCGATCACCCTGCGTGAGCAATGGATTACCGGCGTTTATCGTGGTTGCGACGCCAGGCGGCAATAGTCTTCGGGTGTGCTGAGCTGAACGGGTGAATACGGATTCCGGGGAAAGTGGTGAATCCCACTGGCCGGGTAGTCGGCGAATTGATTTGTCGACAGGGGGTGGCTCTCGCGTTTTCCGCCGTTGCGCCGGCTCGTGGCCGGTCACCTTCCCGTGCGAATCGGTTCGGCGGGCAGCCAAGCCTGCATCAGTGCAGCGTATCGCGGTGAATGCACCAGCAACTCCGCATGACTGCCGAGCAGGGTCTCCCGGCCGTCCAGCACGAGCACGCTGCGCGCCCGCACGGCGGACGACAGCCGGTGCGCGATCACGACCAGCGTGCCGCCGCGCTCGGTGAACGCGCGTTCGGCCCGGGCCTCGGCGGCCGGGTCCAAAGTGGACGTCGCCTCGTCGAGGATCACCACGCGCGCGCTGCTCGCGTACACGCGGGCGAGGGCGATGAGCTGCGCTTCGCCGCCGGAGAGGCCTTCGGCTTCGTGGCCGAGCTCGCCGTCGAGCCCACCGAGCCGCGCGAGCAGCGGACCCGCGCCGACGGCTCGGGCCGCGTTCGTGAGGTGCTCGTCGGCCGCGGTGGGGGCGAAGAGGCCGAGGTTGTCCCGCACCGTGCCGGCGAAGAGGTAGGCCTGCTGCGGGATCAACGCGATCACGTCGTGCCGGTTGGCGGCTTCGGCGACGGGCACGCCGCCGAGTGCCACGTGCCCGGCCTGCGGCGTGAGCAGCCCGGTGAGCAGGCCCGCGAGGGTCGACTTGCCGATGCCGCTCGGCCCGACCACGGCCAGGTGATCACCCGCGCGCAGGTCGAGGTCCAGTCCTTTCACCACGGGCTCGGCCGCCGCGCCCCACCGGAACGTGAGCCCTCGCACGACGAGGTCGGTGCCGCGGGCCGGCTCGGTGCCCGGCGTTGTCGGCGGCACCTCCGCGGTCTCCGCCAGCCGGCCCAACGCCACGAGCAGCCTGAGGACCACGGTGCTCGCCGTCGCCGCGAGCCCTCTGAGCGCCGGCTGCATCGTGGTCGCCAGGTACACCAGCGCGCCCAGCGCCGCGCCGGCCGTGAGCTCACCGTCGGCCACCAGCCCGGGTGCCACGGCGAGCGACGCGATCAGCGGCACGAACGCCCCGAGCGAGATCACCAGCGACCGCGCCGCTCCGGACCGCGCCACCTGCACGGCGGCCTCGGCCTGGCAGTCGACGGCGTCGTACACCGCCAGCGCCGCGCCCGGCTCACCTCCGCACGCCACCACGTCTCGCATCCCGCCGAGCACGGCGCCGGTGGTCTCGGCCGTCTTCTCGTCGGCCAGCACCGCCGCCCGCTGCCGGCGCGCGAGCGCCGGCAGCAACAGCGCGAACCCCGCGATCGAGGCGATCACCGGCACCGCCACCGGCACCACGAGCTGCCCCGCGACGGTGAGCAGGCCCGCGATCGCCGCCGCGGTGGTGACCACCATCGCGCGCGCCTGCACGAGCAGCCCCGCCGTCGCGTCCCGCACCACCTCCACGTGCTGCGTGATCCTCGCGACGCCACTCGCGTCGGCCCCGTTGCGCGGCGGGTTCGGATCGTGCAGCACCCCTCGCACGACCGCCGTCACCAGCGCGTCGCGCAGCGGCTCCACCACCTTGCCGAGCTGCTGCCACACCAGCCGCGACCCGAACGCTCCCGCGAACGCCGCCACCCCGAACAACGCGAGGTACCCCAGGCCGGCCTTCGGCTCACCCACCGCGAACCCCCGGTCCACGGCCAGCTCCACCAGCCGCCCGGAGAAGAACGCCGGCGCGCCTTCGAGCGCCGAGCAGGCCAGGAGCACGAGCCCGCCACGCCACTGCCGGGCGAGCGTGGTGCCGTAGAGCTGGGTGATGCTCATCCGGCCTCCTCCGTGAACACCGCTCGGTAGTCGGGATCGCGCCACAGCTCGTGGTGCGGCGCGATCGCTCTGATCTGGCCTTCGGCGAGCCACACGACGGAATCGGCGCGCGCGGCGAGGGCGGCGCGGTGGGTCACGGCCACGAGAGTTCTCGCCGGGAGGTCGGCGAGAACCGCCTGTTCGGTCACGGTGTCGAGGCTCGCGGTGGCGTCGTCGAGGATGAGCACGCGGGGGTTGTGCACGATGGCGCGCGCCAAGCCCACGCGCGCGGCTTCGCCGCCGGAGAGCGGGGTTTCGGTGAGCGGCGTGTGGTAGCCCTGCGGCAGGCGGGTGAGGACGTCGTGGATGCGCGCGGTGCGGCACGCCGTGCGCACGGCGGTGTCGCCGGCCCAGCTGCCGTAGCCCACGGCCTCGGCGACGGTGGTGCCGAGCAGGTGCGGCCGCGCGAACGCGTAGCCGACCACGGCGCGCAGCTCTTCGGGGCGCAGGATGGTGAGGTCGCGGCCGTCGAGGTGGGCCGACCCGGCGTCGGGGGTGGTGAGGCCGCCGAGGAGACTGACCACAGTGGACTTTCCGGAACCGGATTTTCCCACGATGGCGGTGAAAGTTCCGCCGGGGATCGTGAGGGTTGTGGGGTGCAGCGCGCCCTCGACGGTGGCCTCGCGCAGGGTGAGGGTGCCGCTGCCGGGCAGGAGGCCGAGCCGGCCGCGCTCGCGGATGGGCTCGTCGAGGACCTCGGCCACGCGCTGCGCGCACCCGCGAGCGCGGGAAACCGTGGTGAGCAAAGGAATCTGGGTCACGAGCCCCATACCGAGGGCGACGTAGCCGAGCGCGGCGAGCACGTCGCCGACCGTCAGCCGGTGGTCGAGCACCCCGAACCCCGCCGCGGTGAGCGCCGCCAGCTCCACGGCCGGCAGCAGCAACGCGGCGCGCCACACCATCTTCGCCTGCGTCCGCCACATCCCACGCCCGGCGAGACTCAAGCGCGGCAACGGTTTCAGCACCCGCTCGGCTTCCTGGTCAGCCGTGCCGGACGCGGCGATCGTAGCCAGGCCGGCGCTCGCGTCGAGCAGCCGCGCCGCCAGCTCGCCGGACACACGCTGGTAGGTGAGCACGTCGTCGGCGGTGTTCCGGAGGTGCGACCGCGCGAGCAGCAGCGCGATCGGGATGCTGCCGAGGAACACGAGCGCGAGCCGCCAGTCGAGCACCGCGAGCAGCACGATCGCCCCCACGGAGATCACGAACGCCGACACCAGCTGCACCACCACCGGCACGATCCCGCCCGCCCCCACGGCGTCGCCGGCCATCCGGCTCACCGCGTCCCCTTCGGCGAACGGGGTTTTCGTCTTCTGCGCGAGCAACGCGTCGATCATCCGCCGCCGCAGCCACGCGCCGGCGCCGCTGGTGACCCTCACGACCACCACGCCACCGACCACGTCGGCCAGGATCTCGGCGCCGCCGACCACGATCAGCCAGGCAACCTGCTTCGCCGCACCGGTTCCGCCGAGCACGGCGTCGGTGGCACTCGCCAGCGCGCCGGGCAGCAGCAGGCTCGCGCCCACCGCGACGAGCCCGACCACCACGAGCACGCCGACCCGCCACGGATCCCTCCTCGCGACCTCGCGCAACAACCGGTCTCCAGCGGCCGCGGGATTCGGTGCCACCAGGTCAGGGCGTGCCGTCGGCTGGGGCAAGGCAGGGGGTTCGGCGGCTTGCCGGTCGGCTCGGCCGCGGGCCGTCGGCTGTGGCCGCGGTCGTGGTGTCGGCCGGGGCGTCGGCTGCGGCAAGGCGAGCCGGTGATCGGCAAGTGGCCGGCGCGAGGCGGAGCTTGCCGGGAACCGGCCCGGCGCCGACGCGGTGGTGGGGTCGTCGGGAGGGGTTCCGTAACCCGGCATTTCACTCCTCGTCCAACCGCGGTCCGATCGGCCCAGCGCTTCGCCGACGCCCGGCCCAACTGTGCAGAACCCACGCCGGATCCGGTGACCTGCACGCGTCACCGGGGCAGAATGGTGAGGCGGGAGCGGCGCACTTGGCCTGCGCCGCTCCCGCACCCGGTCCGGGACGCCCGAAGAGCGTCAGCTGGTCGACAAGAATCGAAGGGTCAGCAGGTCAGCGGGGTTCAGTGGCAGGTCAGCAGGCTGAGCGTGCTGTGCGCGCACGACGCCAGCAGGCTCAGGTTGCTCGGCGCCCCGTGGCCGTGACCGTGGCCGCCGCCGTGGCCTTCGAGGGCTTCGGGGGCTTCCAGGGCCTGCAGGTCGAGAACCAGTTCCATGGTGATCCCTTCTCGTTTTTCTTCCGCCGGCCATCAGTGGCCGGAGGTGTGGGGGGACGGCGTGGTGCCCAGGAAAGGCAGCAGCTCCGTGCCGTCCAGCAGGGCCGACAGCGCGAGCAGCACGCCCGCGCTCCCGGTGGTGACGTCGGTCGAAAGGCGCAGCAGCTGGTTGCCCGGGAAGGCGAGGCCGCTGCGGTAGGGCACGGCGTGCCAGGCCAGGCGCGCCAGGTGCAGGTCCACGGCCGAAGTGATCCGCGGCGAAGGCGCCGGGTCGAACGACAGCGCGGCCAGCAGGCCCGCGCGGCCGTGGAGCAGGCCGGGCTGGATCACGAACTCGCCGCGGCACGCCTCGCGCAGGGCCGGCAGGTTCGCGCACGCCTCAGACGTGGGTGAGACCCGCGCCAGCTGCTCCAGCACCATCAGGATCCCGGCGCTGCCGATCCCGGCGTACGGCAGCGTTCGCCGTTCGCCGTCGCGCACCTGCAGGGAGCCGTCGTCGGCCGTGGCGCACTCTTCGAGGTCACGGCGCAGCGCCTGGTCCGCGAACGAGAGCCACGCGGGTTCACCGGTCCGCTCGTACAGACGCACGAACAGCAACGCCGGCCCCGACCAGCCGCTCAGCAGCCCCGCCCGCGCGAACTTCCCGGGCGGCGCCGCCGTCTCCAGCTTCTCGGCCAGGCGCACGGCCGTGGCCAGCGCCTGCCGCCCGTATTCGTTGTCGCCGCGGGAAGTCGCGAAGTGCAGCTCGGTCAGGGCGATGCCGGCGAGGCCGCCTTCGAGCGCGTGGTCCGTGGTCTGCTCGACCAACGCCCGCGAAGCCGTGAGCAGCGCCGAAGCCGCTTCGTGGTGGCCGAAGTGTTCGAGCACGTACGCGATGCCGTGGCTGCCGTCGAAGAACCCCGGCCGCGCGGGCGGCTCGCGGCGCACGGCGTCGAGCAGCCACTGCTCGTGCTCCGGAAACCGCCCGGCCCCGGCCACGTCCAGCGCCCACAACACCCCGGCCGCGCCGAAGCCGAAGCACGCGCCGCCCACGCGGAACTGCTCGATGTCGCCCGGGAACAACCGGTCCGTTCGCGCCGGCGTGGCCGAGGCCAGCACACCCTCCACGATCTGCTTGCGCACCAGCGTCCAGTCGGGCCGGTCCTCGTCGAGCTCGGTGAGGACGTCGAGCGAACCGGGCGCACCGAGCACCCGCACCAGCTCGTCGGCGTACCCGTCGGCCAGCCCGAAGCGCCGCTGCGCGAACTCCGCCGCCCCGCGCAGCTTCGCCGGTGCCAGCTCCAGCAGCGTCGCCAACGGCAGGAACAGCCACAGCCGCAGCATCGCCAGCGCGTAGAGGTCGATGTCGACCCCGTGCCGGTCGGCCGGCGCCCGGAAGCCCGGCGCGCCCAGCGCCGGCCTGGTGCCCGAGGCGGCGTCGAACGCCATCTCGAAGTCGATCAGCGACACCTCGTCCTCGTCGGTGACCAGCACGTTCAGTGCGTGCAGGTCACCGAACACCACGCCGCGTCCGTGCAGGTCACCGAGGATCCGCTCGACCTGCGCGAGCACCGCCACCGCCCGGTCGCGGTAGGTGAGCAGGTCGGCTTCGGTGCTGTCGCGGCGCGTGAGCGGGTAGTTCAGCGCGAGCCAGTTGCCCAGGGACGTGCCCGGCATCCGCTGCATCGCCAGGTAGTGGTGCTCCCACACGGTGAAGCGCTCGTACGCCTCCGGCACACCCGGCACGCCGGCCAGCCGCTGCAGCACCTCGTGCTCCCGCCGCAGCCGCTCGACGGCGTCCACCAGCTCGCGGTCGAGCCCGGCGTGGGGCCGCGCCTCCTTGAGCACGACCTCCTCACCGTCGGCCTTGCGTTCGGCCAGGTACACGCCGCCGCCGTTGGAGAAGTGCAGGGAGCTCGTGACGCGGTAGGGGAACTGCGCCGGGTCGCCGCCCTTGCGGGCCGCGAGGCTCGCGGCCAGGCAGTCCGGAATCTTCACCCCATCGGGTACCGAGAAAACGGGCTCACGCCGGTCGGGTACCAGAGTACCGTCGGGTTTGCGGATCGCGAGCACTCGCGTGCCGTCGTGTTCCACCCATTGCTCGGCGAATCCGCCATAACGTACGTACAACGGTCCGGATTCGTACCGGAGGTCGCTGAGTACATAAGCGCCGTGTTCGCCGTCGAGTCGAGCGGAAAGATCTTGAAGAACCCGCGCGAGTTCGTATTCGTCGACCGGGTAAAGAGTGATCAACTTGCCACTTCCGTCGCGAGGTGCATATTTCGAATTGCGCGCCAGGAGGATCGTCCGCGAGCGCAGGTACTTGAACGCCAAGCGGTGGTCCAAGCAGTACTCGTGCACCGCGGCGAGCACGCGGTCCGCATTGTCCATTCCGGCCGAAACGTGGATCTTCCAGCCCTGTTCCGGCAGGTCAACGCCTTGCGGGTGCACCACGCGCCAGATGCCGCGCGGGGCCACCGTCCACATCGGTCCCGGGGCCGGCAGCCCGGCGGCGAAGTCGTCGGCTGCCGCTCCGGTTTCGCGTTGTTCGTCGAAGAACAGCGGATCCGCGAAGCAGAAAGCTTCATACCGCATGTCCATGAAACCGCACCCTCCGTGCCCCTGCCGCACTCCCTGACGAGGAATATTCCCGCACGCCGGAGTGGTGCAGGCCAATCCGCCAACCCGGGGGTTCGGCTGGGCTGATCAGGGTAGACAACGGTGGCACGACCGGCCGAAAGCGAGAACCCTGCGTGATTTCGCGGATTACTCGACCACTCGGTCGTGGTGTAACACCCGCGGCGCCGCATTGTTCATGCAGGTCCGGCGAAGTGCGGCATAACCGTACCGCCGAAATTGGCAGAATGCCATCAACTCATTCCGGTGTCCGATTTTCCGGCCGCGCGGACCTGGGGGAGGGTTCAGTCCACACGGGACGGCAGCCGGCGCCGCGGCCGTGGCCCGGGCCACGTCGGCCGCCCTCGGCGAGCAGGCCCCGAAACGGCAGCGGGTACGTTGTGGCCAGCGCGGCAGAAGGAGGAACGGGTGATTCTCGGTTTCGCGGTGGCGGTGGCGGTGTGCGCACTGCTGGTCGCGCTGTGGAGCTTCCTGCAGGCCGCGCGCAAGCGGCTGCCGGACACCCCTCTGCTCGTCGCGCTCGGTGTGGTGGAACTGCTGCTCGTGGCTCAGCTCGTGGTCGGCGTCGTGCTGCTCGTGAGCGGTGAGAAGCCCGGCAGCCTCGCCACGTACCTGGCCTACCTGATCGGCAGCCTGGTCATCCTGCCGGTCGGCGCGGCGTGGGCGCTGGCCGAGCGAAGCCGGTCGAGCACGGTCGTGCTCGGCATCGCCTGCCTGGCCATCCCGGTGATGGTGCTGCGACTGAACGAGGTGTGGAGTGGAGCAAGCGCGTAAGACGGCCACGGGCCCGGGCCGGGTGCTGGTCGCGGTCTACGCGATCTTCGCGCTGGCCGCCGCGTCGAGGGCACTCGTGCAGATCTTCACGAAATACCACGAAGCGCCGCTGGCCTACGTGCTCTCGGCCTTCGCCGGCGTGGTCTACATCCTGGCCACGGTCGCCCTCGCCCTCGGCGGCGAGCGCTGGTGGCGGGTGGCGCTCGTGTCGTGCAGCGTCGAGTTCATCGGCGTGCTCGTGGTCGGCACGCTCAGCATCTTCGACCGCCAGGCCTTCCCGGACGCCACGGTGTGGTCGGTCTACGGGCAGGGCTACTTCTTCATCCCCGTGGTGCTGCCGCTGATCGGCCTGTACTGGCTGTGGCGCACGGCGCCCAAGCGCGTCTCGGCCTGACCGGCCTCAGGAACACTACGCAGAACTGCACGTAGCCGTCGATCCTGCGGAAAACAGGTACCCCCTCGGCTACTTTCGTCGGTTCCGGCTCGCCTCGGCGCGCCCTGATGATCAGGGCTCCTCCGAGTCCCCACCGGAACCCCGCGGCGAAATCCGCCGCAGAAACGAGCGAACATGCGTCTGCGCACCTGTTTGCTGCTGCTCGCGTCGGCCACCCTGGCCCTCGTCGGCGCCGCACCCACCCTGGCTTCCCCGAACCAGCCCACGATCGTCGCGGGGGTTTGACGCGGCCGGGTCCGCAGCCTGCGAAGACTCGTCCGCTATTCGCGAAGACCCACCCGGCGCCGCTCCTGCTTGTGGTGAGTGGCGCCGGGGCCAATGTCCCGCACCGCCGTACCCCCGAGCGACGGCGGACCGCCTCGACTGGCGAGCGACTCGCGCTGCGCGCCCACCTCTCGCGCAAGCCGCCGTCGCCGGACCAGTCGCGAACTTCCTGCGACAGCATCGCCAGCTCCGGGGGAGACCTCTCCGGGACAGACCCCACCCTCCCGAGGGGGGCGTCCCCAAATCCATTCTATCGGCGACTCCCGACAAAAAACCTGGTCAGCGGCGGGCGAGGGCGAGTTGTCCACAACCCGGGCGAGTGATTGCATCGTTGCGGCTGACCGCTCGGAGCGGCGCTGACCAGCCGGAACCCCGCCGACTGCTCGGAGCGGCGCTGACCACCGAAATCCCACCGACCGCTCGGAACCCGACTCACCGAGCACCACAACCCACACCTCCACCAACCCACTCCTCCACCAACCCACAAACAGCAACCGGGAAGCCTCACCGCCCCTCAGTGGTTACCCCTGACACAAGCCACTGCGGAACGAGGAGACCATGGCCCAGCCCACGCAGAAGATCCCCGGCCCCGACCACCCGATCACCGTCGAGGTCAACCCGGCTCGTGTGGTCGTGAAGCTCGGCGACGCGGTCATCGCCGACACCACCCGCTCGCAGGTGCTGCGCGAGTCCACCTACCCGGCCGTGCAGTACATCCCGCGCGAGGACGTCGACTTCTCGGCTCTCGAGCGCACCGAGCACCACACGTACTGCCCCTACAAGGGCGACGCGTCCTACTACTCCCTGACCCCGGCCGGCGCGCGAGGCGACAACGCCGTCTGGACGTACGAGGAGCCTTACGACGCGGTGTCCCCGATCAAGGACCACGTCGCGTTCTACGCCGACCGCGTCTCGATCGAGGAACTGCCCGGATGACGAGAAGGAAACCGGGTGTGGCGTTCAAAGACAGAACGCCACACCCGGACACTCAGCGCGTCACAGTCAGCTGAGCCGACCCCGTGACACCACCACTCGTCACCGAAATGGTCACCACTCCCGCACGCCGCGCCGTAACCTTCCCGGTCGCCGCGTCCACCGAAGCGACCCGCGAGTCGCTCGACGACCACACGTGCGAGGCCGGGTCGGCGATCGGCATGGTGACCGCCGGCAGGTTGTCGCCGCCGACTTCCGCGCCCACGGCCGAAGCGACGCCCGACGCGCCCGTCCGGAGAGCAGGCACAGTCACCAAGATCGACGACAGCACCGGCTCCACCGAGAACTGCACGTCACCGCGAGCGGTGTGCAGCAGCACGAAGTGGTAGATGCCGCCCTCGTCCGAAGGCGCGTACGCCGGCATGCCGAGGTCCGCGATCGTCAGCTGCGGAATGCCGCCGGCGGCCGGCGACGTCGGGTTGCCCAGCGGGTCGATCACCTGGTCGGCGAACCCGCGCGCGTGGCCGTAGAGCATCACCACGTGCTTGTCCGGGTGCGTCTGCTGGTAGCGCTGCACCAGCCGCACGTACATGCGTGCTTCCCACCGGTCGCTGAACTGGCTGTTGGCCACCGGGTGCGGGTCGTACGCCGGCATGTGCGTGGTCACCAGCACGGTCTGCGAAGAAGCGTCCGTGAGCTGCTTGACCAGCCACGGGTACTGCTGCTCCACCGGCGTCTGGAACGAATCCGACGCCTGCAGGCTGCCGTGCGCGTTGTCGGTCACGATCACCTGCGCGTCGCCGGCGCGGTACGCGTAGTGCGTGGCGCCGAAGACCTGCGCGAAGTTGCCGTTTTCCGGCAGCACGCCCTGGCTGATCTCGTGGTTGCCCACCACGTCGTGGTACGGCACGCCCAGTGCGGCGATCTTCTGCTGCGCGAACTGGAGATCGGGCACCGCGCCGTCGTCCGACATGTCACCCAGCGCCTGCACCGAAGACGGCCGGGCCTGCGAAGGCAACGTCGGCAGCCGGCTCTTGATCGTGTCCATCACGTGAGCCGAAGCCGAACCCGGGTCGCTCGCCACCAGGTGCGCGTCGTCGCCCAGCAGCATCGTGGAGCCCGACCGCGAGAAGTCCGCGGCGTTCTCCGAGAACTTCAGCCACGACGGGTTCTTCGGAATCGCCTGGTACGGCGGCGCGACCAGTGGCCGCGGTGAGTACAGCGCCTGCAGACCGCTCACGTTCAGCGTGCCCGACGTCGTCTGGCTCGGGTTGATCGTGAGGAAGTCGACAAAGCTGATCCGCAGCGGGAAGTTCAGCCCCGGCGGCAGCGTCGCGATGGCCAGGCGCCAGTCCTTCCACGTCACCGTGGTCGGGTACAGCGTGGTGGTGGCGCCGTCGATGCCGATGTACGACTCGGCCAGCTGGATGCCGGTGCCGTCACCCTTCACCCACACGCCGATGCCGGTGGGGTTCTGCCCGTTGGCGTTGGCGCCGGCCGTGATCGTGGCCTTCGGCGACAGCACGAGCTGCTTCACGCCCGAGCCCGCGGGCATCGTGTAGGTCAGCTGAGTGGAGCCCGAAGCCGTCGAACCCGGCGGCACCACGCCCGGGGCGGCGACCATGGTGGCCGGCTGACCCGTGGTGTTGCGCAGGTTCCACGCGGCCGGGTCGCTGAAGTCGTTGAGCTCCTGCGACACGCTGCCGATGGCCACGGTCGCGGTCGCCGTGACGCCGCCGACCTTCGCGGTCACCTTCTCCAGACCGGAGTTCACCGCGTCGGCCGTGAACATGCCGGACTTGTCGACCGTGCCCAGCGAAGCGTCGCTCACCGACCACGAAGCCGCCGCGGCCGGAATGACGACCGCGGTGCCCGTGGACGTCGAGCCGGACAGGGTGAACGTCTGCGTCCCACCGTTGTTCAGGTCCGGGTCGGTCGGCGAGATCTGCAGCGACCCGAGCCGGTCGACGACCCGCAGCGGCTGCACCGAAACCGCGATGCCCGCGTGGGCGATCAGCACGCCGACGCCCGCGTGGCCGGCGGTGAACTGGCCGTCCTTCCACGAGCCGAGCGTCGAGGGCACGACCTGCACGGACGCCTTCTCGCGCGCGGGGTTGCCGAGCGAGTCGAGGCCGAACGCGGGCACCGGCACGGTCGCGCCGGGCACGGTGTCCACGCCCTGGCCGCCGTTCACGACCATCGTGCGCGCGAAGCCGGGCGCCTGCTCGGTCGAGTAGAGGAACAGGCCGTTGGCGACGGGCCGCTCGTGGCCGTCCGACGGGTTGTTCGTCACCGAGACGGCCGGGTCACCCGGCTTGCGGGCCGCCATCTCGGTGGAGCCGCCGCCGTCGAAGAGCACGGCGTTGTACGCGCCGTGGGCCACCATGTAGCCCGCGACCTGCGCCGGCGTCACGCCGAGCGCCGCGCTGGCGCCGAGGCGGCCGTCGAGCGTGGCGATGATCGTGTGCTTGCCATCCTTGCTCACGCCGACCACGGTCTCGGGGTTCACGCCGCCCGGCGGGTTGCCCGTCGGGTCGTCGTACACCGCGCCGTCGCGCACGAGCATGGTCGAGCCGGACAGCAGCTGCTTGAGGCCACCGGTGTCGGCCGTGACCGAGACCGAGTCTCCACTGTGGACGGTTGTCGAGAGCCACGTGCCACCGGCGCCGCCGCCGAGGAGGCCGAGCTGGCCCTTCG
The DNA here is from genome assembly GCF_035918295.1 of Amycolatopsis rhabdoformis. Classification (GTDB taxonomy): domain Bacteria; phylum Actinomycetota; class Actinomycetes; order Mycobacteriales; family Pseudonocardiaceae; genus Amycolatopsis; species Amycolatopsis rhabdoformis. The sequence goes on from NZ_CP142149.1 coordinate 8,466,324, forward strand.
CCAAGTTCGGCACCGCGGTCACGCCGGTCTGCACGGAGTCGGCCACGAACGTGCCGGTCTTGGTTTCATGCCCGAGCACGAGCGTGCTGGCGGGCAGGGCGCTCGCGCCGCCGAGGTCGGGCGTGACCTCGGTGATGCCGCCGGACGCGACGTCGTTGACAACGTTGACGGAGGTCAGGGGAGTGGTGGCCGTGCCATCCTTGATCGAGCCCTTGAACGTCTGCGGACCCAGCACCATCGAGCCGTCGGCGCGCACGCCGAGCTGCGCGTTGAAGTTCGGGCGCGGGCTCTTGAGCAGCTTGCCGTCGGTGATCACGCCGCCGAGCGGCCGGCCGCTGGCGTTGATCTCGAAGAAGTCGCCGTTGACGCCGGCCACCGCGTGGGTGCGCGCGGCCATCGAGCTCACCGTCTCGTCGGCCGGGTTGGTGATCACGTCGCCGGCCTCGACCACGCCGAGGCGCACGTTGGGGTCCGCGAGGTTCACGTCGAGCACCTGCGTGCGCTGGCGGCCGCCGACGGTGTCGTAGGTCTCGGAGTACTGCGTCACGCCGCGCGTGACGGTCACCGGCGGCGTCTTCGTCTGGTCGACGACGAGGCTCCAGTTCGCGGGGGTGGCCGGCAACCACGGCTTGGGCGCCGAGGCCTCCGCCGTTCCGGTGGCCCCGAAGGTGACCACGCTTCCCGCGAGCAGCGCGGCGACCACCGCGCTGCTTCTTCGACTGCGTTTCAAGAAAGCTCCTCGTTCCGGTGCACGGGGATGTGCGCACGTCACCCCAGCACCGCCCCGTGAAAACGAGGTGTCCCGCTGTCGGCGACCAGGGGTGTGCCAGGGAACGGGCGGTTCCAATCCGGGCGAAACGCCGCGTGCGTTGTGCCACACCAGGGCGGATAGCGCAAGTAGCAGCGCTACGTACCCGTGTTACCCACGTCATATCGCTGATACGGGAATGCTCTAGCGCGGATACGGGTTGAGCTGTAACGTCGGTATCACCAGAGCGGAACACGGATACGGGAGAACGAAATGACCAGCACCGAGACCACCACCACCCCGCGCGTCGCGATCGTCACCGGAGGTTCGGGCGGCATCGGCCGCGCCGTGGCCAAGAAGCTCGCCGCCGACGGCATGCAGGTGCTCGTGCACTACTCGGGCGGCAAGGACCGCGCCGACGCCGTGGTCGAGGAGATCGTCGCCGCCGGCGGGGTGGCCAGCGCGGCCAAGGCCGACGTGACCGACGAGCACGAGGTCGCGGAGCTGTTCGACGAGGTCGAGAAGCGCTTCGGCGGGGTCGACGTGGTCGTGCACACGGCCGGCATCATGCCGCTCTCGCCGCTGGTCGACCTGAAGCTCGACGAGTTCGACCGCATCCACCGCATCAACGTCCGCGGCACGTTCGCGGTCGACCGCGAGGCGCTGCGCCGGATGCGCGCGGGTGGCGCACTGGTCAACATCTCCACTTCGGTCACGAAGCTGCAGCAGACCGGGTACAGCGCGTACGCCGCGTCCAAGGGCGCCGTGGAAGCGATGACCCTGATCCTGGCGCGCGAGATGCGCGGGCGTGACATCACGGTGAACACCGTGTCGCCCGGCCCCACGGACACCCCGCTGTTCACCGACGGCAAGCCGCAGGAGCTCATCGACCGCATCGCGAAGCAGACGCCGGCCGAGCGCATCGGCCGCCCCGAGGACGTCGCCGAGGTCGCCGCGTTCCTCGCCGGCCCGGGCCGCTGGGTCAACGGCCAGATCATCCACACCAACGGCGGAGCCATCTGAGCCTGCTTCTCCCCTCAACCCCCACCTGCTGCTTCTGAAGGAGAACCACCATGTCCCAGACCGTCGTGATCACCGGTGCTTCCAGCGGCTTCGGCGCCCTCACCGCCCGCGCGCTCGCCGACCAGGGCCACACCGTCTACGCCGGCATGCGCGAGACGACCGGCCGCAACGCCCCGCAGGTGCAGGCGGCGGCCGACTACTCCGCCGCGCACGGCGTGGACCTGCGGGCCATCGAGCTCGACGTGAACTCCCAGGACTCGATCGACGCGGCCGTCGCGCAGATCGAAGCGGAGCGCGACAAGATCGACGTGCTGATCCACAACGCCGGCCACATGGTCACCGGCCCGGCCGAGGCGTTCACGCCGGAGCAGCTCGCCGCGCTGTACGACGTGAACGTGCTCAGCACCCAGCGCGTGAACCGCGCGGTGCTGCCCGGCATGCGCCGCCGCGGTGAAGGTCTGGTGGTCTGGGTTTCCAGTTCGAGCGTGAAGGGCGGCACTCCGCCTTATCTCGCGCCGTACTTCGCCGCCAAGGCCGGCATGGACGCGCTCGCGGTGAGCTATTCGACCGAGCTCACCCGCTGGGGGATCGAGACGTCCATCGTGGTCCCGGGTGCGTTCACCTCGGGCACCAACCACTTCGCCCACTCGGGCCGCCCCGCCGACGACGGCGTGGTCGCCGAGTACGAGACCAAGTACGCGGGCCTGATGGAGCAGGTGTCGGGCAAGCTCGCCGCCCTCGAACCGACCGACGCCGACGCGTCCTCGGTCTCGGCCGAGATCGCCCGCATCGTCGGCCTGCCCCGCGGCGAGCGCCCCTACCGCGTGGTGATCGACCCGTCCGACGACGGTTCGGCCGAGGTGTCGGCCGTCGCCGACCGCATCCACCGCGAGTTCTACGAGCGCATCGACCTGGTGGATCTGCTCACGATCCGCAAGTGACCAGCGTTCGAAGGGAGGGCAGCCGCGCGCCGGCTGCCCTCCCTTCGTGGTGTCTGGGGACTACGGCAGCCGGATGTGCGGGTTGCGGTCGGCGCCACGGGGAAGCCCAGGTGTGGCGCGCCTGTTGAGGGTTCCTTGCTGCCGGCACCGCGCGCACGGTCGAGGCGGGCAGGCCGAGCCGCCCGGCGATCTGGACCGGTCCCAGCCACTTGCGCCACCGCAGCCCTACGACCGCCCGCCCTTCACCCGCCTCTACAACAGGCCGTCACCGGTCACCTCAACTCGGGACAACCTCTCTGGACATCGGTAGCTACGGCAGCCGGATGACGATCCCGGTCAGTCCACTCAGGACGCTCGCCACGCCGGCCCGCACCGCCGCGGCCGCTCGCGCCGGGGTGAACGACGTCGGATCCGCGCCGGTCGCCGTGTTCAGGCCCGCGCCGCGGAAGGTGGCGCCGGTCCAGTTGGCGGCGGTGACGTTGCCGGTCGGCTCGGCGAGCTCGGCACCGAGCACGAGGAACTGCCGCTCGAGGTGGCTGGCCGTCACGAGGGTGAGGGCGTCGACGAGCTCGCCGCCGGCCGTGATCACGAGGTCCGGCGCGAGGTTCACGGCCTCGAGGATGCTGTCGGTGTGCCGGCCGGCGTCGTTCGCGGTCACCACCTTCAGACTCACCTTCTCCTGCGCCGCCCAGTCCTTCACCGCACCGACGAGGGTCTTCGTCTGCGGGTCGTCGCCGGCGGTCAGCAGCACCACGCGGTAACCCGGCGCCGGGTGCACGCCGTCCCACGAACCGGGCCGCGGCCTGATGGTCGCTTCCGGAGTCGGTGGCGTACTGGTGAATCCCTGACCGAGCACGCCCACCGCGGCGGGTACGGGATGTGGTTTCGACCAATCGTCGGCCGCGCCGCACCCGCTCAGCAGCAGGGCCGTGAGCGCGCCGACGGCCACGAGTCGTGAACGCAAACCGGATCGTCCCTTCGGGACAGCGATGGGCAGGTCGGCCTCCTTCCTACCTGATCCGGGGCCCGATTCCGATGTGCCGCTTTGTTCCGTCGGAATCCGGTCGTCGCATGTTCGTCCTCCCTCCGCCGGTTGTTCGCCTGGGCCCAGCAAAGTGCGCTCCGAACACTCGGAAAGAGGAGCCCATGTCCCGCCGCATCAGAAGTTTCGCCCGCCTGGCAACAGTTCTCGTGGTGGCCGCGCTGGCGGTTATTCTCGGTACTTCCGCCGCGTCCGCACACGGGTTTTCGTCGGTGGTCTACGCCGACATCACCTCGCCGGGCTCCGGGCAGGTGCGCGCTCAGCTCGGGCTCGAGTACGACCTGCTGGTGGTTTCGGCCGCCGACGCCGAGCGCGACGACCCGCTGTTCCGCCAGGGCACTGCTGCGTTCGACGCAGAGGATTCGGCCGCTCAGGCGAAAGCGCTCGACGCCCACGCGGCCACCGTGCTCAAGTACGTGACGGAACGCTTTCACGTGAGCACGGAAAGTCCGTGTGCGCCAACACAAGACGGCGGTGTCCACATCGAACAGCGCGAAGGCGTGCCCTACGCGATGCTCACCCTCGACTACCGCTGCGAACGCGCCGACGCCCACGAGGTGCGCAGCGCGCTGTTCCCCGACACCGAGGGTTACGTCCGCGACACCAAGACGGTCGTCACCTACGACCTCGACCTGACCTCCGGCAGCGCCGCGCTCGACGCGCACCAGCCGTCCTTCTCCACGCAGCAGTCGTTCGGGCAGCGCTTCTGGGAGTTCTTCCGCCTCGGCGCCGAGCACCTGCTCACCGGTCTCGACCACATCCTCTTCCTGCTCGCGCTCATCGCCGGCTCGCGGCGCCTGCGTGAGATCGTGCTGGCCGCGACCACGTTCACCCTCGCGCACTCGGTCACCTTCGTGCTGGCCGCGCTCGGCCTGGTCAAGGTGCCCGCCGAGATCATCGAACCCCTCATTGCGCTGTCGATCGCGGTCGTCGCGGCCTGGCCGCTGTGGCGGCTGTGGCGCCGGCGCGGCGGTGTCGCGGAGCCGGAGCTGCTGGGTGACGGAAAGTTCAGCCTCGACCGCGCCGGCTGGATCCGGCTGGCCGTGGTGTTCTGCTTCGGCCTCTGCCACGGGCTCGGCTTCGCTTCGGCGCTGGGCATCGACACCGCGTTCTCCTGGACGCTGCTGTGGTCCCTGCTCGTGTTCAACGTCGGCATCGAGACCGTGCAGCTCGCGATCATCGCGATCGTGTTCCCGCTCCTCGTGCTGGTGCGCCGTCAAGGCCGCCTCGCTCCACAGTGGACCACCGGGCTGATCGCCGCCGCCGTGTCCGTCATGGGCCTCACCTGGTTCGTCCAGCGCGTCGCCGCCGGTTGAGCGGACCAGGTCTTCGAGCGCGGTCAATCGCTTCTTCGGGCGAAGTTCACTTACCGCACACCAAGGGCGGAAAAGCTGCCAATCGGTCTTCCCGACCCAATGACCCGAAAGGGAACGCAACTCCGATGAAACCTTCCAGATCCGGGCGGAACCTCGCCTTCGGCATCGCGACCGTGGGCGTGAGCCTCCTGCTCGCGTTCGGCAACGGCTCGGCCACCGCCGCGACGTGGACGCCGGCCCCGCCGGCCAAGGCGGGCAGCATCGTCCTCGGCGTCGGCGCCAAGGAATCGCAGCGGGTGCTCTCCTGGTACACCGCGACCAACGCCGACCAGACGGTGGAGCTGGTCCCCACCAACTGGCTCAACCACGGCAACTTCCCCACCAACGCGAAGAAGTTCGCGGCGGTCGTGGGCAGCAACGCCGTCAACGGTGGCTTCAACGCGCACGCCACGCTCGACGGCCTGCAGCAGAACACGGCGTACTCCTACCGCATCGGCAACGGTGACGGCTGGTCGCCGACGTACAGCTTCAAGACCCAGTCCTTCAAGGGCGACTTCGACTTCCTGTTCTACGGTGACCCGCAGATCGGTTCGTCGGGCGACGTCGCGAAGGACGGTGCCGGCTGGGCCGACACCCTGAAGGTGTCGCTGGCCGCGAACCCGAACGCCGAGCTCCTCGTCTCGGGTGGCGACCAGGTCGAGACCGCCAACACCGAGGCGGACTGGGACGCGTTCCTCGGCTCGGACAAGCTGCGCCAGTACCCGTGGGCCGCCACCATCGGCAACCACGACGTGGGCGGCAAGTCCTACGAGCAGCACTTCTGGACGCCGAACACCGACCGGTCCACGCCGTTCTACAACGGCTCGCAGAACACCAACTCCGGTGGCGACTACTGGTACACCTACAAGGGTGTGCTGTTCATCGACCTGAACAGCAACGCCATCGCCAACGGCTCGGACGACGCGCACATCGCGTACGTCACCGACGTGATCAAGAAGCACGGCAAGGACGCCAAGTACACGGTGCTCGTGTACCACCACGCCATCTACTCGCCGGCGGATCACGCCAACGACGGTGACAACCAGCAGCGCCGCAAGGACTTCCCCACGGCGTTCTCCAACCTGGGTGTCGACCTGGTGCTGCAGGGCCACGACCACAGCTACTCGCGCAGCTACGTGCTCAAGAACGGCCAGAAGGCCAACCCGGCCGAGCAGCCCGGCGCCACCTCGGTGACGCAGGGCCCGGGTGGCGTCGTGTACGTCACGGCCAACTCCGCGTCGGGGTCGAAGTACTACGACCTCACCGACCCGGACGTGACGAAGGACCCGAACTACGGTCCCGACCCGCTGAACCCGACCAACCACTACGCCAACTCCGTCGAGAACCAGGAGCACGTGCGGACGTATGTGAAGGTCCAGGTGCGCGACGACAAGCTGCAGGTGTCGGAAGTCCGCAGTGGTGACTGCTCCGCCCCGAACGCGGCCGTCGAGCGCGGCAACGTCAAGTGGTGCGGTCCCAACGACGGCGCTTCGCCCGCCGGCAAGGTCGGCTCGCTGGTCGACCAGGTCGTCATCCACACCAAGGGTGACAACGGCCACGGCAACGACGGTCACGGCAACGGTGGCAACAGCGGAAGCGGTGGCCACGGCAACGACGGCCACGGCCACGACGACCACGACGGGCCGTGCTGGCTGAGCGAGACGCTCGGCAAGCTCGGTTCCACGCTCACCTCGTTGAGCTGACCCGGCTGATCGACCAGGCAGGGGCGGGTGCTCGCCGGCGCCCGTCCCTGCCGCCCCTTTTCGCTCACCTCACCCCGAGGACCACAGATGCGCATCCCGCTCACCCGCGCGATCACCGCGGTGCTGCTCGCCGCCGGGTTCGCCGGCGGTCTCACCGCCGCGGCGCTGCCCGCCGCCGCCCAGGACGCCCCTTCCCCGGACGCCGCACCCTGGGCCGTGAGCACCGCGGCCAACGAGTTCGGCGCCGACCGCGTCAACTACAGCTACACCGTCGACGCGGGGGAGCAGGTGCACGACGGCCTCAAGGTCGTGAACAACGGCACCGCGCCACTGGACCTGGCCGTGTACACCGCCGACGCCTTCACCCGGCCCGACGGGCAGGTCGATCTCCTGTCACGGGACAAGAAGTCGGTCGGCGTCGGCGCCTGGGCGCACGCGAGCGGTGACCACGTGAAGCTCGGGCCCGGCGAATCGGCCGACGTGCCCTTCACCCTCGCCGTGCCCGCCGGCGCCAAGGCCGGTGACTTCCTGGGCGGCATCGTCACGTCGGTGCAGGAGGGCAGCGTCGAGCGCCGTCTCGGCATCCGCATCCGCCTGCGCGTGGGCGGGGACCTCGCCCCGGGCCTGTCGGTGGAGGACGCGAACGTCGACTACTCGGGCACGCTGAACCCGTTCGGTTCCGGCGACGCCACGCTGTCGTACACGATCCGCAACACCGGCAACGCCATCGTCGCCGCCCGGCAGAGCGCCACCGTCGCCGCACCGTTCGGGCTGGGCCGCACGGCGTCGGCGCCGATCCCGGACGCGCCGCAGCTGTTGCCGGGCGAGACCTGGCACGTGACGGTGCCGGTGCCCGGGGTGGTGCCGGGCGTGCGCGTGGACGCCGACATCTCCCTCACGCCGCTGCTCGCGGACGCGGCCGGCTCCATCGCGCCGCTCGCCGCGGTGTCGGGCTCGACCGGCGGCTGGGCCGTGCCGTGGACGTTGCTGGTGCTGATCGTCCTGGTGGTGCTGGCGGCGGTTTTCCTGCTTCGCCGGCGCCGCAAGTCCCCGGTGGACCCGGAGGAGAGCCCCGTCGAGGAGGACTCCTCCGTGTCCGTGTGACCGGAGAGACGCGGGCGTTCAGAGGTTCGGGTGCGCCTGCGCCCAGGGCGCCACGCTCTCGAACGCCTTCGCGGCCGAGAACACCGTCTCGTCGTCGTAAGGCTTCCCGACGATCTGCAGTCCCGTCGGCACGCCTGACGAGCTGAAGCCCGAGGGCACCGTGAGCACCGGGCACTGGCTCAGCAGGTTGAACGGATAGGTCAGCGCCCACGCGAGGTAGGCGTCGACCGGTTTTCCGTTGATGGTGAAGGACTTGTCGTCGTTCTGGTGGTTCGCGGCCAGCGCGGGCACGGCCTGCGTCGGGCACACCACGAGGTCGTGGTTCGCGAACACGGCCGCCAGCTTCGTCCACATCTTCGTGCGCACGAGTTCCGTCTTCTTCACGCGCACGTGGTCGAGCTGCTGTCCCTGCAGGATCAGCTGCCGCACGAACGGGTCCATTTTGTACTGCCACTGCGGGATGTGCTCGCCTGCGATGGCGGCGAAGAGCCCCTGCCAGTGCGTCACCCAGGCGTCGTACGTGCTTTCGTCCCAGCCGAGGTCGACTTCTTCGACGATGGCGCCGGCGTCGGCCAGCTTCGCCACGGCGACCTCGGTCAGCCGCGCCACCTCCCGGTCGACCTCGACGTACCCGAGGTCCGGCGAGTACGCGATGCGCAAGCCCTCGGCCGAGCCCGGTCCGGCGGGGATCGTCACGCGTTCGCGCAAGGTCGTGATGTCGTCGGGGTGCTGGCCGGAGACCACGTTCTGCGCGAGCGCGACGTCGCCGACCGTCCGGCCGAGCACACCGACGTGCACGATCGCCTCGAACATCGTGTCCAGCAGCGCCGACGGGTTGCGCCCGAACGGCGCCTTGTACCCGACGATTCCGCACGACGACGCCGGCATCCGCAGCGAGCCGCCGCCGTCGTCGCCGCCGGCCAGCAGGGTCATGCCGGTCGCCACCGCCACGGACGAGCCGCCCGACGAGCCACCGCTGCTGAAGTCGAGGTTCCACGGGTTGCGCGTGATGCCGTAGAGCGGGCTGTGGCAGTGGCCGCAGTGTGCGAACTCCGGCGTGGTGGTGCGGATGTGCATGATGGCGCCGGCGTCGAACATGCGCTGCATCGCCGGCAGCGTGTGATCGGCTTCCACGCCTTCGAAGATCTTCGAACCCCACGACGTCGTCACGCCCTTCACCGGGTGGAGTTCCTTCACGGCGAACGGAATTCCTTCGAGCGGGCGCGCGGTGCCGTCGCGGTAGCGCTGGTCGGCTTCGGCGGCCTGGCGGCGGGCCTGGTCGTAGAACCGGTTGGTGATCGCGTTCACGTGCGGGTTGACCTCTTCGCAGCGCTCGATCACGGCGGCCATGAGTTCGCTGGGCGCCAGGCTGCGCTCGGCGAACCGGCGGAGGGCGACTTCGGCGGGCAGGTAACAGAGGGACTCGTCAACAGCGGCGGTGCTGCTCATCGCGGTGCCCTTCCTGTTCGGCTGGGGGATTCGCTCGACGGTAGGACACCCGGCGGTCATGACACAAGGTTTCCTATCGTCAACCGTGTATCATTATGAGACACTTCAACGAGATGAGAGGCTTGCCCGCGTGAGGACTCTGCGGATGCTGCGGCAGGAACGCGGCTGGACGCTCGACGAGCTGGCCCGGCGGACCGGTCTCACGAAGTCGTACCTGTCCAAAGTGGAGCGCGGGAACAGCACGCCGTCGATCGCCGTGGCGATCGGGCTCGCGGAAGCGCTGGACGTCGACGTGACGCAGCTCTTCGGCGACGCGCGCGACAGCGCCAACCTCGAAGTCCGCCGCGCCGGCACCGAAAGCGCGCCGACCGTGCCCGACGCCGGGTCCGGCTTCGTGCACCTCGCCGGCGGCGTGGTCGGCAAGCAGATGCTGCCGTTTTTCATCTACCCGCCGACCACCGAGGTCGAGTGCGTCTACCGCGCGCACTCCGGCGACGAGCTCATCCTCGTCCGCTCCGGGGAGATCGAGCTGCGCTTCCCGGACCGCACGGAACGCCTGGCGGCCGGCGACTCCGTGTACTTCCGCGGCGGGATTCCCCACTACGTCAAGTCGCTGAGCCCCGAGCCCGCCGAGGTGCTCGTGGTGATCGCGGCGCCGGAGGGGCAGTCGTGACCCGGCGCGCCCTGGCCGTGCGCCACGTGGCCTTCGAAGACCTGGGCCTGCTCGAACCGCTGCTGCGCTCGCGCGGCTACACCGTCGACTACCTCGACGCCGGCCTCGACCCGATCACGCCGGAGGTCCTGGCGGCTCCGGACGTCGTGGTCGTGCTCGGCGGCCCGATCGGCCTCGGTGACCTCGACGCGTATCCCTTCCTCGCCGGCGAACGCGCCGCCCTCGCCGCCCGGCTCGCCGCGGGCCGGCCCACGCTCGGCATCTGCCTGGGCGCGCAGCTCATCGCGTCCGCCCTCGGCGCCGCCGTGACCCCGACCGGCAAGAAGGAGATCGGCTACGCGCCGCTCAGCTTCACGCCCGCCGGCCGCGCCTCGCTGCTGGCCCCGCTGGCCGACGTGCCCGTGCTGCACTGGCACGGCGACCAGTTCGCCATTCCCGCCGGCTCGGTCACGCTGGCCGAGACCCCGGGATTCCCGTACCAGGCCTTCCGGCCGGCGCCGGGCGTGCTCGCGCTGCAGTTCCACCTCGAAGCCGACCACACGCGCCTGGAACCGTGGCTGATCGGCCACGCCGTGGAACTCGCCGCCGCGGGCGTCGACCTCGATCGCCTTCGTGCCGACGCCGCCGCGCACGGCCCGGCGCTGGCCGACGCGGCGCGCACGGTCTTCAGTGCGTGGCTCGACGAAGCACGTTGAGCTGCGCACACGGCACCCGGTGAAATGACTCACTCCGACCTGACCGAACCCTGGGGTCCGGTTAGCCTGTAACCGAACCCTGGGGTCCGTTTGGAGGAGTCACCTGATCCACGCACGCATCGGCGACGCACTCCGCGAGCTGGTTTTCGATCGCGCCACCGACGTCGACGCCGCCATGGACAAGTACTTCGCCCCCGACTTCAGCCACCGCAACAGCGGCACCGCGCGCTCGCGGGCCGAGCTCGCCGAGATCTACCTCATCGGCCGCTACGCCGAAGACGGCCGGTTCTCTTCGCTCAACGAAGCCGGTTTCCCGGTGGAGCACCCGTGATCCGCCTCGGTGACCCGCCGACGTGCAGGCGTACGTCGCCACTTTCCCGCCCGACGCGATGGTCCGGATGCTCACGCATTCCACGGCCACCGTGCGGCTTTTCATCGAGCAGGCGATGGCCCAGTTCACCGCGCTCGAGCTGTCGCCGCGCCGGCGTGAGCTGGTGATCCTCGCGGTGGCCGCCGAGGTCGACGGTGAGTTCGTGGCCGCGCAGCACGGCCCGATCGCCGCGCGCGAAGGCGTGACCGAAGCCGAGCGCGAGCTCCTCGCGCGCCGGGACTTCGCGGGCCTCGCCGGGCCCGACCGCGTGCTCGTGGAGTTCACCGCCGCGGTGCTCGCCGGGCCGCGGGTGCCCGACGAGCTGTTCGCCGCGGTGCGGGAGTTCCTGAGCGAGCGCGAGATCGTCGAGGTGCTGCAGGTGTGCGGCTACTACTGGACCTTCTCGCGCATCGCCACGGTGCTCGACGTGCCGGTCACAGAGGTGTACGGCCTGTGACCGAACGGAGGCTCGACGCGCGCCGCAACCACGAGCGCGTGCTGTCCGCGGCCGAGGAGGCCTTCGCCGAACACGGCCTCGCGGCGACCGTGCCCGGGATCGCTGAGCGGGCCGGCGTCGGCAAGGCCACGGTCTACCGCAACTACCCGGCGAAGGAAGACCTCGTCTCCGCCATCGCCGACCGCTGGTTCGCGGAGCTGGAGAAGCAGCTCCCGGGTTCAACGCAGGACCCCGTTCGCGCGCTGCACGAAGCCGTGGTCGGCCTCTTCGCCGCGCTTGCGCGAAACCGTCTCCTGGCCGACCTGCTGGCCGAGGGCTCGGCTTCGTCGTCTGCGCGATTGCTCGACCTGCTGGGAAAGCGCGTGGCCGCCGCGCGTGACGCTGGGCAGCTGCGCACGGACGCGAGCGTGACGGATGTGCGGGTGCTGCTGTGCGGCGCCGTGCTGCAGCTGATTCGCCTCGACGTCCGCGATGAAGCCGCATGGCGCCGCTACGGCGAGCTGGTGCTCAACGCCCTGCGCGCCTGACACTCCCCGTCGAGCAGGTTTTTCGCCTCCGCCGCCGGGGCTCGCTAAAATCGCGCGCAGTTGCAGCGGCTTCACCGAGCCCGCCTGCCCCGGTACGACAGGAGAACAGGCGGAGTGGCTGAGGAGACGACCATGTCCGAACAGCTCGACGAGCTCGCGGAGGCCATGCACGGCCTCACCCAGGCCCTCGAGGACGACCGGCTCGAACCCGTCCTCTTCGAGGTGATCTGCGCCGAAGCCGTGCGCGCCGTGCCGGGGGCCGACATGGCGAGCGTGACCGTGATCCGCTCGGGCAAGGGCGAGACGGCCGCGACCACCGACCCGCGCGCCGAGCAGGTGGACGCCGCGCAGTACGCCGCCGGCGAGGGCCCGTGCCTGCAGGCGGCGGAGACCGGGGAGATCGTGCGCCTGTCGCTGCCGGCCGCGGACCTCCACTGGCCCGAGTTCACGGACGTGGCCGCCGACCTCGGCATCGGCAGCTACCTGGCGGCGCCGCTGCGCGTCGACGAAAGGCTTTCGGGCGCCCTGAACCTCTTCGGCTTCGGCGACCACGGCTTCCGGGAGCTCGACAGCCAGCTGCTCAAGGTCTACGTCACCGTGGTCACCTTCGGCCTGCGCACGCACCACCGCTACCGCGACGTGCGCTCGCGCGCCGAGCAGCTCGACCACGCCATGAGCTCGCGCGCGGTGATCGAGCAGGCCAAGGGCATGCTCATGGCCATCCACCGCATCGACGCCGACGAGGCCATGAACCGGCTCGTGGTCGAGTCGCAGACCACGAACACCAAGCTGCGCGACATCGCGTTGCGCTTCGTCACCGCGGTGTCCGACAAGGGTGCCTGAGCGTCAGGCGGGCGGAACCGGTGCCGCGCCGTCGAGTGTGGTGCCGGTTGCGCTTCCGGGTGAGCGGTCGAGTGGACTGTCCAAAGTGGCCAGCAGGCGCAGGCGCTGCTCGGACTCGCTGCCCGGCTCGGCGTGGAAGGTGACGAGGGTCTGTCCGGCGTCGCCGGGGATCAGCAGCTTCTCGTAGTGCAGCTCCAGCCGGCCGACCTGCGGGTGCTGCAACACGCTCGTGCCGGTCGACTTCTGCTTCACGTCCTGGCGCGCCCACAGCGTGCGGAAGCGTTCGCTGCGCACGGAAAGCTCGCCGACGAGCTCCACGAGCCGCGGATCGTCCACGTCCGCGCCCGCCACCGACCGCAGGTACGGCACGACCCGCGCGGTCATCGCCTCCCAGTCCACGTACAGCGCGCGCACCTCCGGTTCGAGGAACGCCGCGAGGATGCCGTTGTGGCCCGGCGCGTTGAACGGCGAAAGCGCCACGGCCAGCCGGTTGGCGGCGAGCGAATCCAGGTATCGGCTCTGCACGTACGCCGGGGTGAGCGGCCACGTCGTGATCAGCGTGCGGATGCCTGCGCTCACCTTTTCCGTGCGGCGCGGAGCTCGGCGCGGGGTGGCCGGCGCGGTGCCGAGCTTCAGCAGGTACGCCGTGGCTTCTTCGTCGAGCTGCAGCGCGCTCGCGATGCTGAGCAGCACCTGCTCCGACGGGTGCCGGTCGCGGCCCTGTTCGAGGCGCACGTAGTAGTCGGAGCTCACGCCGGCGAGGAACGCGACCTCCTCGCGCCGCAGCCCGGGCACGCGCCGGTTGCCGGTGCCGGGGATGCCGGCCGCCGCCGGTGTCACGAGCTCCCGGCGGGCCCGCAGGTACTGCGCCAGGGGTCCGCTCATGCCGTCCAGGATAAGGGCCGGTCAGGGCGTCGGCCGGGCTTCTGGGTGGCCCTGTCAGTCCTGGTCTGAAGGCGTCCTGGGCGGCCGGACGCGGACGGCGCAGGGTGAGGGGAGCACTTCGACCAGAGGAATCCTGATGCTCTTCCACAGCCCGTTCGACCGTCACTCCACCGCGTCCGAGGTGATCGACGGGGTCGACCTCACCGGCAAGCGCGCCGTGATCACCGGCGCCGGCGCGGGTCTCGGCACCGAGACCGCCCGCGCGCTCGCGGCCGCCGGCGCCGAGGTCACCCTCGCCGTGCGCCGTCCCGACGCCGGCGCGGAGATCGCCGCCGAGCTGCGCACGAAGACCGGCAACCCGGCGATTCACGTCGCTTCGCTGGACGTGGCCGACCTGGCCTCGATCACGGCGTTCACCAGCGCGTGGACCGGTCCGCTGCACGTGCTGGTGAACAACGCCGGGATCATGGCGCTGCCGGAGCTCGAACGCGGCATCGGCGGTCACGAGCAGCACTTCGCCACCAACTACCTCGGCCACTTCGCCCTCACGCTGGGCCTGCACCGCGCGCTGGCCGACGCCGCCGGCGCCCGCGTGGTCACCGTGTCGTCCAGCGGTCACCTGTTCGCGCCGGTGACGTTCGACGACCTCGACTTCCGTTTCCGCCCCTACGACCCGCTCACCGCCTACGCCCAGTCCAAGACGGCCGAGGTCCTGCTCGCCGTGGAGGCCGACCGCCGCTGGTCGGCCGAGGGCATCCGCGCCAACGCCCTGCACCCCGGCGCGATCGCCACCAACCTGCAGCGCCACACCGGCGGCCTGCGCACGCCCGAGCCGTACCGCAAGACGGTGGAGCAGGGCGCGGCGACCTCGGTGTTCCTCGCCGCGTCGCCGCTGGTGGAGGCGATCGGCGGACGCTACTTCGAGGACGTGAACGAGTCGCCGGTGGTCTCTTCGCGGCCCGCCGGGTTCGGCGTGCCCGGCGTCGCCCCGTACGCGCTGGACCCGGCGAACGCCGAGCGGCTGTGGGAGGTCGCGTTGTCCACCGTGCGGTGACCTGCGCCGGGTAGCGTGCCGCCCGTGGAACCGATCTCCTTTGGCCCGCCGCGCGAGGAGCGAGCCGACGCGGCCCGCAACCGCGCGCACCTGATCGAGGTCGCGCGCACCATGGTCGCCGAACTCGGCGCCGACAAGGTCACGATGGACGGCCTGGCCGAGCGCGCCGGCCTCGGCAAGGGCACGGTCTTCCGCCGCTTCGGCACACGCGCCGGCATCTTCCTCGCGCTGCTCGACGAGGAGGAAGCCGTGTTCCAGCAGCAGGTGCTCAACGGCCCGCCGCCCCTGGGCCCGGGCGCGCCCGCCGTCGACCGCCTCGTCGCCTTCGGCCACGCGCGCATGGAGTTCCTCGTCGAACGCACCGCGCTGGCCCGCGCCGCGCTCGACCCGGGCCAGCCCCGGCCCGTCAACGCGAGCCCTTCGCTGTTCCAGGTCCAGATGCTGCTGCACGAGGCCTGCCCCGACGTCACCGCGATCCGCGCCCTGGCCCTCCAGCTCACGGCGGCCTTGGAAGGCCCGCTGCTCCTGTACTTGCGCGCCTCCGACGCGCCCCCCACCCTGCCCCGCGACCTGGCCGCGGCCTGGACCACCCTCGTCGAGCGCGTCTGCGGTTGATCTTGCCGCGTGGTGTGCCCACCGTCACGCGCTCGCCGAAACGGGGTATAGTCCGTTTATGGGCTTCGGCCGAGGCCCGCTACTGCGTGGAAAGGTACGAACATGCCGCTGACCGGCGAATACGCGCCGAGCCCCTTCGACATGAGCCGCAACCAGGCCGACCTCATCGAGAAGTCCGGCGGCCACGAGGGCAGCGCTCACCCGACCGGCGAACCCGTGATCCTCCTGACCACGGTCGGCGCCAAAACCGGCAAGCTGCGCAAGACCCCGCTGATGCGCGTCGAGCACAACGGCGAGTACGCCGTGGTCGCCTCACTGGGCGGCGCGCCGAAGAACCCGGTCTGGTACCACAACGTCGTCGCCAACCCCCACGTCGAACTCCAGGACGGCCCCGTCAAGAAGGACTACGAAGCCCGCGAAGTCCACGACGCCGAGTACGCCACCTGGTTCGCCCGCGCCGTCGAAGCCTGGCCCGACTACGCCGAATACCAGACCAAGACGACCCGCAAGATGCCCATCTTCGTCCTCACCCCGGTCGACGCCTGACCTCCCGCGCCGCGGCGACCGCCTTCCGCCGCCGCGGCGCGTTTGGTCGGTATTCGCGCGGTGCTTGAGTCGGTGATGGGGTGTCGCCTGGCGTAGTGCGCCCGCTCGATACTCGCGCGCCCGGCCTCGGTGATGGTGTGTCGCTTGCCGTGGTTCGCCCGCTCGATGCTTGCGTGCTGCTTGCCTTGGTGATCGGATTTCGCCCGCGAGGGCGCGTGGGCTCGGTATTCGCGCGTAGTCGGACTCAGAAATCGCGTGTCGCCTGCTCGGTGTCGCGCGTGCCCCGATTCGGTGATCGTGAGTTGCCTGCCATGGCGCGCCTGCAGGAATTCGCCAGCTCGACGACCCGGCGGTGGTGTCGCCGGCCGGGCCGTGCTGGAGATTGGGGTGCGTCCAGCCGTGCCGATCGGGTGTCCTTCGCGGTGGTGGGCGCGGAGAAATCGCGCGCGGTCCTGCAGGCTGCCGAAATTCGGATGCGCCCCGCCCCGGGGATCGGGTGTCATCCAGCGATGACGATCGTGCTGAGCACCCCGCGCGTCGGCGAGTTGCCCGCGGCCCTTGCCGCCCTGCGTGGCTGGCAACGGGACGGCGCGCCGTGGCAGCTCCACCCCGGCGATGTCGGCTGGTTTTGGCGCGCCGGCGCCGAAAACGCGGCTGCCGCGTTGCGTATCTGGCGCTGGGCCGGGGACGTTGTGGCCGTCGGTCTGCTCGACGGTTCCGAGCTGCTCCGCCTCACCCTCGCGCCGGATGTGCGCCGCGACGAAGTCCTGGCCCGCCGGCTTTTCGAGGACGTCACCACCCCGTCCCGAGGCGTCCTCCCCACGGGCCGCGTCGCGGTGGAAGCCCCCGCCGACGCCCTGCTCCGCGACTTGCTGGCCGACGCCGGCTGGCCGCTGGACGAGCCGTGGTCGCCGTTTCGCTGTGACCTCACCGATCCTGTCGCGGACCCCGGCGTCCGCGTCGAGATCGTCGGCCCCGCGCAGGTCTCCGCCCGCACCGCCGTGCACCGCGCGGCCTTCAACAGCCCTCGGTTCACGGCCGACGCTTGGCACACGATGTCCACTGGTCCCGGTTATGCCGACGCCCGCTGCGTTCTCGCCTATGACGCCGACGGAAATCCCGTCGCCGCCGCCACCGTCTGGTCCGCCGGTGCCGGGCGGCCCGGCCTGATCGAACCCCTCGGCGTCGACCCGGCGCACCGCCACCACGGGTATGGCCGCGCCATCACGCTCGCGGCCCAAGCGGCCCTGCGTGATCTCGGCTCGTCCAGTGCTCTGGTCAACACACCGAGCGCCAACGTCGGCGCCGTCGCGACCTACCGCGCGGCGAATTTCGAGCCACTGCCCCCTATCCACGACCGCTACCGCGCGGCGTGAACCGGGTGCTCTCGGGCAGATTCTGAACAGGGACAGCCAGGATCTGCCCGAGAGGCGACGCGCGTCAGCGGACGAAGACACCGATCCCGTTGGCGACGGAGCGTTCGCCGGCCCCGTCGGTGGGACGGTTGCGAACCGTCACCGCGTGCGCGCCGGGGTCGCGGGCCACGAGGGTGGTGGAGCCGCCGCCGTCGAGGTTGACCGCGTTGGCGGCGCCGGCGCGCTGCAGGAGCTGCGCGACCTCCGGGGTGGTCATCCCACCGCTGGTGCCGGGCGCCGCCTGCACCGCGACGAGGAACATCGTGCGGCCGTCGGCGCTGAAACCCGCACCGGTCCGCACCGCCGCGGTCTTGGCATCCTGACCGGCGACGACGGTGCCGTTCTCGAGAATCGGGAAGCCACCGACCGCGAACCGGAACGGCACCCCGCGCCCGGTCGACAGGTCGTACTTCACGGTCACGTGCTGCCCGACCTTGAGCGTCCGCAGCTCATCCGCACCGGCTTCGCGCCCGACCAGCACCGTCTCGTCCGTGGAGATCGCCCCGGCCCCGACGGTGCTACCGACCGCGACGACCTTCCCGTGCCGCAACGTCACCTCGGTGGTGTCCGTGCTGCACGCGGCGCCCCGGCTCGTGTCGGTGCCACACACCGAACGAGCGCGAGAAGTCGCGCCCCACGCGCTGGTGTACGCACCGATTCCACCGACCGGAATCGCGTACTGGTTCAGCCCACCCAACGGCCGCGTCACCGACTTGATCCGCACGCTGCCCTCGAGGCTCGCGTTGCCCAGCCGCCCGACCCCGTCGACCCCGACGCCGAACACCGCCTGCGTCGTGACCCCGGGCGGCATGCCGGGCCCGAACCGCTGCCCGTTCGGCACCGCCGCCTTGAGCGCCCGGCCACGCGCGATCTCGGGCCCGTCGGACGAATCCGTGAACGCGACACCCGGGTGCTGCGCCTCGGTGTTGTTGAAGAAGTCGCCGTTGACCCCGCCCACCGCGCCCAGCGCGTCGGCCATCTGCGACACCCTCTGCGCCTGCGCCACGGCCGGCGGGTGCAGCAGATCCACCGACACGTGCGGATTCCGCAGGTCCACGGTCAGCAACTCACCCTGGATCGCCGCCGCACTCGCCGAACTGCTCGTGAACGACTCGAGCCGCACCCCGGGCGCCACCTGCTCGCTGTCGGTGACATCGAGCCCCGCCCCCGAGACCTCCGAAGCCAACGGGGCCGCCGCCACCGCCGCCACCGCCGTCGCCGGCATCGTCGCCACGGCGGTACCGGCTGTCGCGGCGAGCACCAACGCCACCAACGATCTGCGCAATCTCACGAGCGGGTCCTTTCATCACGGAACGGAGCCCGCCCACTCTTTCGGCCGCCGGTGAGCCCACCCGTCCGTCGCCGTGAACCCGACATGAACAGCACCGGTGAATCCGCCCCCACCTGCCCCGGCTGTCTGTCCAAGACGACCAAGGCACGGCCGATCCCCACAACGAACACGGGAGATCACGACAACCGACAACGATCATTTACCGGACGCCCGACGCCCGAAAGTCATCACCGGCCGAGCGGCGGGCCGGCCGATCGACACCAGCACCTGCCCCGCGCGAGAAAGACACCTCTGACCTGCGGAAAGTGGTGGGCCGCCAGGGGCTCGAACCCTGGACCCGAAGATTAAAAGTCTCCTGCTCTGCCAACTGAGCTAGCGGCCCGCCGGGTCAGTTTAGCGGGCGGGTGCGCGGTCCTCAGCAGGGTGGGCCTTGATCCTCGTCACCTCCCGGGGTGAGCTCGGGGCAGCTTCGGGCCGCGCCGGGATTCCACAATGGACAGGGGCATCACCGGACCCGGTCGTAGACCATGGCCAGCTCGCCGAGGTCCCCGGCTTCGTGGAGGGTGAGCTGCCATTTCGTGGCGGGCAGGCCGTCGTCGAAGAGGCGTTGGCCGCCGCCGGTGATTTCGGGGGTGATCATGAGGTAGAGGCGGTCCAGGAGGTCGGCCTGGAGGAGGGCCTTGATGATCGTGGTGCTGGTGTTGACGAGGATTTCGCCTTCGCCGGTGGCCTTGAGGTCGGTGATCACGTCGGCCGTCGGTGCGTTGGCGATTCTCGTATGGGGCCAGGGGGCTTCGGTGAGCGTGGTGGACAGCACGACCTTTTCCGTGTCCACCAGCCACTTCGCGTAGCCGCGGTCGCGCGGGTCGGCGTCGGGATTGTCGAGCACGGTGGGCCAGAAGCCCAGGAAGCCCTCGGCATTCACGCGGCCGAGGACAGCCGTGGTGGCGTTCTCGTGCAGACGGGCGAGGTGGTTGCGGGCGACCTCGGTCATGGCGTACGGCACGATCGCGGCGAGGTCGCCGGGGCCGCCCGCGCCGTGGTAGCGGCCGTCGAGGGTGATGCTGATGTTGGCGGTGACGGTGCGGGTCATGGCTGTGCTCCCTGGGTGAGGTCGGTCTTGATGGTGTTCGCGAGGTTGTCGAGGACCTGGCCCCAGCCGGTCTCGATGCCGGCGATCTGCGGCGCCGCCTCGACGGTGGTGTCCGTGACATGCAGGCCCAGCCGCAGCCGGGTGCCTTCGGGGGTCTCGTCGAGCTCGAGGTCGTACTCGACCGTGAAGGGCGCTTCGCCCACCACGGCCAGGTCGAACACGAGCCGCTCGTTTTCGGTGGCTTCCTTCACTTGGCCCTCGGACCGGTAGCTCGCCTCGGCGTCACGGAACTCGACCACGGCCGCGCCACACGGCACCGGGTCCAGCACGCACTCGACCATCGCGAACGACGGCGGCGCCCACCAGGACGCCAGCTTCTCCGGCTCCACCCAGTACCGCCACACCACATCCGGCGGCGCGAGCACCACGCGTTCGAACGAGAACTCCCGCCCGTCCGCCCACCGCTCCCGCACCGCCGCCGCCGTGTCGGCGTCGATGGCCTCCTGGTACCGCCGCAGCACATCCCGCTCGCCGGTGTGCGCCTCGACCTTGTCCAGGATCACCTCGAGGTGATCCGCGAACCTCCTCAACGGCACGGCGTCCACCGCGTACACCCGCCTCTGCCCGAGCGGCGTCACGGACACCACCCCGACCTTCGCGAGCGCCTGCAGGTGCTTCGTCGTCTGCGGCTGCCGCAGCCCCGTGAGCTCCGCCAGCTCACCCACGGACCTCGGCCGCACCGCCAGCAACTCGACGATGCGCCACCGCGCTCCGTCCCCCAACGCCGCCGCGATCTCGTTCATGAGGAGAAGTATTCTCCACCACGAATATTCTTGTCAAGGAATACTTCGAGCGAGTTCCTTCGCGACGTGTCTGACCTGGGCGAGCACGTGCTCTGTCGGTCGTGCGAGGTCCAGTACCCGGAGGTGCAGCTTGGTCCCGGACTCCCGCACCGTGTGCGAACCTGCCGCGTCGCCCGCGGCGTAGACGAGATGTCCCTCGGGCACGCCGAGCACCGTGCAGTAGGCCAGCATCTGGTACAGGTCGGCGTGCGCCCGTTCGCCGGTGCGCACCTGCTTGTACTTCGTGTCGAGCACTGCCACCGGCCGGCCGTGCCGTTCCCAGACCAGGTCCGGCCGGATCCGCACCCGACCATCGAGGTCCAGGTGACGAGTCAGCTGGCTGCGAAGCCGGCCGCCGTACGGCTCGAGTTCGTGGCGGAGCGCGGCGGCGAACCAATCCTCGAAAACCCTGTTGAGGTCGAACAAGAAGCCGGTTGCCCTCGTCGCTCCCGCCGGCTGATCGACGCTCTGGCCGGCGCGCACGATGCGTGCGAGCTGAAGCGCAGGTCGGTAGTGCTGTGTCAGCCGGGTCGGCAGGGTCTCGGGCACGGCGTCGCCTGAGAGCAGTGGCGTCACGTCGGCCAGCGTCGTGGTGATCCGGCGGAGGCCGGCGCGGGTCAGGGCCGGCAGCCCGGGTACCCGCAGCAGCCGGTGGGCCGCGGTGAGCAGGATGCGGTTCTCGGCGATGTCGACGGTGTAGTCGTCGTACCGAACCTCCAACGGCACAGCGAAGCCGAGGCGAATGCGGAGCTGGTCTCCCTCACGGATGCGGCCACGCAGGATCGGCAGAGCCTCTTCGACTGTGCGGTAGCCCTGCAGCGCGCCATGCGACAGCGCCTGCCGCGTCGCCGCGTGGAACGACACGGCGATGGCGACAACGAGCTCGTCAACCTCGGCGAGGCCAACGTCGTCGTCCTTCCACCCCGAGGGGTCCTGCGCATAGCCGAGGAGCCAAAGCAACCGGTGGATGCCGATTTTCGGCTTCACCCGTAGCTCGACGTCACCGCATTGAAGCACGCCGACCAGCGAAGACGAGGCGAGCACCGTGCGCTGCTCCAGATCCGCTCCGACCCGCACCGCTTTCGTGCTCCGCAGGCCCTCCGCGACGGCCCGTTGGATCGGGCTGAACGCGAGCGTCTGGTGCTCGTGCAGGGTCAGCCGCCTCACGCGGGTGGCTCGCCGGTCTCTTCGTCAAAGGCGGGTTCGTCACCAGGCGGCTGGAGCGCCGATGAGCCATCGCGCAGGGCTTCGATGCTGTATTGAGCGTGGAGATCGATTCTGTCGCCGATGTGCCGCTCTTCGAGCAGCGGCATGATGTGGTGCTTCCAGATCCGCGCGAGACCCGCCTCGGTACCGACACGCGGGTCCATCAGGTACGACGGCCCGATGGCCGCCTCGCGGTCGGCCACGCGACGGTTGAGAGCGTCGAGCAAGTCCGCGCGGTCAGCAGGTAGCGCACGAGCGCGAAGCCAGCGGCGCAGCATCCCGTCGACGGGGACCTCTCCGGGGAAGAGGCCCTGCCAGGCGAACCGTCGTCGCATCGCCGCGTCCACGAGCGCGATCGACCGGTCGGCGGTGTTCATCGTGCCGATGAAGTAGAGGTTCGCCGGAAGCCGGAAGTCGACCTGCGGCGAATACTGCAGTTGTACGGACCGGTCTCGATACTCGAGGAGGAAGTACAGCTCGCCGAAGACCTTCGCGAGGTTGGCGCGGTTGATCTCGTCGATGATCAGTACGTAGGCCCGCGACGGGTCCTCGCTCGCTTCCTTCGCGAGGAGCTTCAGCGGCCCGTCGCTCAGCTCGAAACCCACGGTGCCTGTCGTGTCGTTGCGTTGTGGACGGAAACCCTCGAAGAAGTCCTCGTACGAATACGAGGGGTGGAACTGAACGAGCCGGTGCACGCCGCCGTTCTGCTCGGTGAGGAATCGGGCCAGCTCTTGCGCCAGGTAGGTCTTGCCCGTTCCCGGTGGCCCGTACAGGATTATCTGCTTCTTGTCGCCAAGTAGATCGACTGTTTCGGAAAGCCACTCGAGATCGACGAACAGCTCTTCAGCCAGGCCGGTCGTCGGCTGCGGAAGGACAACGAAGTCGCTCGAGACCGGCTCTGGCGCTACGTCGGTGATGTCGGCTTCGGGTTTCGCCAATGCGAGGAACTCGGCGACGTCCGGGCCGAGGCTGCTGACGGTCATCTGGCCGGAGAGCCGATCTCGGGTGGCGACGGAGAGCTGATCGCGCTTGAACGGGTCGGCGGCGTTGAACCAGGTCACGGCGCGCCGGTGTCCGCTGGCCCGGTCGGGTGTCTCTGTCCAGGTCACCGCGCCGTCGATCGAACCGACGTACACGTTGGCGCCGTCGACGGTCGCGACGAGGTCACCTGGCCGCATCTGGTTGAAGAACCGGTCGAGCACACCGACGTGCACCGCGCGCTGCCGGCTCGTGAGATCAGGGACCTTCTCCGTGAAGAGGGCATCGAGGTCGCTTCGGGTCGCGCCGGCGGGAATCTCGTCGAACTCCGAGTAGGCGAGCGAGCAGTAGCCTTCCGCCAGCCACTCCGGCACCAGGTTGCGGCCTTGTACGTTGGCCCCGCGCACGAGCCAGCCACGATCCTGCTGCTCGGCGCCTTCGGCCGGCCCTTGCCAGCGCCGGACGATCTCGCGGTCGTAGAAGTCGATGCGCTCACCGCGCTGGTGTTCGAGCACTTCGCGCAATGCTGCGAGATCGCGATCTTCGTCGCCGGTCGGGTTCGGGATCTCGGTGCCGAGCTTCTTGAGGATCAGCTGCTTGTGGCCGCGTGAGGTGATCCGTTCGAAGGTAGCCGGAAAAGCCAGGTGGAGGAGTACGTTGCGCTGGGTGTACGCCGATTTCAGGGGGACCGCGTCGACGACTTCGCGGAACTTCCACGGATCCGTGAGGGCGTTCTGCCGCTCGGCTGGGTCGAGCGCTTTCCACGCCACGACGAACCGGACGAGCCACGCGAGCTGCACCGGCCGCTGTGTGCGGTAGGCAACGCCCGCGCGGCCGAAGCCACCGTCCAGCTCTTCATCGAGTTCCAGCGGGATCTGGACCGGATCGGACGCGAACGCCAGCACGGTCTGGAGGAGTTCACGCTTCGCTGTGCCGCCGAAGTCGCTCGGCGCCAGAAGGTGCAGGTAGATGATTTCGGCCAT
Source organism: Amycolatopsis rhabdoformis (assembly GCF_035918295.1). GTDB lineage: Bacteria > Actinomycetota > Actinomycetes > Mycobacteriales > Pseudonocardiaceae > Amycolatopsis > Amycolatopsis rhabdoformis. The sequence continues at coordinate 8,490,162 of NZ_CP142149.1, forward strand.
GAGCTGAACGGCCTCCGGCGACGCTCCGGCCAGCTGCCGTCCGAGCTTCTTCTCGAACCGGGCTCTGCCCAGCTCGGGCGAGTTCACGAACCGCTCGACGAGCGCCTCGGCGTTGGTTCTCGTCCACACCGCTCGTCCCGGCGTGAACACGGAGTTGTCGTGTGCGAGGCCGGCGTCGATCACGCGCCGAGCTGCTGTGTACGGACGGTCGATCTGATCGGGCACGGTTGAGGACCTCCGGTGCGGAGCGCGGCAGCAGCGACGACAGAGAACTCGGTCGACGACGGCGATCCGTTACGCACGGCAGGCACGGGAGCGTGAAGAGCCGACAGTCGCGATCACTGACAACAAGAAACCCAGGAAACTCAGCCCTGCGACCCCTTGACCCTCGCAGCTTCCTTCCTCACCTCAGCCTGCGTAGCCCTCTCCCTCTCCAGCCACTCCGGCTCCTCCGCCTTGATCTCCTCGATCTGCTCCGTCGTCAGCGGCTCCGTGAGCCCCGCGCGCGACAGCCCGCCGATCGAGATCCCCAGCTTCGCCGCCACCACCGGACGCGGGTGCGGGCCGTTGCGCCGCAGGTCGCGGAGCCATTCGGGCGGGTCGGTCTGGAGGGTGTTGAGCTCGTCGCGCGTGACGGGGCCCGCCTGGAACTCCGAGGGGGTCGCCTCGAGGTAGACGCCGAGCTTCTTCGCGGCGGTGGCGGGCTTCATCGTCTGAGGGGTCTTGCGCGAGGTCATGGGGGTCAGGGTAACCACCGTCGGTAACCTGGCCTGCGTGACCGGCCCGGACGCACCACCTTCGTTCACGCTCGGCTACGTCCCGGGTGTCACTCCCGGCAAGTGGGTGCGCACGTGGCAGGAGCGCCTGCCGCGGGTTCCGCTGGTCCTGGAAAGCCTCGACCCGCGCGAAGCCGTCGCGAAGATCCACGCTCGCGAAGTCGACGCGGCGCTGCTTCGCCTGCCCATTGATCGCACCGGGCTGCACGCGATTCCGCTCTACACCGAGACCACCGTGGTCGTGGTGCCGAAGGACCACCTGGTGGCGGCCGCCGACGAGGTCACGCCCGAGGACCTGGCCGAAGAGCTCGTGCTCCACGCCCACGACGACACCCTCGACTGGCCCGGATACCGGCCCGACCGGCCAGAGCCGCTCGGCAAACGGCCTGATCACCGGCCCGACACCACGGCCGACGCGATCGAGCTCGTCGCCGCCGGCGTCGGGCTGCTCGTGGTGCCGCAGTCGCTCGCCCGGTTGCACCACCGCCGCGACCTCACCTACCGCCCGCTCGCCGACGTCCCCGAGTCGCGCGTGGCGCTGTCCTGGCTCGAGGACGAGACCACGGACCTGGTGGAACAGTTCATCGGCATCGTCCGCGGCCGCACGGTCAACAGCACCCGCGGCAACGCACCCGCCCCGGTCAAGAAAACCAAGCCCAAACCACAACCCACCACCAAGAAACAACCGCCCAAGCGCGGCAAACCCCGCCGCCGCTCCTGATCCGCCTCGGCCATTCGGCCGAACCTCACCACCGAACCCCGGCCGAACGGCCCCGCCACCCCGGCCGTTCAGATGATCAACACCGCGCCCGTTCCCACCAGGCTCTGAATCCGACCGAAAGATCGGAAACCGGAGCACGGGGTGACTGGGGACATGCTGCAGCGCAACAAAGGCCGACTACTCGTCGCCGCCGCGATCATCGGGGGAGTGCTCGCCGTCGTCGGCAGCTTCGGCCCGGTCGACCTGCAGGTGTACCGCTTCGGCGCCGAAGCCGTGCTCCGCGGCGGCGACCTCTACGGCCAGTTGCCCGCCACCACTTCCGGCTTCCCACTGCCGTTCATCTACCCGCCGTTCGCGGCCGTCGTCTTCACCGTGATGACGCTCCCGCCCCTCGCCGTTTCCGCCGTGCTGATGGATCTCGTCTCCGTCGCCGCCCTCTGGATCACGCTCTACGCGACCGTCCGCCGCGTCCTCCCCAAGCTGCACGCACCGGGCACCGGGCACCGCCACCGTCCTCACCGCCGCCGCGATGGCACTGGAACCCGTTCGCTCCACCCTTTCCTTCGGGCAGATCAACCTCGTCCTCATGGCCCTGGTCGCCGTGGACCTCCTGATGCCCAACCCGCGCTGGCCCCGTGGCATCGGCGTCGGCATCGCCGCCGCGATCAAGGTGACGCCCGCCGGCTTTCTGCTGTTCTTCTTGCTCACCAAGGATTTCCGCTCCGCCCGCAACGCGCTGATCGCCGGTGCCGCCGCCACCGCGCTCGGTTTCCTCGTCGCTCCGGCGGCTTCCGTCAAGTACTTCCTCGGCGGCGGCCTCACCGGCGCGGCCGGCCTCAGTGGCTCGCCCTACGCCACCAACCAGACGATCGAAGGCGCGCTCCACCGCCTCAACCTGCCGCCGTTGCCCTACCACGTGCTCTGGCTCGGCCTCTCCGCTTTCGTCCTCGGCGCCGCCGTGGTGGTGATGCGCCGCGTCGACCCGCCGCTCGCCTTCGTGGTCAACGCGACGGCCGTGCTCGTCCTCTCGCCGATCTCGTGGTCGCACCACTGGGTCTGGACCGCGCCGGCGCTACTGATCCTCGCCACGCGCGTGCGCACCATCGGGCAGGCCGCGGCACTCGCCGCCGGCACGCTCGTGTTCATCGCCGCGCCCCACGCGTTCCTGCCGTCGAGCGATTTCCGCGAGTTCGCGTGGACGCCCTGGCAGCACCTCGTCGGCGACTCCTACCTCCTGCTCGCTCTCGGTTTCCTCGCCTGGCTGGTGGTCGTGACGCAACCGGCTTCGGTCGTCCTCGAAGAACGGAAACCGATTTCCCCACTCACCGAACAGAATTCATCATCGCGAGCCGCTGAAACAGAACAATTGCCTTCTCCGTCGAGTGAGCGCGGCAAACAATCGGTCACGCCGCCGAGCGCCGCCGCGGGCCGCTCAGGGCCGAGTCGGTGAACGCACTGCTCTGTTCGGGCGAACTGCCGCGAGCGGCTCCCGGCCTGCGCGAACGGCCCTCTCGCGCGCGGTGATCACACGCAGCGTCACATCGGGAAATGCGCAGAGTGGCGACAGGCCGGAAAACCCTCGTCAACCGGCTGCCGCGAGGGCCTATTAGCACTCCGCCAGGGCACTGGTGCTCGCAGCCGTCCTGTGATGGCGCTAATATCCGGGTCCCGTCATCCAGGCATGGGGGATCGGCCTAGCTGCCTTTTCGCCGAAACCCGCGTGCAGGAGCAGAGGTACACCAACCCGGCGCACGGCCTGCCACCAACCGGACGCGAGGACTTGAAGCCATGTCGGAACAACTGCCCGCCCGCCACGCGCAGCAGCGCGGGCGCGCCGTCCCGGCCGCGGTCGCGGTCCCGGTGACGGCGGTCGTCGCCGGTGCGCTGTGGGCGTGGGTGACGTTGGAGGTGCCCGAGCAGAACCGGGTGCTCGTCGCCGTCGTCGCCGCGATCACCTGGGTCGCGCTCGTCGCCGCCGTCTACCTCGCCACGCGCGGCGTGTCGGCGCTGACCGACGCCGAGGAGCGCGCGCGCAACGCCGACGTGCGCACGAAGACCGAGGCCTACAACCACACGGCGACCAAGGTCGAGCTCGGCATCATGGTCGACCAGGACCTGCCCGCGGTGGTCAACCGCCTGCGTGACGGCACCAGCGCCGCCGACGTCTACAACTCCACGCAGCTGCCCGAAGATCCGCTGCAGAACCGGATCATGCGCTTCGTGATCGACGAGGTCGCCCACGGTGAGCGCCGTCGCGCCGCCGCCACGGCCGCGTGCGCCAACGCCGCCGGCCGCGTGCAGGCCCTGTCCACCAGCATCCTCGCCGACCTGCGCGAGATGGAGAACCACTGCCCCGAGGACCTGCTCGGCGACGTGCTGAAGGTCGACCACAGCACCGCGCAGGCCGGCCGCCTCGCCGACTCGATCGCGGTGCTCACGGGCGCGCGCTCGGGCCGCCGCTGGGCGAAGCCGATCCGCATGGAGAGCATCCTGCGCGGCGCCATGGGCCGCATCGGCGCCTACACCCGCGTGCGCATCCACTCCACCAGCGGCAGCGCCATCGCCGGGTACGCGGCCGAGGACGTGATGCACGCGCTGGCCGAGCTCATGGACAACGCCACCAAGTTCTCCGCGCCGTCCGAAGAGGTCCACGTCTACGTCGAAGACCTGCACAACGGCGCCGTGATCACGATCGAGGACGGCGGCCTCGGCATGAAGCCGCAGGCCCTCCTGCGCGCGGAAATCGCCGTGGCGCAGAACGAAAAGCTCGACCTCACCACGATCTCCGGCACACGCCTCGGCCTCGCCGTGGTGGGCCAGCTCGCCCGCAAGCACCAGCTGCACGTGTTCTTCCGCCCGTCTTCGCGCGGCGGCACGGGCGTGGTCCTGCGCATCCCCAACCACCTGATCACGCAGCCGCGCACCGACCCGTTCTCCGACCCGATCAAGGACTCCCGGCCGCGCCGCGAAGCGCTGGTCAGCTCCGTGCGCACCGAGGAGCGCGAGTCCACGCACGGCACGCTGGAGCCCGTGCTCTCGGAGACCGGCGGCCTGCCGAAGCGCCCGCGCGGGCAGACGCTCGCCGCCTCGCGCCAGCTCGCGCCGAGCCCCGGCCCGCGGCCCACCAACCGCACCCACGGTGACAGCGGCGCCCGGTTCGGGGCCTTCCAGCAGAGCCGCACGCGCAGGGTCGCCACCGGTCCGGCCGAGTCGCAGGCGGACGCCGATGACAACGACTGAGCCCCTGCCGCACCGCAACCCCGAGATTGGAGTGAGGGGGCGAGCGTTTTCCGCCCCCGGATCCTCGATGACCCACAACACGAACCTCGAATGGCTCCTGGAGAACCTCGTCGGCAACACGCCGGGAGCCGTCCACGCGCTGGTGCTGTCGAAAGACGGCCTCAAGCTCTGCCACACCGCCGGCCTCACCGTGGACAAGGCCGACCAGCTGGCCGCGATCGCTGCCGGGGTGCAGGCGCTCTCGCACGGCGCGTCCGCCGAGTTCGGTGACGGCAGCGGCGGCGTGCGCAACTCGATGACCGAGTTCCACGGCGGCATCCTCTTCATCGTCGAAGCCGGCATCGGCGCGCACCTCGCGGTGATCGCCGCCGAGGACGCCGACGTCGGCCTGATCGGCCACAACATGGACGAGCTGGTCGAGCAGATCGGCGCGTTCCTCACCGCGGCACCGCGCTACGCGCAGGCCGGTCCGACGGCATGATCCGCCGCGCTGTCGAGGAAGAGGACCCCGACCGCCTCTACACGCTCACCGGCGGGCGCAGCCGCACGGCGGATCTCGAGCTCGACCTCGTCACGATCATCGTCGCCGAGTCGGCGCCGTCGGCCGGGATGCAGTCCGAGCACGTGCGCATCCTGCGGATCACCTCGCACCCGACGTCGGTCGTCGAGCTCTCCTCGGAGCTCTCGCTGCCGGTGAGCGTGGTGAAGATCCTGGTCACGGATCTGCTCGACAGCGGCAAGGTCTCGGCCCGTCACCCCTCTTCGGCGCTGCAGCGCGCGTCCATCCCCGACTCCGAATTCCTCAAGAAGGTGCTCGTTGGACTCCGCAATCTCTGAACGCACCCCTCGCGCCCCGCTGGCCGCCACGGCCGCCGACGGGTTGAAGATCGTGATCGTGGGGGGCTTCGGCGTCGGCAAGACCACGATGGTCCGGTCCGTGAGCGAGATCCGGCCGCTGAGCACCGAAGAGACGATGACGCAGGCCGGCGTCGGCATCGACCAGGGCCCGCAGGGCAAGACCACCACCACGGTCGCGTTCGACTTCGGCCGCATCAGCCTCGACGAGCGCATGGTGCTGTACTTGTTCGGCGCGCCGGGGCAGGAGCGGTTCTGGTTCCTCTGGGACCGGCTGTTCTCCGGCACGCTCGGCGCGGTGGTGCTCGTGGACACCCGCCGCCTGTCCGACTCGTGGTACGCCATCGACCGGCTCGAGCACCACGGCACGCCGTTCATCGTGGCGCGCAACAACTTCGAGCCGCCGGCCCACGACCTCAGCCAGGTGCGCGACGCGCTCGACCTGTCCCCCCACGTGCCCTTGATCGACTGCGACGCGCGGCGCCGCGACTCGTCCAAGCAGGTGCTGATCTCGCTCGTCGACCACCTCTACTCGTTGTCCACCGCCCGGGAGAACCAGCCGTGACCGACCACCGGCCTGAAGTGTCCACAGAGGACTTCGTCAAGCTCTACGGCGCTCAGTTCCAGGAAGATCCGGCCACGATCTACGGCCGCATCCGCCAGGAGTACGGCGGCGTCGCCCCGGTGCTGCTCGACGGTGACATCCCCGCGTGGCTGGTGTGCGGCTACCGCGAGGTGCACCAGGTCACGAGCGATTCCGTGCTGTTCGCGCGCGACACGCGCCGCTGGAACCAGTGGGAGAACGTGCCGGCCGACTGGCCGCTGCTGCCGTACGTGATGCACAACCCGTCGGTGATGTTCACCGAGGCGCTGGAGCACCGGCGCCGCGCGGGCGCGATCGGCGACGCACTGTCCGCAGTGGACCAGTTCGACCTGCGCTCGCACTGCGAGACGATCGCCGACCGGCTCATCGACACGTTCGCCGGCACGGGCGAGGCCGACCTCATCACGCAGTTCGCGATGCAGATTCCCTTGCTGGCCATCGCGAAGATGTACGGCATGCCCGAGGCCGAGACCCCGGCGCTGGTCCGCGACGTCGCCATCTCCCTCGACGTGGGCCCCGACGCGATCCCGGCGTACGGCCGCGTGCAGGAGGCCATGGGCCGGCTGCTGGCGCTCAAGCACCGGCACCCCGGCCACGACGTTCCTTCGCACATGGCCCAGAACCCCGCGGGGCTCACCGACGCCGAGATCGTGCAGGACCTGCTGGTGGTCACGGCCGCGGCGCAGCAGCCCACGGCCAACTGGATCGGCAACACCATCCGCCTGATGCTCACCGACGACCGCTTCGCGATGACGCTCTCGGGCGGCCGCGGCAGCGTCGGCGAGGCCCTCAACGAGGTCCTCTGGCACGACACGCCCACCCAGAACTTCATCGGCCGCTTCGCCACGCGCGACACGCAGCTCGGCGGCCGCCGCATCCGCACCGGCGACCTGCTCGTGCTCGGCCTCGCCGCCGCGAACGCCGACCCGCACGTGCGCCCCGACCTCAGCGGCGGCGCCGTGGGCAACCACGCGCACATGTCGTTCGGCCACGGCGAGCACGGCTGCCCGCACCCCGCGCCCGAGGTCGCCGAGGTCATCGCCCGCACCACCGTCGAGGTGCTGCTCGACCGCCTGCCCGACCTCACGCTTTCGGTGCCCGACGATGCCCTGAAGTGGCAACGGTCGATGTGGATGCGCGGGCTGGAGTCCCTGCCCGTCACGTTCACCCCGACGTACGTGGCCGGGCACGCGGTGAGCTGGGGCTGAGGCGCGGTGCCCAAGGCCACCACCCTCGACGAGTACCTGGCCGAGTTCGCCGGCCCGGCGCGCGAGCTGCTCGACCAGCTCCACGCGCTGGCCCGCGAGGCCGTGCCGGAGGCGGACGTGGCCATCAAGTGGGGTCACCCCGCATGGGTCCACCCGGCGGGCACGATCCTGTTCGTGATCAGCGGCCACGCGAAACACGTGAACTTCACGTTCACGCCCAGCACCCGCGAGGCCTTCGACCCCGAGCTCACCACCGTCGAAACCGGCAAGGGCACGGTCAAACTCCCTTACGGCACACCGGTTCCGACGGACCTCCTCCACCGCATGATCGCCTACCGCGTCCGCGAGTTCGAACACGACGGCGTGCGCTGGATGTGACCGCGCCAGGTGTGACAGCGTTGGCTACGACGGCCACCGGTCAGTTCGGGCTGAACCGCACCGGCAACGCCGACGGCCCCCGCGTGAACACCCCCGCTTCATGCGTGTCCGCGTCCTCGGCGAGGCGCACGTTCGGCATCGCGTCCAGCAGCTGTGCCACGCCGACCTCGATCTCCGTCTTCGCCAGCAGCGCGCCGACGCAGAAGTGGCGGCCCAGCGCGAACGACAGGTGGTTGGCGGCGGCGGAGAACGCGGTGTCCGTGGGCAGGTCGGTGCGGAAGATGTCGAACTCGTCCGGCCGCTCGAACCGCCGCGGGTCGCGGTTGGCCGCGCCGATCAGGCAGGTCACGGTGCTGCCGGCGGCCACGGTCTGGCCCGCGATCTCGATGTCCTCGGCGGGCTGGCGCATGATCATGTGCACCGGCGGCGTGTAGCGCAGCGTCTCCGCGAACGCCTTCGCGATCAGCCCGTGGTCGGCTTGCACGGCCTCGAGCTGCGCGGGGTGTTCGAGCAGGTTCTTGAACACGCTCGCGATCGCCTTGTCGGTGGTCTCGCCACCGGCGGCGAGCAGCAGGCTGCAGAACGCCTTGATGTCCTCGTCGCTCATCCGCGTGCCGTCGACCTCGGCCGAGCAGAGCGTGGAGAGCAGGTCGTCGCCGAGGTTGTCGCGGCGGGCGCGGATGATCGGGATCAGGTATTCGGCCAGCTCTTCGCGCGTGCGCACGCCGGCGGCGGCCACGTCCGGGTCCTGGCTGAGGTTGCCGAGGAAGCCGATGATCGCGGTGTACCAGCGCTGGAACCGCTCGTGGTCGGTCTGGTCCAGACCGAGCATGTCCACGATCACGTTGATCGGGAAGTGCCGCGCGTAGTCCTGCACGAGGTCGGCTTCGCCGCGGCCGCGGAAGGAGTCGATGAGCTGCTGGGAGTTCCGCTCGATCACGGGCCGGAACTTCTGCTCCAGCTCGTTGCCGCGGAACGCCGGCACCACCAGCGCGCGGCGGATCGAGTGCTCGCGGCCGCTCATCTGCAGGATCGTGCGGCCGTGCGCGGGTTCCAGCTGCCAGCTGTAGTTGTCGGTCGTGAACACCGGCTCCCGGAACGCCCTGGCGACGTCGTCGTAGCGGGAGACGATGTAGCTGTTCATGCCTTCGTGCCAGACGATCGGCTCGTCCGCGAGCATGATGTCGTACGCGGAATACGGGTCGGCGGCGAATTCGGCGGAAAGGATGTCCGGCGCGTGACGTGCCGTGGTCATGGAGCTCCCTCGCTCGGGGTGGAGCAGCCAGGTTATCGATGAGGGTTGTGTGTGCGCCGAAAGTTCAAGCCTTCGGACCAGCTCGATCCGCCAGGTGGATTACGCACCGAACGCCGTTCGGTGGCTCGCGGTGATGATCTACGCTCGCCCGTCACTCTCTAGAGTTTTTCCGGTCAGCGAGATTACCGCTCAGCGAGAGCGGTCGACCCGCAATGGTCTCGACCTCCGCAGACCTCGACCGGTCCCTCAGCCGAACTGCGCCGTGTCCCACACACCCAGCAGCTCGTCGGCCTTCATCACCGACCCGAAGTACTTGTCGATGTTCACCAGCGCCGCCTCGTGCTCGGCCTCGGTGAACGCCGCGCAGCAGTCACCCATGAACGCGATGTGGTAGTCGAGCATGTACCCGTGCCGCGCCGTCGACTCGACGCACACGTTCGTGCTCACGCCCGCCATCACCAGCGTCTCGGCCTTCAGCGTCCGCAGCACCGAGTCCAGCCGGGTGTTCACGAAGCCGCTGTACCGGTGCTTCGCCACCACGGGCTCGTCCGGCAGCGGCGCCACCTCGAAGAACTCCGCGCCCCACGTCCCGGCCCGGCAGACCACACCCGACCGGCCGCCGGACCGCACGGTCAGCGCCGCCGAGTCCGTCGCCTTCTCGTGCGCCGTCCGCACGAACACCACCGGCACGCCGTGCGCCCGCGCGCCGGCCAGCAGCGCCTGCAGGCGGGGCAGCATCTCCTTCGCCGCGCTCACGTCCTCACCGCGGCGGGCGCACGCGCCGTCCGGGTGGCAGTAGTCGTTCTGCACGTCCACCACCACGACCGCGGCCTTGGCGGGGTCCAGCTTGTCCACGTCGAATCGCACCGTCGCCACCTCGTCGAGACGCTCCAGGGACCCGGGAAGCTACCGGCCGGACCACGCCGTGACCAGGTGGCTTTCCGCTGAGTGAAAACTCAGGCCAACGCGGCCAGCGCCTCCCGTAGCTTCCCGGCCACCTCGACCGGCCGCCTCGACGCCCGGTCCACGAACACGTGCACGAAGTTCCCCTCCGCCACCAGTTCCTCCGACGAAGCCGCGTACATCCCCACCTCGTACCGCACGCTCGAACGCCCGAGGTGCGCCACCCGAAGCCCCATCCGCAGTGACTCCGGAAAGGACACCGAGGCGTGGTACTTGCACTGCGACTCGACACACAGCCCGATCACCGGCCCGGCGGCGATGTCCAGCCCGCCGGAATCGATGAGGTACGTGTTGATCACCGTGTCCATCAGGGAGTAGTGCACCACGTTGTTCACGTGCCCGTAGACGTCGTTGTCCTTCCAGCGCAACGGAACCGTCTGCCAGAACCCGTAACTCACCACAGCTGCACCGAGGAGCGCAGGATCCCGGCCAGGTCATCGGAACTGGCGGCCCGCGGCGCCGTCGCCAGCAACCGTTGCTGCTTCAGCGTTCCCTCCACCAGCGAGTCCACATCGGACTCCGCGTACCCCACGGCCCCGATCCCCGCCGGGATCCCGATCTCCCGCATGAGGTTCACCAGCACCGCCGGCAGGTGGTCCTGGAAGTCGCCGTTCCACTCGAAGTCCGGCGCCAGCAGCCGCGCCACGCGCTGGTGCCGGTCCGGCGCCGCGGAGTAGGTGAACCGGAACGCCTCCGGTGCGGTCAGGGACACCGCCATGCCGTGCGGCACCATCGCTTCGTCGCCGGGGTAGCCGTCGGGGTGGAAGTCGCGCACCTGCCCGGCGATCGGATACGCGTTGGCGTGCGGGATGTGCACGCCGGCGTTGCCGAACCCGAGGCCCGCGAACGTCGCCGCCAGCGCCATCGCCTCGCGCGCCGCCAGGTCCGAGCCGTCGCGCACCGCCGCCGGCAGCGCCCATGAGAGCAGCGACAGCGACTTCTCCGCGAACATGTCCGCCAGCGGGTTCGACCCGCAGTACGGCACCCGCTGCTCGGGCTTCTTCCGGTCGAACGAGGTGTAGGGCTTCGCCGTGTAGCTCTCCGCCGCGTGGCACAGGATGTCCATCCCGCTCGCGGCCGTGACGCCGGCCGGCTGCGTCATCGTGAGCCGCGGGTCCACCACCGCGAGCGTCGGCCGCAGCCGCAGGTGGCTGATCCCGCTCTTCACGCGCAGTGACAACACATCGAGCACGCACACCGTGGTGCTTTCCGACCCGGTGCCGGTGGTCGTCGGCACCGCCACGAGCGGCTTCAGCGGGTTCGCCGGCGCGCGCCCGCCGCCCACCGGCGCGTTCACGTAGTCCATCAGCGAGCCCTCGTTGGAGGTCAGCAGGTTCGCCGCCTTCGCCGTGTCGATGCTCGACCCGCCGCCCACCGCCACGAACGCGTCGTACGGCCCGCTGCCGCGCGCGAAGTCCACCGCCTTCTGCATGCTCACGTCGGTGGGCTCCACGTGCACGCCGTCGAACACCTCCGTCGCGATCCCGTACGACTCGATCCCGGCGGCGATGCGGGCCGGCCACCCGGTTTCCGCGACGGTCGGGTCGGTGACCACGAGCACCCGGCGAACGCCGTACTGCGTGAGGTCGTAACCGATCTCGTCGCTGGAACCCGTGCCGTACTTCAACGCGGGAGCGCCGTACGTGAAAACGGTTTCATGCTCGGTGGACGTCAAGGCGGTGGTCCTCGCTTCCTGCCAGCGGGCGGTCAAAGCGGACATTCGTCCCATTTTCGCGGTCATTCCCCGAAGATCACTTGACTGCGGTGAACCGTGCCGCCCTAAGCTCTCCTCATTAGATACCAAGTAGGAGCGACCGTCGCCCAGACGGCCGTGCGCATCCTGACCGAGGCCCAGGTCCGCCGGGTGTACGCGGTCGTCGGCGAAGCGTTCCTCGAACTGCTCGACGCGTTGCAGCGCGAGCGCGAAGTGACCCTCGTCTCCGCCCGCCACGATTCGGGCGCCGCGTTCATGGCCGAGGCCGAGGGCAAGCTCACCGAACGCCCCGCCGTGCTGCTCGCGAGCCGCGGTCCGGGCGCGGCGAACCTGGCCATCGGCGTGCAGACGGCCTACCAGGACGAGACCCCGATGGTCGTCCTTCTGGAGACGCCAGCGCTCGACCGCACCATCACCGGCGAGCTGCCGACCTCCGACCTCACGGCGATGTTCGAGTCCATCGCGAAGTGGTGCGTACGCGCCGAAGACCCCGACGCGGTGCCGGGCCTGCTCGCCGAAGCGCTCACGCGCTGTCGCGAAGGCCGGCCTGGGCCGGTCGTGCTGGGCGTGCCGAGCGACGCGTGGGGAGTGCCCTACGACTCGGCGAAGCCGGTGGCCAAGGTCCGGCCGCCGATCACGGGCACGCTGGGCCGTTCGGCCGAAGCCGTCGCCGCGCTCGTCGACGAGGCCCGCTACCCGGTGGTCATCGTCGGCGGCCGGGCGCGCTCGGCGCGCGACGAGCTCATCGCCGTCGCCGACGAGCTGGCCCTGCCCGTGTACAACGCCTTCCGCCGCCAGGACGCCTTCCCCGAGACGCACGCGCGTTACGCCGGTCACCTCGGCCTCGGCATCCCCGCGCGCCAGCTCGACGCGCTCGAACGCGCCGACCTCGTGCTCGCGCTCGGCACCCAGCTCGACGAGGTGACCACCCAGGGTTACCGGTATCCGACGTCACAGCAGACGCTCGTGCTGGTGGGCACCGGCATCGACGAGCAGCGCCGCCGCGGCCTCACCTTCCGCGTCGACTCCGAGGTCGAGCCGTTCCTGCGGGAGCTGCGCTCGATCGCCACGCCGCGCACGCGCCGCGCTTCGGCCGCCAACGCGGCCGTGCACACCTTCATGACGCCGCCGGACACCAGTGGCAACACGCGCGTGCACCCGGTCGACGTGATCCGCGCCCTGCGCAAGCTCGCGCCCGAGGACACGATCGTGACCAGTGACGCGGGCAACTTCGCGCAGTTCATGCACCGCTACTGGTGCTTCACCGCGCCCCGCAGCCAGCTCGGTCCCAGCAACGCGGCCATGGGCTACGCCGTGCCCGCCGCCATCGCCGCCAAGCTGGCCGAACCGCGCCGCGCGGTGGTCGCGATGGTCGGCGACGCCGGCACGCTCATGACGGGCCAGGAGATCGAGACCGCCGTGCGCTACCGGGCCCCGGTGATGGTGGTCGTGTTTCAGAACGGCGTCCACGGGGCATTGGCCATGCACCAGGCTCGTACCCACGGCCGGCTCTCGGGTGTCACGATCCCGCTCACGGACTTCGCGTCGTGGGCGCGTGGGCTCGGCGCCGCGGGGTACACGGTGGACGATCGCGAAGAACTCGAAGCGATCGTCGCGAGTGCCCTGGTGCGCCAACGTCCGTGTGTGATCGATGTGAGGACCGACCCGGATGTCGTAACGCCCGACGTCCGGCTGAGTACTCTGTTGAGCGCGGTTCGCCCGCAATCACCCGGGCAGTGATTTTCCTCCGGCTCGCAACGAGAAACGCCGGGAAAGTTCAGTGGCCGCAGGGGGGTGGCTCCGGTAGCCTGGCGGTGTTCCCAAGGGTTCGCGGGAGAACCGGGATCCGGCAGTCACAGGGGTAACGCCGAGCACACGGGATCCGTCGGGGATCCGGCAGTGTGTGGGCGCCTTCCGATTTCAGTGGTCTGGTCCGGACGGGAACGGCCGTTTTCTGTCGGTGCCGGGTGACAACATCAGGGCATCGCCCGCCCAAGGCGGGTGGGAACGAGGGGAGTTTCGGCATGGCCGACGAAAAGAACACGGTTTCGCGTGGTTCGTCAGCCCGTACTGCTTCGGCGCGTACGGCTGCCGCGCGAGCCGCTGGGGCGCGCACGGCGACGGAGCGGGTCCGCGAGACCTCGGGTGTCGTGCCGGTGCTGTTCAGCGCCGTCGCGGAGGCCCACGACGTGGCTGTGGTGGTCGGAGACCAGGACGCCGGCTGGCGTTCGCCGTTCGGGGGCGAGCTGCGTCCGGCGAGCGGGGAATAACTCGCTCCGGGCCCGGATCACGTCCGCCGGTCCGGGTGAGACCGGGTGAGTCGGGTTGTCCCGTTGCCGCAAGCTGTGCTTTACTTTCGATGGTCTCGAATTTTGTGAGTCACGCTCGCAGATTTCAGCGGGCGTAGTGTCTCCTCGCCGAGGAAGCAAACCGCCCGGGTAAGACTCGGGATGCCGATGTGGCTTCTTGTTTTTTGGTGTTATGTATGGAGATATTTAATGACTCAGGGCACTGTGAAGTGGTTCAACTCCGAGAAGGGGTTCGGCTTCATCACCCCCGACAACGGTGGCGGCGACGTCTTCGTTCACTACAGCGAGATCCAGGGTAACGGCTTCAAGAGCCTCGAAGAGAACGCTCGCGTGGAGTTCGAGATCGGCCAGGGCCAGAAGGGCCCGCAGGCCACGTCGGTCACCGTCATCTGACCTAGACCTTCGTAAAGAGGCCGCCACCCGCGCTACGGGTGGCGGCCTTTTTCGTGTGCTCCCAGGCGCGCTGAAGCTGGTTCGGACTGGTTTGTGCCTGCTTCGACCGAGCCGTCCCACGATCTGGTTTCCGTTGCCGGACAAGGGCTTCCGGGCCTAGTCGGGCACCGGCCATCACCCGTTCGTGTCCGACGTGGACCTCGTAGGCTGCGCGCCATGATCGAGAACGGCTACACCGTCTCCGGAATGTCCTGCGGCCACTGTGCTCAGTCGGTCACGGAAGAGCTCACCGAGCTGGCGGGTGTCACCGGCGTCGAGGTCGACGTCGAAAGTGGCCGCGTCGTCGTGCGCAGCGAGCAGGAGCTCGCCGAGGCCGACGTCCGCGCCGCCGTCGAAGAAGCCGGCTACACCTACGAGGGCGGCTTCACCAGCGAAAGTGGCACCGCCAACGACACTGCCGCGCTCAACGACCCCGACGTACTCAAAGACCCCGCCGTACTCAAAGACACTGCCGCGCTGGTCTAGCGCCTCAGAGCACCGCGTCCGCGAGCCGCTTGACGTCGTCGACGTCGTCGGTGCCCGGGTTGAAGATGAGTTCGCTCACGCCGAGATCGGCGAGCGAGGCCACGACCGCGCGCGCCGCCTCGGCGGTACCGGCCACACCGGACACCACGAGTTCGGTGAAGCCGCCGTTGCCGGCGTAGTAGCCGCGCACGTTCGCCCGGCCCAGGTCGGGGTCGCCGCCGCCGAAGGGCATCGGCACCTCGCGCGTACCGGCGGGCACGCCCGGGTCGGCGCCGCCACCGACCGGCTGACCCGTCCACACCGACCTGCAGATCTCCAGGTCGCGGTCGATCCGCTTGCCGAGGCCGCGGGCCGAGTCCGTCGACCACGAAATCGTCGGGCCGGATCCCGGCCCCGAGCGTGAGCCGGCCGCCGGACAGGCCGTCGATCCCCGCGAGCTCCCTCGTCGGCAAGGTCGCCGGCCACACCGTGGCGAGCACCGACCAGGCCGATCTTCGCGCTCACCGCTTTCCGGAAGGGATTTCCAGCCGGTCTGACCTGATCAACCCGTTCGCCGGGTCTCTTCACCGGATCAGCGCGCGTCGTGCCGCGCGGTGTACCCCTTCCCTCACTCGTTACGGTGACCCGAACACTGGGCCGTCCGGGTGAGCAATCGACCTGCAACCCTCCGCAACCCTTCCCCTATCCGGCATCACA
Organism: Amycolatopsis rhabdoformis; assembly: GCF_035918295.1. Taxonomy (GTDB): domain Bacteria; phylum Actinomycetota; class Actinomycetes; order Mycobacteriales; family Pseudonocardiaceae; genus Amycolatopsis; species Amycolatopsis rhabdoformis. The sequence goes on from NZ_CP142149.1 coordinate 8,505,799, forward strand.
CGGTCTGCTGAACCGGCACAAAGCGGAACAAGGAGAACTGTGGTGGGCCCAGGTGTGGCGGGCATCGTCGCCAACCCGGCGTCGGGGCGGGACATCCGGCGGTTGGTGGCGCAGGCGTCCGTGTTCCCGACGGCCGAGAAGGCCAACATGGTCCAGCGCGTGCTGGCCGCTTTCGCTGCCGCGGGCGTCGAGAGAACGCTCGTTTCCACCGACCTCGGCGGCATTTCGGCGGCCGTGCACCGGCAGCTCGGCGGGGATCCGCTTCCAGGTGTCGAGTTCTGCGACAAAGACCCGCTCACGGGCACCGCGCAGGACACGATCAACGCCGTGCGCCGCATGGTCGACGCGGGTGCCGGCGTGATCGTGTGCCTTGGGGGCGACGGCACCGCCAGGGTCGCCGCGAAGGCGTGCGGCGAGGTGCCGCTGCTCGCGCTGTCCACCGGCACGAACAATGCCTTCCCGCAGATGCGCGAGGCCACCGTGGCCGGGCTCGCCGCCGGCCTGATCGCGAGCGGCCGGATCGACCCGGATCTCGTCACCCACCGCGTGAGCAAGCTCGAAGTCGTCACCAAGGCGCGGCGCGAGATCGCCCTGGTGGACGTGGCCGTGACCTTGAGCAAGCACGTCGGCGCGAAGGCGCTGTGGGATCCGGCCTCGCTCACCGAGCTCTACTGCACCTTCGCCGAGCCCGACGGCATCGGCCTCTCCAGCATCGCGGGCCAGCTCTGTCCGAGCCCGCGCTCCAGCGCCGACGGCGTGGCCCTCAAGCTCGGTCCGGTCGGTGTGACCCCGCACGTGGTCCACGCGCCGATCGCGCCCGGCCTGGTCAAGGCCGTCGGCGTGCGCGGCTGGGGCGTGCTGCAGCAGGGCATGCGCGTGGACCTCGCGGCCGGCGGTGGCGTGATCGCCGTGGACGGTGAGCGCGAGCTGGAGCTCAAGCCGGGGGAGAGCGCGTACGTGGAGCTTCGGTCCGATGGGCCGTGGTGCGTCGACGTGCGCGCGGCGATGGCCGAAGCGGCCCGGCGGGGGTTGTTGCGCAGCGCGCCCGCGGACGAACTGAAGAAAGAGCGGCGGAGATGACGGGCACTCTGCTCGCGGCCTATCGCACGATGCGCACGATCCGGGTGTTCGAAGAGCGCGTGCACGCGGAGTTCGCCGCCGGCGACATCCCCGGTTTCGTCCACCTCTACGCCGGCGAAGAGGCCTCGGCCGCCGGCGTCTGCCGGCACCTCGACGGCCGCGACACCATCGCCGGCACCCACCGCGGCCACGGCCACGGCATCGCCAAAGGGGTCGACCCCAAGGCCGTGATGGCCGAGATCTACGGCCGCACCACGGGATCGTGCCACGGCAAGGGCGGCTCGATGCACATCGCCGACCTGGCGAAAGGCATGCTCGGCGCCAACGGTGTGCTCGGCGGCGGCCCGCCGTTGATCTGCGGCACCGCGCTGGCCGCGAAGCAGCGTGGCACCGGCGGTGTCGGCGTTGCCTTCTTCGGTGACGGCGCCGGCAACCAGGGCATCACCCTCGAAGCCCTCGACCTCGCCTCGGCTTGGAACCTGCCGGCGCTGTTCGTCGCCGAGAACAACGCCGACGCCGAAGCCACGTCGAGCACCTGGTCCGTGGCCTCGGACACCATCGCCGACCGCGCCGCCGGGCTCGGCGTGCCCAGCGTGATCGTGGACGGCTACGACTTCTTCGCCGTGACCGAAGCCGCCGGCGAAGCCATCGAACGCGCTCGCGACGGCGGCGGCCCCACGCTGCTCGAAGTGAAGTTCACGCGCTACTTCGGCCACTTCGAGGGCACCCAGCAGGGCTACCGGGCCGCCGACGTCGCCTACGCCCGCGAACACCTCGACTGCCTCAAGCGCTTCCGCGAGCGCGTGGTCGAAAACGGCGAGCTTTCCGCGGCGAGCCTCGACCAGGTCGACGCCGAAGTCGCCGCGTTGGTCGACGAAGCCGTCGCCGAAGCCCGAGCCGCACCCAAACCCACCCGGGCCGACCTGGAGACCGACGTCTACGTCTCGTACTGAAGGGAACGCGACTCATGGCACGCACGATCAGCTACCGCGAAGCGGTGAGCGAGGCTCTCGCGCAGGAGATGCAGCGTGACGAGTCGGTGATCGTGCTGGGCGGCGACACCGCGGGGAGCGGCCGCGACGACGGCACCGACGGCATCGAGCACGGCGGTTTCGGCGTCACCCCAGGGCTTCACCACCGCTTCCCGGGCCGCGTGCTCGACTCGCCGATCTCCGAATCGGCCTTGATCGGCGCGGCCATCGGTGCCGCGACGGCCGGGCAGCGGCCCGTGGCCGAGCTGACGTTCCTCGACTCCTTGGGCACCTGCTTCGACCAGATCTTCAACCAGGCAGCCAAATTCCGCTACCTGTTCGGCGGCGACGCGCGCACGCCGATGGTCATCCGCACGGGCTACGGCGCCGGCCGGCGGGCCGCGGCGCAGCATTCTCCGTGCCTGTACCCGATTTTCACGCACATCCCGGGCCTCAAGGTCGTGGTTCCGTCGAGCCCGTACGAGGCCAAGGGCCTGCTCGTCCAGTCCATTCGCGACGACGACCCGGTGATCTTCTGCGAGCACAAGGCTCTCTACGACGTGTCCGGCGAAGTTCCCGAAGAGAGTTATGCGATTCCCTTTGGTGAAGCCAATATCGTGCGCGAAGGTGGCGACGTGACCATCGTCGCCTTCGGCCGCATGGTCGGCGTGGCGGAGGAAGCCGCGCGTGAGCTGTCCGCGAGCGGCGTGGAGGCCGAGGTGATCGACCCGCGCACCACCAGCCCGCTCGACACCGCGACGATCCTGGCAAGCGTGGAGAACACCGGCCGGCTCGTGGTCGTCGACGAGGCTTCCCCGCGCTGCAACCTCGCCACGGACGTCTCCGCGCTCGTCGCTCGCGAAGCGTTCGGGGCGCTGCGGGCGCCGATCGAGATGGTCACGCCGCCGCACACGCCCGTGCCCTTCTCCGACGCGCTCGAAGACCTCTACCTGCCCGGCCCGCAGCAGGTGGTCAACGCGGCGAAGGCCGCGGTCGACTGGACGCGCTGACCACCGTCGTCCAGTGGTGAAACCGCAGGTCAGGCGGCTCAAGCATCGCTGGCTCGAAGAGGCTTGCCGCCGCGGGCACCTCGAGCACGCTCCAGCTGGTGGCGAGGTCGTTACCGCGGTGATCGAGTCTGTCGGTGAAGTCACCGACACTTCCGATCACACCCGTCCCCGGGCACACTGGCGCCGACGGCCGGTGGTCAGCGGACTAGGAGCGGTGGGTGGGCGAGCAGCACCTCGAGGCAGCGTTGCCCGCCGGGGTCGATCCCCGGCAGCACGCGCGCGCTCTCGCCCGGGTGCACGAAGCCGCCGTGACCGGCGAAGTTCTGCCGAACGAGCCACGCTCGGTGATCAGCGAATCGTGGTCCCGGGTGCGCCGCCTCGGCCTCGACCCCGATCGCGGCCCGTCCTCGCCGGTCCTCGACGCCGCCCAGCTAGAGGCACGCCGTCGCGAGAGTGGTCTGGACCCACTGCTGCCGGTGCTGCGCGGTGGTTTGCTCAGCCTGGCCGAGCAGGCCGCGCACATCATGGTGATCGTCGACGCCGCCGGTCACGTGCTCTGGCGCGACGGCTCCAGCGCGGTCGGCCGCCGCGCCGACCGGCTCGGGTTCGTGGAGGGCGCCGACTGGCAGGAGGGCGCCGTCGGCACCAACGCTATCGGCACCGCGCTCGTGGCCCGCCGGCCCGTGCAGGTCTACTCGGCCGAGCACTACGTGCGCGCCCAGCACGACTGGACCTGCGCCGCCGCGCCGCTGCACGACCCTCGCGACGGCCGCCTGCTCGGCGTCGTCGACCTCTCCGGCCCCGCCTCCACGGTGCACGCCACCACGCTGGCCTTGGTCGACGCCGTCGGCCGCCTCGCCGAATCGCAGCTGCGCACCAGCCACCTCACGGACCTCGAACGCCTGCGTGGCCTCGCACTTCCCTTGCTGGCCAAGGTAACCGGGCGCGCGCTGGTGACCGACCCGCACGGCTGGATCGCGGCCGCCACCGGCCTCGCGTCCACCGGCCGGCTGCCGTTGCCCGCGTCCGTGGCACCCGGCCCGCTCTGGTTGCCCGCGCACGGCCACTGCGTGGTGGAACCACTGCCCGGCGGCTGGCTCATCCGCTTGGTCGACCGCGAAACCGCACCGCCCACGCGCGTGTCGCTCGACCTGCGCGTGCCCGGCGAACCCGTGCTCGTCGTGTACGGCGCCGCCGGCGAATGGACGCATCGCGTCTCTCCTCGTCACGCACAGCTGCTGTCCGCCCTCGCGGCCCACCGCAACGGCTGCAGCGCCTCACAACTCGCGGCAGTCTTGTTCGGCGACGCGACGCGCACGGTCACCGTCCGCGCCGAGGTTTCGCGGCTGCGGCGGATCGTCGGCGGGATCATCGTCGGGCGGCCATATCGCTTCGCGGACAACCTGGAAGTGGTGGTGCACGGGTCCGCCATCGCCGGGTGATTATGGGTTAATTTTGGTGTGCGAAGCGCCGGCACGCGCGGGTTGCCCCGCGTACGCGCAACCACCATTGGTGTGAGTGATCTTTCTTGCCCGCGTGGCAAGCGGCGATGGTGTGCACCATGACCAAGCGAACTTCGGTGCGGCAGCGCCGGGTCTCCGCCGAGCTGCGGGCCTTGCGGATCAAGGCGAACCTCACGTGCCGACAGGTTTCCGAGGGCCTCGGCTTCTCGGAGAGCAAGATCAGCCGCATGGAGACCGGCGATCGTGGGCTCTACGTCGACGACGTGTCCGCCATCCTCGGCTTCCTGCACGCGCCATCGGACAAACGCCAGGAGCTGCTGACCCTGCTACGCGAAGGGGAACAGCGCAACTGGCACGAGACGAACGGTCCGCTGCCGCCAAACTGGAAGGACCTCATTCGCTTCGAGGAGACCGCCTCGGTGATCTCGAACTTCGAGACGATGGTGGTGCCTGGGTTGGCGCAGATTCCTGAGTACTCGCGAGCTCTGATCCATGGAGTCAACTCCCAGCTGTCCGAGCACGAGGTTGAGCGGTTGCTTGCTGCGCGCGCATCTCGCCAGGTGATCGTGAGTCGCCGAAATGCACCCGCAGTACATCTCCTCGTCGAAGAGATGGTGTTGCGGCGATCGGTCGGCGGCCCCGAGATCATGGCTGCACAGCTGGAACATCTCTTGCGGTTGAGTCGCCGCTCCAACGTGACGATCCAGGTTGTTCCGTTCGCTGCGACTCCGCATCCTGGGCTGACTGGACCGTTTGTGGTGCTTGAGTTCGTCGATGAGCCAGCTCTCGCTTACGTGGAGAGTCGAGGCACAAGCAGCTTCCTCGAAGAGCCGGACTTGGTCGGCAGTGTGCGTCTTGCATGGCGTGAGCTTCGTGCCATTGCCATGTCGCCAGAGGACTCCTCGCGGCTGATTGCCGATACCATCGGCGTGCCGACACCAGAGGAGCAATCACCATGATGACCCCTGAGCTTCAGCCCGTTTGGCGCAAGAGTTCTTTCAGCACCGACCAGGCCAACTGTGTCGAGGTCGGCGCTTGGCAGAAGTCTACATACAGCACATCCGAGGCGAACTGTGTCGAGGTGGGCGCGTGGAACAAGAGTTCGTTCAGTAGCACCGAGGCCAACTGCGTCGAGGTGGGTGGCTGGAACAAGAGCTCGTACAGCACCACCGAGGCGAACTGTGTTGAGGTGACCGCGACTCCGTCGGTCGAGATCGGCGTGCGGGACACGAAGGACCGTGGTGCGGGTCACCTCACCGTTTCGGCTGAAGCCTGGACCGCGTTTCTCACCTCGGCGGCCACTGCGGCGGAGCGCTGATCGAGATCACGTGCTGGTGACACCTTCCGGGTGAGGTTCGCCCGGCTCTCCGCGACCGGCTACCTTCTGCGGGTGGCGTACGGGGAGGATCGGGGATGACCAGCACGGTGACGCGGCCGGAAACGTCTGCGGGCACTGGCGGCACGGGTGCTTCCGCGCCCCCGCCTGAGGAACCGGAAGGCCGCAGCGGCATCGCGGGCCTGCTGGAGCTGCCGGGCCAGGCGGTGCGCGCGATCGTGAGATCGGCCGCGACCACGCCGGGCCGGCTTTCGGTGATCGCCGTGGGGCTGGTGTTGCTGTCGCTGGTGGCGGGGCTCGTGGCCACGCTGTCCGTGCAGAACAAAGACGACACCATCGAGGGACTGATCAACTACCGGGAGCCGTTGGCGTCGTCGGCTCAGCAGGTGTTCCGTTCGCTGTCCGACGCGGACGCGACGGCCGCGACCACGTTCCTGTCGGTGGGCACCGAGCCGCCCGAGCTGCGCAAGAAGTACGAGCAGGACATCGCCGAGGCGGGTTCGGCGCTGGCGAAGGCCGCTTCGGACACCGCCGATGTGGGTGACGCCGCTCACCAGGTGGACATCCTGAACCAGAAGATCCCGGTGTACACGGGGATCGTCGAGACGGCGCGCGCGAACAACCGGCAGGGGTTTCCTTCGGGGGCTTCGTACTTGCGCGAGGCGTCGCAGCTGATGCGGACCACGATCCTGCCCGCCGCGGAGGCGCTGTACAAAGCGGACACCCAGAAGCTGTCCGACGAGCAGGACGACAGCACCGGGTTCCCGTGGGCGGCCGTCGCTTTGCTGCTGGCTTTGGCGGCGGCGCTGGTCGTGACGCAGGTGTACCTCACGCGCAAGACCAACCGGGTCGTGAACATCGGGCTGCTGGTGGCCACGGCGTGCGTGGTGGTGTCGATGCTGTGGGGCGCGGTGGCGCTCGTGGTGCAGGGCAGCCTGGTCGGCGCCGGCAAGACCGACGGCACCTCGCAGGTCGACGTGCTCGCCCGCGCCCGCATCGCCGCCCTGCAGGCCCGCGCCGACGAGACCCTCACCCTGGTCGCCCGCGGCGACGGCGCCACCTACGAACAGCAGTTCATCAAACTCGCCGAACAACTCGTGGGCGCCGACGGCCAAGGCGGCCTCCTGGGCCAGGCCCGCGACCTCGCGAAGGGCACGCCCGGCCAGCAGAAGATCGAGGCCGCCGAGGTAGCCGCCCGCGAGTGGTCGCTGGCCCACCTGGAAGTGCGCAAACTCGACGACAGCGGCCAGTACCAGCAGGCCGTGGACTTCGCCACCAGCGTCAGCCAGGGCTCCGCGGCCGCCGCCTTCGCCCGCCTCGACGCCAACCTCCAGGACGCCATCGACGTCTGCCGCCAAGAATTCCTCGACGACACCCAATCCGGCGAACACGCCCTGACCGCCCTGGCCCCCGGCCTGGCCGTCCTCGCCATCCTCGCCGCGGGCGGCGCCACCATCGGCGTCCGCGAGCGCCTGCGGGAATACCGGTGACCCCGAGAGCCGCTTGGTGTTCGCCCCGCTCCGCACTGCCGGACGGGTGTACTCCTGGTCGTGTGGCTGGGGGAGTTCTGGTGGCACCGCGTGCCGCTTCGCCCTTGGCCGTTCTGGCAGGCGGGCCTGCTCGTCGCCGTGCGGCTGGCGGAATGCCGGTGGCTCCGAACACCGCTTCGTCCTTGGCCGGGCTGTCGGGCGGGCGTGTTCGTCGTCCTGCAGCGGCTGCGGGCGGACCGGTGGCCCCGAGCGCCGCGTCGTCCTCGGTGTGGCTGTCGGGCAGGTGTGCTCGTGGTCGTGCGGCTGCTGGAGTACCAGTGACCCCGAGCGCGGCGTCGTCCTTGGCGCGGCCGACGGGCGGGCGTGTTCGTGGTCGTGTGGCGGCCGCGGGAGTTCCGGTGGCTCCGCGAGCTGCTGAGCACCTGGTGTGGCTGACGGGCGGGTGCGCTCGCAGTCGTGTGGCGGAGGCTGGGGAAGTTTCGGTGGCTCCGGGCGCCGCTTTCCTCTCGTCCGAGTTCGGGCTGACCAGTGGGCGTGGTCGTCGTCGTGCAGCGGAGATCGGGGGAGTTCCGGTAGTCGCGAGAGCCGCTTTCCGTTCGTCCCGGTTCGAGCTGACGGGCGGGCGTGAGGCCGCTGGTTGCGCGGGGTGGAGATCGAGCGTGCGTGTCGTTGTGCGGCGGAGATTGAGGGAGTACCGGTGATTCGGTCGCGTCACTTGTTCCGGGCGGCCGCGCTGGCGGTGGTCGCGATTCTGGCCTCCGCGTGCGGTCCGGCTCTCCAGCCGGTCAATCCGGCCCCGGTGAGTGACGCGGCCTGGCCGATGCCCGCCGACGTCGGCGGCCCCGACGCCTCCGCCGGCGGCTCCTCCGACTCCAGCTGCGACCCGACCGCGAGCCTCTCCCCGGCGGGCGCTTCGGCGAGCTCGCCGTCCGTCGCGAAGATCAAGGCGCGCGGGAAGCTGATCGCGGGCGTCGACCAGACCACGTACCTGTTCGGTTTCCGCAACCCGAAGACGGGCAACCTCGAGGGCTTCGACATCGACGTGGTCAACCAGATCGCCGCCGCGATCTTCGGCTCCGCCGAGGGCCACGTGCAGTTCCGGGCGATCCCCTCGTCGCAACGCGAGCAGGTGCTGAAGGACCACCAGGTCGACATCGTGGTGCGCACGTACTCGATCACGTGCGCGCGCTTGAAGGACGTGGCTTTCTCGTCGGTCTACTACGTCGCCGGCCAGAAGATCCTCGTGCCGAAGACCTCGAACGCCGAGTCCCTCTCCGACCTCAAGGGCAAGCGCGTCTGCGCCACCAAACAGTCCACCTCGCTCGCCAAGATCGCCACCGACCCGGCCCACCCCACCGCCGTCTCGGTCGACAACTGGTCCGACTGCCTCATCATGCTCCAACAACACCAAGTCGACGCCGTCTCCACCGACGACACCATCCTCGCCGGCATGGCCGCCCAAGACCCCACCGTCAAGGTCGCCGGCACACCGATGACCACGGAGAACTACGGCATCGGCATCCCGAAGGATCAACCGGACCTCGTCCGCTACGTCAACTCGGTCCTCGAAACCACCCGCTCCAACGGCACCTGGGCGGCCAGCTACCAAAAATGGGTCGGCGCCCGCCTGGGACCGGCCTCGCCGCCTTCGCCGAAGTACAAGTAACTCGGCGCCGGCGAACGCCCGTGCCTTGAGGGGGCGAGCGGCCCTTTCGCTCCGGCGCGGCTGTCGGACCGGGCCTTTCGCTCCGGCGCGGCTGCGCGCGGGGACCGTTCGTGCCATGCGCCGCCTCCGCCAGGCGGCCTCTCGGCGGCGAACGGTCCTTTCGCGCCGGCCGACCGGCGCGAGGGGACCTTTCGCGCCATGCGCAGCCTGCACGAGGGAGCCTCTCGTTCGAGACCGCTCGCACGACCGGTCCTTTCGCGCTGGCCGACCTGTGTGAGGGGACCGTTCGCGCTGAGGTCACCTGTTCGAGGGCGTCTCTCGTGTCGAGGCTGCCTTCGCGAATGGCCCCCTCGCACCGGGCGGCTCGCACAAGCGGTCCTTCGCGCCGATCTACCTGCGCGAGGGGACCGTTCACTCCAAGCGAGTCGCGCAACTTGCCTTGCCGCGGCAGCGTGCGCGAGCGGTCCAGTCGTGCCAGTCCGCCCACGCGAGAGGACCGCTCAGGCCAAGCCGTCGGCGCGACATGACCGTTCGCGCCGGGCCCGGCCACACGACATGACCGTTCGTGCCGCGCCTGGCGGTGCGAGGGGACCGTTCGCGCCGCGCGCTGCTGGACGTGGCCGGTCGCTTTAGGCGAGTTGCGCAACTTGCCTCGACGCGACAGCCCGCGCGAGCGGGCCGGTCGCGCCAAGCCCATTGCGCGAGCGATCCAGCCGTGCCGACCTGCCAGCGCTGGAGATCGTTCAGGCTATGCCGTCGGTGTGAGGGGACCGATTGCGTCGAATCCGTGCGCGAGCGGTCCGGTCGAGCCGGCCCGTCTGCGCGAGGGGACCGTTCGCGCCGATCTACCCGCGCGAGGGGACCTTTCGCGCCGCGCGCTGCTGGACATGACCGTTCGCTCCAGGCGAATCGCGCGACTTGCCCTGCCGCGGCAGCGCACGCAACCGGACCGGTCGCATCAAATCCGTGCGCGAGCGGTCCACTCGTGCAAGCCCACCCGCACGAGGGGACCGTTCGCACTCAGTGCTCGATACGACCCCACCCCACCCCGACGGCACGCGCGACCGACCCCACCACCCGAAATCCACGCACGACCGGTCCCTTCGCGCCGCGACCCCAGCTCCACCACCGGTTCGAGCCACCGAACGCCGACACACGACAGGTCCCTTCGAGCGGACCTGAGGCGTCCGGACCCCCGCACCGCGATGCCCGACTAGGATCACCGAGGGAGTTTTTCCGCGGGGATCTCGGGAGGTTGTTGTGTCGGAGGAGCCGCGCCGTCCTCGGCACGCCGCGCCGGACGAGAACGCGGGCGCCGAGACGCCTTCGTGGACTCCGCCGCCGCCGGTGCGCTGGGACACGCCCGAGCCGTCGGTGTCCGGGCGGCTCGACCCGGGCGCGCGGCCGGATCCCGAGTCACCCACCGTGATCAACACGCCGGTCTACCGCCCCGCGGCGCCGCAGTACCCGGGGCAGTACGCCGGCCCCGGCGGGCAGCAGGGTCCCGGCCAGCCGCAAGGCGCGCCCGGACAACCCGGCGCCATGAGCCCGGGACAGCCCGGCGCCGGACAACAGAACCCCGGCTACCCCCAACCTCCCTACGGGCAGCCGTCGCAGAACCAGACCTACCCACCGCACCCGCAGTCCCCGCAGTCGCAGTCCCGCCCGTACCCGCAGCAGGGTCCCGGCTACCCGCCCCCCTCCCACACGGGCCGCCAACACCACCCCGGCACGCAAGGCCAGCCCCACCCCGGCACCCAGGGCCAGCCCTACGCCCCCGGCCGCCCCGGACCTGAGCAGCCCAACCGCGTCGCCGAGCCCGGCACGCCCTCCCAGCCCGGACGCGCAGCCGAACCCGCCACGAACCCGGGCACCGGCTCCATCCCCTGGAAGCAACCCCAGCCGACCGGCCCGGCCCAGACCACCCCCGGCCAGCCCGCGACCTCGGCACCGCAGGCCCCCGAGCGCGGCAGCGAACCCGGCCGCCCCTCGACGTCCGCCCAGCAGACTCCCGAACGCGGCAACGAGCCCGGCCGCTCCTCGACGTCCGCCCAGCAGGCTCCCGAGCGCGGCAACGAGCCCGGCCGCTCCTCGACGTCCGCCCAGCAGGCTCCCGAACGCGGCAACGAACCCGGCCGCCCCTCGACATCCGCCCAACAGACTCCCGAACGCGGCAACGAATCCAGCCGCCCCTCGACCTCGGCTCAACAGACCCCCCAGCCGCCCGCATCAACCACCCACGCCACCGACGCCGGCCAACCCGCCGACCCGTCGCAGCAAAACCAGCCCAACGGCACCGGCGACCAAGACCCCACCCGCCCCCCAGGCGAACTCGCCCCCGTAATCCTTCCGCAGTCGCAACAACCGGTCGCCCCCGTCGACCCCGCTGCGCCGATGCCCACCAGCGTGCTCGCGATCGCGACCCCCGGCACGCAGAGCATCATGCCGCCGTCGCCGCGGCTCGAGCCGCAGGAAGCGTTGCCGGATCCGGGCACGGACAGCGTCGTCGCCGCGAGCCGCAGCGAAGGGCACGGCACGGGCACGCGCAGCGAAGGCGGTTCGCAAGGCAGCGGCACCGGCTCGTTCCCCGGCACGTCCCGGCGCACCGGCAGCCGCACGTCCAGCCGCCGCTCGCGCCGTGGCCGGCTCGGCGCCGGGCTCATCGAGGTGCCGCCGGTGCCCTACCGCGATCCGGCCACGGCCGTGCTCGCGAACCCGGTCGTCTCCGAGGAAAAGCGCTTCTGCGGCAACTGCAGCGCGAAGGTCGGCCGCGCCAAGGACGGCAAACCCGCCACCCCCGAAGGCAAGTGCGACAACTGCGGCACGCCGTTTTCGTTCCTGCCGAAGCTGCAGCCCCACGAGCTCGTCGGCGGCCAGTACGAGGTGCTCGGCGCTCTCGCCTACGGCGGCCTCGGCTGGATCTACCTCGCGCAGGACCACAACGTGTCCGACCGCTGGGTCGTCCTCAAGGGCTTGATCGACACGGGCGACGCGACCGCGATGGCCGCCGCCGCCAACGAGATGCGGTTCCTCGCCGAGGTCGAGCACCCGAACATCGTCAAGATCCACAACTTCGTGCAGCACCCGGACGCGCAGACCGGCACGTCCGTGGGCTACATCGTGATGGAGTACGTGGGCGGCCAGTCGCTGCGGCAGCTCGCGCTGCAGCACCACCGGGAGAGCAAGCGGCCGGAGCCGTTGCCGATCGGGCAGGTCATCGCGTACGGCCTCGAGATCCTCCCCGCGCTCGGCTACCTCCACAGCCAGGGCCTGCTCTACTGCGACCTCAAGCCCGACAACGTGATCCAGACCCACGAGCAGCTCAAGCTGATCGACCTGGGCGCTGTGCGGCGCGTGGACGACTACGAGAGCCCGCTCTTCTTCACCACCGGCTACAGCGCGCCCGAGCTGGCCACGCAGGGCGCGTCGATTTCGAGCGACCTCTACACCGTGGGCCGCACGCTCGCCGTGCTGAGCTTCGAGTTCCAGGGCTACACCACGAAGTTCAAGTCGTCGCTGCCCGGCCCGGACGCGGTGCCGCTGTTCGCGCTGTTCGGCTCGTACTACCGCTTCCTCAAGCGCGCGACGCACACCGACCCCGACCGCCGGTTCCTCGCCGCCGAGGATATGGCCGACCAGCTCACGGGTGTGCTGCGCGAGATCATGGCGCTCGGCACGGGCAAGCCGCGGCCCGCCGCGTCCACGGTGTTCGGGCCGGAGAGCCGCACGTTCGGCGTGCACCTCGTGGTGCCCGAATCCGGCACGTCGGTGCCGCTGCCCGAGCCCGCCGAGGTCGTCGCCGGCCTGCCGATCCCGCAGGTCGACACCGACGACCCCGCGGCCGGCGTCCTCGCCACCACCACGGCGCTCGACCCGCGCGAAGCCATCGAAGCCCTCGCCGGCGCCCCGCGCGAATCCATCGAGGTGCGCCTGCGCATCGTCCGCGCGCGCATCGAGCTCGGCGAGTTCGTGGAAGCCCAGCGCCAACTCCAGGCGGCCCAGTACCTGGCCATCCGCAACGGTTTCCCGCACGACTGGCGCATCGACTGGTACCGCGGCCTGATCGAGCTGGCCAACGCGCGCCCGCGCGTCGCGCACGTCGCCTTCGAAGCCGTGTACGACGACCTGCCCGGCGAAATCGCCCCGAAGCTCGCCCTGGCGGTGAGCGCCGAGGGCGTCGGCGACTACTTCGGCGCCGCTCGCTACTACGAGCTGGTGTGGCGCACCGACCGCACGTACGTGAGCGCCGCCTTCGGCCTCGCCCGCGTGTACTTGGCACAAGGCGCCCGCGCCGGCGCGGTGGAAGTGCTGGAAATGGTCCCCGCCACCTCCACCCACTACATCGACGCCCAGGTCGCGGCCATCAAGATCAAAACCCACGCCGCCGAACAGGCCCGCATCTCCGAACAGGACCTCCTCGACGCCTCCCTCCGCCTCGAACGCCTCAACCTCGACGCCGAACGCCGCACCCGCCTCTCCGCCGAGGTCCTCGAAGCCGCGTACGACTGGCTTCGCGCCCCGTCCGCCGAGTCCCCCGCGGAAACCTCCAAGGTCCTCGGCTACGCCCTGGAGGAGCGCGACGTGCGCTTCGGCCTGGAACGCTGCTACCGGACTCTGGCGCGGTTGGCGGGAACGACGGAGGACCGGGTGGCGCTGGTGGACCGCGCGAACTCGATTCGGCCGCGGACGTTCACGTAGGTCCTCGGCGGTCGTCTGGCGCTCGGTTTGGCGGCGTTGTGCCTGCTTGAGTCACTGGGCCGGCGCTGGGGTTGGTGTCTGGTGGGGGCTGTGTCCGGTGGGGGCTGTGTCCGGGAACAGCCGACCCGAGATAACGTCGAACAAATGGATCTCTCCACCGTGGCAGTGCCCCACACACTCACCCACCTGAGACCCCTCCTCCCGCCCGCACCCGCGCGCATCCTCGAAGCGGGCTGCGGCCGCGGCGCCCTGGCCGCCGCTCTGGCCGACGAGGGCTACGACGTCACCGGCGTAGACCGCGACACCGACATGGCCACCGCCGCCAAGCAACGCGGCGTGAAGGTCATCCAGGCCGACGTCAGTGACCTCGACGGCGAGTACGGCGAGTACGGCAAGTACGACGTACTGCTCTTCACCCGCTCCCTCCACCACGCCGAAAACCTCGACGACCTCCTCGCCCACGCCACCACGCTGCTCGCACCTGGCGGCCGGCTCATCATCGAGGAATTCGCGTGGGAACGCGTGGACAAGCCCGCCGCCCACTTCCTCTACGACAGCCGCGCGATGCTCGTCGCCGCCGGGCTTCTGGAAGCCGACACGCCCGCCGGCGACCTCCTCGACGCCTGGACCGAAGGTCACCGCCACCTCCAACGCGGCTCCGCGATGCTGGCCGCGCTCGGCCGGGTCGGAACCGCGCTGACCGTGGTCGACACGAGCATCCTGTGGCGCCTGGTCGACGGTCGCGGCGGCGTCTGGACCGAGCCGGCCACCCGTGCTCCCGCCGCACTCAACGCAATGCGCGAAGCCGAGGAACGCCGCATCGCCGGTGGCCTGCTCCCCGCGGTCGGCCTGGTCGCGTCGGTCCGCTGCTGAAGCAGCGGAACGAAACGGGAGCGACGCCGGCAAACGCCGCGCCCGTTCCACGAACCCCCAGCAACCACGGCCTCACAGGCTGCGCGCGTTGATGTCCCCGAGTTCCGTCGTCGCTTTGATCGTCAGCGTCGGCGCGCCCGCGGACACCAGCGAGTTGCGCACCCGGCCGTAGGACGTCCCCGCGTCCAGCGAAGCCGAGACGCCGGCGGCGGCGGTCACCGACACGTCACCCGCCGAGGTGCGCAGTACCAGCGCGCCGCCGGCCGCCTCCGCGATCGAGATGGTGCCCTTGCGCGTGGTGATGGACGCGTCGCCGGTCAGCCGGCCGATGGTCACGTCGCCGGCCTCTGTGGTGAGGTGCAGGCCGGCGGCCTCGTCGACCTTGATCTCGCCGTGGGCGCCCTCGAAGGTTACGTCGCCGAGGCGGCCCACGCCGCGGAAGTCGGCGCTCGCGGCGGAGGTCGTGACGGTCGAGCCCGCCGGCAGCTGCACCGTGACCTCGACCGAGCCGGACGCGCCGAGGATCTGGTGCTTCACCGTGGTCTCGATCCGCAGCACGCCGTCCGCGAAGTCGACCGTGGTCTGCTCCGCGGCCTTCGCGTCGCGCGCCTTCGAAGCGTCCGCGGGGCGGACCTCGACGGTGGTGTCCGCGCGGTCCGCGGCGATGAACTGAACGCGCCCGGCCGGGATGGCGACGACGGCGGCGATCGGGGCGGTGGTGGTGAACTTCTGCATTGTTCTCAGCTCCTGTGCTCGTTGTTTCTGACATGAGAAACGCTACGTTGCGTTCAAGAATCAGGCAACTAAGACGTTGCACAAGAACAGCAAAGAATCAGTTCAGAGCGTCGCAATCATTGCAATGGAGCTAAATCTAACGCAACACAGCCGTTGCAATGAACTCAAACAAAACGCTACACTCGCGCGGCCACCCACCGAAGGAGAACAACGCATGCCCGGCGGCCGGCTCACCCAGCAAGAGCGCCAGCAGATCGCCCTCGGCCTCGCCGAGAGCCTCGCCTACGCCGAGATCGCCCGGCGCCTCGACCGGCCGACGTCCACGATCACCCGCGAGGTCATGCGCAACGGCGGCCCCACGTCCTACCGCGCCGACCTCGCCCACCACGCCACCCAGCACCGCACCCGCAGGCGGAGCAGCCCGAAAAGCACCAGGCAGGCCCCCGCGCCGCCGCAGCCCCACGGCCGTGACGCCGATGCCGTCCGCGAATACGAGGAGACGTTCACCGTCCTGCTCATGCAGTCCGGCCTCCCGCGCATGGCCGGCCGCGTGCTCACCTGCCTCTACATCAGCGACGACGGCAGCGTCACCGCCGCCGAACTCGTCCGCCACCTGCAGGTGAGCCCGGCATCGGTGTCGAAGGCCGTGTCACTGCTCGAAGGGCTCGGCCTCATCTCCCGCGAACGCGACGAGCGCCGCCGCGAGCGCTACTTCGCCGACAACGAGGTGTGGTACCAGTCCGTGCTCGCCAGCGCGAAGGCCAACGTGCAGCTCGCCGAGACCGCGCGCCAGGGCGTGGCCGTCCTCGGCCGTGACACGCCGGCCGCCGCGCGGCTGGAGAACATCGCACGGTTCGTCGACTTCGTGGCCGAAGCCATTTCGCGCGCGGCGGAGCAGGCTCGCGAAATCCTGTTCGCGCAACCCGAGATCAGGGATTGATCTCCCACTCCTGATCGCCCTGCGCCTTCTGCTGCTTCTCCCGCGCCGCCGCCAGCTTCTGCAGCGCCGCGGAGTCACCGTGCGTGGTGAAGTGCTCGAACCCGACCGCCACGAACAGGGCCCGCGCCGTGACCGCGACGGGTCCGTCGGGGGCGTCGAGGTGACCGTCGGCGGAGACGTAGATCTTGCGTCCCGCGGTGCCGTCGAGGCGCGTTTCGATGTGCAGCGTGGAGCCGACGGGCACCGGCCGGCGGAAGTCCGTCTCGAGCTTGCCGGTCACCGCCGGGCGGCGCAGTAGGTTGCCCACTGCCGAACCGAGGGCCTCGTCGAACGCGCACGCGAGCAGCCCGCCGTGCGCGAGCCCGGGCGCGCCCTGGTGGGCGGGCGTCACGGTGAACTTCGAGAGCACCGTGTGCCCCTCGCCGACCACCGAGCGCAGGCGCAGGCCCGCGTCGAGGTCCTCGCCGCAGCCGAAGCACTCGTCGAAGTGCACGCCCAGCTCAGTGCCGGGAGCGGGGGCCTTCGGGTGCACAGCGGGTGGCTCCACGGACACCGGCGGCCACGGTCCAGAAACACGACTCATGCCGTGACGTTAACCCGCGAGTAGCCGTTCGCGGTACGCGGCCTGACCTGCGACGCCTGTTTTCTTCAGCGCACAGTAGTCGGAAAATTCCGTACGGTAGAACTTTCCCGACTCACGCTGCCGATTAATCCCGGCGGGACAACACTCGGGAAATGAGCTGTATCGGAGCTACTTGGTCGCGTACGAGGAGGTCGTCGCGAGGATGAGCGAGGCAACGGCGAAAGCACCTGAAGTGGACCAGAGAACCGTCAAACGGGCGGTTCTCGCGTCGGCAATGGGTAACGCCACCGAGTGGTACGACTACGGCGTCTTCACCTCAGGCGCCATCGCCACCAGTATCGGCACGGTCTTCTTCCCGGGCGAGGGCAACGCCGTGCTGAAGTCTCTCGCGCTCGTCGCGGTCGGCTTCATCGTGCGCCCGTTCGGCGGCGCGTTCTTCGGCCCACTGGGCGACAAACTGGGGCGGCAGAAGGTTCTCGCGATCACCATTCTGCTGATGTCGGGCTGCACGTTCCTGGTCGGCGTGCTGCCGACCTACGCGGGCCCGTACAGCATGGGCATCGGCGCGCCGATCGCGATCTTGTTGCTGCGCTTGATCCAAGGCTTCTCCACGGGCGGTGAGTACGGTGGCGCGGCCACGTTCATCGCGGAGTACGCGCCGACGAAACGCCGTGGCTTCTTCGGATCGTTCCTGGAACTCGGCACGCTGAGTGGTTACGTGCTGGGCAACGTCGTGGTGCTCGCCGTCACGCTGTCCCTGCCGGCCGACCAGGTCGAGGCGTGGGCGTGGCGGATCCCGTTCTTCGTGGCGCTGCCGCTGGGCCTTATTGGTCTGTACCTGCGGTCGCGGCTCGAGGACACGCCGGAGTTCAAGCGGCTGGAGGCTTCGGGCAACAAGCCGAAGAAGGCGCCGCTGAAGGAGACGTTCACCCGCAACTGGCGGATGATCCTCAACCTGATCGGCATCGTGCTGCTGCTGAACATCGCGGACTACATGCTGCTCACCACGATGCCGACGTACTTCACGGATACGTTGAAGATCAACGACAACACGTCCACGTTGATCATCATCGGCGTGGAGATCGTGCAGGCCGCGATCATCCTGCCGTTGGGCGCGCTGTCCGACCGCATCGGGCGAAAACCGTTGCTGCTCACCGCCGCGATCGGGTTCCTGGTGCTGAGCTGGCCGAGCATCAAGCTGATGCAGTCGGGCAGCATCCTGTGGCTGATCGTCGGGTTCGGCATCGTGGCGTTCCTGCTGGTGCTGATGCTCGCCGTGATCGGCTCCACGTTCCCGGCGATGTTCCCGACCCGCGTGCGCTACGGCTCGTTCGCCATCGGCTACAACATCTCGACGTCGCTGTTCGGCGGTACCTGCGGTGTCGTGGTCACGGCCCTGATCCAGAGCACCGGCAACAACGACTGGCCGGCGTACTACCTGATCATCGCCGCGGCGATCGCCCTGGTGCCGATCCTGAAGATCCCGGAGACCTCCCAGGTCCCCATCGAGCAGATCGACACCGCCGACACGGGCGGCAAGCTGGCGGGCGCCACCCGCTGAGTGTTTCGTTTTGGACGACGGCGGCCCGCCCCCTGCTTTCTTGGGGGACGGGCCGCTGTTATGTCTACTGTGGACGGTTCTCGCGCTTCTCAGCGCACCTCGGCGACCTCGACCGGACGAGGAGCAGCAAACCGCTTCCGCGCCCACGACACCAGCCCACCGGCGACCACAACAGCTACTACGGTCTCGATCATCAACGCGGCGAACACCATTTTTGCTTCCTCCTCGATTTCTCGGGCCGGCCTGCCCTGTCGCACCACCGGCTGAGTCCATGTCGCGGCAGCCGTCAACGACCACCACAGGACACATCGCCACGAGGCCGCCGGATATTTCGTCGAAAACCCACCTGCGAGGGGTGACGTCGGCCACCCTTGTTTGAGGGGTGGTAACTGGGGCGTATCTGGGCCTGAGCTGGGGATTCGTGCCTCACTGAGTGAGAGATCTGTGGTGGTTCGGGGGGCCGGGTTCTGTATGACCGGTCATCTTGGGGAGGCGACTTGGTATGACTGGTCGTCTTGGCTCCTCGGCCGGCACGACCGGTCCACCCGTGGCTCCGCATCCAGCACGAGTGGTCCCCTTGCGTTCCGCAGCGGACACGACCGGTCCCCTCGTGACGCCGCATCCGGCGCGAGCGGTCCGCTCGCGTTCCGCATCGGACACGACCGGTCCCGTCGCGGTTCGCGTTCGGCGCGAGCGGACCACTCGCATCCAGCGCGAGCGGTCCGCTCGCGTTCCGCATCGGACACGACCGGTCCCGTCGCGGTTCGCGTTCGGCGCGAGCGGACCACTCGCATCCAGCGCGAGCGGTCCGCTCGCGTTCCGCATCGGACACGACCGGTCCCGTCGCGGCTCGCATTCGGCGCGAGCGGTCCCCTCGCGCTCTGCGGATGGCATGACCGGTCCCCTCGCGGCTCGCATTCGGCGCGAGCCGACCTATCGCCCTCCGCCGGCGGCACGACCGGTCCCCTCGCGCTTGCGAAGAACCTGAACGGTCCCGTCGCGCGGCCTCATCGGCGCGACCGGTCCGTTCGCGGCGAGGCCCAGGTGCGCGCGATCCGTTCACACCGGGCGAGAGGTGGGGCGACTGGTCCCCTCATAGCGGTGGTGGACTTGGCACGTCCGGTCCGTTCGTGGCGCGTACCCGGCGCGAGCGGGCCTCCTTCGCGCAGTGGTGTTGCCGCGAGCGGTCCTCTTGCACCGTGGGATTGGCGCTACTGGTCTTAGCGCTCCGCGGCTGGCGCGCTCGGCCCGCTCGCGCTCGCGAAGAAGGCTGAGCGGTCCCATCGCGCGGCGCTATTCGCGCAACCGGTCCCCTCGCCCTGCGGGCAGGGCTGACCGGCTGGGCGCGGTTGGTCCGGTCCCTTCGCCTCCCGCGGCTGGCTCGGCCTCCCTTCCCGTAGCGAACGCCCGGCGCGAGCGGTCCCTTCACAACGAGGGAGCAGCGCGACCGGTCCATTCGCGCCGCGAGCTCGTTACGACGGGTCCTCTCGTGCTCGCGACCACCCGCGACCGGTCTCTTCGTGCAGGCGAGCACGAGCGGTCCGTTGGTGCCCGGATGGCGGCACGACAGGTCCGTTCGCGGAGCCGGCGTGGCACGAAGGGTCCGTTCGCGCCACGCCGACCAGGCGAACGGCCCGCTCGTGCCGCGCGGTGGATCAGCGGGTGGTCGCGATCGGCGGGTCGGTCTGGGAGTTCGTCGACGAGGCCGGCGGGGGCAGGCGGACTGGCGTGCGCGGCGAAGACGGAATGGACTCCGGTGGTTGGCCCGGGGCCTGGATCGCCGTGCGGGTCGGCGTGGAGCCGGTGGACGGGGCCTTCGTGTTGGTGGCCGGGGGTGCGCTGGGTAGGGAGCGCGACGGGGAAGGGGCGGGTGGCGCGACGGTCGACAGGCCGGGGCCGGCGGGCTGGACGGGCGTCGGCGGGCCGTGGTGGCCGGCGGCGAAGCCCACGGCCAGGCCGGCGACCACGAGGACCGCCGCGGTGGCCAGCGAGCTGCCGGCCACGGCCAATCGCTTGCGGCGGCGGCGGATGCGGGCGCCGGAGGTGATGACGTCGGCGGCGGAGAGGGTGAGAGGCGGGCCGTCCGGGAGGGTCGAGAACAGAGCTCGGACGTCGGTGTCGGCTGCCGGATCTGGGGTGGAACCTGGCCGGTCGGGAGCGGGAGCCGAGTCGATGCCCGCGCCGGAAGGGGTGGCGGGGTGTTGAGCGGCGAAGTCGTTCGAGCCGAAGCCGCTGTTGTCAGCATTGAAGCTGCCAGAGCCGAACATCGACTCGCGGTCGCCGAAGCCAGGAGCGCCGGAAGGACCAGGAGCGCCAGAAGAACCAGAACCACCAGAAGCACCCGAACCAGGGCCGCGGTCGCCGAACTCACCAGCTCCCGCACCGACCCTGTCGGCATCACCAAAATCTCGGTTCACCACGAAACAGTCACCTCCCTCCGGAAACAGCCACCGCCGCGAAGTGCGGCCCCAGGCGGTTGCGCAGTGTTGCGAGGCCGCGGGCGGCCTGGCTTTTGACCGTGCCGGTGCTGCAGCCGAGTGTCGCGGCCGTCTCGTCGACGGACAGGTCCTCGAAGTAGCGCAGCACCAGCACGGCTCGTTGGCGGGGCGCCAGGACCGCGAGGGCCTGGCGTACCAGCATGTCGTGTTCGGTTTCGGCGTCCCGGGCGGGGACGTCGGGTGGGGCGTCGGTGAGGCGTTCCCGTTTCCAGCGGCTGCGGCGGTTCTCGGCGAGGAACGTGCGCAGCACGATCTTGCGCGCGTACGCGTCGAGGCTGTCGTGGCGTGACAGGCGCGGCCAGGCGAGGTACAGCTTCAGCAGCGCCGCCTGCGTGAGGTCCTCGGCGCGGTGCCAGTCGCCGCACAGGAGGTACGCCGTGGCGCGGAGGCTGTGCGCGCGCTCGCCGAAGTACCGGGCGAACTCGCCGTCCCACGGCGAGCTCGGCCCGGGCACCGGACGGGAGCGGGAAGTCACCTGCGCGATCAGCCCCAGATGTCCGGCAGGTTCAGGTCACCGGTCGGCCCCGCGGGAATCGCCGTGGGCACGCGCACCGAACCCGGCGCCTTCACGCCCGGCGCCTGCGCGGGCATCCGCGTCGGCACGGCGGTGGGCGGGGCCACCTCGGTCGGCCGCTTGGTCGGCAACGTCGGCGCCGCCGTGGACGCCTGCGGGGGCGCCGCCGGCCGCGTGGCCGTCGGCGGCGCCGGCTGCGCGAACGCCACCGCCCCACCCGTCAAGGCACCCCCGACCAGCAGCAACGCCCCGACACTCACCGCGAAACGAATACGCACAACCACTCCTCGCACTCACGAGCACCCCCGACGGCGGCGCCTCTTCTGCCCCTAGTCATGCCGTCGGTGTCGCGGGGGGTTGCATCGAGTTGACCAAGTTTTCCCACGCGCACGCCGCCACCGCGAAACTGCCTCGAACGCTCATTGGCAGCGCACCGCATCGCCGGCGCGAATGCCTCGTCAGCGGGCACCGCACGGCCTCCGCCCCGCCCACGCGGCGCGCCGGACTCAGCCGCCGCGCACCGACACGGCAGCGGGTCCGCCGCGGCCTCCGCCGTGGTGCCGATTCGAACCCCGCCACCGCTGAAGGGCTTCGAACGCTTGCAGGTGCGTCGTGCCACCGGGTCGAACACCTCACCGGCCGGCACCGCATGGCCTCCGCCGCCGACACAGCGCGCCCGCCGGGACCGCTCCTCCTGCACGGGGACACAGCTACCGGAGCGGGCTGTGGTGTCGATGCGGATCCCACCTGTGCTGGATGGCTTCGAGCCTTTGTCGGTAGCGCCGTGCTGCTGGCTGAATGCCTCGTCGACCGGCGTTGCACGGCTGCCGCGCGCACAGCGCGCCTGCCGGGACTCGGCCGCTGTGCACCGAGGCAGCGGGTCGGCCGCGAGTTGTGGAATTGGCTGAGGCAGTTCGCCGTGAGATCTGATGCGCGGCGGGCACCGTTGCGACACGTTCTCCCGCCGTGTCCGCTGCCCATCCGCGCCTGCCTCCGTCACTCATCAGCCCGGCAATCCAACAGCCGCCCAGACCCATGGATCACCAGACCGCAAACGCTTGCGCAACTCCCGAACCCCACCCATGCCGCAAACACGCCCACCCACTAACGACAAACGGCCGGAGGCTCCCACCCCCGGCCGTTCACCAAAGAACAAACCCTCACACCGCGGACAACTTGCTCCACGAGGCCCAGTCATACGTCCAGTCGCTGTAGTCGCCGTCCTTGGACGTCAACGTCTGGGTGCTGCCGGTGATTTCCACCGGGTCGCCGGGCAGCACGCTGTCGTAGTAGATCTTGGCGTTCGCCGGGGAGAGGTTGAGGCAGCCGTGGCTGATGTTCTTCTTGCCCTGCGCCCAGATGGAGCCCGCGAGGCCGTGGATGAACTCGCCGTTGTTGGAGATGCGCACGGCCCACGGCACGTTCACGTCGGTGTAGCCGTAGCGCGGGTTGCTCATCGAATACGTGGCGTGCTTCGACATCACCACGTGCACGCCGCTGTGGGTGACGCGGCCGGGGTCGGAGTCGAGGCCGTAGCTGACCGGGAAGTCCATCACCTGCTTGCCGTCGCGGATCACCTGCATGCGGTGCTGCGTGGTGTTGCCCTTGACGATCTGCGAGCGCCCGATCTTGAAGCTCGCGGAGATGTCCTGGCGGCCGAACGTGCCGTTGCCCATGGACACGCCGTAGATGTTCGCGTTCACCTTCACCTCGGTGCCCGGCGCGAAGTACTCCTTCGGCCGCCAGTGCACGGACGTGTCGCCGTTGAGCCAGGCCCACGAGCCCTCGGTCTTCGGCGTGGTCTCCACCGAAAGGGCCTTCTCCACGGAGGCCTTGTCCTTCACGGCGCTCGGGAACGTGAGCGCGATCGGCATCGCGATGCCGTACGTCTGCCCGTCGCCGACGTTGAGGCTGCCCGCCATCTGCCGGCGCGGTTTCACGGTGGTGAAGGCGCCGCTGATCTGCACGGGCTTGCCGTCGCTGCCGGTGGCCTGGCCGGACCACGTGTAGGTCTTGCTGTAGCCGAGGTCCTCGGTGGTCGTCCAGCTCTTCTTGTCCGCCGCCGGCTGGCCCTGTACCTGCTTGCCGTCGGGGTTCGTGAGGGTGACGGAGTCGATCGTCCCGTCGGCCACGGTCACCTTCACCGGATCACCCGGCGCCACGTCCTTCGCCCCCGCGGCGGGCGCGAGCGTGAGGGTGGCCGGCTTCGCGACCGGTGCTTCCTTCGTCGGGCCCCCGCCCGTGCCCGCGGTGCCGCTCGCGCTGACGGTCGGATCGCTGCTGCACGCACCGAGCGTGAGCGCGGCGACGATCCCCAGGACCGCGATGCCCGCTCTACGGCGTGCGAAGTTTCGGATGGTCACACCGATCCCCAATCTCCCCTGGACAAACCCCAACCACCCAGACGTGCCGAACAGCCCGAACGTTGATCGATCGGGTGGTGACGGATATCACACCAACCCGCGCGATGCTCACGCAGCGGGCGCGGACGACTCCGGGACGTGCAGGGTGATGTCCGGCTCGGCCGTGCTCGGTCAGCGTAACCGGCATCACCGACAGCGCTGCGTAGGCGGCGATACGACGTTCCGGTGACGTGCGGGTCTGTGAACCGGTCTGCGAGATCACGGGCTTCAGATTTGGCCAGATCCCGGTAGGCTGCTGAGCAGGCCGTCGTTTTGCGTGTTCGTGGCTTCACACTCGCGGAACTTCTGACGCGAGCCGTGGGGCCCGACAGCTCTTCGCTCGACTCGTTGGAACCGCCCGGGACGGCCGGGGTGCTGCTTCGGTGGCATTCGAAGCGGATCTGTTACGAGGAGTACAGCGGTGGCGCAAGGCACTGTGAAGTGGTTCAACGCGGAGAAGGGCTTCGGCTTCATCGCTCAGGACGGCGGTGAAGGTGACGTGTTCGTGCACTACTCGGAGATCGATGGTCGCGGCTTCCGCACCCTCGAGGAGAACCAGCGAGTGGAGTTCGAGGTCGGCCAGGGCCAGAAGGGCCCGCAGGCCCAGAAGGTTCGCCCGATCTGAGACAGGCCCAACGCGTTTTCTCAGGCCTGAGTAGGGAACTCCCGGCGAGATCGTCGCCGGGAGTTCCCTTTTTCTTGTGCGGACACAGTTCGTTGCGGGGCAACACTTTGTTGACGTCACAACGATTTGCTGACCCAGCGTGACTTCCGGTCACGAAAAAGCCCCCGGGCGTTGGCATCCGGGGGCTTTTGCTTTCGAACGCTCAGCGCGTTGGTTGGTCAGCGGGGGAGAAGCGGCTCGTCGAAGGCGTCCTTCGGGAAGCTGAACTCGTCGGTCATGGCGTCGGAGTGCCGGCGCTCCTGCGCCGACGAGGCCTGGCCCTCCCAGGAGAGGCGCTCGAGGACCCACTCCATCGCCAGAGCCTGCGGGGAGATGTCGCGCTCGTTGGCGATCTCCTTGAGCTGCTGGCTCGCGATGAGGTTCATGCGGAGCTGGTAAACCTGCGCTTCACCGAAGCGCTTGCCGGTCCCGGTGCTTTCCGGGTCCGAGTCCGGAGCGAGTGCCGCGAGGTAGCTGGTGAGCTCCGTGTCCTCGACGACTTCTTCGCCCGCCTGCTTGGCGGCGTTGCGGTGCCGTCCGGACGAGACGGCCTTCAGGTTCGTACGGCTGCCGAGGCGGCCGAGTGAGGGAAGAGGCACGCGAACACGATAACGGTTGGGTCTCGACAAACAAACGACTGTGAGACACGACACACGCAATTCTGTCGCTCATTGAGCCTATTCGATCACCTGATCAGCCCAACGGTAAACGCCGTTCAATGACCGTGAGTTGACCTTGTACTGAGGTGTTGCGCAAGGTGCGTCCCGGCAGGTCATCGCGGAAAACCGCGGAAATGGAGAGACCCCCGCGCCAGGGGGAGGAACGCGGGGGTCGGAGGGGATCTCCACAGGCGCTGACCGGGGGTGTGTCAGCACCATCGATTGTTGCACGAGTTCCGGGCTTGGGCGAGTGGAACCCGTGAGAAATCCACACTCCGCTTCACATTCACGATCTTGTGAATGTTTTCGGCGATTGCACAGGGTTGTGCGGAGAGTGTTCCCAGGTTCACTCTCCGGGGGGCTGCCTGTGGCGCTTCGCGCTGGCTAGCCTCGCGGCCAGTTGTTCAGAACCGGGCGGAGGGGCCATGAGCGGGTCTGTGGAAGTTCGACAGTTCCTCCTTCGGTACGAAGGTGCCGATGGAGGCAGCACGTCGCTGACCGGCGGCGGCGTCCCGACACAACGCGGGGCCAACGACGCCCAACGCGTCTCCGACGACCAAGTGCGGCGTGCCCGCCTGGCCGTCGCGAACGGCGCGCTGGGAGTCGACGACTGCGCCCAGCTGCTGGAGATGCTGGGCCTCGACCTCGACGAGGGCGGACAGGCGCCGGTTCAGCGCTGAGGTCCGGTCTCGGGTTGGTCGGGTCTCGGGTTTCGGGGCGGCTCCGCGGTGGGGCTGCTGTGGTGAGTTGTTTTCGTGCTGCGTCGATGGGTGAGTCGGCGTTGGCTGGTTTTGTGACGGTGTGATGCCGTGGGTGTGGCCGGGTTGCTGTGGTTGTGGGCGGCTCGGGTTTGGTTTCGACTGGCTGCGGCCGCGACTGCGATGTGGTGTTGGCCTGCCGCTTGGCGGTGGCTGGTGTCGCGGTGGCTTTGCCTGGCGCATGTGGCGCCCTGAGTCGCCGAGTCGCCGGGTTGCTGGGTTGCTGTCGAGCGTTGAGCTCCGGTGCCTGGTTCGGTCTTCGACCGCCGTCGGCGCAGGCTGCCTTTGCGTCTCAAGATCGATGTCCGGAGTGCCGGCGAGCTTCCGCGCTGGCCCCCTTGGCCGGGTCGGCCGCTCCGTCGCCTCGGTCCGTCCTCGCCGTCGTCGGGTCGGGATCGGCCGTACGATGGGTGTTGTTGCAGGTCATGACCTTGCCGGAGAGTTAGTCACCCCCCGGTGTAAAGCCGTGGCGGCGTGCCCTATGCTTGTAATCGCTCCCGGGGGAACCTGAGAGCGCGGTCGGTCGGTTCGCCGAAACCGGCTGGGCTCCCATCGTTCAGTGGCCTAGGACTCCGCCCTTTCAAGGCGGCAACGCGGGTTCGAATCCCGTTGGGAGTACGCAGTACCCAGCTAGATGCAGTATCGGAAAGACGCAGTACCAGTAAGGCCCTGTGGCGCAGTTGGTTAGCGCGTCGCCCTGTCACGGCGAAGGTCGCGGGTTCGAGTCCCGTCAGGGTCGCAAGATCGTTCGGCTGCTAGCCGGCGTTCCCGGCCAGGTAGCTCAGTTGGTACGAGCGTCCGCCTGAAAAGCGGAAGGTCGCCGGTTCGACCCCGGCCCTGGCCACAAGCCCAGAAACCGCCTCGACTCAAGTCGGGGCGGTTTTCTCGTTTCCGGGTACGGCCACTCTGAGGAGCGGGAACTGCGATGACCAAGCCGCAGAACGCCCTGGACGCCGTGGAGGCCGCCCTCGCCGCGATCGACAGCGAGATCGCGGCGAAGGCAGCCCAAGACACCATCGGCGGACAGCTCCTGTACTTCCGCGCCCACCTGGAAGCCATCAAGGACCAGATCGCGTCGGGCACAGTGCCACCTCGGGGCCACCGCCGCAGCGGCATGGCCCACGCGATCGTCGACTCGTGGCCCATCGACAGCCGACTCGGGGCGACACTGTTGGAGGCGGAGCGCCGTTACCTGGATTTGTGAACCGGCCCGGTGGTGATCACAAGAACCTCCCGAGTGTGCGATAGGGATCTGGGTCTCGCCGATTTGGTAGGCGCCGGTCAGGCGGGCCGAGGCGGTGTAGACCGCACTGCCGTGCGGCAGCCATCCGAGGTAGCGACTCTAGGCGTGGTCGGCGTGGGATCGTCCGCGGCGGGCACGGATGTAGGCGGCCCAGAAGTAGACCGCGTTGGCCACCCAGATCGCCGATGTCAGCCAGGTGAAGAAGTTGGTCACGTCGGCGAACAACCACACTTCGGCGATAACCCAGTAGGCAGCCAGCGTCGTGTTCATCAACGCGAGGATCAGCGCCGTCTTGCGTGGCATCGGTGGTGGGATGAACCACCGTCGCTTGCGTTGAGCCATCGTCACCTCCGAGGCCCGAACGGGGACACCAGGAGCGTGCCCCGTGGGGCCGGCGGTCAAGCTGCTCCATTCGCACCAACGCCGTGAGCGAAGGAGCCGAGGTTGTCGGTGGGGGCTGGCAGGATCGACGGCGTGGTGGAGGACGTCGGGCGGTTTTGGGATGAGCACGCGGCGACGTTCGACGAGCAGCCTGACCATGGGTTGCGCGACGCCGGGGTGCGGGCGGCGTGGCGGGAGTTGTTGCTGTCGTTGATGCCGGCGGCGCCCGCGGTGGTCGTTGATCTGGGGTGCGGCACGGGCAGTCTGGCTGTGCTGTTGGCGCAGGCGGGTTACGCGGTGTGCGGGGTGGATCTGTCGGGCCGGATGATCGGCGTCGCGGAGGAGAAGGCGCGGGTGGGTGGGGTGAGCGTCGACTGGCGGCGAGGTGATGTGGCCGAGCCGCCGTGTGAGGCGGAGTCCTGTGACGTGGTGCTGGTGCGGCATGTGCTGTGGGCGATGGCCGATCCCGCGGCTGCCGTGGGGCGGTGGTGCGGGTTGTTGCGGCCGGGTGGGCGGTTGGTGTTCGTCGAGGGCAGGTGGGCGACCAGGGCCGGGCTGACGGCCGAGCAGTGCCAGGGGCTGGTGCTCGGCCATCGGCGCGAGGCGACGGTCCTGAAGCTGGACGATCCGGCCCTGTGGGGTGCCGTGATCGAGGACGAGCGGTACGCGGTGGTCAGCCGGTTCTGAACCGGCAAGAGCCAGCACCGATCCGGTAAGAGCCAGCACCGATCCGGCAAGAACCGGCACCGATCCGGCGAACGAGTCGGACCAGCGATCTGGGCGGCCGGCGCGGCGATTCCCGAAACGGGCGAACGAGTCGGACCAGCGATCTCGCCGGCCGGCGTGGCGATTCTCGAAACCGGCGAACGAGCCGGATCAACGACCACCGAAAAAACTTCCCGCACCCATGTCCGGTCCACCACCCCGGCTCCGACCACCCGGTGAAACCAACCGAAGGAGCCACCGATGAAGTACTTCCTCACCCTCACCATGACCCCCGCCCTCTGGAACACCCTCCCCGAGGACGCCAAGCAAGAGGTCTACGCCGGCCACGGTGCCTTCATGGAGAACAACGCCGCCGAGATCCTGGAGACCAAGGCGTTGGCGGAGCCGACCGAAAGCACGATCGTGAGGGTGCGCGACGACCAGGCAACCCACGAAGAAGGCCTGATCCACGGCAGCGACACCTTCTTCTGCGGCTACTACCTCGTCGACGTGAAGGACCAGGGCCGGGCGCTCGAGCTCGCCGCCCAGATTCCCGACGCGAAGTACACGGCGGTGGAGGTGCGCAGGGTCGTGCACGAGGCTTGACCTGCACCGGGGTCGAGGTTGCACCCTGGTGACCATGAGCGGGGAGTGGAACATCGACGCGGTGGACCTCGACGCGTACCTGGCGCGGGTCGGGCAAGAGCGGCGGCCGCCGACGGCAGCGGCGCTCACGGCGTTGACGCGGGCGCACGTCGAGGCGATTCCGTTCGAGAACGTGGATGTCGTGTTGGGGCGGCACCAGGGGATCGGGCTGGAGGCGGTCGCCGCGAAGCTCGTCGGGAGGCACCGGGGCGGGTACTGCTACGAGCACGCCGGGCTGTTCGCGGCCGTCGCGGAGCGGCTGGGTTACCAGGTGCAGCGCACGGTCGCCCGGGTGCAGCCCGACCGCGGCGGGCCGTACACGCACATGACGTTGATCGTCACCGCGGAAGGCACGCCGTACCTCGTCGACGTGGGGTTCGGGACCGGGATGCTGGTGCCGATGGCGTTGGAGGACGGGGTGGTCGTCGATCAGGGTGGGTGGCCGCATCGGCTTGTCCGCAGAGGCAGCTGGTGGGTGTTCCAGAAGCAGGACCGAAACTCGTGGGAGGACCTGCACGAGTTCCTGACCGACGTGCACAGCCGACCGGTGGATTACGAGGTGTACCACCACTACATCTCCACGCACCCGCAGTCGGTGTTCTTCGGGCGGCTGATCCTGATGCGCCTCGAAGACGGACGGCTGCGGCGGCTGATCGGGCGTGAGCTCACCGAATCCCGGCCCGGTGAGCAAGACAAAACCACCACGATCGCACCCGAGAACCTCGAAAAGACGTTGCTGGACCTCGACATCGTGCTCGACGGAGAAGAGCTCGCCGAGCTGAAGAAGCGCTACTGAGCGAACAGCTCGGCAGCGGGCAGCGGCCGGCCCAGGTGGTAACCCTGGGCCTGGTCGCAGCCGAGCTGGCGCAGCAGCGCGAGCTCCTCGGCGGTCTCGACGCCCTCGGCCACCACGGTCAGGCCCACCGCGTGGGCCATCGCGATGATGCTGGCCACGATGGCGGCCGCGTCGCGGGATTCGGCGATGCCGGTGATGAAGGAGCGGTCGATCTTGAGCGTGTCCAACGTCAGCTGACGCAGCTGCGCGAGGGACGAATACCCCGTGCCGAAGTCGTCGATCGCGAGCAGTACACCGAGGGAACGCAGTGCTGCCAACACTTCTCCGGCGGCGGCCGCGTCGCGCATCAGGGCGCTTTCCGTGACCTCGAGGCACAGCGCGGACGGCGGCAGGCCCGTGGTCGCGAGCACGTCCCGCACCGCGGGCACGAGCTGCGGGTCTTCGAGCTGGCGCACGGACACGTTCACCTTCAACGACAGGTCCAGACCACGCGACGCACGCAGCGCCGCCACCTCACGGGTGGTGTCGCGCAGCACGAACTTGCCGATTTCGTTGATCAGCTCGCTTTCCTCGGCCAGCGGAATGAACTCCGCGGGCGACACAGCGCCGTGGTCGGGGTGGGTCCAGCGCAGCAGCGCCTCCACGCCCACCATCTCGCCGGTGTGCAGGTCGACCACCGGCTGGTACGCGGGCCAGAGCTGTCCACTGTGGACGGCGTCGCGCAGGTCCTGTTCCATGCGCAGCCGCCGTTGCATGCGCTCGCGCAGCGACACGTCGAAGAACTCATACCGGCCGCGGCCGAGGGCTTTCGCTTGGTACATGGCGATGTCCGCGTCGCGCAGCAGGTCTTCGGCGCTGCGCCGGTCGCCGGCCGCCACACCGACGATGCCGATGCTCGCGTCCACGTGGAGTTCGCGCCCGTGCACGGAAATCGGCTCCGCGAGCACCGAACGCAGGTGTCCGGCGCGGGAGCGCACCTCGGCCTCGTCGAGCACGCCGGTGGTCACGACCACGAACTCGTCTCCGCCGAAGCGGCCCACCACGTCGGTCGCGGCCGTGGCGCGGCGCAGGCGCTCGCCGACGATCCGCAGCACCTGGTCGCCCACGGAGTGGCCCAGGGAATCGTTGATGATCTTGAACTTGTCGAGGTCGAGGAACAGCACCGTGGTCGAGCCGGCGCGGTCCCTGCGATCGAGCCGGTCGAGCACGAGCGTGCGGTTGGCCAGGCGCGTCAACGGGTCGTGGGTCGCGTCGTGGGCCAGCCGGGCGCTGATCGCGCGCCGTTCGGTGATGTCGGTGAACGACGTGACCACCGAGACGCCCGCCGGATCGTCCGGGTCGAGCAAGCGAGAAGTGAGTGCCACCCACACGTCACGGCCGTCGCGGCGGCGCAGGCGCAGCACCAGGCCGTTGTGCGTGACGCCGGTGCGGCGCGTGGAGATCGACGGCAGCTCGTCCTCCGGCAGCTGGCGCCCGGACTCGTCGAAGAGCACGAGCGAGGAACACGGCACGCCGATCAGCTCGTCGGCCGGCACGCCCAGGATGCGGCTCGCGGCGGGGTTCACCGACTCGATGAGCCCTTTCGGCCCCACGACCAGCACGCCTTCGTCGAGCGCGGCCACCACCGTGCGGTAGTGCTGCTCCGCTCGGCGGCGTGCGGTCTCGTCAGTGCAGACGAGGAGGTACCCGTCATTCATCTCAGCTGCGGAAACGCGAACCGAGAGCGGAGCGCCTTCGCGGTGGTGGTGTGTCTGGTGCGCCACGCCACCCGCGAGCCGGATCGCCGCGGGATCGGGATCGGTGCCGAGCACCTCACGCACCGGTCGTCCGACGGCTTCGGTGGCAGCCCAGCCGTACACGCTGGCGGCGGCCGGGTTCCAGCTCGTGACGACCCCGTCGGCCGTCACCGCCACGATCGCGTCGCTCGCCTGCGACACCAACTCGGCCTGCGCGGCTTCGGCCAGGCGGCCGGCCACCTCGCGGATCACGACCTGGGTCGCCGAACCCGTGCGCACGGACACCGTCTCGACGACGAAAGTGCTGCCGTCCACACGCTTCACGACCGTTTCGAGCGGTTTGCCCTCGGTGTCCTCACCGCGATCCTGCTCGGCGACCACGAAGTCGGTCACCGGCCGGCCGACGACCTCGGCTGTCGTCCGCGCGCCGAAGAGGCTGAGGGCGGCGGGGTTGGCGTAGGTGATCACGCTGTTTTCGTGCACGCAGGTGGCATCGGCGCTCAATTCCACGAGCCGCCGATAGCGTTCGGCCAGCTCCGCGAGCTGCACCTTGGCTAGGGCGTCGGCCTCCATAGTGCGTCCGGTCCCCCTGTGTCGGCGTGTGGCCCGTCGATTACACCACCCAGGGATCTGCCGTGTATATGCACCGGGGAACCTTCGTATATCAGGTGCCGCGCGGCGCCGGCTCCGCGAATTCCCGGGGTCCAGGCCCTCGCAGACGTCGTTTCCCGGAGCTGCGAAGCCGTGGGCCCCAGTAGAAGAAGCCGAAGTGCGCCGCGCACGCGTGGCCCAGAACGGTGACCACGGAATCGAGGCTGACGGGCGAATCGGACACCCAGACCACGGCGATGAACAGTTCCATCACCACCAGCGCGGCGATCCGCGCCCGCCCGCGCAACAGGAAAACGAGGGCGCCCGCCGTGGTGAAGAAGCCGTAGCTCACGCCGATGTCGAGCCAGCGCCCCGCGGTGGTCGGCAGCACGCCGCCGCTGATCAGCAGCATCACCGGCACTTCGGTGGCGAGCGTGGCCAGCACGTGGCCGCTGAAGAACACCACCGCCGTGCGGCCGGGGCCGAAGCGGCGTTCGAGCGGGGCGAGCGCGAGGGTGAAGATGATCGCGTAGGCGAGCCAGCCGCCGTCGGCGAGCCACAGCGCGCTGCTGAACAAGGAGAGCAGCGGGCGGCGCCAGAGGTTGTGGGCGTCGGTGCTCGAAAGCCGCAGCAGCTTCTCCGTGACGATGGGGTCGGCGAAGCGCAGCACGAGCGTGGTGCCGAGCAGCACCACGAGGTAACCGAACGTGAACGGAGTCGTGCGCGGGTTCGGCAGCACACGCAAGCCACTGCGCACCACAACGCGCCAGGTCAGCCTCACCCGGGTGGGTGCGCCGTCGCCGACGAGCCGAGCGGTCCACCACTCTCGGAGGGTGACCGGCTGACGGGCGCGCAGCAGCATTAGTCCAGGTTCTCCGGGCATCCTGGGAGTTTCGCTAAGGGCAGCTGTGAAACCGCTGTGATTCTCACCCGCTAGAGTGACGCACACTGCGTAGAACTTTCTGTCATTGTTCACCCGTTCGGTGGCCCAGTGCGGTATGAATGGACCACTCCTGGTGAAAGGCCCGCTGGTGGACGAAGAGGTTTCGGTCGCCGATCTACTCGTGCGCGAAGGTTGGGGCGAACGTCTGCCGCCGCCTTCGCGTTCGCGCTGGCGCATGGTCGCCGTGATGGCAGCCGTGGTCGTGGGGTGTGGCGCGGCGGCGATCCTGGTGTCGTTCGGCACCACCGCGAACGACGAGGCCACCGGCCTCACCGAGATGAAGGTCATCGAGATGCCCGACCGCACCGACGGTGCGGGTGGCGTCTCGGAATCGAGCCCGCCGCCGGCCGTCATCGAAGGCCAGAGTCAGGACTCCGATTCCGACTCCAGCGGCGGCGACGAGACCACCGAGGTCAGCAGCCCCAAGATCACCTCGATCATCGACCCGCTCAACCCGCGCGGCGGTGGCGAGCCCGGCACGACGACGAGCAGCGACTCCGGCACGGCGACCAGCGGCTCCGACACCTCGACCGCACCGACCGGCACCGACCCCGGCTCGGGCGGCGGCTCGGCGAACCAGCCTCCGCCGGCGTCGCCCACGCACTCACAGGCGCCGCCGTCGTCGAGGCCGTGCCTGCTCGGCATCCTCTGCATCTGAGCCCCACCGAAACGACCCCCGCCGGCAATCGCCGACGGGGGTCGTTTCCGTTCACGGTCAGGCTTCGTCGTCGGGCAGCAGCGGCCGCAGGAACGTGCGCCGGTACCGCACCACGCAGCCCGACTCCTCCCGGATGCGATCCGCCGCGATGAACTCCGGGTCCACGCCGAACAGCGTGCGGTACTGCTCATACGCCGCAAGGCTTTCGAAGCTGAACAACGCCCGCGCCTCGTCGCTGGCGCCCTCCGCCGGCAGGAAGTAGCCGTGGTGCACGCCGCCCTCGCGCGTGACCAGGCGCATCCACGCGTGGGCGAAGCGTTCGAAGTCGGGCAGCTTCGCGGGGTCGATCACGTAGTCGACCACGCAGGTGATCACCGGCCCCACACCCGTTCGGCGGTGGAGACGATGAGTTCGAGCTTGCGCAGCTGGTCGTCGGTGGTGAGCTCGTTGCCCTCCTCCGTGGACGAAAAACCGCACTGCGGCGAGAGGCACAGCTGGTCGATGTCGACGAAGCGCGAGGCTTCCTCGATGCGCCGCACCAACGCGTCCGGGTCTTCCAGCTCCGGCCGCTTGGTGGTGACCAGCCCGAGCACCACGCGCTTGCCCGCCGGCACGAACCGCAGCGGCTCGAAGCCGCCGGAGCGTTCGTCGTCGTACTCGAGGAAGAACCCGTCGACGGCGAGCTCGCCGAACACCGCCTCGGCCACGAACTCGTAGCTGCCCGACGCGGCCCACGACGAGCGGAAGTTGCCCCGGCACAGGTGCGTGGTCACGGCCAGGTCGGCGGGCTTGCCGGCGAGCGCCGCGTTGATCGTCTTGATGTTGCGCAGGTGCAGCGTGTCCGGGTCGCCGCCCATGCGGGCCACGAGCTCGCGCTGCGTCGGGTCGTTGAGGTAGGCGAGGCTGGTGTCGTCGAGCTGCAGGTACTGGCAGCCGAGCTCGGCCATCGCGCCCACCTGCGCCGCGTACGCCGTGGACAGGTCGGCGAAGAACTCCTCCAGGTCCGGGTACACGGTCTCGCTCACCGCCGCCCGGCCGCCGCGGTAGTAGACCATGCTCGGCGACGGGATCGTGAGCTTCGGCGTGATGCCGTCGTCCACGTGGGACTTCAGGAACGCGAAGTGCTCGGCGAAGATCGGCTCGTCGAGGCGCACGCGGCCGTCGACCTGCAGCCCCGGCGGGCTGAACTCGAGGTCGCCCGCGAGGTTGTGGAACTTCACGTGCAGGCGTTCGTCGCTCTTCGAGATGCCGCCGAGCGCGTAGATGAAGTCCATGTGCCACGACGCGCGGCGGAACTCGCCGTCGGTGGCCGAGGACAGGCCGGCGACCTTCTGCATCTTGATCACGTCGCGGATCGCGTCGTCCTCGACGGCCCGCAGCTGTTCGGCGGTGATCTCGCCCGCGGCGCGGCTGCGGCGGGCCTCGCGCAGAACCGGCGGCCGCAGCAGGCTCCCGACGTGGTCGGCACGGAATGGGGGACGCGGAGTCATGCCTGGCATCGTCACACACAAACCGGCAGTATGCGTCGGGAAGATCCGCGTGGAAGGGCCGCTCATGACCAAGCACCCGGTCGATCAAGGCCTGCCTGCCGGGCGGCTGTTGCTGCTCGGTCTGCAGCACATGGCGATCATGTACACGGGCTCGGTGGCCGTGCCGCTGATCGTCGGCAGTGCGTTGAAGCTCGACGCCGCCACGATCGCGTTGCTGGTCAACGCCGACCTCTTCGTGGCCGGCCTCGCCACACTGGTCCAGTCCATCGGCATCGGCAAGCTCGTCGGCGTGCGGCTGCCGGTGGTGGCGGGCGCGACGTTCACCGTGGTCAACCCGATGATCCTCATCGCCTCGCAGTACGGCCTCACCGCGGTCTACGGCTCGATGATCGCCTCCGGCGTGTTCGGGCTGCTGCTCGCGCGGCCGTTCGCGAAGATGATCCGGTTCTTCCCGCCGCTCGTGTCCGGCACGCTGCTGCTGGTCATCGGCGTCTCGCTGCTCGGCCCGGGCGCGGCGATGATCGCGGGCCACGACACCGAAGCGCCCGACTACGGCACGCCCTCGCACATCGCCATCGCGCTCGGAGTGGTGGCGCTGATCGTGATCCTCACCCGCGTGCTGCGCGGGTTCGTGGCACAGATCGCGCCGCTCGTGGCGCTCGCCGTGGGCCTGATCGTGGCGATTCCCCTTGGCCTGACCCAATTCGGCGGAGTCGGGCAGGCGAGCTGGTTCGGGCTCGCGTCGCCGCTGCACTTCGGTGCGCCGACGTTCCCGATCGCCGCCGTGCTGTCGATGTGCGTGGTGATGCTGGTGACGTTCACCGAGTCCA
This sequence comes from Amycolatopsis rhabdoformis, assembly GCF_035918295.1. Lineage (GTDB taxonomy): Bacteria > Actinomycetota > Actinomycetes > Mycobacteriales > Pseudonocardiaceae > Amycolatopsis > Amycolatopsis rhabdoformis. The sequence continues at coordinate 8,541,718 of NZ_CP142149.1, forward strand.
CGGCGGACATGCTCGCCGTCGGCGAGATCGTGGGCCGCCCGGCGACCGACGCCGACGTGGCGCGCGGCCTGGCCACGGACGGTGTGTCGGCCATCCTCGGCGGCTTCATGAACTCCTTCCCCGACACCGCGTTCGCCCAGAACGTGGGCCTCGTGCAGATGACGCGGGTGCGCAGCCGCTGGGTCGTGGCCGTGACCGGTGGCCTGCTCGTGGTGATGGGCCTGGTGCCGAAGGTCGGGGCCGCCATCGCGGCGATCCCCGAACCGGTGGTCGGCGGGGTCGCGGTGGTGATGTTCGCGATGGTGGCCGCGGTGGGGGTGCAGAACCTCAAGAAGGTGGAGTTCTCGGGCAACCACAACACGTTCATCATCGCGGTGGCCCTCGGCGTCGGCCTGCTGCCGGCCTTCGCCACGGACCGGTTCGGCACGTCGATCTTCTTCCAGCACTTCCCGACCTGGCTGCAGACGATCTGCGGCAGCCCGATCACGCTGGCCTCGATCCTGGCGTTCGTGCTGAACCTGCTGTTCAACCACCTGGGGCGCAGCCGCGATCCGGACCTGCTGTCGGCGCCGTAGAGGTGCTTGACTGACCGCATGCGGCACAACGCGGAGCGGCCACCGTCGGTCGTGGAGCGGGTGTTGGACGTGCTGGGCGCGTTCACGTCCGAGCGGCCGGTGCTGACCCTGTCCGAGCTCAGCCGGCGCGCCGGGCTGCCGCTTTCGACCACGCACCGGCTCTCGGCCGAGCTCGTGCGGCGCGGGGCGTTGCAGCGCGACGAGCAGGGGCACTTCCGCGTGGGGCTGTGGTTGTGGGAGGTGGCCTCGCTCGCGCCGCACGGCGCGCACCTGCGGGAGAGCGCGATGCCGTTCCTCGAGGACCTCTACGAGGCCACGCACCAGAACGTGCAGCTCGCCGTGCTCGACGGCGCCGAGGTCGTGTACCTCGAACGGCTCTCCGGGCGCCGCGCGGTGAACGTGATCTCGCGCGTGGGCGGCCGGCTGCCGCTGCACGCGACCGGCGTGGGGCTCGTGCTGCTCGCGCACGCCCCGGCCGACGTGCAGGAACAGGTGCTCGGCCTGCCGCTCAAGCGCTTCACCGGCAAGACCATCCGCTCGGCCGAGCAGCTGCGCCGCGTGCTGGCCGACGTGCGGCGCAACGGCTACGCGGTGAGCGACGGCCAGATCGAGCTGCCGGCGCTGTCGGTCGCGGCGGCGGTGCACGGCGCTTCGGACACGGTGGTCGCGTCGATCTCGGTCGTGGTGCCGGCCGAAGGCACCGATCCGCTCACGCTCGTGCCGGCAGTCAGGGCCGCTGCCCGCGGGATTTCGCGGACCCTCGGCGCCCCGCTGCGGCTTTCCGAAGACGCACACCGCGAGACGCACTGAAGCTTCCGCACTGAAACCTTCCACTCAGTGGAAGCCGGGCTGCGTCTACCGGTGCCTTGCGAGCACTCTCACTGGCAACCCCGACGACCCGAGGAGGCCCGGTGATCACCCTCGACGACGACCCGTTCGCCGACGAAACCCTGGCCGACCCGCTGCCGATGCACCGCCGGCTGCGCGACGCCGGCGCGGTCGTGCGCCTGGGTCGCTACGACGTGTGGGCCATGGCTCGGGCCGCGGAGGTCGCGCAGGCGCTCAACGATCCCGACACGTTCTGCTCGTCGGCCGGCGTCGGGCTCAGCGACTTCCGCAAGGAGACGCCGTGGCGTCCGCCGAGCCTGCTGCTGGAGGCCGACGAGCCGGAGCACGCGCTCGCGCGCCACACCGTGACCAGCGTGCTCACGCCGAAGGTCGTGAAGACCTACCGCGACACCTTCGCGCGCGAAGCCGAGACGCTCGTGGCTTCGCTGCTGGCGCGCGGCGAGTTCGACGCCGTCGCCGACTTCGCGGAGGCCTTCCCACTGAAGGTCTTCCCCGACGCCGTCGGCCTGCCCGCCGAGGGCCGTGAGCACTTGCTGCCTTACGGCGCCCTGGTGTTCAACGGCTTCGGCCCCCGCAACCACCTCTTCACCGAGGCCATGGAACGCGGTGCCGCGGCCCGGGAGTGGATCGCCGAGCACTGCCGCGCGGAGAACCTCGCGCCCGGAGGGCTGGGCGCGCGGATCCACGAGGCCGCGGCGGACTTCAGCGAGGAGGAGCGCGCGTTGCTCGTGCGGTCGTTCCTTTCGGCCGGCGTCGACACGACCGTGCACGCGCTGGGCAACGCCGTGTTGTGCTTCGCCGAGCACCCCGATCAGTGGGCGGCGCTGCGGGAAGCGCCGGATCGCTCGCGGGCGGCGTTCGAGGAGGTCGTGCGGTTCACCTCGCCGGTGCAGACGTTCTTCCGCACCACCACGCGGGACGTCGAAATCGGTGGTGCGGCGATTCCGGCGGGGGAGAAGGTGTTGCTCTTCCTGGCCGCGGCCAACCGCGATCCGCGGCGCTGGCCCGACCCCGACACGTTCGACATCACCCGCCGCGCGAACGGGCACGTCGGGTTCGGCGCGGGGGTCCACGCGTGCGTGGGCCAGATGTTCGCGCGGCTCGAAGGCGAGGTGCTGCTGGCCGAGCTGGCCCGGCGCGTGACGACGATCGAGCTCGCCGGCGAGCCGCGGCCACAACTGTCCAACACCCTGCGCGGCCTCGCGTCGCTGCCGGTACGGGTTCGGTGAGCGCGATGCCGGAGGTCACCTACGTGCAGCCCGACGGGACCGCGCGCACCGTCGACGCCACCGTCGGTCACTCGCTGATGCAGGTGGCGCTCGACCACGGTGTCGACGGGATCGTGGCCGAGTGCGGCGGTAACGCCATGTGTGCGACCTGTCACGTCTACGTGGACCCCGCGCGTCTCGACGATCTTGAGCCCTTGTGCTCAGATGAAGAGGAGATGTTGGACTGCACGGCCAGCCCGAGGGCGGCCACCAGCAGGCTGTCCTGCCAGCTACCGGTGACCGAGGGCCTCGACGGTCTGGTCCTGCGCTTGCCGGAGGAGCAGTTATGACCACAGGATCCTCGCTCTCGCCCGAGACCGTACTCGTCGCCGGCGGTGGCCAGAGCGGCTTCCAGGCCGCGGCTTCGTTGCGGGACAAGGGTTTCACCGGGCGCGTGGTCCTGGTCGGCGACGAGCCGGGGGTGCCGTACCAGCGGCCGCCGCTGTCGAAGGCCTACCTCAAGGGCACGGCGGGCGACGAGCAGCTGCGGCTGCGGCCCGAGGACTACTTCGCCGAGAAGGGCATCGAGCTGGTGCCGGGGCGGGTGGCTTCGGTGGACCGGGGTGCTTCGCGCGTGGTGCTGGCTTCGGGCGAGGAGCTCGCGTACGACCACCTGGTGCTGGCCACGGGCGCGCGCAACCGCGTGCTGCCGGTGCCGGGGGCGGATCTCGCCGGGGTGCTGATGCTGCGCACGCGTGATGACGCGGACCGGCTGCGGGAGTCGCTGGATGCGGCTTCTTCCGTGGTGGTTATCGGTGGCGGGTTCATCGGGCTGGAGTTCGCGTCGCACGCCGGTAAGCCGGTGACGGTGGTCGAGGCGCAGGACCGGCTGCTGGCGCGGGTGGCGTCGCCGGAGGTCTCGTCGTTCTTCCTGGAGCTGCACGAAAAGGCCGGGCACACGGTGTTGCTCGGAACAGGTGTTACCGCGCTGCACGGCGAGGGGCGCGTCTCCTCGGTCGAGCTGGCGGACGGCACGCGGCTGCCGGCGGACCTGGTCGTGGTCGCCGTGGGCGTGGTGCCGGAGACAACGCTCGCTTCCGACGCCGGGCTGACCGTGACCAACGGCGTGGTCGTGGACGAGCACCTGCGCACCGAAGACCCGAAGATCTTCGCGATCGGCGACTGCGCCAACTTCCCGTGCGTCCACGCGGGCGCGGCGACGCGGCTGGAGTCGGTGCAGAACGCCGTCGACCAGGCCCGCTGCGTGGCCGCGGCGATCACCGGCAACGCCGCGCCGTACGACAGCCTGCCGTGGTTCTGGACCGACCAGACGGGCGCGAAGCTGCAGATCGTGGGCATCCTCGCCAACGCGGACAAGACCGTGGTCGTCGGCGACCGGGCCGAGGGGAAGTTCTCGGTGCTCTCGTTCCGCGACGGCGTGCTGATCACCGTCGAGTCGGTGAACCGCCCGCCCGACCACATCGCCGCGCGCCGGCTCTTCACCGCCGACTTGCGGCCGACGTACGCCGACCTCGAAGCCAGCTCGTTCGATCTGAAAGCCCATGTGAAGTCGCGTTCGGCGGCTTGACGCTCTCGTCTGGAGGTACCCCCGTTGCGCACCCAGGTCGCTGTGATCGGCGCCGGCCCGGCCGGTCTGCTGCTTTCGTACCTGCTCCACGCCGAGGGCGTGGACGCCGTCGTGCTGGAAGCGCGCGACCGTGAGTACGTGCGCCAACGCGTGCGCGCGGGGGTGTGCGAACAGCCGACGGTCGAGCTCCTCACCGAACTCGGCCTCGGCGAGCGGCTCGCGCGCGAAGGCCTGCCGCACGAGGGTTTCTCGCTCCGCTTCGACGGCCAGGACCACCGGATCGCGCTGACGGAGCTCACCGGGCGCGCGATCACGGTGTACGGGCAGCAGGAGATCGTGAAGGATCTCGTCGATGCGCACGAGCGGCTGGCGTTGCCGTTGCACTTCGAGGTTTCTGATGTCGCGGTGTCTGATGTGGACACTTCACGGCCGGTGGTGCGGTATGTGGATGCCGATGGGGTTGCGCAGGTTCTTGAATGTGACGCCGTGGTCGGGTGCGACGGCTTCCACGGGGTGACGCGTCCGTCCATTCCGGACGGTGTGTTGCAGTACTTTTCGCGCGAGTACCCGTTCGCGTGGCTCGGCGTGCTGGCGCAGACGCCGCCTTCGCACGAGGAGCTGATCTACACCCACCACGAGCGCGGGTTCGCGCTGCACAGCATGCGCTCGCCGGAGATCACGCGGCTGTACCTGCAGGTCTCGCCCGAGGAGGACCTCGCCGACTGGTCCGACGACCGCATCTGGTCCGAGCTGTCCGTGCGCCTGGCGGTCGACGGCGAGTTCACCCTGCGCGAAGGCCCGATCCTCGACAAGGGCATCACGCCGATGCGCAGCTTCGTGGCGGAACCGATGCGCCACGGGCGGCTGTTCCTGGCCGGGGATGCCGCGCACATCGTGCCGCCTACGGGGGCGAAGGGGATGAATCTGGCCATTGCCGATGTGCGGGTGCTTTCGCGGGCGTTGGTGGCGTTGACCAAGGGGGATCCGGCGCTGGCGGATGCCTACTCCGACACGTGCCTGCGGCGGGTTTGGCGGGCGGAGCACTTCTCGTGGTTCATGACGACGATGCTGCACGTGGACCCGAGCGCCGACGCGTTCGCTCGGCGGTTGCAGCTTTCGCAGCTCCGGTACACGGCCTCGTCGCGGGCCGCGGCGACGAGTGTGGCGGAGAATTACGTGGGGTTGCCGTTCGGTTCTTGACGGTGGGCGCGCGAGGGGGCCGTTCGTGCTGCGGTGTGGTCGCGAAGGGACCGTTCGTGCCGCGGCGTCGGTGCGAGGGGACCGTTCGCGCTGTGCCGCCTGCATGACGGGACCGTTCGCGCCGGGTTGCCTGTGCGACGGGACCGCTTGCGCAGTGGCGCACCAGAGGGAAGTTCGTGCGGGGTCGGCTGGTTGACGGGACCGTTCGTGCCGTGCCGGCCGCGTGAGGGGACCGGTCGAACCGTGATGCGGTCGCGAAGGGACCGTTCGGACTGTCGCAGCCGCGAACGGACCGGTCGCACCGCCATCGCCGCTGACCTGCAGTTGCCCTTCCCTTCTTGACTCTGACACCGTGTGAGACCGGAACGTAGGCGGTGTCATGTTCAGTATCGGAGAGTTCGCCAAGGTCGGCCGCGTGTCCGTGCGGATGTTGCGGCACTACGACGCGCTCGGTCTGCTCAGGCCCGCCCGCGTGGATCCCCACAGTGGGTACCGTTTCTACGCCGCGGAGCAGCTTCCGCGGCTCAACCGCATCCTGGCGCTCACGGATCTCGGCATCGGGCTCAAGCAGGTGGCCGAGGTGGTCGACGAGGGGCCGAGTGCGGAGCAGCTGCGCGGGATGCTCAGGTTGCGTCGCGGGGAGCTGGCGGAGCGGGTGGCGGCGGAGACGGCGCGGTTGGCGCGGGTCGAGGCGAGGCTCCGGTTGATCGAGGTGGAGGACGCCATGTCCGAAGTGGACGTTGTGGTCAAGCCGGTGGACGCCGTGCGGGTGGTGGCGATCGGGGGGATCGCCGAGTCGTTCGAGCACGAGGACATCGGGCCCGTGGTCGGGGGGCTGTGTGCGAGCCTGGCCGAGCGGATGGAGGGCGCGGGGCTGAAGTTCGCCGGGCCGGCCGTGGCCCGGTACGAGCCGGCCGACGACCGGGTGCGCGTGCAGGCGTGCGCGCCGTACGTCGGGTCGCCGGAGGGGGCCGGGTTGGACGAGGTGGAGTTGCCGGCGCTCGCGCAGGCGGCGACGCTCGTGCACCGCGGCACGATGGTCACCATCGCCGAGTCGTACCAGGCCCTCGCGCGCTGGATCGACGACAACGGTTACCGCGCCGAACCGGGGCAGGCCCGTGAGGTCTACCTGCACACCGACGGGGACCAGACGGGCTGGGTCACCGAGCTGCAGATCCCGGTCTCGGCGGTCTGACCGAAGGCACCGTCAACCCGGGGTTGACGATGAGCGAATCGTCAACCTAGAGTTGACGGCATGACCTACCCCGTGAAGCTCGACGACCTCATCAGCGCCATCAAGGCCAACAACGACAAAGACGCTCTGGCGCAGCTCTCCGACGCCGTGTACCTGGGCGAGCACCTCGGAGAGCTCGCCGATCACCTCATCGGGCACTTCGTGGACCAGGCACGGCGGTCCGGCGCTTCGTGGACCGACATCGGCACGAGCATGGGCGTCTCGAAGCAGGCGGCGCAGAAGAGGTTCGTGCCGAAAGTCGACCCGGGAGGTGATCCGGGCGGGGTGATCGAGCGCGTCTACGGCCGCTACACCGACCGCGCGCGGCACGTCGTCGTCGCGGCGCAGCTCGCGGCGAAGGAGGCGAAGAGCCCGGGCATCGACACCGTGCACCTGGTGCTCGGGCTGCTCACCGAACCGGCCGCGCTGGCCGCCGGGATCATGGTGTTCCAGGGCGCGAGCCTCGACGCAGTGAAGGAAGCGGCGCAGGCGCGGCTGCCCGAGGCCGTCGACCCGGTGCCGGACCCCATGCCGTTCACCGCGGCCGGCAAGAAGACGCTCGAGCTGACCCTGCGCGAAGGCCTGCGCCTCGGCCACAACTACATCGGCACCGAGCACATCCTGCTCGCGATCCTGGAGCAGGGCGAAGGTGCCGGCTACGAGGTGCTCGCCGGGCTGGGTATCACGAAGGAGGCTGCGGAAGCGAAGATCCGCGAAGCCCTCGCCGAAATCCTGGCCGCACGCGAACAGTGAGGTACGCGGTCGTCGTCGCTTTGCTTCTGGTGGCGGCGACCGCTCGACCCCTAGGCTGGCGCGATGGCCGACCGGTTCATGGAGGAGTTCCGCCAGGCGTTCGAAGACGCCCAAGGCGACGGCCCTCCCGCCATCCAGAGCTTCCAGATCGTCGAAGAACCCAACGCGGACGAAGCCCTCGCCGCCGAGGCAAGCCGGCTGCTCGAGCCGATCGTGCAGCAGCTCGCGCTCCTCGGCCCGCCCGGCTGGGAATGGTTCGCCGCCGAGTTCTCCTTCACCGTGTCGGCCGAGATCGCGCTGCTGCGGTTCTTCGCGGGCAACCAGCAGCGCGACGTCTACGTGCCCGAGCCCGTGACGGCGATGCTGCGCAACCAGCGCCACCTCGCCGCGCGGATGTCGGCCGGCCCGTGGTGGCGGCTGATCCTGAGCGTGCTCAACAGCGGCCAGCTCAGCGTGAGCTACGACTACGGCGACGAACCCTTTCCCCAGCACCAGCTTCTGCCGCCGCAGAACTACCGCGACGACCTGCGCACCTACCGCCGCCCGCACGTGCCCCAGTGGCTCACGGAATACACGGCGCAGTAAAGAGGCGCAATGAAAAAGGGCCCCCGCCGAAGCAGGGGCCCTCTTTTCACCGGAACTCAGGCACCGACCTCGTCACGCGAGTCCGTGGCCCACAGCGTGTGGAACGAACCCTCGCGGTCGACGCGGCGGTACGTGTGCGCGCCGAAGTAGTCGCGCTGGCCCTGCACGAGCGCGGCCGGCAGCCGGTCGGCGCGCAGGCCGTCGTAGTACGCCAGCGCGGTGGAGAAGCCCGGCGTCGGGATGCCGAGCTGCACCGCGGTGGAGATCACCGAACGCCAGGAGTCCTGCGCGTCCTCCACGGCCTTGCGGAACGCGCCCGCGGTGAGCAGCGTCGGCAGCGCGCTGTCCTCGGCGTAGGCCGCGGTGATGTCGTTGAGGAACTTCGCGCGGATGATGCAGCCACCACGCCAGATCGACGCCACGGCGCCCAGGTCGATGTCCCAGCCGTACTCGGTCGCACCGGCCTGGATCTGGTTGAAGCCCTGCGCGTACGCCACGACCTTCGACGCGTACAGCGCCTGCTCCACGTCGTCGGCGAAGGTCTCGAGCGCGGCGCCCTTCAGCGGCGTGCGCGCCGGCCCCGCCAGCCCGCGGGCAGCGGCGCGCAGCGGCTTCGAGCCCGACAGCGACCGCGCGAACACGGCCTCGGCGATGCCACTGATCGGCACGCCCAGGTCGAGGCCGATCTGCACGGTCCAGCGGCCCGTGCCCTTCTGCTCCGCGGCGTCTTCGACGATGTCGACGAACGGCTTGCCCGAGGCACTGTCCACGTGCTTGAGCACGTCGGCGGTGATCTCGATGAGGTACGACTCCAGCCGGCCGGTGTTCCACGTGGAGAACACCTCGGCGGCCTCCGCCGGCGAGTACCCGGCCGCGCCGCGCAGCAGGTCGAACGACTCGGCGATCAGCTGCATGTCGGCGTACTCGATGCCGTTGTGGACCATCTTCACGAAGTGGCCCGCGCCGTCCGCGCCGATGTGCGTGCAGCACGGCTCGCCGTCGACCTTGGCCGAGATGTCCTCGAACAGCGGGCCGAGCGACTCGTACGACTCCTTCGAGCCGCCGGGCATGATGCTCGGCCCGTTGAGCGCGCCCTCTTCACCGCCGGACACGCCCGTGCCCACGAAGTGCAGCCCGCGCTCGCGCAGCGCGGCTTCGCGCCGGCGGGTGTCCGCGAAGTGCGCGTTGCCGGCGTCGACGATCACGTCGCCCGGCTCCAGCAGCGGCGCGAACTCCTCGATCACGGCGTCGGTGGGCCCACCGGCCTGCACCATGATCACGATCTGCCGCGGCCGCTCCAGCGCGTCGACGAACTCCTGGGCGGAGTACGCCGGGATGAAGTCGCCCTCGTCACCGAACTGCTCGACGAGCGAGCGCGTGCGCGCCTCGGAGCGGTTGTGCAGAGCGACCGTGTGCCCGTGCCGGGCCAGGTTCCGCGCCAGGTTGCGGCCCATGACCGCCAGGCCGGTGACCCCGATGCTCGCCTTCTTGCTCATCCGAACCCTTTCCGAAGTCTCTGCCGGAGTCCGAGCCTAGCGCCGTTGAGCGCCCGGCGAACCTGCGACAACATTCACGGGACATTCGGGAATGCACTTCTCGCCCGAAGGGGTAACCCGAGGTAAGACGGGCGCGGTGCGGGCCGCACCCGGCGTCAGGAAAAGCAGCGGATCGGCGCGCCGTTGTAGGCGACCATGTCCGTGATCGCCGCGACCAGGTCGATCGGGGCGCCCCACTCGGCGCCGTCGAGCTCGGCGTACGCGCGGTGGAAGTTGCCGGCGAGGCGTTCCTGTTCGGACAGGCCCGAGAACTCGCCCAGGTCGGTCTCCTTGGCCAGCTGCAGGGGCGAAAGCCCGGCCGCCTTGCCGCGTTCGGCGGTTCGCTGCACGAAGGCGAGGTAGGCGTCGACCACGTCCACCGTCTCGAGGCCGCACGGGCCGCCGTGGCCGGGCAGGATCACGGCGGGGTCGAGCTCGCGGATCACGTCGAGCGCCTTGCGCCAGCCGGCGACCGAGCCCATGAGCGCGAAGGGGCTGCCGCCGTTGAAAACGAGGTCGCCGGCGAAGAGCACGCGCTGCTCGGGCAGCCAGGCGAGCACGTCGTTGGTGGTGTGCGCGGCGTGGCCGGGGTGGCGGAGCTCGATCACCGTGGCGCCGGCGTGGACGGTGAGGCTTTCGTCGAACACGACGTCGGGCGCGCGCAGCTCGAGGTGGCCCCAGTCGTTGCCGACGAGCGCGCCCTCGTAGGTCTCGATGCCGGCCGCGAGCATCGCGTCCCGGGTCTTGCGCTGGCCGATGATCGTGGCGCCGCCCACGAGGTAGTTGCCGTTGGTGTGGTCGGAGTGGTGGTGGGTGTTCACGAGCGTCGTGACCGGTCCCGCCGTCGCCTCGGCCGCGGCGAGCAGCGCGCGCGTGCGGCGTTCGGTGGCGCACGTGTCGATGAGCACGCTGTGGTCGCCGGCGGCGACGAAGCCGCAGTTGTTGATGAACCAGGAGCCGTCGGGCTGCACGTAGCCGAACACGCCTTCGGCGAGCTGCTCGACCTTCGCGGCCGTGGGGGAGCGATCGATCACGTCCGCCACTATGCCTGAGAGCGCGGAGCCGAAGTAGTCCGGATGGAGCAGCGGTGGTGTCCGAAGGGGCTCATCCGCCCTGGTCCAAGCGAGTGACAATCGTGGTGACTGGCTTTTCGGATCATTTCCTGGAACGCTGCCCGGTGTCATCATCGAACCCCGTTGGGTAAAGGTACTAACCTGGGTGGTTCGAACGTTCGCGCGCCGGCAGTGGTCGAGAGACCGCCGAAGGCGGTTACTGGTCCGGGAGAGCAAGGCTGATGGCGAGCACCGTCACCTCGCGCCGGAAGCAGCTCGGCAACGAGCTCCGGCATGCCCGCAACGCCGCGCGGATGACTCAGCAGCAGGTCGCCGAAGTTCTCGGCTGCACCCAGGGCAAGGTCAACAAGATCGAGTCCGGTGCCGTGGGGGTCAAGCTCGGAGATGTGCGATCGATGCTGAACGCGTTCGGGATCAACGGCGAAGAAGCCGACACTTTGATGAACCTGGCCCGCGCCGCGGCCGGGCAGCGCGGGCACTGGTCGGGGTACCGCTCGGTGGTACCCCACTGGTTCCGCACCTTCACCGACCTGGAGCCGGCGGCCGCGGAGATCCTCACCTGGCACGGTGAGCGCATCCCCGGCCCGCTGCAGTCCGAGCACTACATGCTCAAGCAGTTCACGGAGGCGGGCGCCACCGACGTCACGTCGCTGGTGCGCAACCGGCTCGACCGCAAGGCCGTGTTCGACCAGCAGCAGCCGCCGTACTACCGGTTCATCGTGAGCGAGGGCGCGCTGCGCCGCGCACCCGGTGGGTTCGCGCCGGCGGTGATGCTCGACCAGGTCGAGCACATGCTGGCGCTCGACCGCTACCCCCGCGTATACGTGCACGTGCTGCCCTTCGGCGCGAAGCTCGCCGCGGTGCCCAACGACTTCACGATCATGCGGTTTCCCGACCGCACCCGTGATTTCGTCTACATCGAACACTCCGCGGGCGGGCTCTACCTCGACGACGTGAAGGACTTCAACATCTTCGTCGACTCGTGGGACCGCCTGCGCGGTGCGGCGCTGGAACGCGGCGAGACGCGCCAGTTTCTCAAGGAGCTGGCCGAGGGCTACCGGGCGCAGATGTCGCGGTGATTTCCAGCAGTGGCACGGTTTGTTCCGCGCCGGGCTGGGTGTTGATCTCTTCCTGCACGCGCTGAGCGGCTTCGCGCCAGCGGCTTTCGGTGAGCAGCCGCACGGCTGTGTCGTGGATCTCCTCGGGTGTGGCGGTTTCCGGGTCGAGCGCCACGCCGGCGCCGAGCCGCGCGAGCTGCCGTGCGTTGCCGGGCTGGTCGGCGCCCATCGGGAACACGAGCGAGGGCAGGCCGTGGCTCAGCGCGCCGAGCACGCTGCCGGAACCACTGTGGGACACCACGAGATCGATGCTCGGCAGCAGCTCGGCCTGGGGCACGAACCGCTCGACGCGCACGTGGTCGGGCTGCTCGCCGAAACCCGCCGGGTCGAGCTGGGTGCCGACGGTGGTGGTCACTCGCGCGGCAAGCCGGCCGAGCCCGGCGAGCGTGCGTTCGAAGAGATCGCCGGAGGCGGTGTTGAAGTCCGTGCCGAGGGTGAAGTACACGCCAGGCGGCTCGTGCGGCGTCCGCGGCGGAATCGGGTCGCCCTGGCGGAAGGAGAACGCGCCGGGCGGCAGCGGGGCGCCGGGGTCGCGCAACGACGGCGGGAACGGTGCGAGCACGAGCTGCCCGTCGAGCATGGTGAGTCCACGGTCTTCCGGCAGGCCGTGTTCGGCCCGCAGCTCGTGGAGGGGTTCGACCACGAGGTCCTTGCGCACCAACGTTCCCGCGGCCAGCACCAGCACGGTCACGCACGGCAGACCCGCCTTTTCGGCGGCGATCGCGGCGCCGAAGTCCACCTCGTCGCGGATCACGAGATCCGGCTGCCAGTCGCGGATGATCTCCAGGAGCTTCCCGGCCCGTTCGCGGCCGGCGCGGCGGGCGAAGAGCTCGCGGATCTCCCAGTCGTCGCGCGCCGGGTCGACGGGTGGCAGCGGCTCGCGTACGCGCGCGGTCTGCGGCCGGGCCTCGCTCGTGGCCAGCGCCGTGAACCCGGCCCGCTCCACGGTCGGCAGGTGCGCGCCCGCCCCGGCCACGGCGACGGTGTGGCCCCGGAGCACGGCCGCCCGCGCGACGGGCGCCAGCGGATCGAAGTGGCCGCGGCCGCCGACGAAGGTGAAGAGGAAGCGCATTCTCGGCAACGTACTGGGTGCCGGTGGGACCGGTCGTGTCGTTTTCCCGGGCTTCGGTCCCCAGCGGCTGGTTCACGTTTGCCGTAGCGCAGGGCGTCCGGATCGCCGCGTGGTCGGGCATTGCTCTCGAACAGGGCGCGTTCTGTCGCTTCTGGGCGGCCGAGTTGCCCGATCAGGCGTCACTCGATCGGGGGTCGGCTGCACGGCGTGCCCGGGGATCGGCAGACTGGTCCGCACCAGCACACCGCGGGTCGGAAAGGGACAGCTGATGACACAGGTACCGGATCCCGAAGCCCCGGAGGGCATCGACCTCGAGCGGCCGAACGCGGCGCGCATCTACGACTGGTTCCTCGGCGGCACGGCCAACTGGGCCATCGACCGGGAGTTCGGCGAGCGTGCGGTCCAGACCTTCCCGATGATCAAGACCATCGCCCGGTCCGGGCGCGAGCTGCTCGGCCGCACCGTGCGCTACATGGCGCGCAACGGCATCGACCAGTACCTCGACCTCGGCTCGGGCGTGCCGACGGCCGGCAACGTGCACCAGATCGCCACGTCGGTGAACCCCGACGCGCGCTGCGTGTACGTGGACAACGAGCCGGTGGCCGTCGCGCACTCGCAGATCCTGCTGGAGCGCGAAGGCGTCGCCGGCCGGCACGCGGTGCTGCAGGGCGACCTGCGCAACCCGGGTGACATCTGGCCGCGCGCGCTCGACACCGGCGTGCTGGACCCGAAGCGCCCGATCGGGTTGATCATGTCCGGCGTCCTGTACTTCATCGGCCGCGACGAGCCGGCCCAGGAGATGGTGCGCCGGTACCTGTCGCTGGTGCCGTCGGGCTCGTACTTCATGGCCTCGCACATCACGCTCGACGGCGTGCCGCTGGCCGACGGGCAGAGCCGCGAGGAGATCCACGAGCAGTACAAGCAGTCGAGCACGCCGATCCACTTCCGCTCGCGCGCGGAGTTCTCGGAGTTCTTCGACGGCCTCGAGCTCGTGGACCCCGGCGTGGTCTGGGTTTCGGAGTGGCGGCCGGAGGAAGGCGAGTCGCGCAACAGCGACCGCATGGCCGCCGACCCGTCGTTCAGCGGCGGCATCTGCGCAGTGGGACGGAAGCCGTAACAACGAACGCGCTCCCCGGGAGGGTGAGGGCCCGGGGAGCGCTGGTTCGGTGGTCTGGTTCGCGGTTACACGCGGGACGGACCCAGTCCGTGGACGAGTCCGGCGAGGTCCACGCGTGCCTCCAGCGGCCGCGTGGCGCGGACGAGGTCCGGCTGGCGCGGGGCGGGCACGTCGAGGTCGGTGTCCCAGGTGACCGGCTTGCGCAGCGGCGCCTGGATCAGGCTGAAGCCGAAGCGGCTGCGCAGCTCGTGATTGATCCCACGTCGGCCGGGAGTGTGTTCATCCTCACGGCGGAAGAGCGTGGTGAGCCGGACGGCCATGAGATCACACCCCCAGTTCCGATAGCGGTGACCGGGGCAGATCCACTCCGGCCAGACCGAGGCAGCTTTCGCACGGCATGCCCACGCCCGGTGCCAGCCACTCGACGTGGTCCCGGGGAAGCTTCTCCCCGCACCTCGCGAGCACCTCGGTGCCGGAACCCGTGGCATCCACGCCGAACACGTGCACGACCCGGCGGGATTCGCCGGCCCTGCCGGGGGCGAGCCTGCCCGTGGTGAGCATGTTCGCCGTGGTGCTGTCCTGGATGATCACGCGGTCCCTCCCCCCGAGGTCGGTGCCGGTTCGTGAACTCCGCTGGCGGGTTGGGCCGAATGCAGCAAGCCATTCACCCACCATCGGCGCCCCGATCGATGCGATTAATCCTACTCCTGGAATAATCTTCATGTCGAGATCGGGCCGAGTTGATCACCCGCTTGGCCCTGCGGTTTGCTCCGTAGTGACAGAAAGAAGCCGGGGACGTGTGCGGCGACCACACGCCCTGCAGGAGGCTCGGAGGTACGACCCATGACGGATTATCCGTCGCTCCAGGATTACGACCCGGACTCGGCCGAGGGGCTGTTCGAGGACGCTGCCTGGGAGAAGTCGTTCGCCAGCGAGCCCAACGGAGGCAGCTGCGTCGAGGTCAACCTGGGCCGTTCCGACCTCGTCGGCGTCCGCGACACGAAGCTCGCCTCGAGCCCCGTGTTCGTGTTCGACCGGGGCGAGTGGGAGGCCTTCCTGGTGGCGGTGAAGGCCGGGCAGTTCGACCTGCCGCCGAGCGCCTGACGCGAGGTTCACGATTTGCCCGTGAGTTCCTGTGCGGGCCTTGACGTGGGAGTTTCACCAACTGTCACCCGAAAGGGTGAGGTGCCCTGACCCAGGGTGGTCAGCCAGGCGCGAGGCGCCCCAATGTGGCGTTGGGTGCGTTGGGTGCACCGAACGCCACATTGGGTGCGTTGGGTGCAACCAATGCCGCATTGGGGCAGTACGGGCGGGGATGCGTCAGGCCGCGGTGGCGACCCCGCCACCACGCAGGCGGCCGCGGGTACGGCGCCAGGCGATGACCACGAGCACCACCAGCCCGATCAGCGGCAGGCTGCTGATCGCCCAGCTCAGCCCCATCGGCGGCCCCGGCTGCGCCAGCACGCGCAGGTTCGCCAGCTCGCCGGTGCCCTGGCCCTGGGGGCCGTTGATCGTGAAGCGGAACGCCCACGCGCCTTCCGTCGGCAGGGCCCGGATGTCCAGACCCCACACGTCGCGCTTGCGCGGGTGCCGGGCCAGCGGCTGCGGCCGCTGGAAGGCGCTCGACGCCGGGTTGTGCATCGCGAGCGTGCCCGTTTTGGTGCCGATGCCGCCGTCCGGGATGAAGGTGAAGTCGAGCGACTGCATGGCGCGCAGCGGCCACGTCGAGAAGCCGACGGTGAGGCCGTAGGGGCCGGCCTGCACGTGTTCGGTGTGCACGATGTTCACCGGCTCGTACGCGTCGGCCGGCAACGCCGTGGCGAACAGCAGGCCGATGACCGCGCCGAGCGCCAGCAAGGTCCTACGCATCCGAACGCACCCCCGAAACCGGGGCGAGCAGCCGGAGCATGCCGCCGAAGCGCCACCCCGCGAAGCCGCCCGCCAACCCCAGCACGCCGGCCACGAGACCGGTCGCGATCACCGAACCGAAGTCACCGACGTGACCCGAGTACACCCAGCCGCGCTGCAGCGGCAGCGTCGCGCCCACCAGCAGGCCGGCCAGCCCGCCGGCGAGCACCGACACGCGGCCCGGCTGCCAGCCGCGCCGGCGCGCGATCAGCAGGTAGCCCTCCACGAGCGCGGCCACGGGCAGCAGCGCCATCGGCATCAGCGCCGGCATGTCCGGCACGCCGCTCACGTAGTCGCGCACCGGCAGGCCCACGAGATCGGCGTACCAGCGCGCCGCCCACGGCGAGAACCACCAGAACACGCCCTGGATCACGGCCAGGATCGCCGCCGTCGCCACGGCGCCACCGGGGCGGCGCAGGAACCCGGCGCCGGTGAACACGAGCAGCACGGACAGCAGGGTCGAGCCCACCGACGTCGCCTCGACCGGGTCGAGGTCCACCTGCTGCAGCCCCAGCGCGGTGACCGCGCTGAACGCGATCAGCACGGCCAGCGAGCCGAACACCCCGATCCGGCCCCACCGCTGCTCGCGCGCCGCCGCGAAGACCATGGTGGTGCCGATGATCGACAGCGTCACCGAGAGCAGCAGCCCGATGTGCGGCGGCGAGTCGATCACGGCGTCGAAGCCGTACAACCCGTGCCACCACTGGTCCCACAGCCCGTAGAGCAGGAACGCGGCGGCGCCGATCCCCGAGATGAGGTACCCCGCCGGCGCGGCGAACGTGCGGCCGAACACGCCGATCGCGCGGCCGCCGACGCGCGGGTCCACCGGCCGTCCGGCGCGCTGCGCGGCCGTGGTCAGCAGCACCACGGCCAGGCTCGCGAGCCCGACGATCGCGCTGCCCGCGTACAGGAACAGGTGCGGCAGCGTGAAAAACGTGTCCGGCCCGACGTCGTCGTGCCACTGCACGTCCCACGTGAGCCCGACCATCGAGATCACCGAACCCGCGAGCACGGTGCTCGCCGGAGCGAGCCCCGGCCTTCTCGTCGCGGCGACCACCCGGGCCCCCGACGCGGTGAGATCCATTCCCAGCCCCCTCTATTGATTGACCAACACGGGAAACACGACCTGGCCGGTGCCCGCCGGCCCGCGCAGGGAGACCGTGATCTCCCACTGGCCCGCCATCGGCAGGCCGACGTCGGCGGCGCGGAAGTGCCCGGGCCCGTCGGCGGTGGCCGGCACCGGCGTGATGGCGTGGCCCATCTGCGGCATCACCGGCTCCACCGTCACGCCGTCGACGGCCGGCCCGGTCACGGCGAACGCGAACGTGTTGCCTCCGACGCGGGGCGCGTCCGCGGAAAGTTGCACGGTGTAGGGGCCGGTCGTCGACTGGAGCACGGTGGGACCGGTCGAGCCGCGGCCGAAGAGCAGCCAGCCGGCGATGATCGCGGCCAGCAAGACGACCACGGTGATGAGCACGACCGGGCGCCGTTGTTTTGGCGGACCTTGTTGTCTGGTCGGATGCGGTGGTTCTGGAGGACCCTGTTGTCCTGGTTGGCTCTGGTGCTCTGGTGGACGGTTCATGAGCCCCCTCCCGGAGCGGCCGGGACGTCGAGCGCCACCGGCACGGTGAGCACGGACCAGCCGCGTTCGGCCTGCAGCCACAGGCGGTAGCGGCCGGGCGTGGCGAAGGTGTAGGTGAAGGGCACGTCGGGGCCGTACGCGTTCACGGTTTCGTCCGGCACGCCGGTGAGGCCCGGTACGTAGGGCGGCATGGCGTGCGCGTGGGCCCAGGTCGGTGCGGTGGCGGCCGCGGCGCCGACGTCCGCGTCCGACGGCAGGGGGCCGACGACGACCAGGTGGCCGAGCATGCCGAGCCACGGCTGGAGGTCGCCGGTGGGGAAGTGGACGGTGATGGTGACCGGGGTGCCGGCTTGGATCGGGGTCGTGGTGATGTCGATCGGCGTGCCGTTGATCACGCGTTTTCCAGGCCCGGCAGGGATTTCGGCTGTCGTGTGGCCAGTGGTGGTGAGGTCCACTGTGGACCTGGCGAGCTGGACCCCGCCGCCGCGGCGTTCCAGTTCTGCTGCCACCGCGTAGGTTCCGGCCTCCGGTGGGGTGAAGGCGACGTGGTAGGTGCCGGGTGCCACGCGGACCGGGTGGAGGTGCCACAGCCGGCCCGACGGGGACACGACGATGAGGTGCACGAGGGCGTCGTCGTGGATCACGAGGTCGTCGGCGGGGCGGCCGGTGGAGCCGTCGGTGAAGTGGAGGTCGAGGCCCGGGCGTTCGGTGTTTTGGTGCTGCACGGTGAAGTTCACCGGCGGGCGTGAGTAGTCGGTGACGGGGAGGCGGGAGAGGGCGTACGGGTCGGTGACGTTGTCGACGGTGGCGTCGAGCTGTGCGCCGGGGGCGGGAGGCGGGGGAGTGCCGGTGGACAGCAGCGCGCCGGTGATCGCGACGGCCAGGGCCGCGACCATTCCGCCGGCCGGCACCAGCGCGTAGGCCGTGCGGCGCGATCGCACGGCCACGGCCAGCGCGATGAGCAGGAGCGCACCGGCCGCCACGAAGCCGCCGTACGCCGCCTTTTCCCACGGTGGCACCACTTGCGCGGGGACGACGAACGGGATGGTGGCGGTGGTCGTGCCGTCGGAGAGCCGGAGTTCCCACGGCCCCGGGTGATCGACGGCGACTTCGCCCGAGTACAGGCCGGGGGTCGCTGCGAGGGTGACTTCGCCGCGCGAGAACACGACGCCGTCGGCCGCCGCGGCGAGGGCGAGCGTGCCGGGCGCGGTGCCGGTGTGCGTGGCGATGTCGACGTGCAGCTCGCCCGGTGTCACGTCGATGCGCCGCATGATCACCGTGAGGTCGCGCGCGCCGAGTGTCTGCGCCACCTGGATGTCCGAGCCCACGGGCGCTCCGTCGGCGCGCGCGGTTCCGCCGCCGAGCGCGATTCCCAGTGCGCACAGCAGCATCAGCATCGCGGTCTTCTTCGAGGTCCCCATCGCAGGAAAACGTAGCGAGGTCGGGGTGCCCGAATCGTCACGGAAGCGGGGGAAGATCCATCCCCGGTTCGGGGGATGCCGACCCTGAGGTGGGCCGTGGTTGCGAAGCGGAACATCGCTCCGTATGGTTAACGGAGCAAAGTTCCACTTGTTTGGGTCGGAGGACCACCTCATGCAGTACCGCACCTTGGGCCGCACCGGCGTCCAGGTCAGCGCCCTTTCGCTCGGCGCCATGAACTTCGGCGCGATCGGCCGCACCACGCAGGACGACGCCACGGCCCTCGTGACCGCCGCGCTCGACGGCGGCATCAACGTGATCGACACCGCCGACATGTACAGCGCCGGCGAATCGGAGACGATGGTCGGCAAGGCACTGGCCGGCCGCCGCGACGACGTCGTGCTCGCCACGAAGGCCACCCTGCCGATGGGCCCGGAACGCAACCACCGCGGCGGCTCACGCCGCTGGCTGGTGACCGCCCTCGACGACAGCCTCCGCCGCCTCGGCGTCGACCACGTCGACCTGTACCAGATGCACCGCTGGGACCCGGAAACCAGCGACGAGGAAACCCTTGCTGCGCTTACGGATCTGCAGCGCGCCGGGAAGGTCCGCTACTTCGGCTCGTCGACGTTCCCCGCGTACAAGATCGTGCAGACGCAGTGGGCCGCGCGCGAGCACCGCCTGGGTCGCTACGTGACCGAGCAGCCCAGCTACTCGATCCTCCAGCGCGGCATCGAGGCCGACGTGCTGCCGATGACCGCCGCTTACGGCATGGGCGTGCTCGCGTGGAGCCCACTCGCGTCGGGCTGGCTCTCGGGCGCCGTGCGCGAGGGGCGCGAGATCACCACCAGCCGCTCGAAGACGCTGCCCCAGCGCTTCGACCTGGCCCTCCCCGCCAACCGCGCCCGCCTCGACGCCGTGGAACACCTGGCAAAAATCGCCGACGAGGCCGGCCTCACGCTGATCCAACTGGCCCTCGGCTTCGTCACCGCACACCCGGCCGTCACCAGCGCCCTCGTCGGCCCGCGCACGCTTGAGCACCTGCGCTCCCACCTTGCCGCCGCGGACACTGTGCTGCCGGGTGACGTCCTGGACGCCATCGACGAGGTGGTCGCCCCCGGTGTCGACCTCGCGGCGCACGAAAAGCTCGATGCCCCGCCAGCGCTGCTTGACCCGACGCTGCGGCGTCGCTGAAGGGACTCGACGTGGCGCCCGCCTCGCTTGACTCGGCGCTGCGGCGCCGTTGAAAGGACTCGACTTGACGCCCGCTCTGCTCGACCCGATGCTGCGGCGCCGCTGAGGGACTCGGCGTGGCGCCCGCTTTGTTTGACTCGGCGCTGCGGCGCCGTTGTAGGGCTCGATGTGGCGCCTGCCTTGTTCGGTTCGGCGCGGCGGCGCTGTTGTAGGGCTCGGTGTGGCGCCTGCCTTGTTCGGTTCGGCGCTGCGGCGTCGCTGAAGGGACTCGACTTGTCAACCGCTCTGCTCGACCCGGCGCTGCGGCGCCGCTGAAAGGACTCGACGTGACACCTCGATTCGGCATCATGACCGCGCCCATGCAAGTGGAGTACGGCGAACTGCTGCGCGTGTGGCAGGAAGCCGACGCGACTCCGGAGATCGCGCACGCCTGGCTGTTCGATCACCTCCTTCCCATTGCCGGCGACCCTTCCGGGCCGATTTTCGAAGGCTGGACCCTGCTTTCCGCCCTCGCCGCACAGACGCGACGGCTCCGGCTCGGCCTCATGGTGACCAGCAACCGCTTCCGCCCACCCGCCCTCCTGGCGAAGATCGCCACCACGGTGGACATCGTCTCCGCCGGCCGCCTCGACTTCGGCATCGGCGTCGGCTCCCGACCCAGCCACCCCTTGGCCCGCCGCGAGTACGAGGCCCACGGCCTGCCATTCCACGACACCGCGCACGCCGTGGAGAGCCTCGCCGAGGCGTGCACCGTGATCCGTCGCTTGTGGACTTCCCCGTCACCCTTCGACTTCACCGGCTCGACCGTGCAACTGAAGGGCGCCTTCGGCAACCCCAAGCCTCTGCAGCACCCCCACCCACCCATCGTGATCGGCGGCCGCGCCTCCGCGACCCTCCGCGTGGCCGCCCGGCACGCCGACATCTGGAACATCCCCGGCGGCGACCTCGCCGACTGCGTGAGCCGCAGCGCACTGCTCGACCGGTACTGCCTCGAGCTCGGCCGCGATCCAGCGGAGATCGCGCGGTCGATCCACCTGCCGGTGTCCTACGCGGATCCGGGGCTCACTCGGAAGGCCATCGCCGAGGCGGTGGATGCCGGATTCGAGCACGTGGTGCTCGGCTTGGCGGCGCCGTTCCCGGAGGGTGTGGTGCGGTGGGTGGTGGATGAGTTGATCAAGGGTTAGGTCGCCCGGAGTGCGGGTCGGCGGGTCGGCGCCTCCTTGGGGTGTTGGCGCCGGTTCTTGGGGGTGGCGGTGGGTGGTCGGGAAGTGGGTGCGGCTCGGTGCGTGGGTTTGCGCGGGCTGGTCGGCGCGTCCTGGGCTTGTCGGCGCCCTCGCTGGAGGGCACGGCGCGGTGGATGGTCGAGGAGGTAGCCGCGGCCTAGCCCAGGAACCTCCGAAGGTAGGTCACCACCTCCTCGGCTATCGGCGCCGTCTGCGGAGGGGCGTAGCCGCGGTGGATGGTCGGGGCTGATCGTGGCTTGGTACGGGACTAGCGCGCCGGTTGGCTGCCGCCTCGTCGGCCTGTTGGCGCCCTAACCGGAGGGACCGATGTGGCGGCTGGTCGGAGACCGGTTCGCGGCGTGGTGCGTCGGTTCGTGCGGGCGGGCTATCCCTTCTCGGCCTGTCGGCGCAGCCCCGGAGGACTGGCAGCGGTGGATGGTCAGAGGGCGGATCGCGGCTTGGTTCGAGTGCTAGTGCACTTTGACTGTCGCCTCCTGTGCTGGGCGGGTGACGTGCTCAGGGGTGGTGCGGTGGATGGTCGAGGAGCCGGTCGCGGCTCGGTTCGAAAGTTCGTGCAGGTTGGCTGCCACTCGTTGGCCCGTCGTCGCCTTGTCCAGGGGGCGCCACGTGGTCGGGGAGCGGGTCGCGGCGTGGTGCGTGGGTTCGTGCGGGCCGGTTGTCGTCTCCTGGGCATGGTGGCGCCGTCTCCGGCGAGTGGTGTGGTCGGGGAGCGGGTCGCGGCCTTGGTCAGGAGTTCGCGCTAGCTCGCCATCGATTCGCGGGCGATCGCGCGCTGTTCCTGGGACCGGGCTCTGCCCGTGTGCGGCGAGCCGAGCAAGGCTTCGTCCACGAAGTTCGGCTGCCGCACCACGACTTCCGAGAGTTGCACCTCGGGCGGGCGTGGCTGGCGCAGCCGATCGCGGTCTAGCCCAGGAACCTCCGCAGGTGGGCCACCACCTCCTCCGGCTGTTCCTCCGGCAGGAAGTGGCCGCAGTTTTCGAGGCCGGTGCCGGTGACGTTGTCGGCGTAGGTGCGCCAGATGTCGAGGGTCGGGAGTTTGCCGAGGAGGCCGGCTTGGCCCCAGAGGGCGAGGAGGGGCTGGGTGAGGCGGTGGCCGGCCTCGAAGTCGGCGTTGTCGAGGGTGGCGTCGTCGGGGAAGGAGGCGCGGTAGTCGTCGAAGCCGGCGCGGAGGGCGCCCGGGGCGGAGAAGGCGCGGACGTACTCGGCGACGTCTTCGGTGGGCAGGCCTTGGCGTTGGAAGGTCCAGCGTTCGAAGAAGTAGCCGAGGTACGCGGCGATGTTGCTGCCGGCGAGCAGCTCCGGCAGGTCGGGTTGCAGGTGGAAGAGCCAGTGCCAGTAGCCCTTGGCGACGTCGGCGTCGAGGCGGCGCCACATTTCGCGCGTGGGAGCGATGTCGAGCACGGCCAGGCGGTCGACCTGGTCCGGGCGGTCGAGCGCCCACCGGTGACCGACCCGGCCGCCGCGGTCGTGACCGACCACCGCCACCCGGTCGAAGCCGAGTTGCTCGGCCAGGTGTGCGAGGTCGGCGGCCATGGTGCGTTTGTCGTAG
The DNA here is from genome assembly GCF_035918295.1 of Amycolatopsis rhabdoformis. Lineage (GTDB taxonomy): Bacteria > Actinomycetota > Actinomycetes > Mycobacteriales > Pseudonocardiaceae > Amycolatopsis > Amycolatopsis rhabdoformis. Next base: position 8,564,521 of record NZ_CP142149.1, read on the forward strand.
CCACCAAGGGGTTTGTCGGTGCGGCCGTAGCCGCGGAGGTCGGGTGCGATCACGGTGTGGGTTTCGGTCAGCGGGCCCGCGACGCGGTGCCAGCAGTGCGACGTCTGCGGCCACCCGTGCAGGAGGAACACGGGTGGGCCGTCGCCGCCGCGCAGGTAGTGCATCCGGAGATCGCCGACCTGCGCCATGGAGGGTTCTAACCGGCTCATGGGGTTAGACGCTACCGGAGGCGGCTAACCGGTGGCAAGGGTTAGAGTTGACACCATGGAGTGGGCTTTCGACGGCGGGCGGCCGTGTCTCGACCTCGTCAACACGCTGCGCAACCGCTATGCGCCCGAGGGCGTCGAAATGCTGACGTCGCCCGAAAAACTCGCCGAATGGCTGTCGCTCGCGGGTCTCACCGACGGGCAGGTGCCCGTGACGGAAGAGGACCTGGAAAACGCGAAGTGGCTGCGCGAAGCGGTCAACCGGCTGGTCACGACGCAGCCCGCCCGCCCGGACGTCGACCTCGTCAACAAAACCGCCGACGAACCCCTGCCGAACGCCCACCTCCACCTCGCCGGCGGCGAACTGCGCCGCACCGCGCCAACCCCGCGCAACCCGGTGGCGGCCGCCCTCGCCCGCATCGCCACCGACGTCGTCGAGCTGGTCACCAGCCCGGTCGACGTCCGCGTGTGCGCCGCCGAAGACTGCGGCCTGCGCTTCGCGGACGCCTCACCTCGCCGCACGCGCCAATGGTGCTCGATGTCGCGCTGCGGCAACCGCGCAAAGGCTCGCGCGCACTACGCCCGGACGCGCGGCTGATCACGGCACCAGCAGCCGCCAGCGCGATCCTGGCCGTCACAACGGCTGGTCAGACCACGGATGCTCCCGCCGCCGCACGTTCAGCTTCCCGATCCACGGGCGCCAGACGGTCGAAAGACCGCACCACTAGATAAAACCGCCGGGATCTTCGTTCGTCCGCTTCGCACACACCGCACCACGCGGCACGCGCCAATGGCACGCGATGTCCCTCCGCTGCAGTCGGACGCCCGAACCCACGGCCACCAGCAGAATCAAAAAGTCAAGACAACAGCCGATAAGCCCACGGATGCTCCCTCAACCACACGTTCAACTTCCCGATCCACCGCATGTGCACCGTCCGCACCGACACCGGCACCAACCCGCCAACAACCCGCACCACCCAACAAAACCGCCGAAACCGCCGCTCATCCGCAACAGTCCACTGCAGACCCAACTGCTCCCGCAACGCCGACGGCAACGTAGCCCGGATCAAAAACATCTGCCCCCGCGCCTGCCAGCCCCGCAGAGTCGGCCACCACCGATCCGGCAGCCACCGCACCGGTTTCGGGACCGTGCGGATCGTCGAGAACAACGTCGTCATCGTCGGGTTCGGGCGGAAGGAAGCCACCATCTCGTCGTAGTACGCCTCGAACGAAGCCCAATCCGGCGGCAGGTCCCGCTCCCGCACACCGAGCACCCGGCCGATGTCGCACATCTGCGCGTAGTACTCGTCCAGCTCACCATCAGTCAACGGCCGCCCGAAAAACCGTTGCACGTCAACCGGAACGCGCACCAACGTCGCGTGCACCCAGGCGTACGCCGCGGGATCCAGGCCGCTGTAGCGGCGCCCCTCCGCCACGCCCGTGAAGGTCCGGTGCAGGTCCCGCAGCCGCGCGGCTTCGAAGTGGGCGCCGGAAGCGCCGCCGTACACGTAGATCGACAGGGAGGCGCCTGTGCGCATCAGGCGGGTCCACGGGTCCTCGGTGTAGTTCGAGTGGTCGCGCACGCCCGCGGCGACCACGGGGTGGGCCACCTGCAGCACCAGGACCTGGCCGGCGAGCAGCACGTCGCGGAAGTCGCCGAAGTAGCGCCAGGCCGCGGTGCCCCGGACGACCGGCGGGGCCACCTCAGGCCCCGCGCAGCAGCATCATCAGGGGCTCGGCCGCAGGGACGTCGGTGCCCGTCGAGAGGCGGCGCAGCTGCAGGCCGGCGATGAGCGCGACGACCGGGCCCGCCACGCGCACGGGGTCGGGGACGCCGAGGGCGCGCAGGATCGTCGTCGCCAGGTCGTCGTACGCGGCGAAGCAGCGCGCGGACGCTTCGCGCAGGCCGGGATCACGCGCGGCCTGCAGGTAGAGCTCGTGGGGCGCGAGGTCGTCGGTGCCGAAGGGCAGCTGTTCGATCACGTGCTCCACCACGGTCGCGGCCTGTTCGAGGCTGAGGCCGTCGGCAGTGTGCGCGTCGGCGATCGCGGCGAGCTTGGCCGTTTCCTCTTCGGCGAACAGCAGCATCGCTTCGCGCAGGAGCTCGGTCTGGCTGGGGAAGTGGTAGGTGAGCGTGCCGAGCGAGACGCCCGCCGCGGCCACGATGCGCCGGTTGGTGAGGCCGCCGACGCCCTGCTCGCCGACGACCTCGAGGGTTGCCCGCAGGATCGCGTCGCGGGTGTTCACCACACCCTTGCGGGCCGGCGCAGGTGCCACCGTCGGACCTCTTCCAGTTGCGCGGCAACGGAGATCAGCCGCTCCTCGGCGTGCGACGGCCCCAGCAGCTGGGCGCCGAGCGGCAGCCCCTCCGCCGTGGTGCCGGCCGGGACGTTGATCCCCGGCCAGCCGAGCACGTTCCACGGCCAAGCGTAGGGGCACGCGGCGATCATCGTCTGGTCGGTGCGCCAGCCGGTGAGGCCGTCGAATGCGCCGGTCTTCGGCGGTGGTGTCGCGGTGGTGGGGGTGAGCAGCACGTCGACGCGGCCGAACACCGAGCCGATGCGGCGCTGCAGCGCGGGTTCGAGGGCGCGCGCGAGTTTCAACGCGCCGGCCAGCACGGTGCCCTGCTGCGCGTTGCCGCGGGTGCGCGGGTCGAGCTTGGCCTTCTCGGGGACGCGAGCGGCCCAGTCGCGCACGCCGGTGAGCGAGCGCGGCAGGAAGGTGAGGCCGATGAGGCCGTAGTCGGGGTCGATCTCCACGATCTCGTGGCCGAGGTTCGCGAGCGCCTCCGCGGTGGCACGCACGGCTGCCTCCACCGCCGGGTCGAGGCTCGTTCTCGTGGCCGTGAACGGGATCCTGGTCGAGAGCCCGATGCGCAGCCGACCGGGTTCGCGCCGAGCGGCGGCGCGGAAGACGCCGTCGGACGCGGTGGTCACGTCGAGCAGGGCCGCCGCGTCGGCGACGGTGCGGGCGAGCGGGCCGAGCACGGTCAGGCCGTGGAACAGCTCCCCGCCGAGCGGCACGCGGCCGCGTTGCGTCTTGATCCCGACGAGCCCCGTCCACGCCGCCGGGATGCGCACCGAGCCCGCGCCGTCGGAGCCCAGCGCCGCCGCGACCACGCCGCCGGCCACCGCGGCCGCCGAGCCGCCCGAAGAACCGCCAGGAGTGTGGTCCGGGTGCCACGGGTTGCGCGTGACGCCGAACGCCGGCCCCTCCGTGAACGGCCATTGGCCCAGCTCAGGCGTGTTCGTCTTGCCGATGATCACGGCGCCGGCCTGTTTCAGCAGCCCGACGGCCGGGGCGTCCACCTCGGCGTTCGGGAAGTCGCCCGCGCAGCCGAACGCCGTCGGCAAGCCGGCGAGATCCACGTCGTCCTTGATCGCCACGGGCACGCCCAGCAGTGGCGTCGCCTCGCCATGCGCCCGGCGCCGGTCGGCTTCTTCGGCCTCGGCCAGGGCTTCGGCGTCGCGGATTCGGCGGAACGCGTTGAGCACGGCCTGGCTCGCGTGCGCCTCGGCCAGCGCCGTCTCCGTGAGCGCGACGGACGTGGTTTCCCCGGCTTCGAGAGCCGCCACCTGCTCGGCGACGGTCGTGAACGCGGAAGTCCTGACGGTCATCGGGCCACCCCCGGAGTTCTCGTTCGTTCGAACGAACGCTACCAGCGAACTGTGATTCCGGCTGCCTGGTTCGACAGCGCACCCGCGTGGGCCGACCATGGGCTCACGCCCGCCCATCCCCCACGGAGGATCGATGACGTTCGACTTCGACCGGTTTCCCGTTTTCGACGCGTTCCCGCGGGCGGGGCTCGGCAGCGGGCCGACACCTCTGCTGGCGGCGCCGCGGCTGGGCGAGGCGCTGGGGCTGCCGCGGCTGATGCTCAAGCGCGACGACGTGCACCCGCTCGGCGTCGGCGGCAACAAGCTGCGCAAACTCGACTTCCACCTCGGCGCGGCGCTCGCGGCGGGCGCCGACACCGTGATCACGTTCGGCGCGCTGCAGACCAACCACGGCCGCCAGACCGCGGCCGCCTGTGCGCGGCTGGGGCTGCGCTGCGAGCTCGTGCTCACCGCGAAGGTGCCGCGCGAGGGCGAGGCCTACGAGCACTCCGGCAACATCCCGCTCGACCTGCTCTTCGGCGCCCGCGTGCACATCTGCGCCACCGCCGAGGAAGCCGAGCGCACGTACGAAGAGCTGCTCGCCTCGGCCGACTATGAGGGCCGCAAGGTCTTCACGGTCCCGACCGGCGGCTCCGACGCGCTCGGCACCCTCGGCTACGTCGCCGCGACCCACGAGCTCGCCCAGCAGCTCTCGGCCCTCGGCATCGACAGCGCGCGCATCGTCGCGCCGCACGCGAGCGGCGGCACGTCCGCGGGCCTCGCGCTCGGCACCGCGCTGCTCGGCAACCTCGGCGCCGATTTCGCCTGCGTGAGCCACCCGCTCGACGAGGCCACCGACAACCTCACCCACCTCGTCACCTCCGCCGCGCAGCTGCTCGGCGTGGACACCCCGTCGCTGGACCACGTGCGCATGAGCGACTCCACGATCGGCGAGGGCTACGGCATCCCGGCGCCTTCCACGTGGGGTGCGCTGCGGCTGTTCGGCCGCACCGAAGGCGTGGTCCTCGACCCGGTCTACTCCGGCAAGGCCGCGGCCGCCCTCGTGGAATGGGCCGCCGACGGCCGGTTCGACCCGGAGGAGACGGTGGTGTTCCTGCACACCGGTGGCCTGCCTGGGTTGTACGGCTATGCGCCGGAGTTCGTGGCGGCCATGCAGGAGTGAACGCCGGAGTTCGTTGCCGTCAGGGCGAAAGCGATTCAGTCCCGCACGGTGGCCGGCTGCAGTTCGGTCGCCGTGCGGGTCGCGTCGGCGCGTACGGCGACGCGGACCAGGCCCAGTAGCAGCGCGACGTCGGCGATCAGCATCAGCCGTTGCGTGGCCCCGACCGGCAGCAGTTCAGTGACGGTGTGCACCGGGAGCCCGGCCTCGTCGAGGCGGGCGAACAGGAAACTCACCCCGAACACCACCAGCGCGGCCGCCCCGACCCGCAGCCAGCGGACGAGCACCAGGCGTTCGGCCTTGCCGCGCAACGGTTCCAGCAGCGTCCACGCCGCGGCCGGCAGGCTGGCGAACGCCACGACGCACGAGTACAGGTGGATCTCACCGCTCGTGGGATCGGGGTTCGGCGGGTAGCTCGCCGGGAAGATCGCGGCCGTCGCCAACCCCAAGGCCCACAACGAAAGCAGCACGCGCGTGGTCCGCGGCAGCGGCACGCCGCCGGCCGCCAGAGCGCCCAGCACCGCCAGCGAACCGACGGCGAGCGCGAGCACGCTCGCGCTCAGCAGGCCCGGGTCGGTGGTGATGTAGCTCGACAGCGTGTCGTGGATCGGGTCGCGAGAGCTGATCACGTGCATCACGGTGATCGTGAACAGCCCCCAGCCGATCGCCACCAACGCGCCCAGCCGCCAGATCCGCAGCCCCCGTGAGATCCCCATGACGTCCAGCTTCGTGGGTCGCGGATGATCCGTGATCCGGGATCACCCTGAATTCGACCCCTATTCGCCGGTGCCGCCGAAGCTGGCGAGCACCAGGGCCTGGTCGTCGTGCCGCTTCGCACGCGGCCAGCGGGACCCGTCGGGATCTTGGGTTTCCGCGGTTCGCACGGCGTCCAGCACCGCGTTGGGGCCGTTGGCGCGCGCGAGGCGCAGCACGTCGGGCCAGCCGAAGAGGCCGTAGTCGTCGACCCCGGTGGACACGCCGTCGGTGGCGAGCAGCACGGCGTCGACTTCGGGGCGCGGCCACGAACGCCGCACGGCCTTCGAGGCCGCCGCCGGGTCGGCTTCGGCCACCCAGAAGCCGCCTTCGGCGTTGCGGCGCCGGCGCACGTCGGCGCCGGTCTGCAGCAGGCCACCGTCGCGCAGGGACACGAGCCGGTCGTCGGACACCACGTCCACGCCGAAGCGCCCGAACGCCACCACCGGGCTGTCGGCCAGCACCAGGGACTCGACCTCGGCCTCGTCCCAGCGCACGATCGACACGGTGCTCGACGGCGAACGCCCCGGCTCGAGGCCCTGCTCGGCCGCGACGCCGGCGATGGACGACGCCAGCGCGACGGCGAGGTCTTCCTTCGGGCTGTCTCTCAGCTCTTCGGCCAGGCGACGCACGAGCAGCCCCGCGTACCAGCCGCCGGGCGGCAGGTCGGGGCTCGGTGACGTGGCGCCGTCCAGCAGCAGCACGGCGTTGTCCAGCACCACGACGTGGTCTTCGCTCGCGCGGGGCAGGCCGTCCGCGCCTACTCCCGCGCGCTCCGCGATCGCGATCTCGGGCATCACCCGATGCTAACCCGGACCGCCGACACCGACCGTGTGTCAACTTCAGTTGACAGAAGTGCGATGTCAACCTAGATTGACAAGCATGACGGAAGCAACAGACCTGGCCGCGAGGGCAGGCGACCGTGATCCCCGAGTGGGGCTTCGCGCGGTCGCGGCGCTTCGTCGGCTCCTGGAACAACTCGAAGCCGTGCAGGTGCGCAGCGCCCGCGTGCACGGCTGGTCCTGGCAGGAGATCGCCGCCGAGCTGGGGGTCAGCCGGCAGGCCGTCCACAAGAAGTACGGGAGGCACTGATGTTCGAACGGTTCACGCTCGACGCGCGGCTGGCCGTGGTCGAGGCCCAGATCGTGGCGCGCGAGGCCGGCGCCCGGGAGATCGAGCTCACCGACGTGCTGGCCGGGCTCGCCCGCACCGAAAACGGCGCCGGGCTGCGGCTGCTGCAAGAGCTCGGCGTCTCACGCGAAGACGTGCTGGCCGAGCTCGACCGCATCCGCCGCCGCGGCGGGATCAGCGACGCCGACGTCGAGGCGCTCACCGAGTTCGGCATCGACGTGGAGCAGATCGTGGAACGCATCGAGGAGACCCACGGCCCGGGCGCGCTCGCCGGCGGGGGCAGGCGCGCGAAACGCGGCCACATCCCGTTCGCGGCCGACGCCAAACGCACGATGGAGCTGAGCCTGCGGGAAGCCGTGAAGCTCGGCGACAAGCACCTGGGCCAGGAGCACCTGCTGCTCGCGCTGGTGCAGCAGAAGGGCCCGGTGCCCGACCTGCTGGCCGCCCACGGCGTCGACTACGTGTCGGTGCGCCGCGCGGTCGCGCAGCGGGAGGCCGGCTAGTGCTGCTGCTCCTCGCGGCGCCCGGTCCGCCAGGTGACCAGCGGCAACAGGGCTTGGGTGAGCGGTCCGATCGTGAGCGCGTAGAGCACGGTCCCCACCCCGAAGGTGCCGCCGAGCAGCCAGCCGACGACGAGCACGGTCACCTCGATCCCGGTGCGCACCAGCCGCACCGACCAGCCGGTGCGGGCGGTGAGGCCGGTCATCAGGCCGTCGCGCGGGCCGGGGCCAAGGCGGGTGCCGACGTAAACAGCGGTGGCCACGGCGTTGAGCACGACGCCGCCCACCAGCAGCAGGATCTGGAGCGCGAGCGCGTGCTGGTCGGGCAGCACCGCGCGCACGGCGTCGACGGTCACGGAGATCACCACCACGTTGGCCACGGTGCCGATGCCGGGCCGCTGGCGTAGCGGGATCCACAGCAGCAGCACGAACACCGACGCGATGGCCGTGACCGTGCCGAAGCTCAGGCCGGTGAGCTTGGTGATGCCTTCGTGGAGCACGTCCCACGGGTCGAGGCCCAGGTGGGCGCGGGTGAGCATGGCCATGCTCGCGCCGTAGAGCGCGAGGCCGGCCAGGAGCTGGGCGCCCCGGCGCACGGGTGCCCGGCGGACGCTGAGGGGACTGAGGTCGACAACTGCCACTTCTCCACTATCAGGGACAAGTGGACTGGTAATCCATGGCCAATATCGGATAATTGGTCTTATGACCTCGCACATCCCGCTGGGCAGCCGCGTGTCCGGTCCGAGATTGGCCGTGTTGCTCGGCGAGTGGCGACGCCGTGGCTCACGCCAGGGCGCCGCCGATCTCGCCGCCGCCGTGGAGCTGCAGGTGCTCGACGGCCAGCTGCCGCTGGGCACGCGGCTGCCCGCCGAGCGTGAGCTCGCGGACGCCCTCGGCGTGAGCCGCACGCTCATCGGCGCGGCGCTCGACCGGCTGCGGATGACCGGCGTCGTGGCCAGCCGCCGCGGCGCCGGTTCGTGGATCTCGGGCGCCGGGCGGCGCTCGGCCGAGCCGGCGCAGCACGAGCGGCCCGGCCTGATCGACCTCGCGCGGGCCGCGCCGCCCGCGTTGCCGGGGCTGATCACGGCCGTCGACGAGGCGCGGCGCGACCTCGTGGAGCACTTGAGCGGCAACGGTTATCTCACCGGCGGCCTGCCGCTGCTGCGCGAACGCATCGCTGAGCGCTACACCGCGCGCGGCCTGCCGACGGCGCCGGAGCAGGTCATGGTGACTTCCGGCGCGTACTCGGCTTTCGTGCTGTGCCTGCGCATGCTGGCCGGGCCCGGCGACCGCGTGCTCGTGGAGCAGCCGACCTATCCCAACGCGGTCGACGCCGTGCGCGCCGCCCACGCGCTGCCGGTGCCGGTGGCGCTCGATCCCGTGCGCGGCTGGGACCTCACGGGGATCGAGGCAGCGCTGCGCCAGGCGTCACCGCGGTTCGGGTACCTCGTGGTCGACTTCCAGAACCCCACCGGCGCCCGCCTCGACGCCGCCGGCCGTGAGCGTCTCGGCGGCCTGCTCGCGCGCTCCCGCACGCCGGTGGTGGTCGACGAATCGTTGGTGGAGCTCGATTACGAGGGCGATCCGCTCGACGCGCCACCGCCGCTGGCCGCGTTCGCCGGCGACCTGGCGCTCACGGTGGGCTCGGCCGCGAAATCCCACTGGGGCGGGCTGCGGCTGGGCTGGATTCGGGCGTCGGCCGACCTGCTCGACCGGCTGCTGTCGTCGCGGTTCGCCGTGGACCTCGGTGCGCCGGTGTTCGACCAGCTGGTGCTGGCGTCGCTGCTCGCGCCGGAGGGTTACGCCGCGCTGGCTCAGCGTCGCCGGGATTTCCGGCTGCAGCGGGATTCCATGATCGACGCCGTGCACGCTTACTGTCCGGAGTGGACGTTCGAGGTGCCGGGCGGCGGTCTGTCGCTGTGGTGCCGGCTGCCGGAACCGATGAGCACGCGCCTCGCCGTGTCGGCGGCGAACCACGGGGTGCAGCTGGCACCGGGTTCGCGGTTCGGCGTGCACGGCGGGCTCGAACGCTGGCTGCGGCTGCCGTTCGGCCTGCCGCCCGACGAGCTGCTGGAGGCCGTGCGTCGGCTGAGCCTGGCGGTGGCCTCGGTGCGCGGCTACGCGGAGGTTTCCGCGGCGAACGTGCCGGTCACGTGAGTTCCGAAAGATAAACAGCCGGTGCACCGGATGGTCCAACCACTCCAGGGATGGTGGTGGTCGCATGCGGTGCACCGGCTGTTCGTCACCCGCTGCGTTCAGCGGGCGCCGCGGCGGCTTCCCGGCACAGCCCCTCGACGTGCCGGGAAGCGCCGACGGCTCAGGCGGGCTTCGGTTGGCGCAGGTTCCCGCTCGGCGCGGTGAGCGGGAACCTCCGGAGCACGCCCGTTGTGGGTCCCGGCGCCGCGGGGGCAGCGCGGCGCCGGGACCAGGACCCGATCCGGCCGGGCGCGGTCGGCCGGTCGGGAAGCGAGGTCGTACGCATGGGTCAGCCCCTTGACGAAAAGCAGCGAAGACAGCGGATGCGGCCGATGGCGCGAGCTGCTGCTGGTTGGTGCGAAAGGGTGAGCCAGGCGCAGCGAACGGGCGCGCGCACCAAGAAGTTGATCTTGGTCTGGACGTGGCTCTCCCCGGTGGACCGGGTGCCGGTCAGTCCGGGGAGGTGGTGGGCAGGGCTGCGTCCCTGCCCGCGCCGGCGACCTCGTGGTCGCGGCTGACGCCGATCAGCTTGAGCTGCGTGGTGGTCACGCTGTCGCCGACGACGGCGAACGGCTGGCGAGCGCCGCCCGTGCCGTCGTGGCCCGGGTTGGCGGTGGTGGTGGGCGCGACGGGCGCGCTGGGCGCCGCCGGCAGGCCACCGCCGCCCCCACTGCCGCCGCCACCCGTGGCGCCGACGTGGGAGGTGTCGTTCTTGCTCTGCTGTGCACCGTTGCCCTGCTGCTGCACAGGAATCAGGCGCACGACGCTCGGGTAGTGCGTGAGCTCGGCCGCCTTCGGCACGATGACCGGCGCCGGCTGCGGCACGATCACCGGCACCGCGGCGAGCACCGGCGCGGGCTGGACGGACAGCTCGGGCACGGTCGCGGTGACCCCGCCGCTCACCGTGCCGCCGGAGAACACCGGGCCGAGCACGTCGCCGATCGGGATCAACGGGGGCGTGCCGGCGGGCACCGAGGTGACCGGCGGCAGCACGCTGTCGCCGACGTCGCCCACGGTCCCGACGACGCCGGTGAGCGAGTGCAGGGTGGTGTCGACGAGGCCGAGGACGCCGCCGAGCAGGCCACCGAGGAGTCCGCCGCCGGACTGCGGTGCGGTGGCGCGGTTCGGTGCGTTGGTGTCGGTGGTCTCGGTGCTGGTGGTGTCGGTCGCGGTGGAGCTCGGGCCGGTGCCGGTCTCGGTGCCGGAAGTGTCGGTGGCGGTCTGGTCGGTCGCGTGGTGGCCGCGTCCGGCGCAGTCGCCGTCCGTGTGCTGTCCCGTTCCGCTTGAAGCATCCGCGCCGGCGTTCGCGCCGGGCGTCGCGGAGGTGCCGGTGTCGTTGTTGGCGGCGGGCGTGGAGGCGTGGGCCGATCCGCTGCTGTCCGAGGTGCTCGGCGTGGCGGCGTCAGTGGCGTCGGTCGAGTCCGAAGTGGTCGGCGTGGTGCCGTCGGCGCTGTCGCCTGACGTGCCCGCCGAGTCCGAAGTGTCCGATGTGGCCGTTGTCGCCGTTGTGGTGGAGCGCGAGCCGGCGCGGTCGCGCGAAGCGCTGGCGCCCGATGCGTGGTCGTCCGAAGTCCTGCTGTCGCCCGAAGTTCCGGTGGCTCCGGAGTCCGTAGTGGACCCGGTCGTCACGCCGTGCCAGGGGTGCCCGTGCGGCTCTCGGCGGTGCTCCCGAGCCCGGTCGGAGTGTCCGGTGTGTCCGGGTGCCGTCGCGACGGTGTTGCCCGAGGCGTCGCCGCCGTGCGGCTGCTCCGCGGCTTCGGCGCCCGCCCCGGCGACCAGTGCGCCGAGCAGCCAGCCGGCCACTGTGAGCCCGCCCGCCAGTGCGATCCGCGCGGCCGGCTTCGCCAGCGGGGCGGCCCACGGCCGCGGCTTCCGCATCACGTGGTGGGTGCCCGAAGGTGACTCGGAACCCGTCGCAGCGGGATCGGCGCTGGTCACGAGTGGTGCGCCGGTGCGCACGGCTGCCGCGTCGCTCACGCCACCACCACCGTCCGCGCCTGAAGCTCATGCGGCTGCCCGCACGAGACTGATCCAACTGGGGTTCTTCTCCGGCCAGGTCGCAGTTCCCCCGGGGCTGCACTCTTTCTAGCACCGGTCGCGAGTGTTTCATCTTCCCTGCGTTCGATCCACCCCGTAAGGCGGAACGGACTTACCGGCTCCGGTGTCCGATCGGCCGCGGTCGATCACCGAGCGTGCCCCCGCCCGGACCTCCTGCGGCCATCCGGGCGGTGGTGCACACGGCCGTTGACCTGATGTTTCGCCGGAAAAACATACTGGCGGTATCATGACACCAACGGTGAGTAACCGATTGTGGAGCGTAACCGCGCGGCAACTCGTAATTCGGTAACCGCAGTGGTCAGACGAGTTGACGCAATCGCCCGACGGCCTCGTCGATGACTTCGTTCCGCTTGCAGAACGCGAAACGCAGCAGGTGTTTCCACTCGTCCGGGTGATCCGTGAAGACCTTGACGGGCACGGCTGCCACACCGACGCGTTCGGGCAGCTCCCACGCGAGCGTGGCGGCGTCGTCGAAGCCGAGCGGGCGCACGTCAGCCGTCACGAAGTACGTGCCGGTGCTCGGCCGCACCCCGAAGCCCGCGTCGGCCAGCCCCGCCGACAGCCGGTCGCGCTTGTCCTGCAGGCTCGTGCGCAGCTGCTCGACCCACGGCAGCTCGTGGTCGAGCGCGTAGGCCACCGCGGGCTGCAGCGGCCCGCCCGACACGAAGGTGATGAACTGCTTCGCCGCCTTCACCGCGGCCACCAGCTCGGGAGTGGAGCAGACCCAGCCGATCTTCCAGCCGGTGCAGTTGAACGTCTTGCCGGCGCTGGAGATCGACACCGTCCGCTCGCGCATCCCGGGCAGCGTGGCCAGCGGGATGTGCTCGGCGTCGTCGAACACGAGGTGCTCGTAGACCTCGTCGGTCACCGCGATCAGGTCGTGCTCCACGCACAGCGCCGCCACGGCTTCGAGCTGGGCGCGCGAGAACACCGTGCCCGTGGGGTTGTGCGGCGAGTTCAGCAGCACGGCGCGGGTGCGCGGGGTGATGGCGGCGCGCAGAGCGTCGAGGTCGAGCTCGAGGCGCCCGTCGGCCGTCTCGACCAGGCCGATCACGCGCCGCTGGGCGCCGGCCATCGCGACGGCGGCGGCGTAGCTGTCGTAGTACGGCTCGACCACGATCACCTCGTCGCCGGCCTCCGTGAGCGCGATCAGCGCGGCCGTGATCGCCTCGGTCGCACCCGCCGTGACCAGCACTTCCGTGTCCGGGTCGTACTCGGTGCCGTAGCGCAGCCGGTGGCGCGAGATGGCCGCGCGCAGCTCCGGGCGGCCCGGGCCCGGCGGGTACTGGTTGTCGCCGCCGAACAGGGAGTTCTTCGCCGCTTCGAGCATGCCGGCGGGGCCGTCGGTGTCGGGAAAACCCTGGCCGAGGTTCACGGCGCCGTGCTTCACGGCGAGCGCCGTCATCTCGGCGAAGATCGTCGCGGTGAAGGGGCGGAGGCGAGGGACGAGAGCTGGTTCACGCACGAAAACGCATCCTCACGGACAATGGTGGGGTGGAGCAACTCACCCCAGCCAAGGTCACGCCCGCAGACCCGCCCGGCGGCGCCGCCGGTGAGGCCGAAAAACGGCGCGGCCTGAGGCGGATGAAGCAGGTCGCGCTGGCCTTCCTCGTCGGCGCGACGGTGGTCTTCCTGCTCACGAGCTGGGCCGAATCGGCCGGCTGGCCCGCGTGGGTGGGCTACGTGAAGGCGGCCGCGGAAGCGGGCATGGTCGGCGCGCTCGCCGACTGGTTCGCCGTGACCGCGCTCTTCCGCTACCCGCTGGGCCTGCGGATCCCGCACACGGCGATCATCCCGAACAAGAAGGACCAGCTCGGTAACAGCCTGGGCGACTTCGTCGGGTCGAACTTCCTGTCCGAGGACGTGATCCGCGACAAGCTCAAGCGCGTCGAGATCTCGCGCCGCCTCGGCGGGTGGCTTTCGCAGCCGGACAACGCCGAGCGCGTGACGTCGGAGCTGGCCACGGTCGTGCGGGGCGCCGTGACGGTGCTGCGCGACGAAGACGTGCAGGCGATCATGGAACAGGCCGTGGTCAAGCGGATCATCGACCGGCCGTGGGGGCCGCCGCTGGGCAAGATCCTCGAGGGCGTGTTCGAGGACGGTGCGCACCACAAGCTGGTGGACCTGATGTGCGACCGCGCGTACGAGTGGGTGCGCGACAACCACCAGGCCATGCTGCGCGTGGTTTCCGACCGGGCGCCCAGCTGGTCGCCGAAGTTCGTCGACGAGATGCTGGCCGACAAGGTGTACGGCGAGGTGCTTTCGTTCGCGTGGGCCGTGAAGACCGACGTGAACCACCCGATGCGCCTGGCGCTGGACAAGTTCCTCGGCGAGTTTGCCCAAGACCTGCAGAACGACCCGAAGACCATGGAGCGCGCCGAGCTGGTGAAGGGCCAGATCGTGCACCACGCCGAGGTGCAGAAGCTGATCGGCAGCGCATGGGCCACGGCGAAGGAGATGCTGCTCAACGCGGCCGAGGACCCGTCGAGCGAGCTGCGCCGGCGGGTGCGCGCGGCGCTGCAGTCGCTCGGCGAGCGGCTGATCTCCGACGATTCGCTCGCGGCGAAGGTGGACAGCTGGGTCGAGGGCGCGGCGGCGTACCTGGTGAAGAACTACTCGGGCGAGATCACCACGATCATCACCGACACCGTGGAGCGCTGGGACGCCGAGGAGACTTCGCGGAAGATCGAGCTTCAGGTGGGTCGCGACCTGCAGTTCATCCGCATCAACGGCACGGTGGTCGGGGCGCTGGCCGGACTGGTGATCTACACGGTGGCGCAGTTGTTGTTCTGACCTGGGGATTGTTCCGGTTTCCCGGCTCGGCCGGGTGCCGGAGCGTGCCCGCTTGTGCGCAGCCGGTGCGTATACCACACCCGGGGGACCTTCAAACCAGTTGTCCACAGGAAGCTGAGTTATCCCCCGGGTTATCCACAGCTTTTCACGGATCTGGCCTAACGCTCATCCACAACGTGTGGGGATCCGGTGCGTCTGCACGTGCATATCTGGTGGGTGTGCACGAGTTATCCACAGGCCCTCAGTTGTGCACACCCGTCGCGCGGGCGCGCCAGGTGCGGGCCTTCTCGCGGTTTCCGCACACCCGCATCGAGCACCAGGTGCGGGAGCGGTTGCGGGACTCGTCGTAGAAGGCTTCGAGGCAGTCGTCGGCCGGGCAGATCTTGAGCCGGACCCAGTCGCCGCGGATGGCGAGGCGCGTGGCTGCCACCAGGACCGCGGACGCGGCGTTGGTGCTCAGGAGCCGGGGGCCGTCGCTGCCGAGGGCGAAGGTGAGCGGCACCTCGAGCGGCTCTTCGGCCAGCCGCGGATCTCCCACGGCGGCGCGCAGTCCGTCGCGGATGGCACGGGCGTCGGCCGTGTTGTGGGGGACCAGGCCGCGGGCCGTGGACCAGCGTTGCCACTGCTCGGGATCGTCCAGCAGGTCCTCGCCGCGCTCGATGTCGACGGTGTTGAGGAAGTCCACCACCAGGGTCGCGTCGGTGTGCACGCAACCAGTGTACGAGCGAGAGTGGTTGCTTCGTCGGCTGATAACTCCCATACTCCAGTTACTGGTTATCTCACTGGAGGGAGAAACGGATATGGGTGCGATCCCGACGTTCGGCTCGACGGTGTACGACTGCCCGGACCCGGTGGCGCTCGCCGGCTTCTACCGCGCGGTGCTCGACTGGCCCGCCCCGGAAGTCCACGACGGCGGCGACTGGGTGCGCCTCGTGAACCCCCTCGGCGGCGCGCGGCTGGAGTTCCAGCAGGTGGCGGACTACCACGCGCCGTCGTGGCCCTCGGTGGACGAGCCACAGCAGGCGCACCTCGACCTGGACGTCGACGACCTGGAAGCCGCGCACACCCGCGTGCTCAGCCTGGGCGCGAAGCTGCTCGACGACTCGCCCGCGACCTTCCGCGTCTACGCCGATCCGGTGGGGCACCCGTTCTGCCTGTGCGCGTGCTGACGTTGTCTGCGTAGTCTTGGCTGGGTGATTTGTCCGAAGTGTCAGAACCGGATGCGGACCGTCGACAAGAACGGCATCCGCATCGACCAGTGCGAGGCCTGCCGCGGGATTTTCCTCGACCACGGTGAGCTGGAGCAGATCGTCGGCGCCGAAGGCTCCTACTACGGCGGGGCGCGCTACTCCCGCGCCGACTCGCCTCGGCCGTATCGGGGTGACTCGCCGCGGCCCTACCGCGGCGGGCACTCGGATTCGCCGCGCCCGTACGGCGGTGGCGGGTACTCCGACTCGCCTCGGCCCTACGGCGGGCATCGGGGTTATCCGGATTCGCCGCGACCCCATGGCGGCCACCGGAAGCGCAGTTTCCTCGAGAACCTGTTCGACTGAGTTGTCCGACGTCGTTTCCTCAGCGCCGGCTCTCGACCTGCGGATTTGCCCGTCGTGTGGTGATCGGGCGGACTTTCCGTCGGTCGAGGGCGCGGTGCTGACTTGCGTCCGATGTGGACACCGGTGGCCGTTCCGGCGGTTGCCGTTGTTCGCGTTGACTGGTCCCAGTGGTGCCGGGAAGTCGACGGTGGGGCCGGCGTTGGCGGCTCGGTTGGGTGGGGATGCTTTGGTGCTGGAGCAGGACGTGCTGTGGACCGGTGGTCTCCGGGACGACGTACCGGCGTTCCGCGCGGTGTGGCTGCGGATGGCGGCGATGCTGCACCAGAGCGGCCGGCCGGTGGTGCTCTGCGGGACGGTGGCGCCGCAGGAGTTTGAACCGTTGCCGGAGTTGTTGTTTTTCGCTGAGGTGCACTACCTCGCGTTGGTGGCCGACGATGCGGTGCTGCGCAAGCGCTTGCGGGCGCGGCCGGCTTGGCGGGAGTGGGATTCGCCGAGGATTGAGGAGATGCTCGAGTTCAATCGGTGGATTCGTGGGCAGGTCCCGTATCTGGATACGACCGCTGCCTCGCTTGACGATGTGGTGGGGGAGGTGGAGAAGTGGGTTAGGTCAGGCCTGGCTGTGGTGGGGGAAGGTTCGGGCGAGGCCGGTTAGGTGGCTGTTGTTTGGGTTGGACCTAACAAGCTATCCACCTGGGGCTGTGGCGAGGTAGGTCGAACCCAGTGACTTGTCCACAGGTCTGTTTGGTCGGCTGGGGCTAGCCCCGGCGAACCGCCCCCAATTCGAGTGGGCCACCTGACTTGCCCACCGAGGCGGTGGCGAAGTGGGCCGAACCCATGGTCGTGGCGGGCTGACTGCTCGGTTGGCTGGGGCGAGCCCAGTGAACCGGCTCTGGCCCTGGGCGGGCCTACCGGTTTGTCCACCGGAGACAGCGGCGACGTAGGTCGAACCCATCGACTTGTCCACGGGTCCACAAATCCACAGATTCGTCGGTCGGCTGAGTCGAGCCCGGTCACGTGCCCACGGTGTGCAGCTTGATGGTCAGGTCGGGTCGGATCGGGCCCCATCACCTTTTCGCTGGATGCGGGCTGGCTAGGTCAAGCCCAGCGAACCGGCCCGGCTCGGGCGGGACCCGTTGAGCTGTCTGTCGAGGCTGCAGTGCGCTGGGTCGGACCTATCAACCTGTCCACAGGCCTGTCGGTCGTTGGGCTCGTGCCAGTGATCTGCCCCGGCTCGCCGCTTGTTCGTTGGGTCGGACCCACCAATCTTGTGCACAGGCTGGCCGGCCGGTCGGATTGCGTTCGGTGAACTTGCCTGTGTTTGGGCCGGGCCTACTGACGTTGTCCACCGGGGCGGTGGAACAGTGGGTCGATCCCAGTGACCTGTCCACAGGCCTGCTGGTCGGCTGCGTCCAGGCCGGTCGCTTGTCCACACAGCGCAGCTTGTCGGTTAGGTCGAACCCATCGATTTGTCCACCGGTCGGCCGGCGGTTGGGGCGTATCCAGTCACTTGCCTCCACCGTGCGTCTGCCGCGTAGGTCGAATCCGGCAACCGGTCAGCGGGCCTTATCGGCTGGCTGGGTCGAGCCCAGTCATCTGTCCACAGCGCGGCTTCAGCGCGGCTTTTTGTAGGCCGGGCCTAGCCGCCTTGTCCACAAGCCCGTGCTGACTAGGTCGAACCCACCGAACTGTCCACGGGTTCACCAACCGCGGGCCGCCCAGTCAGGCCAAACCATGGGTCCGGCCTAAGCCAGCTCCCACCGCAGCCCATCCGGCTCATCCAGCCAGAACTCCTGGTGCTCGCCGTCCACCGTCACGCCGAAGCGGTCGCGTTCGGGGCGGCCCAGGGATTCCCACAGGACGAGGGCGCGTTCGGCCAGATCCCACAGGCCGCGGGGGCCGCCTTGGGCGATTTGGAGGGTGGAGTCGTGGGTGCGGAAGCGGGCCCAGGAGCCGTCGGGGTGGGTGAGGGCGAAGGGGCCGGCCGGGGCGTCCGGGTCGGGGGCGGGGTCGGGGGCGCCGGTGGGGAGTTCGCGGACCGGGTGGACGCCCGGTAGTTCCAGGGAAGCGAAGAACTCGAACTTCAGGCGGGGCTTGAGCAGCAGGTCGATGGGCAGTTGGGTGGTCCGCCAGTCGACCTCCGACACCGGGGGGAGGGCCGTGGGCGCGGGGCGGCGGTGGGCGCGCAGGGGCATGAAGCGGCCGTCGCGGGCCAGGACGCGGCCGTGGCCCGTGGCGCCGGGGCCGGCGACCAGGCGGACGAGGCCCGCGCCGAGCGGGCGGTTGAGCGTGGTCACCACGAGGCCGCCCGGCACCGTCTGTTCGAGCCACGCCGGGGGCACCACCGAGACGGACGCCGTGCACAGCACGCGGTCGAACAGCACGCCGGCCGGGAAGCCCAGGGCGCCGTCGCCGACTTCGCACGCGGGTGCGTAGCCGGCTTCCTGCAAATGCGTGCGAGCCGTGGCGACGAGGCCGGCGTCGACGTCCACAGTGGACACCAGGCCGGAACCGCAGCGGTGGCTGAGCAAGGCCGCGTTGTAGCCCGTGCCCGTGCCGATCTCCAGCACGCGCTGGCCGTCGCCGACGCGCAGCTCTTCGAGCATGATCGCCATGATCGCGGGCATGCTCGAGGAACTCGTCGGCACGCCGGCGACCGGTCCTTCGTGGCGGGCTTTCTCCCAGCGGGACGTGTCGTCGTCGAGTTGGGTCACGAGGACGTCGGGGGAGTAGACGCGCTCGAGCCAGCCCGGGTCGTCGCGGTCGACGGCGGCCCAGCCGGCGTCCACGCGCGTAAAGAAGCGGGGCAGAAACACGTGGCGGGGCACGCCGCGGAACGCTTCGACCCACTTCGGGTCGTGGAGCACGTCCTCGTCGACCAGGTGTTTCACCAGCCTGCGGCGCAAGCGCTGAGTCGCCATGGGGACACCGTAGCCGGGTGAGCGGAACCACACTCACTCGTGCAAGCAGAGTGCTTGCAATAGCTAGCACGTCCGCGTACCGTCGAAAGTGTCGCGAGGAGGTGACCCGATGACAGAACCTCAGGGCCCGATGGAGAAGGTCGCGGACATCGCCTCCGACATCGGCGAGTACATCCGGCAGCAGCGGAGTTCGGCCAAGATTTCGTTGCGCCAGTTGTCGAAGCTCGCCGGCGTGTCCAATCCGTACCTGAGCCAGATCGAGCGCGGGGTCCGCAAACCCAGCGCGGAAATCCTGCAGCAGATCGCCAAGGGACTGCGGATTTCGGCCGAAGCGCTCTACGTGCAAGCGGGAATTCTCGACGTGCCCACGGGCGGCCCGGTCGGCGACGCGATTCGCGCCGACACCGTGCTGACCGAGCGGCAGAAGCAGGTTCTGCTCGACGTCTACGAATCCTTCCGGCGCGAGAACGCCGCCGGCACGCCGGCCGAGCCGGTGACCACCAAGACCGCCAACGAAACCATCGACACCACAGAGGAGTCGGCATGACCACGCCCAAGACCGAAGACGTCCGCAAGGCCGTCAGCACCGCCATCGACCAGGTCCGCACCCCGCTGCTCGCCGCCCTCGGCGCCGGCAACCTCGCGAGCCAGGCCGTGACCGACGCCGTCGCGAAGGCCCGCAAGAGCGGCGAGAACGCCCGCAAGAACCTCGAAGAGCTGCCCACCGACGTCGAAAGCCTCCGCGGCAAGCTCGACCCGGCCGAGCTGCGCAAGGTCATCGACGAGTACACCGAGGCCGCGCTCAAGCTCTACAACAAGCTGGCCGAGTCCGGCGAGCAGACCTGGGACAAGATCGCCGCGCAGCCGCAGGTCAAGAAGGCCATCGACCAGCTCGAAGACGCCCTCACCGCCGCGCAGGAGCGCGTGGACGGCCTGGCCGGCGAGACCCGCGAACGCGTCGACGGCGTGCTCGCCAAGGTCACCAAGCGCACCCGCTCGGTCGGCGAGAAGACCGCCCGCAAGGTGAGCGAGGTCGCCGACGAGACCGCCGAGGCCGTCGAGGACCTCGGCGACGACCTGGCCCACGAGACCCGCTCGGTGGCGCGCAAGGCCGCCAACCGCACCGCGCCGAAGACCGCTTCGCCCGCCCGCCGCACCACCACGACGGTCGCCAAGAAGCCGGCTGCTGCGCCGAAGACGGAGAAGTAAGACCTTTCGGAGCGAGCCCGCCTTCCCCGTGATGGGGGAGGCGGGCTTGTTTTGGTTTTGGGGTGTCGGGGTTTCGCGGTGCGGGCGGTCGGGCGGGTGCGCTCGCCTGCTCCAGGCCTGACGTCGGTATGTCGACGTGCCGACGCGGGCCGGTCGGGGCTCGGCTGTCACAGCGGCTGACCTCGTCGCGGGCGAATCGATCGCTGGCCGTGTCCGGCCGAGAAGCGCCTGGCCCGCGACGACCCAATCGGGCCTCAACCGCGTTCAGTTGCGACGGCGACCGGCTTCGCGACGAGCGAATCAAGCCTCGGCCGAGCGCGGCGGCACGGGTGGCCGGCTTCGCCGTGGGCGTGTCGGGTCATGGCCGGGTCCGGTTGCGAGGCGGTTGACTCCGCCGAGGACGACTCGGATCTTGGCCCAGTTCGAATGTGAGCGCGACCGACTCCGATCACGCGCGAATCGAGTCCCGCCCTCGCTGTGGGGGGTCATGGGTTTCGGCGCTTCGGGATCGAGTGCCGCGAGCTGAGCTGCGTGAGGTTGGGGTCCAAACGGAGTCGGGCTGTGACGGCGGCTGGCACCGCGTGCGCGCCGTCACCCGTCCGCCGAGAGCAGCGTCACACCACCACACCTCAAGTGCAGGGCCACGGGCACCTTGGGTGGTTTGCCGTAAGCTGACGCGCGTGCTGGTTGCCGTTTGGATCCTTCAGGTCATCCACTGGGGCAGCGCCTTGGTCGGGCTCTTCGCCTTCGTTCACGCGCTGCTGCAGCGCTCCGACGCGTACCAGGCGGCCGACCGCAAGACCAAGCCGATCTGGTTGCTGATCACCGGTGGGGCCACGCTCGCGCTGGTGCTGTTCGGCAGCAACGTCAGCGGTGCCGGGTTCATCTTCTGGGTGCCGGCGATGGCGGCGGCGCTCGTGTACATCGTGGATGTGCGGCCGCGGCTCATCGAGGTGCAGCGCGGCAACCGCAACTGGTAGCCGCGTAGATTCGAGGGCGTGACCAGCTGGACCATCGCCGGGAGCCTCACGGTCGTCCCCGCGCCCACTCGGACCGATCTGCTCGCCGAACCCGTCGCGAAGGCGCTCGCCGCCCTCGCGGAGCCCGACGCGGTCGGGGTGACGGAAATCGACCCGGAGCTGGCGGATACCGCGGCGTTCTGCGAGACCTACGGCTCGCCGCTCGACGCGTCGGCCAACTGCGTCGTCGTGGCCGGGAAGCGGGCCGGTGAGGTGCGCTTCGCGGCGGCCCTCGTGCTCGCCACCACGCGCGCCGATGTGAACGGCGTGATCAAGCGGCGTCTCGACGTGCGCAAGGCGTCGTTCGCGCCCATGGACGAAGCCGTGTCGCTCACCGGTATGCGGTACGGCGGCATCACGCCCGTCGGCCTGCCCGCGGACTGGCCGATCCTCATCGACGCCCGCGTGGCCGCCGCGCCGGAGCTCGTGATCGGCAGCGGCATCCGCGGCAGCAAGCTGCTGATCTCCGGCGCCGCCCTGCGGACGTTGCCGAACGCCGAGGTCATCGAGGGCCTCGCCGGATGACCGTGCCGCCCAAGGTCTGGTTGCGGTACCTCACCGGCGAAGACATCGACTCCCTCGGCATCACCCACGCGGACATCGTCGGCGCGGTCGAGGACGTGCTCGGCGACCACGGCCGCGGCGACGTCGTGTTCGAGCCGCGCACGCACCTCGTGCCCGACAACGGCGGCAAGGGCCACTTCAACATCCTGCGCGGCCACCTGTCGGCCAAGCAGGTGAGCGGCGTGAAGGTCGTCGGCGACTTCGTGGGCAACTTCGAGCGCGGGCTGCCCAGCGAGATGGCGCTGATCCTGCTGCTCGACCCCGAAACGGGCATGCCGCGCGCGATCGTGGACGGCACCATGATCACCGAGGCCCGCACGGGCGCCATGACGGCCGTCGGCGCGAAACACCTGGCCCGGCCCGGGTCGAAGGTGCTCGGTCACGTCGGCGCGCGCGGCACGGCGTGGTGGAACGTGGTGCTGCTCGACTCGATCTTCGACTTCGACGAGATCCGCGTCACCAGCAAACGCCCCGAATCCCGCGAGGACTTCGCGCGCCGGCTCAGCGAGCACCTCGGCAAGAACGTGCACGTGCGCGAAACCGCCGCCGAAACGCTCGACGGCGCCGACATCCTCGTCGAAGCCTCCCGGCTGACCGAACCGGAAGCGTTGGTGCGCAAGGAGTTCCTGCGGCCCGGCGCGTTCCTCGTGCCCTACGGCACCATCAGCGCCCTCGAGCTCACGCTGCTCGACGCCGTGGACAAGGTCGTGGTGGACAACTGGCGCGAATCGCAGTCGGGCAACCCGCGCTTCGGCGCGCTGCGGCCGCACCTCAACGCCGGGCTGCTCACCGAAAGCGGCGTGCACGCGGAGATCGGCGACATCGTGGCCGGCAACCGGCCCGGCCGCGAGAGCGACGACGAGCGCATCCTCTTCTGGCACCGCGGACTGTCCACAACGGACGTCGCCGTCGCGCACCTGATCCTGCAGCGCGCCGAGGCAGCGGACGTCGGCACGATGCTGCCGTACCGGTGATCGTCCGCGAGCCCGCCGACGTCCTGGCCGGCGCGCCCCTCGAACTCCACCCCGACCTGCTCGAACGCGTCGCGAAGAACCGCGCCGCCATGCTGGCCGCGCTCGAGACCGCCGACAAGCCGGTGTACGGCGTCAACACCGGCATGGGCCGGCTCGCCGGCGTCAAGCTCACCGTCGCCCAGCAGGCCGAACACCAGCACAACCTGCTGGTCGGCCGCGCCGTCGGCGGCCCACCGTGGCTGTCCGCGGAGGTCACGCGCGCGCTGCTGCTCATGCGCCTGCGCAGTTTCCTCAAGCCCGAGACGGCCGTGAGCCCGGAGCTGGTCACGTTCCTCACCGACCGTCTCAACGACGGGTTCCTCCCCGCCGTCCCACGCGGCGGCCTGGGCAGCGCCGGCGAGATCATCCCGCTCGCGCACGCGTTCCAGACGTTCGCCGGCCTCGGCTTCGTGCTGGAGGACGGCGTGCTCACCCCGGCCGCGACCGCGCTGGCCCGGCGCGGCGTCGCACCGATCCGGCTCGGCCCGAAGGAAGGCGCGAGCCTGATCCAGGGCGCACCGCTGGCACAGGCGGACGCGTGGGTCGGCGCCCGCCGCGCCGACCGCCTGCTCGACCTGCAGACGCAGTGCGCCGCCATCGCCGTCGACGCCCTCGGCGCACCGCACGCGATCTACCGCTTCGAGGCGTCGGCGCGGTTCCAGGAGCTGATCGCCGGCGCCGAGCCGCGCCCCGGCGTGGTGCAGGCGCCCGTCTCCGTGCGCGCCGGGCCCCGCGTGCTCGGCCTGCTGGCCCGCACGATCGCCGACCTGCGCGCCGAGCTGGCCCACGACTGGGCCGCCCTCACCGATTCACCATCCTTTGTGGACGGTGAGTTCGTGACCACCACCGGCTACCACGCGGCCGGCCTGGGTTTTCGGATGGACGCGTTGAAGGCCGTGCTCGTGCACGTCGCCGAAATCGCCGTGCAGCGCCTTCACCGCCTGCTCGACCCGCAGTTCAGCGGGCTGCCGGCGCAGCTCGCCGCGGACCCGGGACCGCAGGCCGGGCTCGTCCCGCTGCACAAACGCGCGGTCGGCGAGCTGCACGCGCTGCGCCGCCTGGCCGCGCCCGCCACCCTCGGCTCGCTCGACACGTCGGCCGGCCAGGAGGACGTGCAGGCCTTCGCGTGGGCCGCGGGCGCCGAACTCCACGACGCCCTCGCACACCTCACGGCGATCACGGCGTGCGAGCTGATCGCCGGCGCGCAGGCCCGGTACCTGCGTGGCCAGGGGGCTCCTGCGTTGGAGTCGCTGTACGCGTGGGTGGGTGAACGCGTGCCGCCGCTGGAGACGGACCGTTCGCTGGGGCCGGAGCTCACCCGGCTGATCGAGGACCTGAGCTAGTCCCGCCGAGCCGTCTGCAGCGCCACGCCCTTCGGCGTAGCCCAACGCGTCAGCAGCGCGAAGATCCCTTCGCACAGCAGCGCCAGGATGATCACCGCCAGGCCGCCGCCGAAGATTTCGCCGTAGCCCTGGGCGCCTTCGGCGAAGCCGTCGACGATGTAGCGGCCCAGGCCGCCGCCGTCGTTCACGATGGCGCCGATGGCGACGGTGGCGACGAGTTGCAGGAAGGCGACGCGGGCGCCGGCCACGATGACCGGGGAGGCCAGCGGCAGTTCGAGCTTGAGCATGATCTGCCACTCGCGGTAGCCGGTGCCGCGGGCGGCGTCCACGGTTTCCTGTTCGAGCTGCACCACGCCGGCGTAGGTGTTGGTGAACAGGGGCGGCAGCGCCAGGCCCACGAGCGCCAGCAGCAGCGGCCAGAAGTCCGTGTCGGCGCCCCAGCGGCTGGCCAGGAACCAGAACAGGATGATCAGGCCGAAGCTCGGGATCGCGCGGCCGATGTTCACGGCGCTGCTCGCCAGGAACGCGCCGCGGCGGTAGTGCGCGAGCCACAGCGCCAGCGGGATCGTGAGCACGGCCGCGACCACCAGCGAGAGCACCGAGAACCACAGGTGCTCCAGCGTCCGGTACGGCACCCCGGCCGGGTCGGTCCAGCTCCAGCGGTTCGGCGCGGAAAGCCATTCGCCGAGTTGCGTGAACACGTTCATCGCGCCTGCACCTTCCGCACCCACGGCGCCAGCGCGCGCTCGCTCAGCCACAACAGCAGGTCGACGACCACCGCGAGCACCACCGACAGCACCACGCCGACGATGATCGGGCTCGGGTTGGGCGTGGTGGTCTGGATGCCGGCGCGGATGAAGTAGCCGAGGCCGCCCATGCCGAGCAGCGAGGTGACCGTGACCAGGCCGATCGTGGTCACCGCGGCCACGCGCAGGCCGGCGATCACCACGGGCAGCGCCAGCGGCATCTCCACCTGCCACAGCAGCCGGCCGCGGGTGAAGCCCATGCCGATCGCGGCCTCGCGCACCTCGGCGGGCACCTGCTGCACGCCGGTGACGATGTTGCGGATCAGGATCAGCAGCGTGTAAGTGGCCAACGGGATCACCGCGGTGGTGAACGTGAGCCCGAAGAACGGCACCAGCAGCGCGAACGCCCCCAGGCTCGGGATCACGTACAGCGCGCCGGCCGTGCCGAGCACCAGCGGGTAGAACCAGCGGTACCGCAGGCAGAGCGTGGCCAGTGCGAGCGACACCACCAGCCCGATCCCGAGTGCGGTGGCCGTGAGGGCGATGTGTTCACCGAGCCGCTGGCCGATGGCGTCGGCGTTGCG
Source organism: Amycolatopsis rhabdoformis (assembly GCF_035918295.1). GTDB lineage: Bacteria > Actinomycetota > Actinomycetes > Mycobacteriales > Pseudonocardiaceae > Amycolatopsis > Amycolatopsis rhabdoformis. The sequence goes on from NZ_CP142149.1 coordinate 8,589,883, forward strand.
CTCGACCCACCGCCATTCGAAGATCGGCCGGCTGCTCTCAGTGAGCAGCGGGGTGACCGAGGACGCATGCACCACGGAAGGTTACCCCGTTCGAGCGCTGCGATTTCGGTTGTTGAGATTCGGCAGCGGTGATTCCCGGAATGTGGTTTCTGTCGTGGCTCACCGTTAGGGTCCAATCCTCTGTTCGTGACACGAGGAGTGTGGGGATCGTGCGCTGGACCCGGAACATCCGAGCGGCCGCGTGGGTGGCGGTGGCCGCACTCGGCCTGACCGCGTGCGGGGGTGGGGGCTCGGGCAGTGACCAGCCCGCCGCGCAGAGCAAGGGCGGGGCGCCGATCGTCGTCGCGTCGTTCAACTTCACCGACAGCCAGATCCTGGCCGAGATCTACGCGGGCGCGCTGGAGGCCAAGGGCTATCCGGTCACGCGCAAGCTCAACCTGGGCTCGCGGGAGCTGATCTACCCGTCGCTCAAGTCGGGTGAGCTGCAGTTCCTGCCCGAGTACCAGGGCGCGGCGATCACCACCGGCTTCGGCAAGGACGCCGTGAAGACGGCCGACGGCGAGCACCAGCAGCTCGCGGAGCTGTTCGCGCCCGACGGCATCGGGCTGCTCAACTACGCGGCGGCCGAGGACAAGAACACCTACATCATGAAGGCCGACCTGGCGAAGGCCAACGGCATCACGAGCATCAGCGACCTCAAGAAGCTGCCGAAGGTCGTGATGGCCGGGCCGCCGGAGTGCGAGTCGCGCCTGCCTTGTTACAAGGGCTTCACCGACACCTACAAGCTCACGAACACCTCGTTCCAGACCGTGCAGGAAGCCGGGCCGCGCGTGCAGCAGCTCAACTCCGGCGCGGCGACCGTGATCCCGGTCGACTCCGTGAGCCCGCTGGTCGGCGACCCGCAGTACGTGGCGCTCAAGGACGACCTGCAGATCGTGCCCACGGAGAACGTGGTGCCGGCCGTGACCAAGAAGGTGCTCGACGAGCGGGGCGCGGATTTCGCGGCCGCGGTGAACGCCGTCTCGGCGAAGCTGACCACGGACGGTATGCGCGAGCTGAACAAGCGCGTGGACGCCGACGGCGACCCGGCCGCCGACGTCGCGAAGGACTGGCTGAAGCAGCAGGGCCTCGCCTGATCGCTGTCTGATCGCTGCCGATCGCTGTCTCGCCGACGGGCCGTCCGGAACTCTCCGGGCGGCCCGTTTCGTGTGTGACGCTCGACGGCGAAACCCCTGGTGACGCGGTGCCCGATCGGGTCGTGTGCGAAGGTGGCGCGTGAGGGGTTTCGAGCACAGCTTGCAGTTCAACGAGGAGTGAGATGGGTAAGGTCACGGCCACCGCGGAGCGCACGATCGACGCGCCGGTGGACAGGGTTCGCGAGCTGGTCGCCGACTACGCCGAGACCCGGCCGAAGCTGCTCACCGAGCACTACCGCGACTACGAGGTCACCGAGGGTGGCGTGGGCGCCGGCACCAAGGCGAGCTGGAAGCTGCAGGCCACGTCGAAGCGGGTGCGCGACGTCGCCGCCACCGTGAGCGAGCCGGCACCGGGCACCCTCGTGGAGACCGACGCGAACTCCAGCATGGTCACGACCTGGACGGTTTCGTCGTCGGGCACCGCCAGCGTCGTGCGCATCGAGACGAGCTGGGACGGCGCCGGCGGCGTCGGCGGCTTCTTCGAGAAGACCTTCGCGCCGGGCGGGCTGAAGAAGATCTACGACGGCGTGCTCGGCAAGCTCGAAGAGATCGTGTAGCGCTTGCCACACGGCCGGGCATAATCGGAATGATCGCCCCGTTTGGCTCGTTGGGGCGAAGGTATGCGGGGCGACGGCCCCGGTTCTTTCGAGGAAGTGGAGTCCCGTGGTGACCGCACCGACCCAGGCGACCGAGATCCGGCTCGCCGCCCGTCCGCACGGCGTCCCGACGTCGGCCAACTTCGACATCGTCGACACCGAGATCCCGGTGCCGGGAGCGGGCCAGCTCCTGGTGCGCAACGTGTTCATGAGCGTCGACCCGGCCATGCGCGGCCGGATGAACGACGCGAAGTCCTACGCCCCGCCGTTCGCGGTGGGCGAGACCATGGGCGGCGGCGCGGTCGGCGAGGTCGTGGAGTCCACTGTGGACGCCTTCAAGCCCGGTGACCACGTGCTGCACCAGCTGGGCTGGCGCACCCACGCCGTGGTCGATGCGACGAAGGTCGTGAAGGTCGACGGTTCCCTCGCGCCCCTTTCCACCTACCTCGGCGTGCTCGGCATGCCGGGCCTCACCGCGTACGCCGGCCTGCTGGTCACCGCCGAGTTCAAGCCGGGCGACACGGTGTTCGTCTCCGGCGCGGCCGGCGCGGTGGGCTCGCTCGTCGGGCAGCTCGCGAAGCTCAAGGGCGCCAAGCGCGTGATCGGCAGCGCCGGCTCGGCGGAGAAGGTGCGCCACCTCGTGGAGGACCTCGGCTTCGACGCGGCCTTCAACTACAAGGACGGTCCCGTCGCCCAGCAGCTGGCCGAAGCCGCGCCCGAGGGCATCGACGTGTACTTCGACAACGTCGGCGGCGAGCACCTCGAAGCCGCCATCGCCTCGATGAACCTCCACGGGCGCATCACGGTGTGCGGCATGATCTCGCAGTACAACGCCACGGAGGCCACGCCGGCGCCGCGCAACCTGGTGCAGATCATCGCCAAGCGCCTCACCATTCGCGGCATGCTCGTGCTGGACCACTGGAGCCTGCAGCAGCAGTTCGTGTCCGAGGTCGCGCCGCTGGTGGCTTCCGGGGAGATCAAGTACTCGGAGACGGTGGTGGACGGCATTCGCAACGCACCGGAGGCGTTCCTCGGGCTGTTGAGCGGGGCCAACACGGGCAAGATGCTGGTGCGGCTCAGCTGATGGGTTCGCGCTGAGATGTTGTTGGTGTGGTTGGATTTTTGAGATTCTGAGGAAGCGGGCTCGCTGCCGAGTGTCGGTGGCGGGCCTGCTTTTTCGTTGGCGTCGAACGGCTGGGCAAGATGGCCGCACCTCAACGTGCCTGCCGAGGCAACCCGAGGTGGGGAACTGATCTACGTGGCCGTGAGCAACTTCGCGTCCCTTGCCATCGCAGGCCCCTGCAATCCCGGTGCGTACGACAGCGAAGAGCGCGATGTCTACTTCGAGGCCGAAGATCGGCGGCTCGTCGAGGCGGCGCTCGCCGATCTCGGTTATCGGCTCATTGACGAGCCGGAGATCTGGGAGCCCTACGACGGCGTCAACCAGGGCATCGAGCCGAGCTGGACGTGGTTCGGCCGGTACTTCGACTACCTCTGAGCCGCCGCTTGGTGTGCCTCGATCACCAAGCGGGCGGCGTTCGTCGCCTTCTCCACGACCGTCTCCGGCGGGTAGCCGAGACGTGCGAAGGTGCCTTCGCGGTACATGTCGCCGTAGCCGTGGGCCTGGGCGTAGAGCTGTTCGAGCAGTTCGAGGGCCGCGGCGGGCGTCGGAGTGACTTCCAGGCACAGCATCAGGTACGCGTCGTTCGTGGCGCGGCGTTGCTCGTGCAGCTCGGTGAACTTCGGGTCGTCCAGACCGGCGGCGAAGATCACCGGGAAGCCGACCTGGGTGTCGATCTGGAAGCGGGTGTAGGCGCCGATCGCGGTGGCCAGGCGGGCCACCGGGTCGGTTTCGCCGGTGGCCGCGGCTTCGACGAAGCCGCGCAGGCGGCAGGCGGCCTCGGCGGCGACGGCGGCCAGCAGGCTGGAGCGGTCGGGGAAGTGGCGGTACGGCGCGGCCGCCGACACGTTGGCGCGCTTGGCGACCTGGGCCACGGAGAAGCCGGCGATGCCCTGCTCCGCGATGAGTTCGAAGGACACCCGCACGAGCTCGGAGCGCAGGTCGCCGTGGTGGTACTTGGCGCCCATGTCGTGGATCACACCCCTTCTTGGTCGCGCGGATGTAAGACCCCTCTTACTATAGGAGATGTAAGGGGGGTCTTACATCGTGAACTCCGGGGTTGTTGCCCGGATTGTCTGGAGGATTGCATGACCACCACCACGTACGCCATCGCCGCGCCGGGCGCCGGGCAGCCGCTCGCGCCGACGACGATCGAGCGCCGTGACCTGCGCGCCGACGACGTGCTGATCGACATCGCGTTCGCCGGCATCTGCCACAGCGACATCCACCAGGCCCGGGAGGAGTGGGGCGGCGCGATCTTCCCGATGGTGCCGGGCCACGAGATCGCGGGTGTCGTCGCCGCGGTGGGCGTGAACGTGACGAAGTACCAGGTCGGTGACCGCGTCGGCGTCGGCTGCATGGTCGACTCGTGCGGCGAGTGCGAGTACTGCCTCGCGGGCACCGAGCAGTTCTGCGCGAAGGGCAACGTGCCGACGTACAACGGCGTCGGCTTCGACGGCGAGAACACCTACGGCGGTTACAGCCGCCAGGTCGTGGTGAAGGACGCCTTCGTCTGCCGCATCCCCGAGGGCATCGACCTCGACGTCGCCGCGCCGCTGCTGTGCGCGGGCATCACCACGTACTCGCCGCTGCGCCAGTGGGGCGTGGGCCCGGGCAAGAAGGTCGCGATCGTGGGCTTCGGCGGCCTCGGCCACATGGCCGTGAAGCTCGCCGCCGCGATGGGCGCCGAGGTCACCGTGCTGAGCCAGAGCCTCAAGAAGCAGGAAGACGGCCTGAAGCTGGGCGCCAAGGACTACTTCGCCACGAGCGACGAGTCCACTTTCGACAGTCTGCGCGGCCGCTTCGACGTCATCCTCAACACCGTGTCGGCCAAGCTGCCGGTGGACCTCTACCTCGGTCTGCTGCGGGTCGGCGGCGCGATGGTGAACGTCGGCGCGCCCGGCGAACCCCTGTCGTACAACGCTTTCTCGCTGCTGGGCGGCAACAAGACGCTGGCCGGCTCGATGATCGGCGGCATCGCCGAGACGCAGGAGATGCTCGAGTTCTGCGCCGAGCACGGCATCGGCGCCGAGGTCGAGACGATCTCCGCCGACCAGGTCAACGAGGCCTACGAGCGCGTGGCCAACAGCGACGTGCGCTACCGCTTCGTGATCGACGCTTCCACCATCACCGCCTGACGCCGAGCGCGGCCTGCGCCGGGAACACCCCCGCGCTGGGACACCAGCGCTAGAACACCATCGTGCGGTTGCCGTGCACCAGCACGCGACCCTCGAGGTGCCAGCGCAGGCCGCGCGCCAGCGTCACCTTCTCGATGTCCCGGCCCTTGCGCACCAGGTCGTCGACGGAGTCACCGTGGTCCACGCGGATCACGTCCTGCTCGATGATCGGCCCGGCGTCGAGGTCGGCCGTGACGTAGTGGCAGGTCGCGCCGATCAGCTTCACCCCGCGCACGTGCGCCTGGTGGTACGGCCGCGCGCCGATGAACGAGGGCAGGAAGCTGTGGTGGATGTTGATCGCCCGCCCGGCCCACTCGTCGCACAGGTCGGCCGGCAGCACCTGCATGAAGCGCGCCAGCACCACCGCGTGCGGGTCGTGCTCGTCGACGAGCTTGCGGACCTGCGCGAACGCCTCGGCCTTGCCCTCGGCCGGAAACGGCACGTGGTGGAACGGGATCCCGTGCGCCCGCGTGATGTCCGCGAGCGACGTGTGGTTGCCGATCACCGCGGCGATGTCCACGTCGAGCTCACCGGAGGCGACGCGGCCCAGCAGGTCGTACAGGCAGTGCCCGGCCTTGGACACGAGCACGACCGCGCGCGGCCGCTCCCCGGTGTCGCGCACCTGCCAGCTCGACTCGGCCGACAGCTCGTCCGCGACGGCCGCGAACTTCTCGCGCAGCCCGTCGGCGTCGAACGGCAGCGAGCCCGCCAGCACCACCTGGCGCGTGAAGAACCAGCCCGAGTCGGGATCGGTGTGGTAGGCCGCCTCGACGATCATGCCGCCGTGGTCGGCGAGGAAGCCCGAGATGCGGGCGATGATGCCGGTGCGGTCGGGGCAGCCGAAGGTGAGCACGTAACGCTGGGGATCAGGCACGCCCACCATTCTCACCGGTGCTGGTCAGGGCGCCGCGAGGGGCTCCAGCAGCGAGACCTGGCCCACCACGCGCGCGGCGTGCGGCCGGCCCCAGAGTGCGCGGTAGACATCGTCGGGTGAGCCGGCGATCGTGAGGTCGGGCACGCCGTCCTCGGCCGGCTCGGGCGCCTCGTCCGAGCGCAGCACCACCGTCCACGTGCGCTCGCCCGCTTCGAGCCGTACGACGCCATCGCGGTCCGCGACCCGGCGTGGCACGAAGCACGTCAGGAACTCCTCGATGCCGTCCACCGCGAACGCGTCCCCGAACCGCGTCGACGGCGGCTCGGCCAGGGCGCTTTCCGCGTCGAGCCGGTGGATGGCCGTCTCGTGCGCGAGGCGCCGCGTCCAGTCGCCCACGGTCAGCAGCCAGGTGCCGGGAGACGGCGGCCGCGTCGGGGTGTCGGCCGGCAGCCGGAGGGCTTCGCGCACGGCCAGGCGCTGGCCGTCCCACCGGCCCAGCGTGTCGGGCCAGTCGACGGCGGCCAGGGGTTCAGCCGGTCGGTCCGTGATCGCCGCGACCGTGGACGAGAGCAGGGTCGTCAGGTGCGTCACCAGGTCGTGGGTTGTCCACTTCGGACAGTTCCGCAACGGCGCCGCCGGGCCGGCCGTCAGTGCCGCCGTCTTCAGCCGGTCGGCGTGGACGTCGATCGCCTCGATCAGGTGCATCCTGCGAACGTAGCCTGCGCAGCCGCAGCCGGCGGCCGAACTCGATCACGCTGACCAGGCCGAGGCCGAGCACGAACGAAAGCAGCAGGCCCTTCACCGGTTCGTCGGCGAACGTCGCGCCGCCGACCAGGCCGATCAGCACGCTGTAGACCGCCCAGACCGCGGCGCCGATCGCGTCGAGCGGCATGAACCGGCGCAGCGGGTAACCGAGGCTGCCGGTCGCCAGCGCGCTCGCCACGCGCCCGCCCGGCAGGTAGCGCGCGGCGATGATCAGCAACGGCGCCTGCCGCCGCACCTGCGCGCGCGCCCACTCGTGGCGCTGCCGTCCCTGCGGCCCGCGCTGCAGCCGCTCGATCGCCCGCGGCCCGGCCGCTCGGCCGACGCCGTAACCGAGGCAGTCGCCGGCCCACGCGCCGGCGGCCGCGACGAGCGCGAGCAGCGCCAGCCGCTGCGGGTCGGGGCCGAGCAGCACCGCGACCGTGACCACGGTCGTCTCGCTGGGCATGAACGGCAGCAGCGCGTCGAGCCCGGCGACGGCGAACACGAGCACCCACAGCCACGGCGAACCCAGCGCGCCGCGCAGCAGGTCGGTGACGTGTTGAAGCAGTTCCACCTGCCCATGGTGATCACCGCAGGTCACCACCGGGTGACGCCGTGGGGGTGGGTCGGTGAACAGGTGGGATTCGTACCCGGACGACGCATTCGTACCGGCCTTCGAGCACCTGCCGTGCACTCTCCGTGATCAGCTCACGTGGTCAACTCACTTGGTCAACTCACTTGGTCAACTCAGAGCGGCGCAACGCTGTCCCACGGCACCGTGAGCTCCCCGAGCCGCCAGCGCTCCGGCCGGCCGAGCAGCGGCCAGCCGCGGGCCTGCAGCATCCCCACCGCCGACACCCACCGCGCCCGCACGCCGAACGAGCGGTGCGGCGCCGCGGCGGCCCAGCACTCGTCGAGCGCCGACAGGAACGCGTGCACCGGCTCGCCGGGAACGTTGCGGTGGATGAGAACCTTCGGCAGCCGTTCGGCCACAATGGACGGACGCTCGAGCTCGGCCAGCCGCATCGACACGGTCAGCGACACCGGGCCGTCCGCGCCGACGACCACCCACGAGGCCAGCCGCCCGATCTCGTCGCAGGTGCCCTCCACGATCAGCCCGTCGTCGGGCATCGCGTCGAGCACCACCTTCCAGGCGCCGGCCACCTCGGACTCGGCGTACTGGCGCAGCACGTTGAACGCGCGCACCACCACCGGCCGCGCGCCGGCCAGCTCGAAGCCGCCACGGCGGAAGTCCAGCCACGGTGGGTCGGCCGCGCGCCGGGCCACCGCCACGCGCTCCGGGTCGATCTCCAGCCCCAGCACCCGGACGTCGCCGCGCACGCGGCGCAACCAGCGCAGGAGCTCGATCGTGGTCACCGGCGACGCGCCGTAGCCGAGATCGACGACCAACGGCACCGCCGCGCGGCGCAGCAGGCGCGTGACCGCGGGGTCGCTCGCCAGCCAGCGATCCACCCTGCGCAACCGATTCGGGTTGGTGGTGCCCCGCGTGGGGGCGCCCACCGGGCTCAGGCGTGCTCGGCCAGCCACGACGTGGTGAAGTCGGCTTCGCGGGCCAGGAGGTTGGTCACCTGCTGGGCCACGAACTCCTCGATCTTCCCGCCGAACAACGGGATGCGGACCACGACCTCGCCGGACGTCCGGAACTCCGTGCGTTCGCCGCGCGGGGTGAGGAAGGTCTGCGCGCCGATCTCGCCGGGCACGCCGCTCACGCTCACGTCGACCTTGCCCGTGTAGCCCTCGCCGGACTTCCGCCACACCTGCTTGCGGTGCACCACGATGTCGCCCTTGTGCAGCGCCCGGACGGCCTGCGGCAGGCGCTGCGCCGCGATGCCGTGGCGCAGTTCGTAGTTCACGGTGTCACCGTTGACGGAGTGCGAAAGCAGCGCGGCGTCGTCGCCGCCCAGCTCCGCCAGGCGCGCCCGCAGCGCGTCCTCGCCCGACACGGCGGCCAGCACGGCCGCGAGTCCGGCGGAGAACTCGGCACGGTGCTCGATCCGGGATCCCATGGGCCGGACAGTACCGTTAGGCAGCGTGAACCCCGTCGAAACGCCCGCGCGGCCGCGCCTCGCCGAGTACACGACGCTGCGCCTCGGAGGGCCCGCGCGCCGCTTCGTGCAGGCCACGAGCAGCGATGATCTCGTGGCCGCCGTGCGCGAGGCCGACGACGCCGGCGAGCGCGTGCTGCTGCTCGGTGGCGGCTCGAACCTCGTGGTGGCCGACGAAGGCTTCGCGGGCACCCTGATCCAGGTCGCGACCACCGGCTGGACCCGCGACGGCGACAATCACTACGACCGCGACCACAGCGACACCGTCGAGGTCGCCGCCGGCCAGGAGTGGGACGCTTTCGTGGCCGAACTGGTCGCCGCGGGTCTCGGCGGGCTCGAGTGCCTGTCCGGCATCCCGGGCTCGGTCGGCGCCACGCCGATCCAGAACGTCGGCGCGTACGGCTGCGAGGTCGCCGAGTCGATCGTGTCGCTGGAGCTCTACGACCGCGCCGCGCGTGAAGTGCGCACGGTGAAGGCCGACGAGCTCGGTTTCGCCTACCGCACCAGCGTGCTGAAGGGCACCGACGCCGGCGTGGTGCTGAGCGTGCGCTTCCGCGTGGACCCGGCCGGCGAGTCCGCGCCGATCCGCTACGCCGAGCTGGCGCGCACCCTCGGGGTCGAGATCGGCGCGAAGGTCCCCGCCGCGTCGGCGCGCGAAGCCGTGCTCGGCCTGCGCCGCGGCAAGGGCATGGTGCTCGACCCGGCCGACCACGACACGTGGAGCGCCGGCTCGTTCTTCACGAACCCGATCTTGCCGTCCGCCGACGTCGAGGCGACCCTCGCGCGCATCTCCGCCGTGGTGGGCGCCGCCGCCGTGCCGCAGTACCCGGCCGACGGTGGCGTGAAGCTCTCGGCCGCCTGGCTCATCGAGCGAGCGGGCTTCGCCAAGGGCCACCCCGGCCCCGGCGGCCGCGTGAGCCTGTCCACCAAGCACACCCTCGCCCTCACCAACCGCGGCACCGCCACGACCACCGACCTGCTCTCCCTCGCCCGCGAAGTCCGCGACGGCGTGCAGGCCCGCTTCGGCGTGACGCTGCACCCCGAACCGCTGCTCATCGCCTGCGTGCTCTGAACTCGTCACAACCCCGTCACCAGGCCGTGAACGCGGCAACCGCCGAGCGGATGAAACGTCTTGTCGACATGCCGCCCGGGCGAGAGGGAATGGGTCAAACCCGGCGGTGGCAGGTAACGTCGAGTCGCTCACCGGCGCTGACAGCGTGGAAGCATCCGCCGGTGCGGGGTCGTCATGATCCGGAAACGGGGAGGTTCAGGGGATGGAACGGCGGACGGTGTTCAAGGCGGTGCTCGCCACGGGGGCGGCGGCACTCGCCGCCGCGTGTTCGACCACCACGGACGGCAAGGCGTTGCCGCTCGGCGGAAGCGGTGACGACGGCGGCAGACCCGTGGACCCGGTGGCGAAGATCACGGCCACGCCCGCGGTGAACGCCAAGGACGCCGACGTGCGCGAGCCCGTGGTCGTGAAGGTGACCGACGGCAAGCTCAGCGAGGTCAAGGTCACCAACTCCGACGGCGACCCCGTGAAGGGCGACCTCGCCACCGACGGCCTGAGCTGGAAGAGCTCGGAATCCCTCGGCTACGGCAAGACCTACACCTACGCCGCCAAGGCCACCGGGTCCGACAACCGGCCGGTGGAGCTCAAGGGCACGTTCGCCACGGTCAACCCGGCCAAGCAGCTGCGCGCCACGCTCAACCCGGCCGACGACGCCCACGTGGGTGTCGCGATGCCGATCAGCGTGAAGTTCAAGGAAGCGCCGAAGGACCGCGCGGCCGTGGAGAAGGCGCTGAAGGTGAAGACCGACGTCGAGGGCTCGTGGGGCTGGCTCTCGGCCACGCAGGTCGACTGGCGGCCGAAGGAGTACTGGCCGGAGAACACGACCGTGGAGGTCGAAGCCAACCTCTACGGCGTGGACCTCGGTGGCGGCGCCTACGGCAAGGCCGACGTGACCACCAAGTTCAAGATCGGCCGCAACCAGGTCGTGAAGGTGAACACCCCCGACCACGTGATGAAGGTCTACCGCGGCGGCTCCGAGTACAAGAGCTACCCGTGCGCCAACGGCCTCGACTCCGATGTGAACCGCAACACGCCCAACGGCACGTTCATCGTGATGTCGAAGGAGCCCACGGCGGTGTTCGACAACGCCCGCTACGGCTACACGAACGTCAACAAGAAGTGGGCCTGCCGCATCTCCAACCACGGCGAGTACATCCACGAAAACCAGGACAACGCAGCCAATATCGGCAAGACGAACAACTCCCACGGCTGCGTGAACCTGCTGGAAGCCGACGCGAAGGAGTACTTCGACTCCGCGCTCATCGGCGACCCGGTGGAGGTGACCGGTTCGCAGCTGCAGAGCCCCACCGGCTCCGACGTGAAGGACTGGTTCTACGACTGGTCCACCTGGAAGACGCTGTCGGCAGCCAAGTGAAGCGTGCTACGAACTGACGTCGTGAACACCGAAGTGGTCGGTACCTCCGGCGTGCGCATCGCGCTGCGCGTCGAAGGTGCCCAGAACTCGCGTCCGATCGTCTTCGTGCACGGCTGGGCCCAGTCGTCGCGCGCGTGGGCGGCCCAGCTGGCCGACCCGGCGCTCACGGAGCGGTTTCGCCTGGTGGCGATGGACCTGCGGGGCCACGGTGCGTCCGACGTCCCGGCCGCCGGTTACGAAGACCCGCGCCAGTGGGCCGACGACCTCGCGGCCGTGCTCGACTTCGCCGGCCCGGACGCGATCGTGGTCGGCTGGTCCTACGGCGGGCTCGTGATCGCCGACTACCTGCGGGTGCACGGAACCGCACGGCTGGCCGGGATCGTGCTCGTGGGCGCCATCACGGAGATCGGGCGGGGTCGGGCGGGCGGGAAGACCGGTACCGTCATGCGGGCCGCGCTGCCCGCGGCGCTCTCGGACGATCCCGAGGTCGCCGTGCCCGCGCTCGTCGAGTTCACCCAGGCTCAGGCGAACGCTTCGGTACCCGGCACGTTCGCGCAGGCATTGCTGGGCATGTCGCTGGCGGTGCCGCCCGCGGTGCGCGCGGCCCTGTTCAAGCGCGACGTCGAAAGCGCGGAAGTGCTGGCGGCGATCGACAAACCGGTGCTGGTCGTGCACGGTACGGCCGACCGAGTGGTCGATCCGTCGGCAGCGGAATATTCGGCCGGGAAGATTCCAGGGGCTGTTCTGCGTTGGTTCGTTGATGCGGGGCATCTGCCGTTCGTAGAGAACGCGGGGGAGTTCAACTCCGCGCTGCGGCGGTTCTCCGGGGAAACAGCCGAGTAGCGCACACGGGAGTAGTGACCAGGTGACCATCTCCTCTCTCCAGGGGCATCGTGCTGCGCCGCGACGGATCGCGGTGCTGTCCGTGCACACTTCGCCGCTCGAACAGCCGGGCACCGGCGACGCGGGCGGGCTGAACGTGTACGTGCGCGAAACCGCCACCGAGATGGCGCGCCGCGGCGTCGAGGTGGAGGTGTTCACCCGCGCGACCTCGTCGGAGCAACCGCCGCTGGCCGAGCTCGCGCCGGGCGTGACGGTGCGCCACGTGCAGGCCGGCCCGTTCGAGCCGCTGGGCCGCGACGAGCTGCCCGCGCAGCTGTGCGCGTTCACCTCCGGGGTGCTGCGCGCCGAGGCGTTCCACGAGCCCGGCTACTACGACCTCATCCACTCGCACTACTGGCTCTCGGGCCAGGTCGGCTGGCTCGCGCGCGACCGCTGGGGCGTGCCGCTGGTCCACACCGCGCACACGCTGGCGAAGGTCAAGAACGCGCTGCTCGCCGAAGGCGACAAGCCCGAGCCGCGCACGCGCGTGATGGGCGAGGAGCAGGTGGTGACCGAGGCCGACTGCCTGGTGGCCAACACCCAGGTCGAGGCCCGCCAGCTCGTGGACCTCTACGGCGCCGACCCGCACGCGGTGCACGCCGTGCCGCCGGGTGTCGACCTCGACCGCTTCACGCCGGGCTCGCAGGCTTCGGCGCGCCAGGCGTTCGGGTTGCCCCAGGACGCCGTGGTGCTCGCGTTCGCGGGCCGCATCCAGCCGTTGAAGGCGCCGGACGTCCTCCTGCGCGCGGCCGCCGAGCTCCTCAGCCAGCGCCCGGAGCTGCGGCAGCGGCTGGTGGTGCTCGTGGTCGGCGGGCCCTCGGGCACCGGGCTCGAGCAGCCGCAGGCGCTCAAGGAATTGGCGTGGACGCTCGGCATCCACGAGCAGGTGCGCTTCCTGCCGCCGCAGCCGGGGCAGAAGCTCGCGAACGTGTTCCGCGCGGCCGACGTGGTCGCCGTGCCGAGCTACAACGAGTCGTTCGGCCTGGTGGCGCTCGAGGCGCAGGCCTGCGGCACGCCGGTGGTGGCCGCGGAGGTCGGCGGGCTGCCGGTGGCCGTGCCCCACGGGGTTTCCGGACTCCTCGTGCCTTCGCACACCGCGCCCGACTGGGCCGACGCGCTGGCGGCCGTGGCGCTGCGCCCGGAACGGCGGCGTGAGCTCGGGGCCAACGCCGTGCTGCACGCCCGGCGCTTCTCCTGGAGCCGCACCACCGACTCGCTGCTGGAGATCTATGCTCAGGCGACGAGGGCGTTCCGCGGGGCGCTGGAAACGCGGACGGAGGTGGCCGTGTGAGCCTGGACGCGATGATCAAGTCCACATTGGACGGCTCCGAGCTCAAGTACGACCGGCGGGGCGAAGGAAAGTACTTCGTGACGCTGCCCGGCACCAAGAAGCTGCAGACCAACTGCTGGCTCGTGGACGGCGACCACGCGTTTTCCGTGGAGGCGTTCGTGTGCCGCCGCCCGGACGAGGCGCACGAGCAGGTGTACCGCTTTCTGTTGCAGCGCAACGCCCGGCTCTACGGCGTGCACTACACAGTGGACAGCATCGGCGACATCTACCTCGTGGGCCGTTTCGGCAAGGAGACGGTGACCGAGGCGGAGCTGGACAAGATCCTCGGCCAGGTGCTCGAAGCCGCCGACGGTGACTTCAACACGTTGCTGGAGATCGGGTTCGCCTCCTCGATCAAGCGCGAGTGGGACTGGCGGGTGTCGCGCGGCGAGTCGCTGGCGAACCTGCAGGCGTTCAAGCACCTCGTGGCGCCGGAGAAGCCGCACGAACCGGGCTTGACCGAGTCGTGACTCCTGGCGTGCAACGCCGCTGACGCCGGTGTCCGTCCGTCTGTCACACGAGTGGAGGAGGACGGATGAGGACACGTTTCGGGTCGACCCGGTGGAGACGGGTGGCGGTCGGTGCAGGGTTGCTGGTGGTGCTGGCGGGGTGCACGGCCAACGAGTCGAGTTCGATGCGGGCCGACAGCGCCGGGGTGGGGGCGCATGAAGCGGCGCCGGCGGTGCCCGCGGTGCCCAGCCAGGCAGCGCCGCAGCAGGGCGTCCCGAAGCAAGGCGTGCCGCAGCAGGGGCTGACGACGAAGGCGCCGCCGCCGTCGGTGGGGGCGCCGGGGACGACCGATCGGAAGCTGGCGCGGAGCGCGCGGCTGGAGCTGTCGACGCCGAAGCTCGACGACGTCGTGGCGCGGGCGCGGGTGATCGCGGCCGGCGCCGGCGGGTACACGGGCCAGGAGAGCACGGGGGAGGCGTCCGCGTCCCTGAGTCTCGCCGTGCCCGCCGAAAAGCTCGACGGGGTGCTCGACCAGCTCGCCGCGCTCGGGAAGGTCAGCCGGCGCGAGCTGAGCGCCCAGGACGTGACCGCGCAGGTGGTCGACGTGGACGCGCGGCTGGCGACGCAGCGTGCGAGCGTGGACCGGATCCGGGCATTGCTCGCGAAAGCGACGTCGATCTCCGAGATTTCGAGTGTGGAGAGTGAGCTCACGAGCCGCGAAGCCGCGCTCGAGTCACTCGAACAGCAGCAGAAGTCGCTCGCGGGCAGCGTCGCGATGGCGACTGTCGCACTGTCCGTGACCGCCGACGTGGTGGCCGGTCCCGACCAGACATCCGATGACTCGGCCGGTTTCCTCGCCGGGCTGGCTGGTGGCTGGCAGGCGTTCCTGACCTTCGGCGGCGGGTTCCTGGCGGCGCTGGGCGCGCTCGCGCCGTTCGCCGTGGTGCTCGGGATCCCGGGCGGGGCGCTGTGGTGGTGGCTGCGCAAGCGGCGGCGCGCACGGGTGCCGGCGGCCGCGGCGGCTTCTTCGGAGCCCGCCGGCCCTGCGGCGTAAGGGGAAAGGCGGGACGGCTCGAGGGAGGGGGGAGTCGCGATCTCGAGCCGCCCCGCTGAAGTTCCCGCCGATCAAGGACCCGGTGACGAGGGGGATGCCAACGGGGCCGGCGGGCCGCGGCTCGGCAGGGGGAGACGAGCCGCGGTCATAGCCCGCCGTCAGCCGGGGAGTGCGTGGAATCCGGCTGAGCGGGACATGCCAAACCTGTCAGATGTCCACCTGTAATCACAAGACTACTCGTTACTCCATTCGAGTGAACTTCACTGAGCGGGATAACAGCGCGCAGCGCATTGCACCGTTTTCGCGTCTTGTTGGCGGGCCGACTTCTGTTCGGGTGAAGGTGTTACTATGCGGTAACACACTCTCCGTAGAACATCGTTCAAGGGGACTCACCACTGGCGGGCCTGGTCCGCTCTGGCAGGCTGTGCGCCATGGCCGAACTTGGGACGCTGGTGCTGCTCCGTCACGGACAGAGCACGTGGAACGCGGAAAACCTGTTCACCGGATGGGTGGACGTGCCGCTTTCGGAGACGGGCGAGCGCGAGGCTCGCCAGGGCGGACAGCTGCTGGCCGAGGCCGGGCTGCTGCCGGACGTGGTGCACACGTCGCTGCTGCGCCGCGCGATCGGCACGGCGAACATCGCCCTCGACGCCGCCGACCGGCACTGGATCCCGGTGAAGCGCGACTGGCGCCTCAACGAGCGCCACTACGGCGCGCTGCAGGGCAAGAACAAGAAGCAGACCCTCGAGGAGTTCGGCGAGGAGCAGTTCATGCTCTGGCGCCGCTCCTACGACACCCCGCCGCCGGCCATCGACCCGGCCGACGAGTTCAGCCAGGCCGGCGACCCGCGTTACGCCGACCTCGGCGACTCCGCGCCGCTCACCGAATGCCTCAAGGACGTCGTCGAGCGCCTCCTGCCGTACTGGGAATCCGCCATCGTCCCCGACCTGCGCGCGGGCAAGAACGTGCTGGTCGCCGCCCACGGCAACTCGCTGCGTGCGCTGGTCAAGCACCTCGACGGCATCTCCGACACGGACATCGCGGGCCTCAACATCCCCACCGGCATCCCGCTGCGCTACGACCTCACGGACGACCTGCAGCCCATCAAGCCGGGCGGGTTGTACCTGGACCCGGAGGCCGCCGAGGAAGCCGCCGCCGCGGTGGCGAACCAGGGTCGCTGACCCCGACAGCTTCGCGAAGAAGGCCACCTCACCCGAGCGGTGAGGTGGCCTTTTTCGCGTTGATGGCTGAGGAAGCCGGCTCAAGAGGCGGGTGCCACCGCGTCGATGCCCGAGACCTTCCAGTCGCCGTTCGGCTGGCGGGCCAGCGTGAGGCGCACGGGCACGCGGCGTTCCTGGGTGCCGGTCTGCTGCTGCGTGGCGACGATGGCGCCGAGCAGGACCGTGGCGGTCTTGCCGTCCGGGGTGGCGGACACCAGGGCCGCGACGGACTGCGGGTTGAGGGTCGCCGAGGCGCCGCTCTGTTTCATGCTGTCGACCGTGTGGGCGCGGTCGGCGCGGAACTGGGTGAGCAGCGGGTCCACGGCCACGGACTCGAAGCGGTCGTAGACGGCGTCGGCGTTCTTGGCGTCGAGGGTGAGGAGCACGGCGCCGTCTCGGTGGGCGGCGGCGAGGGCGGAGTCGCGGGTCGCGGCGGCCGGGGGTGCGCCCGGGCCGTCGGCGGTGCCGATGGCGCCGCGGGGGTCGAAGTTCAGGTCCGTGAGCTGCCAGCGGCCGCCGGCCGGGGCGGCGCTGATCAGCATGACCGCGGTGGCGGCGTTGGTCTTGCCGTCCGGGGCGGTGCTGTGCTGGCTCACGACCGCGAGCACCTTCGCGCTGCGCGGCCCGAGCGCGGAGACGCCGGACTCGAGCACCTGCGTCTGCGTCTTGACCGGCGTGGTCCCGATCGACGCCAGCGTCTGGTCGAACTGCTTGCGCGCGCCGCCGACCAGGTACTCCTGCTCGTTCTTCGTGATGGCGGCGCGGTCGGTGGAGTCGAACGTGAACGACGCCTCCACGGCCTTCTTGATCCCGGCGAGCGCGGTGCTCGTGGCCCCGCCGTCCACATAGGCCAGGTTCGCCGGAGCGGCCGCCGGTGCCGGCGCGGGCGACCCCGCGGTGGGGGAGCTGCACCCGGCCACCCCGGCCACGACCACGCTGATGGCGGACAGAACCAGAACCACACCGCGCTTCACAGCAGACCGGCCTCCTTCGCGCGCGCCCCGGCCTGGAACCGCGACGTCGCCCCCAACGCTGCCATCAGCTCGGCCACGTAGCGCCGGTAGGTCCGCAGACCGACGCCCATCGTCCGCGCCGCGGTCTCGTCGGTGCAGCCCGACAGCAGCAGATCGAGCAGCTGCGGCGTGTTCCGGCGCAGCTCGGCGAAGCGCGCTTCGAACGCGGAGATGTCCGTGGACGAGCGCCAGGCGGCCTCGAACAACGAACTGATCCCGTTGACGAGATCGGGTCGCGAAAGGACGGTGAACGTCCGGCCGTCGGGGGTGACCTCGGCGGCGAGGATGGCGAGGCGGCCGTCGAGGATGATCGTCTCGTTGATCTCGCGTTCGCTGATGCGGATCTCGGCGCCCAGCTCACGCAGCTGCCGCAGGTGCTCGGCGCTCGCTTCGTCGAGCAGCACGCTCGGCAGGTAGATCTTGCGGGCGCGCCGGCCCTGCACGTCGCGGGCCGGCGGCAGGCCGGGGCCCGGGCGCGAAGACGCCCAGGTGTGGAGGGTGTTGGCGGCGCACGCGATGTCCGTGGCACTGCCGAAGAGGTGGGCGGTGCGGTCGAACAGCTCGCGTTCGCCGCGCACGGTCACGACGTCGTCG
The DNA here is from genome assembly GCF_035918295.1 of Amycolatopsis rhabdoformis. Classification (GTDB taxonomy): domain Bacteria; phylum Actinomycetota; class Actinomycetes; order Mycobacteriales; family Pseudonocardiaceae; genus Amycolatopsis; species Amycolatopsis rhabdoformis. The sequence goes on from NZ_CP142149.1 coordinate 8,607,646, forward strand.
ACTCGGGTCACCCGCCCCAGTGTCCTCCGCGGGGCGGCGGGTGGCAGCTTGCTGCCAATCCGGGCGGCGCCGGGTCCTGGAGAACCACGCTGGAAGTCATGACCCAGACAGCACTTCCCGCCGCGGCCGCCGGTACGTGGCAGCTCGGCTCCCTGACCGTGAACCGCCTCGGCTTCGGTGCCATGCGGCTCGTCCCGTTCGCCGGCGGCACCGGCGCCGACCGCGAGCGCGCCGTCACCGTGCTGCGCCGCGCGCTCGAGCTCGGGGTGAACCACATCGACACGGCCGCGTTCTACTTCACCGGCCGCTTCTCCTCCAACGAGATCATCAACACCGCGCTCGCGCCGTACGCCGACGACCTGGTCCTGACCACGAAGGTCGGCCCCGGCCGCGACCCCTCGGGCGAGTTCCTGCCGTTCGCGCGGCCAGACCAGCTGCGCGGCCAGGTCGAGGAGAACCTGCGCCAGCTCGGGCGCGACCACGTCGACGTCGCGAACCTCCGCATCGGCACCGGCCTGGACCGCGGCACGGGCTCGATCGCCGAGCACTTCGGCGCGCTGGCGGAGCTGCGCGAAGCCGGCCTGATCCGCGAGCTCGGCATCTCCAACGTCGGGCCCGAGCACCTCACCGAGGCGCTGGCGATCGCGCCCGTGGTGTGCGTGCAGAACCAGTACGGCCTCACCGCGAAGCGCGAGGACGACGAGCTGCTGCGCCTCTGCGGTGAACACGGCGTGGCGTTCGTGCCGTGGTTCGCCGTCGCGAGTGGACAAACGGACGAATCCGGCGCCGAGGAGCGCGTGGCCACCGTCGCGAAGCGGCACGACGCCACCCCGGCTCAGATCCGTCTCGCGTGGACGCTCGCTCAGGGTGATCACGTGCTCGCGATTCCGGGTACGGGCAACCCGGACCATCTGACACAGAACGTCGCCGCGGCCGCACTGCGGCTCACCGCCGACGATCTTGCGGAGCTCGACGGAGCGTGAACATTTGTCCGGAAGGTCTCGGGAGGGTGAACGGGGCCTGACACCAGGGCGAACATGTCCCCCGCAGGTGTCACGCGCCTCACGACCGGGCTTCCAGGACTGGTCCGAAAGGCTACCGGGATGCTTACGATTCCTTCGTGACCACGCCTGTTGCCCTGATCTCGGCCATCGGCGCTCTTGTCGTCGGCGCGGTCGTCGGGTATCTCATCGCCCGGGCTCGGGCCCGGAAGGAGGCGGCGCGTCCGGCCGGACCGACCGTCGCGGAGCTCCTCGAACGGCTGATCCGGTCGTCCAACAGCGGCGTCATCGTCCTCAACCGGTTCGGCGACCTCGTGATGCACAACCCGCGGGCCTACGAGCTGGGCCTGGTGCGCGTGAGCCAGCCCGACCCGCGGGCCCGCGCCGCCGCCGAGCAGGTGGTGGAGACCGACGAGCCGATGGAGATCGACCTGTCGCCGCTCGAGAACCGCGGCCGGCGCCAGCCGGAGGCCGTGCTCGGTGAGGTGCGCCCGCTCGGCGACGGGTTCACCGTGGTCGAGGCCGTGGACCACTCCGAGGCCATCCGGCTGGAAGCGGTGCGGCGCGACTTCGTGGCCAACGTGAGCCACGAGCTCAAGACCCCGGTGGGCGCGATCGCGCTGCTCACCGAGGCCGTGCTCGACGCCGTCGACGACGTGGACGAGGTCCGCCGCTTCGGCAGCAAGATCCTGCGCGAGTCGACCCGCCTGGGCACGCTCGTGACCGAGCTGATCGCGCTCTCGCGCCTCCAGGGCGCGGAGCGGCTGCCCGACCTCAACGTCGTCGAGGTCGACGCCGTGGTGCGGGAGGCGCTCGGCCGGACAACGTTGTCAGCGGAGTCGGCGGAGATCACCATCACCACCGACACGGCGAGCGGCCTGCTCATCGAGGGCGACCGGACGCTGCTGGTCACGGCGCTGTCGAACCTGCTGGAGAACGCCGTCGCGTACTCGTCGCCGGGCAGCCCGGTGTCGATCTCGCGGCGGCTCGCCGACGGCATGGTCGAGATCGCCGTGACCGACCGCGGCATCGGCATCGCCGAGGACGAGCAGCAGCGCGTGTTCGAGCGCTTCTACCGCGCCGACAAGGCCCGCTCGCGGGCCACCGGCGGCACCGGGCTCGGCCTGGCGATCGTGAAGCACGTGGCGGCCAACCACGGCGGTTCGGTGGGCCTCTGGAGCCGGCCTGGCACCGGGTCCACGTTCACGCTGCGGATCCCGGCCCACGTCAGCCCCGAGCCGGGCGGCGACGGGGCCCGCGGCAAGACCCAGCCCGCCACCGTGGTGCGGCAGGACAAGACCCCCGAGCGGACACCCCGGCTCGTGGCAACCGGGCAGGAACACTCCGGCCCAGACCATGGAGGAAACCTGTGACGAGGGTTCTCATTGTCGAGGACGAAGAGTCCTTCGCCGACCCGCTCGCCTTCCTGCTCCGCAAGGAGGGTTTCACGGCCGCGGTGGCCGGGACGGGACAGCAGGCGCTCGAGGAATTCGACCGCAACGGTGCCGACATCGTGCTGCTCGACCTCATGCTCCCGGGCATGAGCGGCACGGACGTGTGCAAGCAGCTGCGCCAGCGTTCGGCCGTGCCGGTGATCATGGTGACGGCGCGCGACAGCGAGATCGACAAGGTCGTGGGCCTGGAACTGGGCGCCGACGACTACGTGACGAAGCCGTATTCGGCCCGCGAGCTCATCGCGCGGGTGCGGGCGGTGCTGCGCCGCGGCGGCGAGCCGGGCGCGGAAGGCGAGCTGGCTCCGCTGGTGCTCTCGGCCGGCCCGGTGCGCATGGACGTGGAGCGGCACGTGGTGACCGTGGACGGCGCCGAGGTGTCGCTGCCGCTCAAGGAGTTCGACCTGCTCGAGTACCTGCTGCGCAACGTGGGCCGCGTGCTCACCCGCGGGCAGCTGATCGACCGCGTGTGGGGCGCCGACTACGTGGGGGACACCAAGACCCTCGACGTGCACGTGAAGCGCCTGCGCTCGAAGATCGAGCCCGACCCGGGCTCCCCGCGCCACCTCGTGACGGTGCGCGGCCTCGGGTACAAGTTCGAGACGTGAGCCGCCGGTAGGTGATGCACTCGGCACCGGCCGGGGTGGCTGGGTTTTTCCGGCCGCCCCGGCCGATTTCGCTCCTGGGAAAACGCTTCATTTTTCACCGTGCGCGGGCGTTCGGGCACGCAGAGTCGAGCCCGGACCGAGTGGTGTTGGTTACAGTTTCGAGACCTGGCTGTGGGACCGGTACGCTGGATCCTCGTGCGCCTAGGGGTACTCGACGTCGGGTCCAACACCGTCCACCTGCTGGTGGTCGACGCCCATCGTGGTGCGCACCCGACGCCCATGCACTCGGAGAAGGCCGTGTTGCGCCTCGCCGAGCAGATCACGCGCACCGGCGACCTGAGCCGCGCGGGCTCCGACCAGCTGGTGCGGGCCGTGGAAGCGGCGCGGGCCGCGGCCGTGCGCCTCGGCTGCGAAGACGTGCTGGCGTTCGCCACTTCGGCCGTGCGGGAAGCCAAGAACTCGGCGAAAGTGCTGGCCAGGGTCGCGGAAGAGACCGGCGTGGAGCTGAAGGTGCTCTCCGGTGTCGACGAGGCCCGGCTCACGTTCCTGGCCGTGCGGCGCTGGTTCGGCTGGTCGGCCGGCCAGCTGCTGGTGCTCGACATCGGCGGCGGCTCGCTGGAGGTCGCGATGGGCCGCGACGAGGAACCCGTGCTCGCGGAATCGCTGCCGCTGGGGGCCGGGCGCACCACGCGCACGCGCTTCCGCCACGACCCGCCCACGCGCTCGGAGGTCGTGGCCACTTCGGCGTGGCTCGAAGACCAGCTCAGCGGGCTGGCGAAGAAGGTCGCCGGATGGGGTGAACCCGATCGGGTGGTCGCGACGTCAAAGACGTTCCGTTCCCTGGCCAGGCTCACCGGCGCCGCCCCCTCGGCGGCCGGGCCGCGCGTGCGCCGTACGCTCACCGACACCGCGTTGCGCCAGCTCATCGCCTTCGTTTCGCGCATGACCGCGGCGGACCTCGCCCAGCTCGAAGGGGTCAGCGCCGGACGCTCGCACCAGCTCGTGGCCGGTGCTCTGGTGGCGCAAGCCGCCATGCGGGCACTTTCTCTCTCGGAACTCGAGATTTGCCCGTGGGCGCTGCGAGAGGGTGTCATCCTGCGACGGCTGGACCATTCCAACGGCGCGGACGAAACTGGCACCGCCCTCACCGGCGTTTCGGCGAACGGGGAGGACCGGTGACAGCAGCGGACTGGACTTCGGTGAAGGAAAACAGGCACGGTGAAGAGGTGACGGACATGCACAGCACGGTGTTCAGCGCGCGCGGCGCCGCCTGCGTCCGGCCGCCGGCACGTGCCGTGGCCAACCCCGAGCGCGCTTTGGACAGCACGGTATGACCGACGAGAACGGCGCCCCGCCCCAGAAGACCGTGGCCGAACTGCTCGCCCAGCACGGGCAGCAGGTCGAAGGCTCACGGCGGCGCAGGCGTCGCGCAGCGGAAGACGACGAAGCCCCGGAGCAGCAGCAACCGGCTCCGGAGAGCGGCCGCCGCGCCGCGGGCGTGAGCGACACCGCGCCGCAGGCGATCATCGACCGCGTGACCGGCGACGGTGGCACTCCGCCGCCGCCTTCGCGCCCGGCCGGTGGCCGGCGTCGGTCCGACGGCCCCGCGGCCCCCGCGCCGCGTGCGGTGCCGCAGGAGTCCGGCCCGCTGCAGCGCCCGGTGCCGCCCGCCCCACCCGTGCCGCCAGGCCCGCCCACGCGCACCGTGCGGCCCGTGAACGGCCAGCAGGACTCCGGGTTCGTGCGGCCGCCCGCCGCGCCCGAGTCGGGCCAGTTCGCGCGTCCGCCCGCGCCGCCGCAGGAAAGCGGCCAGTTCGCCCGCCCGCAGGAGACCGGCTACAACCGGCCGCCGGAGTCGGGCCAGTTCGTGCGTCCCCCGGCGCCGCCGCAGGAGTCCGCGCAGCTGCCGGTGCCGCCCGCGCCGTCACCCGAGTCGAGCCAGTTCGTGCGCCCGCCGGCCCCGCCGCAGGAGAGCGGCCAGATGCCGGTGCCGCCGCGTGGCCGGCCCACGCGCCAGCAGCCCGTGCCGCCTCCGCCGGCCGGCGACGAGACCCGCGGCCAGGTGCCGCCGGTGCGCCGTCGCCCGGGCCCGCCGCCGGGCGGCACCCTGTCGTCGCGGCTCGACGGCCTCGACGGCACGCCCGACGCCGACGTGCCCGAGCCGCCGATGGCGAGCGGCAGCTTCCCCGCCGGGGCGCCGCAGCGCCCGCGCCGGGGTCCGGCCCGCCGTCCCGCGCCGCAGCAGGACCCGCACACCGAGCAGTTCGACGCCGTGGCCGGCCTGCCGCCGGACGCGCTCGAGGCCCCTGGAGGGCCCGGTGCGCCGGGTGGCCCCGGTGCTCCTGGCCCGGGTGGCCCGGGTGGTCCTGGTGGCCCCGGCGGACCTGGTGGACCTGGTGGACCGCCTGCACAGCCGCCGGGCCTGGCCGGGTGGCGCAAGCGCCGCCAGCAGGAACAGCTCGAGGACACCGAGATCGGCGTGATGCCGGTCGTGCCGGGCGCCCCCGCCGACGGTTACGCCGACGAGGACTACGCGGCCGACGACGACTACGCCGAGCCGTACGCCCCCGAGGGCGACTACGACGACGGCGGCCCGCCCACCATGGCCGCCCCGGCCGACTTCGACGCGGGCCCGCCCACCGCGGGCTACCCGGCCCCCATGCCGTTCGCCCCGGGCGGCCCCCAGGCCGACGACCTGTCCGAGTACGAGCGCGAGTTCGACCAGCCGGGCTCCCCGGACTTCGACGACCGCGACTACGGCTACGACCAGGGCGGCGACTACGAGGACGACTACGACGACGACGTCGCCGAAGACGCCCCCGCCGCCGCGGCGGCTCCCGCCGAACCGGTCCTCGAGGGCTCCCCGGGCAAGCAGTGGCTCACCCTCGCGGGCCAACTCGCCCTCGGCGTCGTCGGCGGCGCCGCCGTCTGGCTCGGCTTCAACTGGCTCTGGGTCAACCTCGCCCCGGCCGCCCTCATCGGCGCCCTCCTGGTGATCGTGGCCCTGGTGTGGATCGTCCGAAAGATCCGCCGCGCCGAAGACCTGCAAACCACCCTGCTGGCCATCCTGGTCGGCCTGGTCGTCACGGTCTCCCCAGCCGCATTACTGCTGGTCGGCCGCTAACTCCACCCGATCACAGGAACTCCCGGTCCGCTCAGCGGTCCGGGAGTTCTTGCTTTGAAGCCAAGCCCCACACAACCGCAGCGGACCGCCACGTGCACAACCGCCGCCGACCGCCACCTGCACAACCGCAGCGGACCACCACCTCCCCAACCGCACCGACCTCACCAACAGGCGATGCACCCAGCCCCCTCCCGGCACCCCGATCCGAAGCCTCTTTGCGGTCGGCGAGCCGTTGTCAAGGCACGCTTTCCCGCCTTGACAACGGTTCTCCGGCCGTCAACACAATCCAGCTTCGGGGTGCATCACCAACGCGACCCGCCCTGCGAGGACCGCACCGCACACCCTCACCCAGGCGCCTCGCCCCGCGAGGACTCACCGCGCAACTCGCCCCGCGCGGACTCACCCGCAACTCGCCCCGCGAGGACCCGCACCGCAACTCGCCCCGCGAGGACCCGCAGCGCAACTCGCCCCGCGAGGACCCACCCCGCAACCCGCCCCGCGACCACCAACCCCGCGACCACCAACCCCACCCACAAGGACCCTGTTTCCCCCCAAATCCCAACACGGCAGGATGTCCCCCGTGAGCGCGCCTGAGATCCCCGTGGGATTGAGCACCGCATCAGTCTGGCCACTACGCGCAGGCGCAGCGTTCGAACTCGCGGCAGAGCTCGGCTACGACGGCGTCGAGGTCATGGTCTGGGCCGACCCCATCAGCCAGGACGTCGCCGCCGTGCGCCGCTGGTCGAAACGCACCGGCGTCCCGATCCTCTCGATCCACTCACCCTCGCTCCTGATCACGCAGCGGATCTGGTCCCCAGACCCCGAGGTCCGGCTGCGCAAGTCCGTGCAAGCGGCGGCGGAGCTGGGCGCCCGCACCGTGGTGGTCCACCCGCCGTTCCGCTGGCAACGTCGTTATGGCGACGCCTTCGGCGACCTCGTCGACGAGCTGGAAGACGCCAGCGGCATCGAGATCGCCGTGGAGAACATGTTCAAGGTGCGCCCGCCAGGTGGGTCGCGCAACGCCCGGGTGTCCGCGTTCCGGCCCTCGATCGACCCCACGGACGTCGGGTTCCGGCACTACACGCTTGATCTTTCCCACAGCGCCGCCGCGCGGATGGACGCGCTGCAGCTGGCCGAGCGGATGGGCGCGGGCCTGAGCCACGTGCATCTCGCCGACGGCACCGGCGTGCCGAAGGACGAGCACCTGATCCCCGGCCACGGCGATCAGCCGTGCGCGGAGCTGCTGGAAAAGCTGGTCAGCGACGCGTTCGCCGGCCAGGTCGTGCTCGAGGTGAACACGCGCCACGCCGTGACCACCGCCGAACGGGCGCGGGCGCTGGCGGAGGCGTTGCTGTTCGCCCGGTTGCACCTCGGACAGTGACCTGGTCGTTAGCATGATCGGCTGTCCGGGCGGTCCCGGGCCCCGGGACACCCTCATCCGGCTCATCGACACGTAAAGTGCCGACCGTGAACTCGTTGCGATCGTTGACTTTCTCCGCCACACGCCCCGCCGTGGCCGGCCGCTGGTGAGCCGGGCCGAACACACGGCGACGGCGTTCGACGCGGCCACCGCGGTCCGCTCCCTCGGGGACGGCACCTTCACGGCCACGCTGAGAGCGGATTGGGCGATCGCGAACCACCCCCACGGCGGGTTCCTCCTGGCCCTGCTCGCCAAGGCCGCCACGGCGGTGCTGGCCGAGCGCGGCGAACCCACGGTCGATCCGCTGGTGGTCAGCGCGGAGTTCCTGCACGCGCCGGCGCTGGGTCCGGTGCTGCTGCGCACCGACGTGCGCAAGGTGGGCCGCCGCGCGTCGGTGGTCGCGGTGCGGCTGGAGCAGCGCGGGCGCAGCTGCGTGGAGGCGCGCGTGACGACCGGGCGGCTGCCGATGCGCCGGCCGGACTGGAGTGACGTGCCGCACTTGCCGGCCGAACCGCCTTCGGGTGCGGTGCCGCTCGGCGGCGAGACGTCCGAGGGCGTGTTCAACCTCTCGGCGAGCTGCGAGGTGCGCGTGGATCCGGCCACGGCGGGCTACCTCGCCGGGCGGGCCGGTGATCCGCCGCGGCTGAAGTTGTGGGTACGGCCGCGAGACGGCGTCGGCGATGTCTACTTCGCACTCCTCGCCGGCGACCTCAACCCGCCGGTGGTGGCGAACCTCGGCCGGGTCGGCTGGGCGCCCACGGTGCAGCTCACGGCGCTCCTGCGCACTCGCCCGGCCCCGGGCTGGCTGCGCATCCTGGTCGAATCGCGTTCGGTGCACGAGGCCTGGTTCGACTCCGACGCGACCGTGGTCGACTCGCAGGGCCGGCTCGTGGCGCAGGCGCGCCAGCTCGCGCTCGCCCCGGCACCGGGAGCCTGACGGGCGTTTGGCACGCTGGCTCGCATGAGTGTGATTGCGGTGCTGGGCGCGGGGAAGATCGGCGAAGCCCTCCTGTCGGGGCTGCTCCACGGGGGCCACGCCCCCGGCGACCTGCTCTTCACCGAGCGCTACGAGGGTCGCGTGCGCGAGCTCGAGGAGCGCTACCCGGGCATGCGCGCGGCCACCGTGGAGGACGCCGCCAAGCGCGCGGACGTGCTCGTGGTGGCCGTGAAGCCGCAGGACATCGAGCCGGTGCTGGCTGAGCTGGCGCCGCTGCTCGGCGCGTCCTCGCTGGTGGTTTCGCTGTGCGCGGGGCTGCCGACGGCGCTGTACGAGCGGCGGCTGGCCGAGGGCGTGCCGGTGGTTCGGGTGATGCCGAACACGCCGATGCTGGTCGGCGAGGCCATGAGCGCGATGTCGGCCGGCCGCTACGCCACCGCCGAGCACCTGTCCACGGTGCGCGAGCTGCTCTCGCACGTCGGCCAGGTCGTGGAGGTGCCCGAGTCGCAGCAGGACGCCGTCACGGCCCTCTCAGGGTCGGGACCGGCCTACTTCTTCTACCTGGTCGAGGCGATGATCGACGCCGGCATCCTGCTCGGCCTTCCGCGCGCGCTCGCGGGGCAGCTGATCATCCAGTCGGCGGTGGGCGCCGCGAAGATGCTCGCCGAGGGCAAGGACCACCCCGTGCTGCTGCGCGAGGCCGTCACCTCGCCGGCGGGCACCACCATCAACGCGATCCGCGAGCTCGAGAAGCACGGCGTGCGGGCGGCGCTGCTGGACGCGATCGAGGCCGCGCGGGACCGTTCGGAAGAGCTCGGCCGCGCGCACGAGGACTGACAAATCCGGCAAACAGGACCGGACCGGGTCAACCCGGCGTCGAAAACCCGCTGGTAGGGGCCCATCCGCGTGACAGGCGTCGCACGAGTCCCACGTGTCCCGCTACCCTCTGGTAGAGCACGTGCGTGTCGATACCACAGGTGGGGAAGCCTCGTGGCGCGACACGTGTCTAAGGACGCGGTAAACATGTCGCCGAACAAGAAGGAGGATTTGCCCTCGGTCGGGCAGGTCCAGTTCCTAACGGTCGCCGAGGTGGCGACGCTGATGCGGGTCTCGAAGATGACCGTGTACCGCCTGGTGCACTCGGGCGAGCTTCCTGCTGTGAGAGTGGGCAAGTCGTTCCGGGTCCCGGAGAAGGCTGTGCACGAGTACCTGCAGGGTGCCTACTTCGACGTCGGATAGCAGCTCAGTGCGGCGCGTCGCTCCGTGAAGGGCGGCGGTCGGGCGGGGTCTGGCCGGTCGCCGGGCATGCGCTCAGCCATGCCCGCCGACCGGCCCGCCTCGGCACGCGGGTAACCTGGTAAACCGCTCGTGCCTGTGCGCTCCACCCGTTGGACGCTGCGCCGGGCAGCGTGACCGACGACTAAAGAGGAGCGCCCATGGGTTCCGTGATCAAGAAGCGCCGCAAGCGCATGTCGAAGAAGAAGCACCGCAAGCTGCTTCGCCGCACGCGAGTGCAGCGTCGTAAGGCCGGCAAGTGATCCGGTCTCGCGACTGAAGCGACCGTGGCCCGTCCAGTCTCTGGACGGGCCACGTCCATGTTGTGGGCTGCCTCCCCCGATCGAGTGAGGCGAGGACCGCAATTTGCGGGTCGGGCTGTAAATACGAAGTAAGACCTGGTCAGAGTGCTCCCGGGCGCCGGTAACATCAGTGGGGCGTCAGCGCGATGCTTCAGTGAGTGCCTTCAATGAGTGCAGGCTCGTGCACTTCGGGTGATCGTCCACCCCCTCTCGTCCAGCCGAACAGCCCAGCCGCACAGGGAGTCCCATGCCGTCGAACATCGTGCTCGTGACCGGGGTCGCCGGAGACCTTGGCGGGAAGCTGCTCGCCCGCCTCGGTACCGATCCGGCCTTCGAGCGCGTGATCGGCGTCGACACCGCGCCGCCTGCGAAAGACGTGCTGCAGCGGATGGGCCACGCCGAGTTCGTGCGCGCCGACATCCGCAACCCGCTGATCGCCAAGGTGATCAGCAGCGCCGGGGTGGACACGGTGGTCCACACCGCGTGCCTGACCCACCCGGCCGGCCCGAGCCGTCGCGCCGCGGTGAAGGAACTCAACGTGATCGGCACGATGCGGCTGCTGGCCGCCTGCCAGCGGTCGCCGAAGGTGCGCAAGCTCGTGGTCAAGTCCACTGCCGCCGTGTACGGCGCCGGAGCGCGTTCGCAGGCCGTGTTCACGGAGGACTCGGAGCTGATCCCGGCCTCGTCCAGCGGCTACGCGAAGGACGCCGTGGAGGTGGAGGGTTACGTGCGCGGCCTCGCCCGGCGCCGGCCCGACATCACGGTCACGCTGCTGCGCTTCGCCAACATCATCGGCCCGGACGTCGACACGGTGCTCTCGCGCTACTTCTCGCTGCCGGTCGTGCCCACCGTCTTCGGCTACGACGCGCGGATCCAGCTGCTGCACTCGGCCGACGCGCTGGGCGTGCTGGAGCAGGCCGTGGCGTACGACAAGCCGGGCGTGTTCAACGTCGCCTCGGAAGGGGTACTCGGGCTGTCGCAGGCGATCCGCCGCGCGGGCCGGGTGGGGCTGCCGATGCCGAGCGCCGTGGTGCCCTCGGTCGGCAAGGTGCTGCGGGGCGCGCGGGTGGTCGACTTCTCGGCCGACCAGGTCCGGCTGCTGAACTTCGGCCGGGTCGTGGACATCACCAAGCTCAAGAAGGACTTCGGCTACCAGCCTCGCTTCACCACCCGCGAGGCGTTCGACGACTACGTCGCGGGCCGCGGCCTGCGCCCGGTGTTCGACGGCGCCCGGCTGGCCTCGGTGGCCGGCAAGGTGCTCGTGGCCGCCGCGACCGGGCAGGCCGGCCGATGAGCCCCGCGACCGGAAGTGAGGCGCACACCGTGAACGGAGCCGAGGCTCAGGTCATCCCGCTGCACGGTGGGGGGCGGGTTTCGCCGCCGGCCACTCCGCCGTCCGCGGCTCCCTCCGAGGCACCGGTGGTGGCTTTCCCGGCCACCACCGCCACGCCGGCCTCGGCGCCGGCCGAGCCCGAGCTGCTGTCCGACGACGTGCGCTCGGCGCTCACCTTCCTGCGCCACCGGCTCACGGGCGACTACACCGTCGACGAGTTCGGGTTCGACGCCGAGCTCACCGAAACCCTCGTGCTGCCGCCGCTGCGCGCGCTGTACCAGAAGTGGTTCCGCGTCGACACGTTCGGCGTCGAGAACCTGCCCACCGCCGGTGGTGCACTGCTCGTGTCGAACCACTCGGGCACCTTGCCGCTCGACGCGCTGATGACCGCCGTCGCCGTGCACGACGAGACGGGTGGCCGGCACCTGCGCGGCCTCGGCGCGGACCTCGTGTTCAAGCTGCCGTTGATCGGTTCGTTCGCCCGCAAGTCGGGCCAGACGCTGGCCTGCACCGCCGACGCCGAACGGCTGCTGGAGGACGGCGAGCTCGTCGGTGTGTGGCCGGAGGGCTTCAAGGGCATCGGCAAACCGTTCTCCGCGCGCTACAAGCTCCAGCGCTTCGGCCGCGGCGGCTTCGTCACCGCCGCGATGCGCACGGGCGTGCCGATCATCCCGGTCTCGGTCGTCGGCGCGGAGGAGACGTACCCCAAGCTCGGCGACATCCGCGTGCTCGCCCGGGTGCTCGGCCTGCCGTACTTCCCGGTCACGCCGTTCTTCCCGCTCCTGGGCGCCCTCGGCGCGGTGCCGCTGCCGACCAAGTGGACCATCGAGTTCGGCGAGCCCATCCGCACCGACGAGTACAGCCCGGACGCGGTGGACGACCCGATGCTGGTCTTCACGCTCACCGACCAGGTGCGGGAGTCGATCCAGCACACGCTGTACCGGCGGTTGGCGCAGCGGAAGAGCGTCTTCCGCGGGTAGGTCAGCGGCGCGAGTAGGTCAACGGCGCGAGTAGGTCAACGCCGCGGATAGGTCAGCGGCGCCGGTACGCCATCCCCGCCGCCACCGCGCCCGCCAGCGCGCCGGCGCCCAGCACCGACGGCACGCCGATCTTCGCCGCCTTGCGGCCGGTGCGGAAGTCGCGGATCTCCCAGCCGCGGGCGCGGGCCACGTCGCGCAGGCCCGAATCCGGGTTCACGGCCACGGCGGTGCCCACGGCCGAGAGCATGGGTACGTCGTTCTGGGAGTCGGAGTAGGCCGTGCAGCGTTTGAGGTTCAGACCTTCGCGCGAGGCGAGCGCGCGCACGGCGTGGGCCTTCGCGCGGCCGTGCAGGAGGTCGCCGACCAGGCGGCCGGTGTACACGCCGTCCTGGGTTTCGGCGACGGTGCCCAGCGCGCCCGTGAGGCCGAGGCGGCGGGAGATGATCCCGGCGAGCTCGATGGGCGTGGCGGTGACCAGCCACACGCGCTGGCCCGCGTCGAGGTGCATCTGGGCCAGGGCGCGGGTGCCGGACCAGATCTTGTCGGCCATGAGCTCGTCGTAGATCTCTTCGCTGATGCTGGTGAGTTCCTCGACGGTGCGACCGGCCACAAAGGACAGTGCGCGTTCGCGGTGGGACTTGATGTCTTCCTTGTTCTCACGCCCGCCGAGGCGGAATTTCACCTGCTGCCACACGAAACCGGCGAGGTCGGCGGAGGTGAAGAACTTGCGCGCGGCGAGACCGCGGGCGAAGTAGAAGATCGACGCGCCCATCATCATGGTGTTGTCCACGTCGAAGAACGCGGCCGCGGTCAGGTCCGGCGGCGCCGGGGGCACGGCCGGCTGGGCGTTCGCGGTGGTGCTGGCCGCCTCGGCGGAAGCCTCCCCCGCGATCGTGGCGAGCCGTTCGAGCTCCTGACTCTTATCCTTGCCACGCCAAGCTGACACGCACACCGCCTCCACGTTCGGGCACGTCCCGGCGGCCGGAAACGGCCGGGTCCTGACGCACAGCGTAGCGACCACGCGACTCACCCGTTGGAGGTGTGGCGAGGGCCTCGATCAGGGGTTGCCGGCGCGCGCCGTGATCAGCCGATGACGATGGGCGGCAGGCCCGGGAGCAGCGGCGGGATCGAGATCAGCGGCGGTGGCGGGCTCGTCGTCGGCAGCCGCGGCGTGGTGGGCGCGGTGATCGGCGGCGGGAACACCGGCGGCGGCGTGGTGGCGCTGCCGCTCGACGTCGGCGTCGGGGTGCTCGACACGGCCAGGTCCGGCGGCGACGACGGCCCGGTCGCCGGCGGCACCCCGCCCTCCGGTGCCGTAGGGGGCGGCGAAGTGGGAGACGGGTTGGTCGACGCCGATCCGGACCCGCCGGGCTGCGCGGGCTGCTGCGTGCACAAGCCGCGCGCCGGGATGAGGCCGAGCTCGTCGGAGGTGCCGGTGGTGATCTCGTAGCAGTCGAGCCGCGACACCAGCGCCGTCGTGCGCTCCTGCACGCGGGTGAGCAGCCCGCGCGCGCCCGACAGGTCCGCGCGCGCCGCCGTGGGGATCCGCGGCTGCTCGGCTGCCAGCAGCCGCTCCTGCTCCTTCGTCCACGACTCCAGGTCCGAAAGCTGTGTGCGGCCACTGCCGCCGGTCGCCAGCGCGGTCAGCGCGGTGACGCCCGCGCGCACGTCGCTGCCGAAGTCGCCGAGCGCCGTGCGGTAGGCGGCCGGCGCAGCGTCCGTCATCTGCGCCAGCTCGCTCACGCGGTTCGACGCGAACTCCAGGTGCTTGCGAGCCTTGGCCTCGTCGCCGAACGTGAGCCCCAGCGCCGTCTCCTCGCCCGCGCGCTTCACCTCGTACAGCGCGTCGCCGGGCACGGCGTTGCGCGAGAGCAGGAGCGTGAGCCCGGTCAGCCCGAGCACGAGCGCGATGCCCGCCGCCACGAGATCGGCCATCCGCGGCTTGCGGCGCCGCCGCACCACGGGCTCGCCGAGCCGGCCCTCGATCTCCGCCCGGATCCGCTCGCGCGTTTCGACGTCCGGCGCGCCCGCCTCGCCCAGGGAGCGCAGCGCGGCGACCACGGCCAGCTCGTCGGCGAACTCGTCGTCCCGCTTCACGGGGGACGGGTCGAGCGCGTGATCGAACCGCTCGCTCTCGGCTCGATCCCGCGAAAACCACCCGGGCACGCCCACGGTGCTGCTCCGTCTCCACAAGCTTCACCAGCCCCGGCCCTGACCGCCGGTCTGCGTGGAGAAACGATTAAGAAGACCCAGAAGTTACGGCTCGCGCCAAGACGTGAAAAAAGTCAGCGCAACCCGGTGGGCAGCAACTGCGCCAACCGGCGCACCGCGCGGTGCTGCAGCGCCTTGATCGCGCCCTCGTTGCGGCGCATCACCTCGGCCGTCTCCGCGACCGAGAGCCCCTGCAGGAACCGCAGCACGATGCACTCGCGCTGGTCCTCGCCGAGCTCGGCGACGCACCGCAGCAGCTCCGCGCGGGTGGCGCCCGCGATGGCCTGCTGTTCCGGCCCGGCTTGCACCGCGGGCCCGACGGACGAAACCGGTGCCGTGCGGGGTTCGCTCACCTCGTCGGTGACCACCTCGAGGCGGAAGCGGCTCGACTTCACGTGGTCGAGGATCAGGTTGCGCGCGATCGTGACGAACCACGCGCCGACGTCGCGGCCCTGGTAGCTCACCGACGTGATCCGGCGCAGCGCGCGCAGGAACGTCTCGCTCGTCACGTCCTCGGCCAGCTGGCGGTCGCCGAGGCGGAACAGCGCGTAGCGGTAGACGACGTCCACGTACCGGTCGTAGAGCTTTCCGAACGCCGAGGAGTCGCCTTCCTGCGCCGCGCGCACGAGGTCCCACGCCTCGGCCTTCAGGGCCTCGGCGGGATCGGCCGCCGGCGCGGCCTCGGTCGGGCGGGTGAGCGGCACGGCGGCGGGCCGGCCGAACGCGCGTTCGGCGAACATCACCACGGGGCCGCGGTTCGCGGCGGTAGGCAGCGTCACAGGGCGGCACCTCCTGCGGTCCGAAGGCCGGGCGAGCGGCCTCCGTGGTGGGCGACGCCGCCGCGAGCAGGAGCGGGCCGCGTTGCCTGCGCCGCGACCGTGGAAACGGTGCGGACCAGCAAGTTCGTCACGGCGACTCCCTCTCTCGCGTCACCCGGTAGTGATCAACGCCACCCGGCGACGCAGTGCAGCATACGTGTAGTTACCGCGAAGTAGGTAGAGGTCCCGCGGTACCGGAGGTGCGACGATCGCGCGGCATCCCCATTACGGGTGACAAGATGACAAAAGGGCTACAGCAGGAAGGGGGCCCGGGTGAAGGGTGTCGCGCAGCTGCTCACCGACGCCGCGGCGAGATGGGCCGACGAACCGGCCGTGACCGAGACCGGCACCGGAGCCACGCTCACCTGGCGGGAGCTCGACGAGGCGGCCCACGCGCAGGCACGGCGGCTCGTCGAAGCCGGCGTCGGACCCGGTGACCGGGTGGTGCTGCGCCTGCCGACGTCGGCCGATTTCGCGGTCGCCCTCTTCGGTGTGCTGCGAGCCGGCGCGGTCGCTGTGCCGCTGTCGCCGCAGGCGCCCGCCCCGGAGTTGGAGCACCTCATCGGGCACTGCGAAGCCGGGCTGGTGATCCAGCGAGGCGACGACGAGCTTCCCGACGGCTGCACCGCCCTGTCCCCGCGCGGCGAAGCCGGGGGCGACCCCGTGGACCTCGGCCGGGGCGGCGAGGACATCGCGGTGATCTCCTACACCTCGGGCACCACCGGCCCGCCGCGCGGCGTGCTGCTGTCGCACCGCGCGCTGCTGGCGAACCTCGAGCAGCTCAGCCACGTCGAGGGCGTGCTGGTGCGCGAGGACCGCGTGCTCGTGTCGATCCCGCTGTTCCACGTCTACGGCCTCGGGCCGGGCCTGCTGCAGGCCACGTCGGTGGGCGCGACGCTGGTGCTGTCCGAGCGCTTCGAGCCGGCGCGGACGCTGGACGACTGCGCCGAACACCGCGTGACGTCGATCGTCGGCGTGCCCACGATGTACACCGAGTTCGCCGCGCTCGGCGCCGAGGAGCTGGCGCGCGGCCTGGCGACCGTGCGCATGATGACCTCGGGCGCCGCGCCGCTGCACCCCCGGGTGCTCACGGCGATCCGCGAGGCCACCGGCCACGACGTGTACGAGGGCTACGGCCTCACCGAATGCGCGCCCGTGGTCACGTCCACGCTGGTCACCGGCTACCCGAAGCCCGGCTCGGTCGGCCGCCCGTTGCCCGGGATCGAGCTGCGGCTGGTGGACAGCGACGGCACCGAGGAAGGCGTGCCGCTCGACCCGGACGACGTCGCCGACGTCTTCGAGTCCGGCGGCGACACCGGCCTGGTCTCGATCCGCGGCGCCAACCTGTTCTCCGGCTACTGGCCCGACGGCGACCACGGCCCCGACGCCGAGGGCTGGTTCCGCACCGGCGACGTCGGCTACCTCGACCTCGACGGCGACCTGCACCTCGTCGACCGCGCCAACGACCTGATCATCGTGAACGGCTTCAACGTGTACCCGCACGAGGTCGAGGACGTGATCTCGCGGCTGCCGGGCGTGGCCGAGGTCGCGGTGGTCGGGGTGGTCGACGAACGCAGCGGCGAGGCCGTGAAGGCCGTGGTGGTGCCGGCCGAGGGCGCGGCGCTGTCGGAACAGCAGGTGAGTGACCAGTGCGCGGCGAACCTGGCCGGGTACAAGGTGCCGCACCTCGTCGAGTTCGCGGAGACATTGCCGCACTCGGCCACGGGCAAGCTGCGGCGGCTCAAGCTGCGCTGACGCCCTTAGACTGCGGTGGTGCATCAGGTGACGGTGATGACGCGCGCCGGCTGCCACCTCTGCGAGGTGGCCGAGGCCGACGTCGCGCGCATTTGCGGTGAGCTCGACGTGCCGTGGGAGCTCGCGGACGTGGACAGCGACGCCGAATGGCGGGCCGAGTACGGCGACCAGGTGCCGGTGATCCTCATCGACGGCGCCGAACACGGTTATTGGCGCGTGGAGGAAGAGCGGTTCCGCAAGGCGCTGGCCTGACGCGGCGGGCCGGGTTCACCGCCGGGGCCGTGTTTTCCGCAACACTCTCGGGATCGCTGTCGAGACCCGTGCCCGGATCGTCCGGTGCGGTAATCAAGCTGTAAGGCTTGCCGGTCGTCGCGGGCCCCGGAGCCGCCGAAGATGGTGGGGTGAGCGCGTTGAAGGAAGCCCCGCAGGTCGTGAAACCCCCGGAGCCGCGACGGTTGTCGCTGCTCGTCGCCTCGGTGCTCGGGCTGGCCGCCCTGATCACCGCATTGGGCGTGGGGCATCTCATCGCCGGCTTCGTCGGCTACAACGCGTCGCCGTTCGTGGCCGTCGCCGACTTCGTGATCGCGCACAGCCCGCACGCGGTCGTGGTCTGGGCCGAGCAGACGCTGGGCACGGCCGACAAGACCGTGCTGAAGATCGGCCTCGCCGTGGTGCTGGTGCTGTTCGCGCTGCTCGCCGGGCAGCTTTCGCGCCGCACGCCGCGGGGCGGGCAGATCGTGGTGGTGCTGCTCGGCATCGCCGGCGTCGCGGCCGTGTACGAGCGCACGGACGTCGGGCAGCTCGCGCTGCTGGCGCCGGTGGTTTCGCTGGCCGCGTCGGCGTTCGTGTTCACCTGGCTGCACCACTACGCGCTGCCGCCGGCGTTCGACGAGGCGCGTCCCCCGAAGGGCCCGACGCGCCGGCAGGTGCTCACGCGCGGCCTCGGCGTGGCGGCCGGCGCGGGCGTCGCGGCCGTGGCCGGGCAGGCGATCTCGGCCACCGGCAGCGCCGACCAGTCCCGCTCGGCCGTCGGCCCGCTCGTGGCCGCGCGCAAGGCCCCGCCGCTGCCGCCCGACGCCGATTTCGCGAAGCTGGGCTCGCCGCCGTTCATCACGCCGAACGCGGACTTCTACCGCATCGACACGGCGTTCGTGGTGCCGCAGGTGCGCACCGAGGAGTGGAGCCTGAAGATCCACGGCCTCGTGAACCGTGAGGTCACGTTCTCCTACAACGACATCCGCTCCCGCCCCCTGGTGGAACGCGAGGTCACCCTCACCTGCGTGTCGAACGAGGTCGGCGGCGACCTCATCTCCACGGCCAAGTTCATCGGCATCGACCTCGTCGACCTCCTCGACGCGGCCGGCGTGCAGGCGGGCGCCGAACAGATGTACGCGACCAGCATCGACGGCTTCACCTGCAGCACCCCGGCCAAGATCGCCCTCGACCCCACCCGCGGCGCCATGCTCGCCATCGGCATGAACGGCGAACCGCTGCCCGTCGAACACGGCTTCCCGGCGCGCATCGTGATCCCCGGCCTCTACGGCTACGTCTCGGCGACGAAGTGGGTCACCGACCTGGAGTTCGCCAAGTGGGACGACCGCCAGTCCTATTGGCTGCAGCGCGGCTGGGCCGAACAGGCCCCGATCAAGACCGAATCGCGCATCGACACCGCGAAGGTGACCTCGGGCAAGCTCCGCGTCGCCGGCACCGCCTGGGCCCAGCACATCGGCATCGCCAAGGTCGAGGTGCGCGTGGACCAGGGCCCCTGGCAGCCGACCACCCTGTCGACCGAGGTCAACAAGGACACGTGGCGCATGTGGTGGACCGACCTGGCGGTGGCGCCGGGCAGCCACGCGGTGACGGTGCGGGCGACGGACCAGTCGGGGTACACGCAGACGGACCAGGCGGCGGAGCCGGTGCCGGATGGGGCTTCGGGGTGGCATTCGGTGATGGTGAGCGCCTGAGCCGCGGCCGGCTCCCCACTGTGGTCCAGCGCGGCACGGCTCCGCCCGGCTGGCTCACCGGCGCAGCTCCGGCTCAGCCCGGCAGTTTCCGCCGTCGGTCCAGCCGGCGTCGGGCACTTTCTGCCGGCTGATCCAGCGGGCGGCTCAGCTGGGCAGTTTCGGCACGATCCGCCCGGCGATCTTCTCCGTGAGATCGCACGCCTTCGTCCCGGCTGGAGCGGCGGGCCCGAGCAACGCCGAGACCGAAAACAGCTGCTCCGGGTCGTCCGTGAGCATCACATCGACCACGCAGCCATCGCCACTCGCGACTTCCGCGCGTGAAGCCGGAATACCTGCGACGGTCGTCGCTACGCCGTCGCGCGCGGCCGGCTCGCCGCGGGAAACGGAAGTGAGCACCTGGTTCGCGCTCGAGTACTGGCACTGCGCGCCGCTGCCCTGAGGCGGGTTCACCGGCGAGCCGACCACCGCCGACAGGTCGGTGGTGCTGAGGAGCCCGCAGACGTCGCCGGTGCCGAGTCGTTTCGTGGTCGCGCTGCCGGGCGAGCAGGCGGTGGCGACCAGTGCGAGACCGACGGCCGGGGTGATCACGAACCGGATCCAGTGGATGGCCATCAGCGCGCACAACCTCCGAAACGCGGGCAACAGCGAAGACGATCTTCCCCACCCGAACCCCACACCCTCGGCCACCCGCCGCTGAGTCACCTGATCGGGCGCAGGTGTGCGTCGCGTCATGTCGGTGACCAGTGACTTTGTGCGTGCGTTCACAAGTGGACTACCGTAGGGACCCGCCCCGCGAAAATCCCGGCATTGAACCGGACGCCGGTGGCGAGGTCAAGGGAAACTGCCAAATCTTGAGGAGTGGCCGGCGTGGTGACACAGCGGGGGAGGCGCAGCGGTGCCGATTCACCCGCCGACCCACCCCGCCGCGCTGTGAAGGCCACGCGGGCGACCAACGGGCGGGCCCGGCGTGCGGCGCCGGACGCCGACAACGCGCCCACGGCGGAGATGCCGGCGGTCGACGGTGCCATCGAGACCGCCGTGCGGGCCAAGCAGATCCCGGAAGCGGCCGTCGCGCGGCTTGCCGTGTACCTGCGCGTGCTGTCCGGCATGGCCGAGCAGGGCGCCACGACCGTGTCGAGCGAAGAGCTCTCCGCGTCGGCCGGCGTGAACTCCGCGAAGCTGCGCAAGGACCTGTCCTACCTCGGCTCGTACGGCACCCGTGGGGTCGGTTACGAGGTGCAGGTGCTGGTCAGCCAGATCGAACGCATCCTCGGCCTCACCCGCCAGCACCGCGTCGCCGTGGTCGGGATCGGTAATCTCGGTCACGCGCTGGCCAACTACGGCGGGTTCCCCGGGCGCGGGTTTCCCGTCGAGGCGTTGTTCGACCTCGACCCCGACCTGGTCGGGGTTCCCGTAGGGGGATTGCCGGTCTCGCACCTGGAAGACATCCCGCGCGTCTGCTCCGAACGGCAGATTTCCATCGGGATCATCGCCACACCTCCTACCGCTGCGCAGTCGGTTTGCGACAGGCTGGTGGCGGGCGGCGTCCAGTGCATACTGAACTTCGCGCCGGTGGTGCTCCAGGTGCCGGCGCACATCGAGGTCCGCAAGGTCGACCTGGCGGTCGAATTGCAGATCCTCTCGTTCCACGTGGCTCGCCGTGCCGATGACGCCCTGGCAATTCAGGGGAATACCGGGTTACCCGACGCCGGCCTGCCGATCGACAATGGCAGTGGCGGCAACGGACAGGCAGACGGCGGTCTTGGAATGGTGGTGCGCGGATGAGCGTGTTGGCGGTCGGGCTCTCCCACCGAAGTGCGGAGCTGACCACGCTCGAACGGGCCGCCGTGCCCGCCGAAGCGGTCACCAAGGTCCTTCACGACCTGCAGCAGGCCGAGAGCGTGAGCGAGGCCATGCTGGTCTCCACGTGCAACCGCATCGAGGTCTACGCGGTGGTCGAGACGTTCCACGGCGGCGTCAACGACGTCTCCGACGTGCTGGCCCGCCAGGCCGGCATGGAGCCGGCCGAGCTCTACGACAACCTCTACGTGCACTACGCCGGCGCGGCCGTCGAGCACCTGTTCTCCGTGTCCTCGGGGCTCGACTCGATGGTCGTCGGCGAGACGCAGATCCTCGGCCAGGTCCGCTCGGCCTACGCCACCGCGCGTGAGGCCGGCACGGTCGGGCGCACGCTGCACGAGCTGATCCAGACGACGCTGCGCGTCGGCAAGCGCGTGCACTCCGAGACGGGCCTCGACCAGCTGGGTGCCTCCGTGGTGTCCGAGGCGCTGGCCGCCGCCGGCGAGGTCGCCGGCCTGGCCGGCAAGCACGCGCTGATCGTCGGTGCCGGGTCGATGGGCGCGCTCGCCGCTTCGCACCTGCGCAAGGCCGGCATCGGCGCCATCACCGTGGCCAACCGCACCGAGGCCAAGGCCGCACGCCTGGCCGAGAAGACGGCGATCGAGGGTGTGCCCGCGCGTGCCGTGCCGCTGTCGGAGCTCGCGGACGCCGTGGCGAAGGCCGACGTCGTCGTGTCGTGCACCGGCGCGCAGGACGCCGTGTTCCTGGCCGAGCACGTGCCCGCCCGCGCCGGCCGCCCGCTCGTGGTGTGCGACCTCGGCCTGCCGAAGGACGTCGACCCGGGCGTGGCCGAGCTGGCTGACGTGACCGTGGTCGACCTCGAGTCGATCCAGCGCCGCATGCGCGACGCCGGCGCCCCCACCACCGAACGCCAGACGATCAAGGCCAACGGCATCGTGCTCGACGAGGTGCGCGACTACCTCGCCGGCCAGCGCAGCGCCGAGGTCACGCCCACCGTCACCGCGCTGCGCCGCCGCGCGGCCGAAGTGGTCGACGCGGAGCTGCTGCGTCTGGACAACCGCCTCCCGGACCTCGACACGCAGGTTCGTGAAGAGGTCGGCCGCACGGTCCGCCGTGTCGTCGACAAACTGCTGCACGCGCCCACCGTGCGCGTGAAGCAGCTGGCCGCCGAGACGGCCGACACCGACTACGCCAACGCGCTGCGCGAGCTGTTCTGCCTCGACCCGCAGGCCCCCGCGGCTGTGGCGAGCCCCACTTCCGTGCCGCCAGAAATCGAGAAGAAGTAAGCAGTGAACAGAGTGATTCGCATCGGGACGCGGGGCAGCAAGCTCGCCGTCGCGCAGACCGAGACCGTGGCCGACAAGATCCGCGCCACCGGTGCCGAGGTCGAGATCGTCCGCGTGACCACCCCCGGCGACGTGTCGAGCAAGCCGATCCCGCAGATCGGCGTCGGCGTGTTCACCTCGGCGCTCCGGGAAGCCTTGCTGCGCAAGGAAATCGACGTGATCGTGCACTCGTACAAGGACCTGCCCACGGCTCCGGCCGAGGGCATCGTGCTGGCGGCCGTGCCGCCGCGCGAGGACCCGCGTGACGCGCTGATCGCCCGCGACGGCCTCACCCTGGGTGAGCTGCCGCCGGGCTCGAAGGTGGGCACGGGAGCCCCGCGGCGCACCTCGCAGCTGCTCGCGCTGGGCCTCGGTTTGGAAATCGTGCCGATTCGAGGCAATATCGATACCCGCATGCGCAAGGTCACCGACGGCGAGCTCGATGCCGTGGTGCTCGCGCGTGCCGGACTGGCCCGGATCGGCCTGGTGGGGGAGATCACCGAGACCCTCGACCCGATCCAGATGCTGCCCGCTCCCGCGCAGGGGGCGCTGGCGGTGGAGTGCCGGGCCGAAGACGTGGACGTCGAGCACCTGCTCACGTCCAGTTTGGACGACGAGGGCACGCGGGCCGCGGTGACGGCCGAGCGTTCCCTGCTGGCCGCGCTCGAGGCGGGGTGCAGCGCACCCGTGGGCGCGCTCGCCGAGATCGTCGAGGACCTCGACGCCGAGGGCGTGGTCGTGGAACGCATCTCGTTGCGCGGCACCGCTGCCGTGGCGGGCGAGAACGGTTCGGTCGACATGCTGCGGGCTTCCGCACTCGGCGACTTCACCGAAGCGGAGCAGCTCGGCCGCGCACTCGCCGCCGAGCTCCTCGACTTGGGCGCCGGGGCGCTGCTGACCGGCCCCGCCCAGTGACGCAACCCGCCGAGCACTCGAACGACCTGCACCCGAACGACCAGCACCACACACCTGCGGCCGATGCCGTACCCGGCCGCCTGACAGGAGAAACGCCAGAGATGACCCCCGCTCGCAAGACCGCTGGGCGCGTCGCCTTCGTGGGCTCGGGCCCCGGTGACGCCGGGCTGCTCACCGTCCGCGCCCAGGAGCTGCTCGCCAAGGCCGAGGTCGTGGTGACCGATCCCGACGTGCCGGCCACCGTGCTCGCGCTCGCCGCCCCCGGCGCCGAGGTCCGGCCCGCCGTCGGCGAGCCCGCCGACGTGTCCAAGGACCTGACCACCGAGGCCAAGGCCGGGCGGCTCGTGCTGCGCCTGGTCGCCGGCGACCCGCTGACCACCCCCGCCGTGGTGAACGAGGTGCAGGCCGTGGCCCGCACCTCCGCCGTGTTCGAGGTGATCCCGGGCGTTTCCCCCGGCGCCGCGGTGCCGGCCTACGCCGGTGTCGCCCTCGGCGGCACCCACACCGAGGTCGACGTGCGCGGCGAGGTCGACTGGGCGGCGCTGGCCGCCCAGCCCGGCCCGCTCGTGCTGCACGCCACCTCGGCGCACCTGGCCGAGGCCGCCAGCCGCCTCACGGAGAAGGGCATGGCGCCGTCCACGCCCGTCGCCGTGACCGCCAACGGCACCATCAACACGCAGCGCACGCTCGACTCCACGCTCGCCACGCTCGGCAACGACGCGGGTGAGCTCGTCGGCCCGCTGATCGTGACCATCGGCCAGGCCGCCGGCCACCGCTCGAAGCTGTCGTGGTGGGAGTCGCGCGCGCTCTACGGCTGGAAGGTCCTGGTGCCGCGCACCAAGGAGCAGGCCGGCGAGATGGCCGACCGCCTCCGCAGCCACGGCGCCACCTCGCACGAGGTGCCCACGATCTCCGTCGAGCCGCCGCGCAGCCCCGCGCAGATGGAACGCTCGGTGAAGGGCCTCGTCGACGGCCGCTACCAGTGGATCGTCTTCACCTCCACCAACGCGGTGCGCGCGGTGTGGGAGAAGTTCGAGGAGTTCGGCCTCGACGCCCGCGCGTTCTCCGGCGTGAAGATCGCCTGCGTCGGTGCCTCCACGGCCGCCAAGGTGCGCTCGTTCGGCATCATCCCCGAGCTCATCCCGTCGGGCGAGCAGTCGTCCGAGGGTCTGCTCGCCGAGTTCCCGCCGTACGACGACGTGCTGGACCCGGTGGACCGCGTGCTTCTCCCGCGCGCCGACATCGCCACCGAGACCCTGTCGGCCGGCCTGCGTGATCGCGGCTGGGAAATCGACGACGTCACGGCCTACCGCACGGTCCGCGCCGCGCCGCCGCCCGCCGAGACCCGCGAGATGATCAAGACCGGCGGCTTCGACGCGGTCTGCTTCACCTCGTCCTCGACGGTGCGCAACCTGGTCGGCATCGCCGGCAAGCCGCACACGCGCACCCTGGTCGCGTGCATCGGCCCGAAGACCGCGGAGACCGCCGTGGAGTTCGGCCTGCGCGTCGACGTCCAGCCGGAGAAGGCCGACGTGCCCCACCTGGTGGACGCCCTGGCCGAGCACGCCGCCCGGCTCCGCGCGGAGGGCGCCCTGCCGCCGCCGCGCAAGGCGAAGCGGGCTCGTCGCTCCTGATGGGTTGTTGAAGGGCTCCTCCCCGGAATTCGGGGAGGAGCCCTTTTCCGTTTTCGCGCACAGGTGTGTGTATATTATGTGTATGGCGAGGGTGAACGTCTACATTCCCGACGATCTGGCTGAGCGGGCGAAGGCCGCCGAGCTCAACGTGAGTGCGCTGGTGCAGGCGGCGCTCGCCGATGCGTTGCAGCGGCGGGCTACCGAGAGCTGGCTCGATGCGCTGCCGACACCTCGCGGTGTGGTTTCGCACGGTGCGGTGCTGGCCGCGCTCGACAACGCCAAGGCTGAGCTGGGCGATTCGGTCGATGACTGAGCCGGCGGCCGAGATCGCCGTGCTCGACGCGTCCGTGCTCGTTGATCTCCTCGCGGGAACCAGCTACGCCGACGCGGCCAAGTCGCGGTTGAAGGGCACCGTGTTGCACGCTCCCGCGCATCTGGATGCAGAGGTCCTCTCGGCGCTCGGCCGCCTGCAGCGCGCGGGCGAGCTGACCACGGCCGAGGTCGAGACCGGGCTGGGTGCGCTGACCACGTTGCCGCTCACCCGTCACTCGGTTGCCGATCTCGCGGCCGGCGCTTGGGCCCGTCGTGCCGATCTGCGGCTGACCGACGCGCTTTACGTCGAACTCGCGGCTCAGCTCAAAACCACGGTGCTCACCACCGATCGGAGGCTCGCACGCGCGAGCTCGCTCGCCGAGGAGGTCGGCTGAAGGGGCGCGGTCGTGGGTGCCGTGGTTTCCAGACACCTTGTCAGAACCCGGTTTTTCGCGAGGGCGCACGAAATGCCGGGTGACGAGCCGGAGTACCGTGAACGGCGTGTTCCCCGAGCATCGACCCCGCAGGCTCCGTACCACGCCGGCCATGCGCAGGCTGGTCGGTGAAACGACGCTTCGCCCGCGTCAGCTGATTCTGCCCATGTTCGTGGCGGAGGGGATCGACGCGCCGCGGCCGATCCAGAGCATGCCGGGGGTTGTGCAGCACACCCGGGACACGCTGCGGAAGGCCGCGGTCGACGCGGTGAACGCCGGCGTGGGTGGGCTGATGCTGTTCGGCATTCCGGAGACGCGTGACGCCGAGGGCTCGGGTGCCGTCGACGAGAACGGGATCCTGAACGTCGCGCTGCGGGATCTGCGGCAGGAACTCGGTGACGCGACCGTGCTGATGGCCGACACGTGCCTCGACGAGTTCACCGATCACGGCCACTGCGGCGTGCTCGACGCCGACGGCGCGGTGGACAACGACGCGACCCTGCGCATCTACGCGGAAATGGCCGTGGCGCAGGCGGAAGCGGGTGCGCACGTGCTCGGGCCGAGCGGCATGATGGACGGCCAGGTCGGCGTGATCCGCCGGGCGCTCGACGAGGTCGGCCACAACGACAAGGCCATCCTGGCGTACTCGGCGAAGTACGCCAGCGCGTTCTACGGTCCGTTCCGCGAAGCTGTCGACTCGCAGCTCAAGGGCGACCGCAAGACCTACCAGCAGGACCTGGGCAACGCGCGCGAAGCGTTGCGCGAGATCGAGCTGGATCTCGGCGAGGGCGCCGACATGATCATGGTCAAGCCAGCACTGTCCTATTTGGACGTCATCAAGGCGGCGGCGGACATCTCGCCGGTGCCGGTGGCCGCCTACAACATCTCGGGTGAGTACGCGATGGTCGAGGCCGCCGCGGCCAACGGCTGGCTCGAGCGCGAGCGCACGATCCTCGAAGTGCTCACGTCGATCCGCCGCGCGGGCGCCGACCTGATCCTCACGTACTGGGCCACCGAAGCCGCCGCCTGGCTCGACTGAGCCCGGCCTGGGCTAGAGTCCACGAGTGGCCGAGAAGGACGACAACACCGCCGAGCCCACGGGGCTGACCAGCGACGACCTCGCGAAGCAGAACCCTGGTCAAGAGGACACCTCGCAGGGAACCGCTACGCCGGAGAACGCTGCGCCCGAGAACACTGCGCCGGAAACGGCAGCGCAAGAGGCCGCGAACGCGGCAGCGGACAAAAGCCCCGCGCCCGGCACGGCAGCAACCGGAACGGCTGCGCAAACACCGGAAGCAAACGAAAACCCCGCGCCTGAAACGGCTGCCCCAACGGCAGCGGACGAAACTCCCGCAGCCGCGCGCGAGACCGCCGCACCGGGCGGGGTCACCGCGTCGCCGAGCCAGTTCACGCCCCCCTCATCGCAGGGGCTGCCCGCCGGCCTCCCGCCCATGCCCGCATACCTGGACAACGACGACGAACCGCAGCGAGAAGGCGCGCCGGGGCCGGTGCGGGCCGCCTTCATCCTCACCATCATCGCGTCGCTGGTGCTGCTCATCGGTCAGGTCGTCACGATCCTCTTCAAGCAGCAGCTCGTGGACCAGGCCGTGAAGGCGACGCCGCCGGGCCGCAAGCTCGACATGGCGCAGCTCGAGTCCAACGCGAACACCCTGGTGTGGGCGTTGTTCGTCGGCGCGCTGTGCTTCGGCGTGATCATGGTGCTGTTCGCCTACAAGGCCCGCGAAGGCACGCGCTCGGCCCGCTCGGTGGTCACGCTGCTGGCGGTGCTGGGGCTGGTGTTCCAGCTCGGGCTGGTGCGCAGCATCTTCTCGGTGGTGTCGTCGCTGCTGCTGGTGATCCTCGTGGTGCTGCTGTACCTGCCGAGCACCCGCGACTTCTTCCCGAAGGTCGGCAAGAGCCTGTAATGGACCGCGCGCTCTACTCCGAACCCGGCGTCGGCTGGGTGTCGCTCGTCTGGGGGCCGCTGTTCGCGGTGCTCGGCGCGCTGGCGGAGCTGGCGACAGGTGGTCCGGTGCACTGGCTTCCGTGGCTGCTGATCGCGGTCGCGCTGTGCGGGATCACCCTGCCCTGGGTGTACGCGCGGCGGCGGTTCCTCTCGCTGGAAGTGACCCTGCAGGAGTTCCGCCAGGGCCGCGAAAGCGTGGCAGCCACGCGGATCGCGGACGTGACCGACGTCGGCTCGCCGGTCGGCGCACGAGTGCTCGGCGGGGGGTGGAGCGTGCCGAACAAGTACGACGAACTTCCGGTGAAGCTCGACGACGGCACGGTCGTGCTGGCGTGGGCCCGCGACGTCGAGGCGCTGAAGTCGGCGCTGGAGCGGCTCGTGGAGAAGAACGAGGCGAAATGACGTCCGGCGAAAAACCTGAGAGGCTTGATCTCGTGATCGACCTTCCCCAGCCGACCGGCGCCGACCTGTGGCCCGGAGATTCGGCCGGCGCGGCGCGGCTCAACCAGCCGTGGCGCGCGTTCGTGGCGCTCGGCGAGCTGATCGTGGCCGCGGTCGCGCTCTGGCTGGCGTTCGTGCTGTGGCACGCGGGAGTCGTCACGGTCGTGACCACCGCCGGCGACGGCGCGCAGCTGGCGTCGCAGCGGGTCTTCGGCGGGCACCTCGCGGGGGCGCTCGCGCTCGGCGCGCTGTGCGCCGTGCTCGTGGTGGACGCGGTTCGTCAGCTGCTGCTCGCGGTGAGTGCTCGCCACCGCCGGAAGAAGCGCTGACTCCGCAACTCGAGGCGCCACATCCACAGCTGGCCCACAGGGAACCAACAGCTGACTGCTAAGCAGCGCCAGCAGTCTTGCGGCCATGACGCGGCTGCGTACCCGGACATGGGTCATCAACGGGGTGCTGGTCGTACTGCTCGGCGGTGCGGCTTTCGGGATCTACCAAGCATTCACGCCGGCGGGCAACACCGCCCAGGCACAGACCCGCACCACACCGGTGCGCCGCGGCACCGTGACCGAAACGGTCTCCGCCGCGGGCACCCTCTCGAGCGGCTACACCGGCGCCGCCAACTTCACCACCTCCGGCAAGGTCACGAGCATCGACGTGAAGGTCGGCGACGTGGTGAGCGCGGGTCAGAAGCTCGCCACCGTCGACTCCACGCAGGCCGAGAAGCAGCTGCAGGTGGCCAAGGACAACCTGACCGTGGCCGAGGACAACCTCGCCGACGGTGAGGACACCTCGACGACGTCGTCGTCCGGCTCCGGTTCCGGCGGCGGGCAGGGCCAGAGCCAGCAGACCGCGCAGCAGGCGCAGGAGTCCACCACCTCGCTGCAGGCCAAAGTGGACCAGGCGCAGCTCGACGTGGACACCGCCCAGTCGGCCGTCGACGCCACGGTGCTCACCGCGCCGGGCGCCGGCACCGTCACGGCGGTCAACGGCACCGTCGGCCAGCAGGCCGGCAGCGGTGGCTCGGGCAGCTCCGGCAGCACGGGGTCCTCGAGCGGCGGCAACGGTGGCAACGGCGGCAACGGCCAGAGTTCTTCGAGCAGCTCGTCGAGCAGCTCCTCGGCCAGCGGGTTCATCCAGATCACCGACCTCACCAACCTGCTCGTGGACACCTCCGTCGCCGAGATCGACGTGAGCAAGGTGAAGGCCGGCCAGAAGGCCACCGTCACGCTCAACGCCTCGCCGGACCAGCCGATCCAGGCGTCGGTCTCGAAGGTCGACCTCACGCCCACGACGAGTGGCAACGTGGTGTCCTACGGCGCGCAGCTCACGCTCACCAACCCGCCGACGGGGCTGCGGCCCGGGCAGTCGGCGAGCGTGGTGATCACCGTGGCCGAGGCCGACAACGTGCTCAGCGTGCCGGCGGCCGCGGTCACCACGGCGGGCACCACGAATGTCGTCACGGTTCAGCGCAACGGGCAGAACGTGCCGCAGCAGGTGGAGATCGGCGTGCGCGGCGAGTCCACTGTGGAGATCAAGTCGGGCCTCGACGAGGGTGACAGCGTGGTGCTCACCGCCGCTTCGCCGACCACGGCAACGGGCACCGGCGCCGGCGGCGGCCAGCGCGGGGGTGGGCTCGGCGGCTTCGGCGGCACGGGTGGCACCGGTGGCGCGGGCGGCGGCTTCCGCGGTGGCCAGGGTGGCTTCGGCGGGGGACGCGGATGAAACCCGTGATCGCGGTCTCCGGACTGCGCAAGACCTACGGCGCCGGCGAGACGGCCGTGCACGCGTTGCGCGGGGTCGACCTGCTCGTGCGGCCGGGGGAGTACGTGGCCATCATGGGCGCGTCCGGCTCCGGCAAGTCGACGCTGCTCAACATGCTCGGCTGCCTCGACGTGCCGACGTCGGGCAAGTACCTGCTCGACGGCTTCAGCGTCGCCGACCTCAACGAACGCCAGCTCGCCTTGCTGCGCAACCGCAAGATCGGCTTCATCTTCCAGTCGTTCAACCTCGTGCCGCGCACGAGCGCTCTGTCCAATGTAGAACTTCCACTGGTCTACAGTGGACTTCGCCGGGTCGCGCGCCGCACGCGGGCGCTGGCCGCGCTGGAGATGGTGGGGCTCACCGAACGGGCGAAGCACCTGCCGAGTGAGCTTTCGGGCGGGCAGCAGCAACGCGTCGCCGTGGCGCGGGCGCTGGTGACCGGGCCCGCGCTGCTGCTCGCCGACGAACCGACCGGCAACCTCGACCGCGCCAGCACCGAAGACGTGCTCGGGGTGTTCGACCGGCTCAACAAGCTCGGGCGCACCATCGTGGTGATCACGCACGAGGACGAGGTCGCCGAGCACGCGCACCGCGTGGTGCGCGTGAGCGACGGCCGGATCGTGGCCGACGAGCTCAACCGCAGCGTCGGAGTGGTCGCGTGAACGTGTTCGAGGTGCTGCGCTTCGCCGTGCGTGGCCTCACCGCCAACAAGCTGCGCTCCACACTCACCACGCTCGGCATCACCATCGGCGTCGCGTCGGTGGTCCTGCTGGTGGCGGTGGGCAACGGCGCTTCGGCCGCGATCGCCGCCAGCATTCAGGGCCTGGGCACGGACGTGGTGAACGTGTCGCCCGCGCGCGGTGGCGGGCAGGGCAGCGAGGCCCGGCCGCTGACCGTGCAGGACGCCCACGCGCTCGTGGACCCGGTCGGCGCGCCCGACGTGAAGGCCGCTTCGCCGGTGGTGAACACCAACGCGACCGCCACCTACGGGCAGACGTCGTACGACATCTCCTCCGTCGCGGGCACCGAACCGGCCTACTTCGCCACCACCAACCGCCAGATCGCCGACGGCGCGCTCTTCACCGCCGAAGACGTGACGCAGGCGCGCAAGGTCGTGGTGCTCGGGCCCACCACCGCGCAGTCGATCTTCGGCACCGCCGAGCCGGTGGGCAAGAACGTGCTGCTCAACAGCATCCAGTTCACCGTGGTCGGCGTGCTGCAGGCCAAGGGCAGCACCGGGCTGACGAACGCCGACGACGTCGCCATCGCCCCGATCAGCGCGGTGCAGAACTCACTCGCCGGCTACGGCAGCCTCAGCCAGATCGCCGTTCAGGCCACCTCGGCCGACTCCGTGTCGCTCGCGCAGGCCGAGATCACCGCGATCCTCAACGCGCGCCACGGCATCCGCCTCGGCGGCACCCCCGACTACCAGATCCAGAACTCGGAGCAGCTGCTCGCCACGCGCACCTCGGCCACGCAGACGTTCACCGTGCTGCTCGGCGCGGTCGCCGCGATCTCGCTGCTCGTGGGCGGGATCGGCGTCACGAACATCATGCTGGTGACCGTGACCGAACGGATCCGCGAGATCGGCATCCGCAAGGCCATCGGCGCGCCACGCGCAGCGATCCTCGGCCAGTTCCTGGCGGAAGCCACGATGCTCAGCCTCTTCGGCGGGTTCCTCGGGGTGGTGATCGGCGTGGTCGGCAGCCAGTTCAGCTTCGCGGGCATCACCCCGGTGGTGGTGCCGTCGTCGATCGTGCTGGCCTTCGCGGTGTCGGCGCTGATCGGTCTCTTCTTCGGCAGTTTCCCGGCGAATCGGGCCTCGCGCCTGCGCCCGATCGACGCCCTCAGGCACGAGTAGGAGCTCGCACATGTCCAGGTCCACCCCGTCGCCCGGCCCCGCGGCGACCCCCGACGAGCCGACGACCGAGTTCCTGCCGGTCACGGCGCCGCTGGCCGGCGGGCCGCTGCTCACCGAGCCGGCGCCCGGGCCTTCGCCCGAGGAGATCGTGGCCGCGCCGGCCGTGGAAGGTGATCTGAACCAGGAGATGAAGCGGGTCGCCAAGCCGTTCGGCAAACCGACCTTCATCCTGGCCGGCCTGCTCGTGATCGCGTTGTCCTTCGCCGGTGGCGCTTGGACGCACTCGGCGTTCGGCTCCGGTTCCGGCGGTGGCGGCGGTGCGGCGGCTCGTGCCGGCGGCCAGCAGGGCACCGCCCGCGGCGGCTTCGGCGGCCGTGGCACGCAGCAGGGCACCGGTCAGGAAGGCGCGGGTGCCGGCCAGCAGGGTTCGGGTCAGCAGGGTACGGGCGGCTTCACCGGCGCTCGCGGTGGCAGCGGCCGTGGCACCGTCGGCACGGTCGAGAAGGTCGACGGCACCACCGTGACGCTGAAAACCGCGCAGGGCACCGACGTCACGGTGTCCACTTCGGACTCCACCACCGTCGGCCTCACCCAGCCCGGCAAGCTCTCCGACCTCAAGCCCGGCGCCACGGTGACGGTGCAGGGCCGCCCCGGCTCCGACGGCACGGTGGCCGCGCAGGCGATCGTGCAGCAGCCCGCGCGTTAACGCTGCGCCGCGTCGAGCGCCGGAACCAGCGGCGCGAGCGCGGCGCGCAGCAGGTCGGCGAGCGAGCCCGACACCACCACGAACCCCGAGGACCCGCCGGCCGGCCGGGCCCACTGCCCGAGGGCGATCCGGACGGCGGCGGCGACGCCGGCGGCCAGCACCTGGGCGGTGGGCCCTTCGGCGTCTCCGAGGTGGTCGGCGAGCGCTTCGGCCAGCGGGTGTTCGAGGGCGGCGGCGGTGCCGGCGTACGCGGTGCGCAGCGCGGGGCTGGTGGTGATGAGCAGCAGCGCTTCGCGGTGGTCCTCGACCGGCTCGGTGTACTGCGCCACCACGGCTTCGAGCACCGCGTCGGCCAGGCGGGCCGAACGGTCGGCCGCGCGGATGGCGTCGGCCACGCGTTGTTCGCGGTCGGTCGTCACCGCGAACACGATCGCGTCCTCGCGGCTGGGGAAGTAGTTGTTGTAGGTCCGCGGCGAGACGCCGGCGGCCTCGGCGATGTCGTCGACGCGCACGTTGTCCGGACCACGCTCCAGCGCCAGCCGCAGGGCCGCCTCGCTCAGCGCCGTGCGGGTGGCTTGCTTCTTGCGTTCGCGCAGACCGGTCACGAGGGTCAGTAAACCCGGAAAACTGCGTGAAGGCAAACTTGCGTGCACGCACTTTTGCGCGCTAACGTCGCCGCCATGAGAGCCAACGGCATTGCCTACGACACCGGATTCGTCAAGAACGGCACGACTTCCTGGGCCGGCTTCGACGCCGCCACCGTGCGGCGCGAGCTCACGATCATCCGCGACGACCTGCACTGCACCGCCGTGCAGCTCGTCGGCGGCGACCCCGAGCGGCTGGAGGTCGCGGGCCGGCTCGCGGCCGAGCTGGGGCTGGAGGTGTGGTTCTCGCCGTACCCGCTCGACGTAGGGCTCGGCGAGCTGCGCGCGCTGCTCCTCGACTGCGCCGAACGCGCCGAGCGGATCCGCCGCACCGGCGCCGAAGTGGTGCTCGTCGCCGGCGCGGAGCTTTCGGTGATGGTGCGCGGGTTCGCCGACGGCGACACGCTCGAACACCGCCTCGGCTGGCTGCTCGGCGACCCGGCCGACCGGCCCGCCCGGCTCGCGAAGGCCAGTGAGCGGCTCAGCGACTTCTTCCGCGAAGCCGTGCCCGCGATCCGCGGCGCCTTCGGTGGCAAGGTCACCTACGCGGCGATCCAGTTCGAGCGCGTCGACTGGGACCTGTTCGACTTCGTGACGCTCGAGCTGATCCGCTCGGCCGCCGTCGCCGACGTGTTCCGCGAAGGCGTGCGGACGTTGACACAACAGGACAAACCCGTGGTCATCACCGGCTTCGGCACGGCCACCTGGCGCGGCGCCGGCGACGTCGCACCGCGCAGCATGGAGATCGTGGAGCACGACGAACACGGTCGGCCGCTGCGGCTGACCGAGGTGGTGGAGCGCGACGAACCCGGCCAGGCTCGGTACCTCACGGAGCTGCTGGAGATCTTCGCCGAAGAGGGCGTGGACAGCGCTTTTGTGTACCTCTTCGCCCTGCACTCACACCCGCACCGCCCCGGCGGCGACCCGCGCGACGACCTCGACCTCGCGAGCCTCGGGGTGGTCAAGGTGCTCGAAGACCGCACGGGCACGGCGTATCCGGGCCTGCCGTGGGAACCCAAGGCGGCGTTCCACGCGGTGGCCGAGTGGTATCGCGGCCTGACCTGATCGCCGGATCCGGGTACTCCATTTGCCCGCACGCGGTGTTGAGGTGACTGTCACATCCTTGCCCTGAAACGACTTCTGCGGCTTCCGCGATGGCGCGACCGCGGAAATGCCCTGAGAGTCCCGAAAAGTGGCGTGAAGGGCACTCGCGCCGCCCGGCCGTCCTCGCCGTGGTGCTCGGCCTGGGAAAACGCCCGGGCGGCACTTAACTTGAGCATCACTCGTGGTCAAGGGGGAGCGAACGATGCAGCCGGCTCAGAACAGACAGGTGGCGGTCACCGGAATCGGCGTGGTGTCGCCGGTGGGGATCGGGGTGGCGGACTTCTGGGCCGGCCTGTCGCGCCCGGCCCCGGCGGCGGCGCTGCGGCGGGTGACCGGGTTCGATCCCCGGCGGTGGCTGTCGCACAAGCTGGCGCGGACCACGGACCTCGCGACGCAGCTGGCGATCGCGGCCGCCGACGAAGCGTTGGTGGACGCGGGACTCCTGCCGCACGCCGTAGTGGATTCGGCACCCGGGCTCACCGGCGTCGATCCCGAACTCGCGGCGGTCGTGCTCGGCACGGCCACCGGCGGCGCGACCACTCTGGAAGCGCAGAACGAGGTCCGGGCGCAGCGGGGGGACCGGCGGGTCTCCCCGCACTTCATCCCGATGGCCCTGCCCAACGCGGCCGCCGCGGCGCTGAGCATCCGCTACGGGCTACGCGGCAGCGCGAGCACGGTGACTACCGCCTGCGCGGCCGGGACCGACGCCATCGCCGCGGGAGCCAAGCTGATCGCGTCGGGAGCGGCCGACGTCGTGCTCGCCGGTGGCAGCGACGCCAACCTGACCCCGACCTACACCGCGGGGTTCACGAACATGCGGGCGCTGAGCCCCACCGGGATCGCCCGTCCGTTCGATGTGGGCAGAGACGGCACCGTCGCCTCCGAGGCCAGTGGCATGGTCGTGCTGGAACCCCTGGAGAAAGCGCTTGCTCGCGGCGCGCGCGTGTACCTGACCGTCGACGGCACCGCGTCGACCGCCGACGGTCACCACGTGACCGCGCCCGACCCGGCCGGCGTCGGAGCCGAGCGGTGCATGCGCCTGGCGATCGCCGACGCGGGTTACGAACCGCACGACATCACCCACGTCAACGCCCACGGCACCTCGACGGCACTCAACGACGCCGCCGAAGCCCACGCCATCCGCCGCGTGTTCGGCGCGGCGCGGCCGCTCGTGACCAGCGTGAAGGGCGCCACCGGCCACTCCTTCGGCGCGGCCGGCGCGCTGGAGGCTGTGGCCGTGGCGCTCACGATCGCCCACGCGACCGTCCCGCCGACGCTCGGACTGTCCACACCGGACCCGGACTTCGACGTCGACCTCGCGACGGAACCCACGGCGTGGTCGCCCGGGCCCGTGCTGTCCAACAGCTTCGGCTTCGGCGGCCACAACGGCAGCCTGGTGTTCTCGCCGGTCTGACCTCGCCTGCCTGCGCCGGCCGGAGCTAGCCGAGCTCGGGGTTCAGCGCGATGATCGCCACGTTCAGCGCCGTCGCGTAGGCGATCCAGAAGAAGTACGGCAGCAGGAGCACCGCGGCCAGGCGCGAGCGCCGGTAGAACAGGCCGATCGTCATCAGCGTGGTGAAGCCGAGCAGGACGATGTCCACGCAGGCCAGCCGCGTCGAGCCGCCGGCGAAGAAGAGCGGGGTCCACAGCAGGTTGAACAGCAGGCCGACGCCGTACATCGCGAAGCCCTGCGTCTCGCCGTCGGTGCGCCAGTAGATCCAGCCGGCCACCGCGAGCAGCACGTACAGCACTGTCCACACAGGACCGAAGAGCTTCGCCGGCGGTGCCCAGTCCGGCAGGATCAGCCGCGCGTAGGTCTCCGGCGCCGACGTGGCCGCGAGCGAGCCCACGATGGCGACCACGGCGACCAGCACGAAGAACACCACGAGCACGACCCAGGGGTTGCGCTCGTGCGTGGGCGTGGTCACGTTCCCTCCCCGTTCACGCCGACCTGACGGTTCTGCCGAACCATCCGTAAACGGCACGTTACCAATCAGAGCGGGATCAGGCGGGCTCGAAACGGACGTTCGCCGCGGCCGGAACCGTCGCCGCCGTGACTGCGGCCGGATCGGTGACCAGCAGCGCGGCGGAGCGCTCCGGTACCGGCCACGGCGGGGCCCCTGACCCGCACGACGGGGATTTGCGAGACTGGACGGGTGAGCACTGGCACCGAGCAGTCCAAGGTTTGGTTCGAACGCGCGAAGGCGGCCGTCCCGGGCGGGGTGAACTCGCCGGTGCGGGCGTTCAACTCGGTCGGCGGCACCCCGCGGTTCATGGTCCGCGGCGAAGGCCCCCACCTGTGGGACGCCGACGGCAACCGCTACGTCGACCTGGTCTCGTCCTGGGGCCCGATGATCCTCGGGCACGCCCACCCGCAGGTGGTCGAGGCCGCGCGCGCGGCCGCCACGAGCGGGCTCTCGTTCGGCACGCCGACGATCGGCGAGGTCGAGCTGGCCGAGGAGATCATCGGCCGGGTCGAGCCCGTGGAGCAGGTGCGGCTGGTCAACTCCGGCACCGAGGCGACGATGAGCGCCATCCGTCTCGCCCGCGGGTTCACGGGCCGGGCGAAGATCGTGAAGTTCGCCGGGTGTTACCACGGTCACGTCGACGCGCTGCTGGCCCAGGCCGGCTCGGGCGTCGCGACGCTGGGGCTGCCGACCTCGCCCGGCGTCACCGGCGCGCAGGCCGCGGACACGATCGTGCTGCCGTACAACGACCTCGACGCCGTGCGGAAATCCTTTGTGGAGAACGACGGCCAGATCGCCGCGGTGATCACCGAGGCCGCCGCGGGCAACATGGGCGCGGTCGCCCCCGATGCCGGGTTCAACGCCGGCCTCGCGGAGATCACCCGCGAGCACGGCGCGCTGCTGATCATGGACGAGGTCATGACCGGCTTCCGCGTGTCACGCGCGGGCTGGTTCGGCCTCGAGGGCGTGGCCGGTGACCTCTACACCTTCGGCAAGGTCATGTCCGGTGGGCTGCCGGCCGCCGCGTTCGGCGGGCGCGCCGACGTGATGGCCAAGCTGGCGCCGCTGGGCCCGGTGTACCAGGCCGGCACGCTGTCGGGGAACCCCGTCGCCGTCGCCGCGGGTCTCGCCACGCTGCGCGCGGCCGACGACGCCGTGTACACGGCGCTGGACACCAACGCGAAGCGCCTCGGCGGGCTCTTCGACAGCGCGCTCACCGAAGCGGGCGTGGCGCACAGCGTGCAGTACGCGGGCAACCTGGTGAGCGTGTTCTTCGGCTCGGGCACGGTTCGCGACTACGCGGGCGCGCAGGCCACCGAGACCTGGCGCTTCCCGGCCTTCTTCCACAAGCTGCTCGACGCCGGCGTGTACGCACCACCGAGCGCGTACGAGGCCTGGTTCGTGAACGCCGCGATGGACGACGAAGCGTTCGGCGTGATCGAGGCGGCCCTGCCGGCCGCCGCCCGCGCCGCGGCCGAGGCGGTGCAGCCGTGACCACGATCGTCCACCTCCTGCGCCACGGCGAAGTGCACAACCCGGACAAGATCCTCTACGGCCGTCTGCCGAACTTCCGGCTGTCCGACCGTGGTCAGCGCCAGGCGCTCACCGTCGCCGAAGCCGTGGCGGGCCACGACCTCGCGCACGTCGTCGCCTCGCCGCTGCAGCGCGCGCAGGAGACCGCGGCGCCGATCGCGGCCGCGCACCGGCTCGACATCGCCACCGACCCGGGCCTGATCGAAGCCGGCAACGTGTTCGAGGGCCAGCGCGTGGCCGTCGGCGACGGCGCGCTGCGGCAGCCGAAGGCGTGGCCGCACCTGCTCAACCCGTTCCGGCCGTCGTGGGGCGAGCCGTACGTGGAGATCGCGCACCGGATGCTCGGCGCGGTGTACCGCGCCCGCGAGCAGGCCGAGGGCCGGGAGGCGCTGTGCGTGTCGCACCAGCTGCCGATCTGGACGCTGCGCCGGTTCCTCGAGGCCAAGCGCCTGTGGCACGACCCGCGCAACCGCCAGTGCTCGCTCGCGTCGCTGACCTCGCTCGTGTTCGACGGCGAAGCCCTAGTGGACATCGTCTACAGCGAACCCGCGGGCACCACCGACCCGAAGGTGACGGGCGCATGAGGCGGCTGGGCGGCAAGGCCCTCGGCGCGCTGCTGGCCGCCGCGTTGCTGGTCACCGGCTGCTCCACGGGCAAGGACGCCGTCGTGACCGGCGGCACCTTCAGCTTCGTGTCGCCGGGCGGGCAGATCGACATCAAGTACCCGATCGCGCAGCGCCAGACCGCGCCCACGCTCGCCGGCGACGACCTCATGAACGAGGGCAAACAGCTTTCCACCGCCGACTTCCCGGGCCAGGTCCTGGTGATCAACCTGTGGGGCCAGTGGTGCGGCCCGTGCCGCGCGGAGGCCCCGGAGCTGGAGACCGCCAGCAAGGAAATGGCCCCGCTCGGCGCCAAGCTCATCGGCCTCGACGTCCGCGACCCGGCCCGCTCGGTCGCCCAGGACTTCGTGCGCGACCGCGGCATCACGTACCCGTCCATCTGGGACGCTTCGGGCCGCGCGCTGCTGAGCCTCGAGGGCTACCCCCGCAACCTGATCCCGTCGACGATCGTGCTGGACAAACAGCACCGGGTCGCCGCGATCTTCCTGCGGGACGTGCTGGCGTCGGACCTGATGCCGACGGTGAAGGGCCTGCTGGCCGAGAAGTAGCGCTCTCAGGCGTGACCGGATCCGTCCGGTAGCGCCGGTCACGAGTGGGACCTTGGTCCTGTTCGGGCTGTGGCGTACGTCCTGTGAGCCGCCCCCGCCCGTCTCACGCGAAGCTCACTGCCTACTCTCAAGTGCGTGAACTCCGTGTCCGAGCTGGCGATCTCCGGACCGCTGCTGCTCGCCGCGGGCGTGGCGCTCGTGGCCGGGGCGATCTCGTTCGCGTCGCCCTGCGTGGTGCCGCTCGTGCCCGGGTACCTCGCGTACCTCGCGGCGCTGGTGGGCGCCGACGCGCCGGCGGTGAGCGTCGACGAGGAACGCAAGAGGGGCCGCTACGCCGTGCTCGGCGCGGCGGGACTGTTCGTGCTCGGGTTCACCGTGGTCTTCGTCGCCACGCTCGGCACGCTCGTGTGGCTTGCCGACACCCTGCTGATCAACCAGGACCTGCTGCAGCGCATCGGCGGTGTCCTCACCATCGCGATGGCGCTGGTGTTCCTCGGCTGGATCCCGGGCCTGCAGCGAGAGGTCCGCTCGCACCGCGTGCCGGGCGGTGGCCTCTGGGGCGCGCCGGTGCTGGGCGCGGTGTTCGGGCTCGGCTGGACGCCGTGCATCGGCCCCACGCTTTCGGCCGTCACGAGCCTCGCGAGTGCCACGGGCGGCGCGGCCGCGCGCGGGTACCTACTGGTGCTCGTGTACTGCCTCGGCCTCGGCCTGCCGTTCCTGCTCATCGCGCTCGGCGCCCGCTGGGCCGTGCGCGCCACCGACTGGCTGCGCCGCAACGGCCGGCGCGTGCAGCTCGTAGGCGGCGGGCTGCTCATGATCGTCGGCATCCTGCTCGTCACCGGCCTCTGGGGAGACGTCATGGGCTGGCTCCGCAACTCCGTCGCCTCGAACCTGGTGCTGCCACTGTGACGACCACCGAAGCGCCCCCGGCCAACGCGCCGCGCCCGTACAAGCCGTCCGGCGGCAACCAGCTGCTCGCCTTCCTGCGCAACACCTGGCGCGGCCTCACGTCGATGCGCACCGCGCTCGTGCTGCTGTTCCTGCTGGCGCTCGCCGCGCTGCCCGGCGCACTGCTGCCGCAGAACCGGCTCAACGCGGCGAAGGTCGACGAGTACATCTCGGCCCACGGCTGGTGGGGCAGCCTGCTCGACAAGCTCCAGTTCTACGACGTGTACTCCAGCGTCTGGTTCTCGGCGATCTACCTGCTGCTGATGATCTCGCTCGTCGGCTGCCTCACGCCGCGCAGCTGGGACTACGTGCGGCAGATGCGCGCGCAGCCGGTGCTGACCCCGCGCAACCTCGCGCGCATGCCGCACCACCGCCTCGCGCGCACCTCGCGCACGCCCGAGTCGATCCGCGAAGACGTGCGCAAGCAGCTGAGCGGTTGGCGGAAGGTCGAGCGAGACGAAGGAGACACTGCTGACGGCGGCTTCTCCATCTCCGCCGAACGCGGCTACCTGCGCGAGACCGGCAACCTGCTCTTCCACTTCGGCATGCTCGGCCTGATCATCTTCTTCGCCCTCGGCAAGCTCTACAGCTACGAGGGCCAGGTGATCGTGCAGGCCGACGGCAGCCAGTTCTGCAACTCGGGCATCTACAACTACGACTCGTTCGAAGCGGGCCTGCGCGTCGACGGCACCGACCTCGACGCGTTCTGCGTGAAGGTCAACGACTTCACCGCGAACTACACCCCCGCCGGCGAGGCCGACTACTACCACTCGAACATCCAGTTCCAGTCGGGCAGCGACCTCACCACGAACACTTGGCGGCCGTATAACCTGCAGGTCAACGACCCGCTGCGCACCGTCGGCGACCGCGTGTACCTGCTCGGCAACGGCTACTCGCCCCAGTTCACCGTGACCTTCCCGAACGGCGAGCAGCGCACGCAGAACACGCAGTGGCGGCCCACCGACACGACCACGATGCTTTCGCAGGGCGCCACCAAGTTCGACCAGCCCGGCATCACCGACGAGATCCAGCGCCGCACCAAGCAGCTCGCGATCACCGGGGTGCTGGCGCCGACGTCGTTCGTCCACGAGGGAATCCTCACCTCCACCGCGCCCGAGCTGAACAAGCCGATGGTCGCCGTCGACGTGCTGCGCGGCGACCTCGGCCTCGACGCGGGCCGCGGGCAGTCGGTGTTCGAGGTCGACCAGGGCCGGGTGGCCGACGGCCGCCTCAAGCGCGTGGCGCGGCAGAACCTGGCCATCGGCCAGTCCGTGACGCTCGACGACGGCACCAAGGTGCGCTTCGACGGCGTGAACAAGTGGGTGAACCTGCAGATCTCGCACGACCCCACGCAGGTGTACGTGCTCGGCTTCGCGATCGTGATGTTCGTGGGCCTGGGCGGATCGCTGCTGGTCAAGCGGCGACGGGTCTGGGTGCGGGTGCGCTCGGGTGACGACGGACACGCGGGTAGCGTGATCGAGGTCGCCGGGCTGGCGCGCACCGACCAGGCAGGGTACGGCGAAGAGTTCCAGCGGATCAGCGAACGGCTGGTCACGGGCCGGAAGGGCAGCTGAGGCATGCAGATCAACGAGACGTTGTCGCAGTACAGCGACTGGTTCTACACCACCACGGTGGCGATCTACGTCCTCGCGCTCCTGCTCTCACTGTTCGAGCAGGCCTTCGGCGCGAAGGGCCGCCTGGCCCACCAGCGCAGCGCGCAGAAGTCCCTGGTCGGCGCCGGCGGGCCGGAGATCGAGGACGTCGACAAGCCGGCCGAGCCCGAGGCGCCGCGCGAGGTCGGCCGCGCCGAGCGCATCGGCCGCATGGGCGCCTCGCTGCTGGTGCTGGGCGCGCTGCTGCAGCTCACCGCGATCGTGCTGCGCGGCCTGGCCGTGCACCGCGCGCCGTGGGGCAACATGTACGAGTACGGCATGGCGGTCACCTTCATCACGGTGGTCGCGTGGCTGATCGTGATCCGGAAGTTCCCGGTGCGCCACCTCACGGGCTTCCTGCTGCTGCCCGTCGTGATCCTGATGTTCATCAACGGCACGCTGCTCTACACCGTGGCCGCGCCGGTGGTGCCCGCGCTGCAGTCGTACTGGCTCTACATCCACGTGTCGGCCGCGATCATCGGCTCCGGCGTGTTCCTGGTGCCCGGTGTGGCGAGCGTGCTCTACCTCTTCCGCACCGCGTACGACAACAACCCGGCCAAGTTCCCCGGCTTCGGCCCGAAGCTCCCGGCCGCCGACGTGCTCGACCGCATCGCCTACCGCGCCACGATCGTGGCGTTCCCGATCTTCA
The DNA here is from genome assembly GCF_035918295.1 of Amycolatopsis rhabdoformis. Classification (GTDB taxonomy): domain Bacteria; phylum Actinomycetota; class Actinomycetes; order Mycobacteriales; family Pseudonocardiaceae; genus Amycolatopsis; species Amycolatopsis rhabdoformis. Next base: position 8,649,672 of record NZ_CP142149.1, read on the forward strand.
CCTTCGGCGTGCTGTGCGGCGCGGTGTGGGCCGAGGCCGCGTGGGGCCGGTTCTGGGGCTGGGACCCGAAGGAGACCGTCGCGTTCATCGCGTGGGTCGTCTACGCCGCCTACCTGCACTCCCGGGCCACCGCCGGCTGGCGTGGCACCCGGGCGGCCGTGATCAACATCGTCGGCTTCGCGGTGACGATCTTCAACCTGTTCTTCGTGAACCTGGTGACCGCCGGACTGCACTCGTACGCAGGGGTGAACTGACCGGGGCCCCACGCGGTTCGTAACACTCAACCCGACTACCGTCGATACCTGAGGATCCAGCAGGCGGTGCGATCGGGAGGTTGGCAGCGGTGACCGGACCCAGCGAAGAGGCGGCCACCCGGGCGGAGTCCGGCGGTGTTCCAGCGCAGTCAGAGCAGGCTGAGCCCACGGGTTCGGCTCAGGTTCCGACCTCGATTTCCGCCTCGCTCGAGCAACCGCAGGAACCGGCGGCGGCCGAGCTGTTCTCCGAAGAACGCACGGACTCGACCCCACACCCGGACGCGTACTCCGCGCAGCCGACCCAGGTCGTCGCTTCGCCGAACCCGAACTCGGGTCCGCACGCGGTGCCCGGTGCGGCCCCGGCTGGACAGCCAGCTCAACCCGGGCAGCCGGCGCCGGCCGCTCAGCCGGCCCAGCCCGGGCAGGTTCCGCCGGGTTACGCGCAGCAGCAGTACGACCAGAACCTGCCGCCGTTGCAGCCGCAGCAGCAGTACCCGCCCGCGGGTTACCCGCAGCAGCAACAGCCTTCGCAGCAGCAGCCCTCCGGCCTGCCGCAGCCGGGCGGACGCCACGCGGCGGTGCCCGACGACCTGACCACCGCGCACCTGGTGAAGCAGCAGAAGCGCACGCCGCAGTCGGGCTGGCGCAAGGCGGTGTTCCTGGGCACCGGCAAGCTGCTCAACCCCGGCGAAAGCCCGGCCGACACGCGCCGGCGTGAGCTGATCGCGCGCGTGAACCAGCCGCTGCGCGGGTGCTACAAGATCGCGATGCTGTCGCTCAAGGGCGGCGTCGGCAAGACCACCACCACGACCACGCTGGGCTCAACCTTCGCGTCGCTGCGCGGCGACCGCGTGGTGGCCGTGGACGCGAACCCGGACCGCGGCACGCTGTCGCAGAAGATCGCCATCGAGACCACCGCGACCGTGCGGCACCTGCTGCGCGACGCGGAGAAGATCACGCGCTACAGCGACGTCCGCTCGTACACCTCACAGGGTTCGAGCCGGCTCGAGATCCTCGCCAGCGAGCAGGACCCGGCCGTGTCGGAGGCCTTCTCCGAGACCGACTACCGGCGCACGGTCAACCTGCTGGAGCACTTCTACAACATCGTGCTCACCGACTGCGGCACCGGCTTGATGCACTCGGCGATGAAGGGTGTGCTCGACGTCGCCGACTCGCTCGTGGTCGTGTCCTCGGGCTCGGTCGACGGCGCGCGCAGCGCCTCGGCCACGCTCGACTGGCTGGAGGCCCACGGCTACGGCGACCTGGTGAAGCGCTCGGTCGTGGTCATCAACTCCGTGCGCCCCAAGGGCAGCTCGGTCGACCTCGACAAGCTCTCGGCCCACTTCGGGGCCAAGGTGCGCGCCGTGTGCCGCATCCCGTTCGACGCGCACCTCGAGGAAGGCGCGGAGATCGAGCTGGAACGCTTGGGCGGCGACACCCGCCTCGCGCTGCTGGAGCTGGCCGCCACCGTCGCGGACGGCTTCGGCGCGCAGCAGTACCGCTGACGCTTGCTGGAACTGAAGAGCGCCCCGGGCCGCGAAGGCCTGGGGCGCTTCTTTACGTTCGGGCGGTCACGCTTCCGGGTCGTCGGTGGGGCGCTTGCGCTGCTGCTCGCCGAGCTTGCGCAGGAAGTCGGGGTCGTCGTCGGGGGCGATGGTGGGCCGCCGGTCCGGTACTCCGATGCGTTGCGCGCCGAAGGCCCGCCACAACAGAACGGCGATGGTGATGGCGCCCACCGCTGCGAGCAGAGCGATCATGCCCGGTCCTTCCGTCGTGCAAGGCCTTGCCGATTCCCCAGGTTAGCCGTAAATCGGGGAAACGGCCGGGAGCCTGGTCACTACGAAGACGTGACGGCGGTCCGGGGTCCGGGTACGACGAAGGGTCGTGACCGGTAAGAGGTGCGGGAATTCACCTCTTACCACTCACGACCCTCGCGTCGCGGTGCTTCAGGCCTTGCGGGCCGGTTCGCTCGCGTCGGTGGTGAGCTCGGCGAGGAGCTCGTTCACCTCGGACTCGCGGAACCGGCGGTGCCCGCCCGGAGTCCGGATCGAGCCGATCCGGCCGGCCGTGGCCCATCGGGTGACCGTCTTCGGGTCCACCCGGAACAAGGCGGCCACCTCACCCGGGGTGAGCAACCTTCCGCCCATCGTCGCGGTCATTTTCCGCCTCCTTAACGACCTACTTGCTATACCGGAGGCATCGGGCCTTTCGCCCGTCGCGCCGGGGTAGCCAACGCGGCAATCGTGGCACTTCACCCGTCGGGTACTCGAACGGTTGTCCTTGAGTAAAGAGCCCTTAAAGTGCAAAAGGGACATAACCTCTGGCGTGCCTCCGCGTGTGAAGTCCTTGTAGAAATGTCTCTGACCTGGAGCTTTTCTTCTGCGGAGCGGCGGCCTCAGGTAAAGGTGTGCCAAAGGGGCATCGCGGGCGATAGCGGCCATCGCCGACGTTGTGACGCAGTAGACACTCTGTCGAGTCTTCCGGGGTGCCCGACCTTCGCTGCGGCGGCCGCGAGCGGCGCAGCATAATGAGCCGGTGGATCAGCTGGACCGGAAGATCATCGCGGCGTTGCGGGTCAACGGCCGGGCCACCTACGCCGACCTCGGCCGCTCCGTCGGCTTGTCGGCCTCGTCGGTGCACGAGCGCGTGGGCAAGCTCGAAGCCGCGGGGGTGATCACCGGGTACCACGCCATGGTGGACCCGGGCACCGTCGGCCTGGGCGTCACGGCCCTGGTGGGCATCCACCCGACCGACACCGCCACCGACGAGGACGTGGCCTCCGCGCTCGGTGAGCTGGCCGAGGTCGAGAGCTGCTACGCCGTGGCCGGCGACGAAGCGTTCGTGGTGAAGGTGCGCGTGTCCACCGTCGACGAGCTCGAGCACACCCTCGGGCGCCTGCGCCGCATCCCCGGCGTGGGGCGCACGAACACCACCGTGGTGCTCTCGACGCGTTTCGAAGGGCGGCCGAACAACGCGGGCCTGGGCGAAGAGGCCGAGAACAAGGCGTAGCCTCCTTCGATGTGAGCGCATCGCCGGAACCCGCCTCGTCGGACCACCTGCCCCGTGACCTCACCGTGTACCTGGTCGCGCGCTTCGCGCTGGTGGCCGTGGTCGCCTGGGTGCTGTCGCTCGTCGGGGTGCCCCTGCTGGTGTCCCTCCTCATCGGCCTCGTCGTGGGCCTGCCGCTGGGGCTGCTGCTCTTCCGCGGCCTCAACGCCCGCGTGACGGCCGGTCTGGCCAAGCGCAACGAGTCGCGAGCCCGCGCCCGCGCCGCCCTGCGCGCGCAGCTGCGCGGCGACCTCCAGTCCGGCTCGGGCGACGAGGCCGCGTGAGCCGCCTGCACAACCGCGCCTGGGTGCGCGAGGCCGTCCGCATCATCGAGGCCGACGCCAACCGCAGTGCCGACACGCACCTGCACGTGTTCCCGCTGCCGCCCGAGTGGGGCATCGACCTCTACCTGAAGGACGAGTCCGTGCACCCCACGGGCTCGCTCAAGCACCGTCTCGCGCGCTCGCTGCTGCTCTACGGCCTGGTCAACGGCCAGATCGGCCGCGACACCACCCTCATCGAGGCGTCCAGCGGCTCGACCGCGGTGTCCGAGGCCTACTTCGCCCGCATGCTGGGCCTGAAGTTCATCACGGTGGTTCCCCGCAGCACGAGCAAAGAGAAGATCGCGCTCATCGAGTTCTACGGCGGCGAGTGCCACTACGTCGACCGCGCACCGGACATGTACCCGGAGGCCGAGCGCCTCGCCGCGGAGTGCGGCGGCCACTACCTCGACCAGTTCACCTACGCCGAACGCGCGACGGACTGGCGCGGCAACAACAACATCGCCGAGTCCGTGTTCGCGCAGATGCGCGCCGAACGCCACCCCGTGCCCTCGTGGATCATCGTCGGCGCCGGCACCGGCGGCACCAGCGCCACCTTCGGCAGGTACGTGCGCTACAAGCGCCACACGACCAAGATCGCCGTGGTCGACCCGGAGAACTCGTCGTTCTTCGGCGCCTGGGAAACCGGTGCGCTCGACTACTCGACCGGCATGCCGTCGCGCATCGAAGGCATCGGCCGTCCGCGCGTGGAGCCCTCGTTCGTGCCCGGCGTGATCGACGAGATGTTCTCCGTGCCCGACGCCGGCTCGCTGGCCGCGATCCGCCTTCTGCGCGATCACACCGGCCACTGGGCGGGCGGCTCCACCGGCACCAACCTCTACGGCGCCTTCACCCTCATCTCCCGCATGCTCGCCGAAGGCCAGGCCGGCTCCATCGTCACGCTGCTGTGTGACGGCGGGGACCGGTACGCCAACACCTACTACTCGGACGAGTGGCTGGGGGAGCAGGGGATCGACATCGCGCCGTACCGCGCGAAGTTCGACGAGTTCCTGCTCACCGGCCGCTTCGAGGGATAGCTCGCTGCCCGTCTCGTGAGGGTCAGAGCGCCAGCGCGACGGCGCTCAGCACCGCCCATGCGAGCATGGCCAGCCCGGTGTCGCGCAGGGCCGGGATCAGCTCGCGCCCGACCTTGCCCCCGCCCACGGCGCGCACGGACTTGAGCAGCATCGGGGCCGTGACCAGTGCGATGAGCTGCAGCGGGTGCCAGATGCCGAGCGCCACGGTGAGCACGTACGGCACGGCCACCAGCACGAGGTACATCCGGCGCGTGCCGCCGTCGCCGAGGCGGGTGGCGAGGGTGCGTTTGCCGGATTCGACGTCGGTGGGGATGTCACGCAGGTTGTTGGCGGTCAGCACCGCCGTGGAGAACGAGCCGACGGCGACGGCGCACGCCAGGCCGGCCCAGCTGACCCGACCGGCCTGCACGTAGACCGTGCCCAGGACCGCGGCCAGGCCGAAGAACACGAACACCGCGATCTCGCCGAAGCCGTAGTAGCCGTACGGCTTCTTCCCGCCCGTGTAGAACCAGGCGCCCAGGATGCACACCGCACCCATGATCAGCAGCCACCAGAAGCCGGTGAGCACCACGAGCACCAGGCCGAGCACCCCGGCCAGCCCGAGGCACGCCAGCGCCGCCGCCAGCACCGCCTTGGGCGCGGCCGTGCCCGAGCCCACCAGCCGCAACGGCCCGACCCGGTTCTCGTCCGTGCCGCGAACGCCGTCGGAGTAGTCGTTGGCGAAGTTCACGCCGATGATCAGCGACAGCGCGACCAGCAAGGCGAGCGCCGACCGCCACCACGAAAACGCGTCCAGCGCGATCGCCGCCCCGATCCCCGCCACCACCGGCGCGATCGCATTGGGCAGCGTCCGCGGACGGGCGCCTTCGATCCACTCACTCACTGTCGCCATGGACTTCATTCAAGCCCATGCGATCTTCACCCGATCAGGAACCCGTGACCTGCCACGTGAGCGTCCCGCTGGTGGCCGGCTCGTCCGCCGACGCGGCTCCCGCGCCGATGACCAGCCCCAGAGCAACCGCCACGACCGCCACCGCGGCCTTCGTCCACCTCGTCATGCCCCGAGGCAACCGTGATCACTGGCACCCTGTCAACGATCCGGCGGGATTTCACGCCGTCCCGGGGTCGAACCGGGCTTTCACGGCGGCGCGATCGATCTTCCCGGGCCCGCGCAACGGCAGCTCATCGGCGAATTCGACGCGCTTCGGCGCCGCCGCGGCCCCGAGCTCTTCCCGGGTGACTTCCTTGATCGTCTCCTGCGCCACCGGTCCGTCCGCGACGACCAGCGCGACCACCGTCTCGCCCCACTGCGGGTCGGGGACCCCGACCACGCACACGTCCCGCACCCCGGAGATCCCGGCCACCACCTGCTCCACCGACGCCGCCGACACCTTCACCCCGCCGGTGTTGATCACGTCGTCGGCGCGCCCGAGTACCTCCACCCGGCCGTCGGCGAGCAGTCGGCCGCGGTCGGACGTGCGGAACCAGCCGTCGCGGAACGACTCACCGGTCAGCTCCGGCGCGAGGCGGTAGCCGTGTGCCAGCACGGGCCCGGAGATGCACAGCCGCTCGTCGGCGTCCGGCTCCACCCGCACTCCGTCGAGGGGCATGCCGTCGTAGACGCAGCCGCTGGCGGTCTCGCTCATCCCGTACGCGGGCACGATCCGCACCCCGGCCTCGCCCGCTCGCGTACGCAGCTTCGCCGACGTGGCGGCCGCGCCCAGCACGATCCCGTCGAACGCGCGGGCCGCGGCCAGCCCGGCGCCGTCGTCGTCGAGCAGCCGCACGAGCTGCGTCGGCACCAGCGCCGTGTAGCGCGGACCGGACTCGGCCAGCACCGGCGCGGCGGCCGCGGCGAACTCGTCCGGCCGGAAACCCGCGCCGGTGAGCAGCGCCGCCTTCGTGCCGGCCAGCCGCGCGCGCACGAGCACCTGCAGGCCGCCGATGTAGTGCGCCGGCGTGGCCAGCAGCCAGTGGCCCGGACCGCCGAGGCGGGCGTGGGTGGCCGTGGCCGAGGCCGTGAGCGCGCCCGCCGAGAGCAGCACGCCCTTGGGTGCGCCGGTGGAGCCCGACGTGGCGATGATCACGGTCGTGTCCGGCTCCACGGGCGTGTCGGGCGCCATCGCTTCGAGCACGCCGGGCGCCGCCGGGTCGGCCGAGGACAGCGGCAGCACCGCCTCACCGCCGTCGAGCGCGGCCGCCACCGCCGTGTCCAGCTCGGACACCGCTTCGGCGCTCCCGTCGAGCCACACCACACGCACAAGGTCTCCCGGGGATCAGTAGTAGTACGGGACGTCGGACCAGTCCGGGTCCCGCTTCTGCAGGAACGCGTCGCGGCCTTCCACGGCCTCGTCCTGCATGTAGGCCAGCCGCGTGGTCTCGCCGGCGAAGAGCTGCTGGCCGACGAGGCCGTCGTCGATCGCGTTGAAGGCGTACTTCAGCATGCGCTGCGCGGTCGGGGACTTGCCGACGATGGCCCAGCCCCAGTCGAGCGCCACCTTCTCCAGGTCGGCGTGGGGCACGACCTCGTTGACCGCGCCCATGTGGTGCATCTGCTCGGCGGTGTAGTCGCGGCCGAGGAAGAAGATCTCGCGGGCGAACTTCTGGCCGACCTGGCGGGCGAGGTAGGCCGAGCCGTAGCCGGCGTCGAACGAGCCGACGTCGGCGTCGGTCTGCTTGAACCGCGCGTGTTCGGCCGAGGCGAGCGTGAGATCGCACACGACGTGCAGCGAGTGCCCGCCACCGGCGGCCCAACCGGGCACGACCGCGACCACCGGTTTCGGCATGAACCGGATCAATCGCTGCACCTCGAGGATGTGCAGGCGGCCCGCGCGCGCCGGGTCGACCGTGTCGGAGGTCTCCCCACTCGCGTACTGATACCCGGAGCGTCCACGAATACGCTGGTCACCGCCGGAACAGAACGCCCAGCCGCCGTCCTTGGGCGACGGCCCGTTGCCGGTGAGCAGGACGCAGCCGACGTCGGAGCTCATCCGGGCGTGGTCGAGGGCGCGGTAGAGCTCGTCGACCGTGTGCGGGCGGAAGGCGTTGCGGACCTCCGGACGGTCGAACGCGACGCGGACCACCCGTTTGCCGGAGCGGCTCTCGGTGGAGCGGTGGTAGGTGATGTCGGTGAAGGCGAAACCTTCGACCTCGGTCCACGCGGCCGGATCGAACAGCTCGGAAACTCGGGCGTCATCCACGTTTGGGAGAATAGGACCTGTGGACATTTCTGCTGTGCGTGATGCCGCCTCCGCGGTGAGGAGTGCGTTGGCGGTGCCCGATGCCGCCTTCGCCGGGGGAAGCGCGTCGGCGGTCGACGAGCCAGGATCCTGCCGGTGAACCCTTCCACCGCGCAGGCCCGGGTCATCGTCGACGAACTGGTCCGCAACACCGTGTCCCACGTCGTGCTCTGCCCGGGATCCCGCAACGCGCCGCTGTCGATCGCGCTCTACGACGCGGCCGCGGCCGGGCGCCTGAAGCTCCACGTGCGTATCGACGAGCGCGGCGCGGCCTTCCTCGCGCTCGGTATCGCCGCGCGCACGGGCCGTCCGTCGGCGGTGGTCTGTACCTCCGGCACCGCGGCCGCGAACTTCCACCCGGCCGTGCTCGAGGCCGACCGCGCGGGCGTGCCGCTGATCGTGCTCACGGCCGACCGGCCGCCCGAGCTGCGCTCCGCGGGCGCCAGCCAGGTGATCGACCAGTACCAGCTCTACGGCGACGCCGTGCGCTACTTCGACGAGCTGGCCGTGGCCGAGCGGCGCGCCGGCCAGAACTCGTATTGGCGCAGCCAGATCTGCCGCGCGTGGAACGCCGCCTACGGGGAGTGGCGCAGCGGTCCCGTGCACCTGAACATCCCGTTCCGCGACCCGCTGGTGCCCGACCTCGACGACGACGGCGAGTGGTACGAATCCACGGAGGGCCGCGCCGACGGCGAACGCTGGACCGAGCTGCCCGACTTCGGCGCGCTGCCGTCCTTCGTGGTCCCTTCGGCCCGCCACGGCCTGGTCATCGCGTGCGACACCGGCGTGCAGGCCGCCAGCGAATGGGCCGAACAACATGGCTGGCCCGTGGTGTCGGAAACCGGTGGTCTCGGCCTCTCGGGCACCACGGCCATCTCCTCGGGCGCCTGGCTGCTCGGCGTGGAGGAGTTCATCTCCGCGCACAAGCCCGAACAGGTCCTCTGCCTGGGTCGGCCGACCGTGTTCCGGCAGGTGCAGAAGGTGCTGTCCGACCCGGCCGTCGAGGTGCTGCTCGTGCGCCCGGACTCCGACTGGCCCGCACCCGCCCACAACGTCCGCCAGGTCGGCCAGTGGTTCGCCGAACCCACCAAACCGGCCGACCCGGAGTGGCTCGCCGGCTGGCAACGCGCCGACGCGGCCGCCTCCGCCGCCGTCACCACCGCCCTGGCGAGCGAGCCGTGGCCGAGCGGCTTGAGCGTCGCTTCCGAACTGGTCGGCGCCCTGCCCCAAGGCGCGTTGTTGGTTGTCGGCTCCTCCAACCCGACCCGCGACGTCGCCCTGGCCGGCTCCCTGCGCCCCGACGTGCTCGTGCACCGCAACCGCGGCGTCGCCGGCATCGACGGCACGGTGTCGACCGCCATCGGTGCGGCCACGGTGCACCGGGCTCCGTCGTATGCGCTGCTGGGCGATCTGACGTTCCTGCATGACGCGTCCGGCCTGCTCACTGGTCCGACCGAACAGCGGCCGGACCTCACCATCGTGGTGCTGAACGACGACGGCGGCGGTATTTTCTCGCTGCTGGAGCAGGGGGCGCCGGAGCATTCGGCCAGTTTCGAGCGGGTTTTCGGGACGCCGCATGGGGCGGATCTCGGGGCGTTGTGCGCGGGGTATCGCGTGCCGCACGTGTTGGCTACTTCGGTGGCGGAGTTCCGGGCCGCGCTGAAGCCGGCGCCGGGGTTGCGGGTGGTCGAGGTGCGGGTGGACCGGTCGCGGCATCGTGATCTGCATGCGCGGTTGAGGAAGGCGGTTGCGTCGGCGGTGGGGAACGGCTGAGCTCGACTGCCGGTTCGGTGTGGGGCTTCTGCTGAGTCTGAGTCTCGGGTGGTCAGCCGAGTGCTGATCGCCACGCGTTCACGTGCTCGTCGAGGTACTCCGCGGTCGCGAACCAGTACGGTCCGTCCTCGGCCCAGATGCGCGACCACGGCTGAGTGCCGGCGTTGGCGCTGAGGAACTCGTGCATCGCACGGGTCCGGCGGCCGAGCGCGGCCGGGAGTTCGGCGCGCTGGCGGTCGTCCAGGCCATAGCCGTCGGTGAAGGCGCGCAGCCGGGCCGCGGACTCCGCGACGGACCGGCCGACACCCAGGTCGGCAGTGGTCTGCGCGGCGTAGGCGAGGTCCCACACCGCCGACGCCGGCGCGGCGCAGTCCCAGTCGATCAGCACCCACCCACGCTCGGCCCGCACGACGTTCCAGGGCGCGACGTCGTTGTGGCACACCAGTTCTTCCCGGTCCGGCGGGATGAGCCGCTGCCAGGCCGCGCCCGCCGGTGGTTCGAACCCGGCCAGTGCCTCGTGCGGCGCTTCACGTCCCTGTCGGGTGCCGAAGGGCGGCGCCGACGCGGACGACGACGTCTGGCGCGTCGCCGACCAGGGATCTTCCGGCGCGTGGTCGAGCTGGGTGGTCCAGTCAACCGATAACCGCTGGCGATCTCAGCGGGTAAGAACCTCCCAACGGACGTACCTCGCAACTCGAACTCTGGCTACGTTCGAGCGCGTTGATCACCGTCTGGGAGGAATCGCCATGCGTGGAAGAGGTCGGGCCGGGATCGGGATGGTCGCGGCGGGAGTGGTGTCCGTGCTGGTCGCCGGGGTGGCGTCGGCGGCGCCGCAGCCGGGGGCGGCCGGGGTGGGGGATCCGTACTACCCGAATGCGGGCAACGGCGGCACGGACGTGCTGCACTACGACATCCGCCTGACCTACCAGCCGGACACCGATCGGCTGGCGGGTACGACGACGCTGCTGCTCACGGCTACGCAGGATCTGTCGCGGTTCGATCTGGACTTCGCGTTGAAGGCGAAGAGCGTGCTGGTCGGCAATGAGGCCGCGGGGTTCGCCAACCAGAACGGCGACGGTGAGCTCGTGATCACGCCGAAGCACCCGCTCGCGAAGGGCCAGACCACCACGGTCGTCGTCGCGTATGACGACACGCCGTCGGCGGAGGCGGTGGACGGGTTGCACGGGTGGAAGCACGGGGCGTTCGGCGCGCTGGGCGTCGACGAGCCGCAGAGTGCGCAGTGGTGGTTCCCGTCCAACGACCACCCGACCGACAAAGCGACTTACGACGTGAGCATCGAGGCGCCGGACGGGAACGCGGCCATCACGAACGGCACGCTCGTGCGCAAGACCCAGTCGCGGGCCGGGTGGACGCGGTGGAGCTGGCGGAGCACGAAGCCGCAGGCCACGTACCTCACGTCGTTCGTGGTGGGGCCCTACGAGGTGAACCAGTCGACGACGCCGGACGGCAAGCCGTTCATCACCGCGTACGGCGCGGACCTCGGTGACTCGCTGTACGCGGCCAAGGCCAGCGTCGAGCGCACGCCGGAGATCGACGCGTTCCTGGCCACGCAGTTCGGGCCGTTCCCGTTCGAGGCCGAGGGTGGCGTGGTCACCAGCGGCATCACGTTCTCGCTCGAGAACCAGACGCGCCCGACCTACGGGTTGAAGAACTTCCTCAACGGCTCCAACACCACCCTCATCGCCCACGAGAACGCCCACCAGTGGTTCGGCGACAACGTCTCGCTCGGCAAGTGGAGCGACATCTGGCTCAACGAGGGCTTCGCGTCCTACGCCGAGTACCTCTGGTCCGAGCACGAGGGCGAGGGCACCACCGCCGAACTCGCCCAGTTCGCCTACGACTCCTACGCCGCCGACGACGCCTTCTGGCAGGTCCTCCCCGGCGACCCGGGCGAGGAGAACCAGTTCGACGGCGCCGTCTACGACCGCGGCGCGATGGCCCTGCAGGCCCTGCGCACCACCGTCGGCGACGACGCGTTCTTCGCAATCCTGCAGAAGTGGCAGGCGACGAAGGCCGGTGGCCACGCCGTGATCCCGGAGTTCGAGGCGCTGGCCGAGCAGGTGTCGGGCAAGCCGCTGCAGGCGTTGTTCCAGACGTGGCTGTTCACGAAGGGCAAGCCGGCCGTGGGTCCGAACGGCGCCGCCAACGCCTTCACGGCCCGGGCCGCGCACACCGTGGCCAAGCCGAAGTCCTACGACCAGATCCGGGCCAACCACCGCATGCTCGCGGCCGCCGGTGAACGGTGAGGCACTAAACTCGCGTTGTGACGGTCAAGCGTGAACGGGCGAGGCGCACCGGGTGGTTCGTCGTCCTCGGTGTCGCCTCGCTGCTCACCGTGATGTGCGTGAGCCTGCTCTTCGCGGCCATCCGCAACGACAACGCGATCGAATCCCACCTCGGCACCGCCACGGCCACCGTCGAGTCCGTGGCGTTCGACCGCACGATCATCCAGTTCGCCAGCCCGGACGGCATCGTCCACAGCCCCACCAACGGCGTCCTCTACCCCTCGGGCCTCGCCGCCGGCCAACTCGTGGCCATCGAGTACGACACCACGAACCCCGACCGTGCGGCCCGCGTCGCCGGCCGCACGGCGACCCTCACGCTGCTCCCGCTGGGCACCACGATCCTGTTCACCTGGCTCGTCGCCGGGCCGCTGATGTGGTGGCTCCGGCGGCTGATCAAGCGCGACCGGGCGGCTCGTGCGGAGGAGTCGGTGCCTGAGGTGCCGGTCGCCTGATCGGTTTCGAACGGCCTTTGGTGGGTTCTGCGCGGCGGATGATCAACTTCGCACAGCGATGGGGTTGATTCGCACAGTCGGTGTTCGGGTCGCACCCATTGTTGTTCGGTTCGCACCGCCGGCGGTCGGGTCCGCACATCAGGGGATGAAATCCGCGCAGCCGGCAGTGTGGCTCTGACATCCACTGGTCTCGGTTGGCGTGGCGGCTGCACTGGATCGCCGCAGCTGCTGCGCCGGATCGCCGCGCCTGGTGGGCCGCTTCGAGCGACCGGTGGCTGGTTTCGCGCAGCTGATGTTCGCGGATGCGCAGCCGATGATGCGGTTCTCGCATTCGCCGGCACTGTTCGCACAGCCGGTGTTCGTTCGACCCCATTGTTGTCCGGTTAGCACTGCTGGCGGTCGGATCCGCACATCAGAGGATGGAATCCGCGCAGCCGGTGGTTGGGCTCTGACATTCGGTGGTCTCAGCTCGTGCGGCGGTTGTGCTGGATCGCGCGGAGGGTAGGGGCTTCGAGCGGCCGGTGGGTGGTTTCGCGCAGCTGATGTTCGCGGATGCGCAGCCGATGGTGCGGTTCTCGCATCCGCTGATGCTGGTCGCGCAGCCGGTGTTCGGTTCGCACCGCTGATGCTCAGGTCTTCACAGCAGCCGGTCAGATCCGCACATCGGCTGATCGAGTCCGCACAGCCAGTGGTGGAGGGTTCACATTCGGTGGGACTGTTCGCACCGCCACCTGTTCAGCTCGGCCCAGGCCAGCCCAGACCGGCGGGGTCCAGAGCAGCGCAGACCGGCGCAGACCAGCTCACCCCTAATTTGTGCGGACCCGAACACCACGTGACCGAACCCCCACACCCCACGTTCACTTACCCCCAACCAAACCCGAGATCCGCACCCCAAAGCACACGAACCCGGCCGACGACCAGCAGGTGGTCGGCACTCGCACCGTCGAGGACGAACGACACGAACCCCGAGCCCCGAACCCCGAGCCCAGAACCCCGAGCCCAGAACCCCGAGCCCCACCCACCACTCAGGGAGCCACCGTCGCCGTCTCCTGCCACCAGCTCAGGACCTCGTCCGCAACCCCCGGCGCAGCCACCAGCAGCCCATCCGTCGGCAACGTCGTGTCCTCGCCGTGCTTGTCCAGCACCACCGCGCCGGCCTCGATCGCCATCGCGACGGAGCCGGCGACGTCCCACTCGTGGTAACTGTGCAACACCGCCGCCGCGGCGTGCCCCAACGCGACCTGCGCGATGGACAACGCCGCCGACCCCAGCACCCGCACCCCGGCGTGCGCCGCCGCGGCGCGTTCGATGAACCCGCCCATGCCCGGCCACGGTCCCTTGCGGGCGAGCTCCGTGCACACGATCGCCCCGGCCGTCACCCGACGGTCCACCAGCTGGATCGGCTTCCCATTCGCCCGCGCCCCCCGGCCACGGGCGGCGGCGTAGATCTGCGCGCGATACGGATCCGCCACCACGCCGACCACCGGCCCCGACGCGTCGATCAACGCGAGGCTGTAGGCGCACCACGGCACGCCGGCCACGTAGTTGGCGGTGCCGTCCACGGAGTCGACGACCCAGCGGTACTCGGCCACGTCGGCGCCGTGGTCGGCGCCGAACTCGTGGCCCACCACGGGGATGCCGGGGAATTCGGCCGTGAGCACCCGGCGGGTGTGGCGCTCGAGGATTCGGTCGGTGTCGGTGACCCAGTCGAACGGGGAGTCCAGGGTCGAGGGGTGGGCGCCACGGCCCGCCGTCGCGGTGATCACGTCGGTGGCGTCGTTGGCCAGCCGGCCGGCCACCTCGAGGGCCCTCGAGAGCAGCCCCGGCTCCACGGGCTGCGACGGCCTGGAGGACAAGAGGGTCATGCCTGCTTAGTCTGGGCCGTCCTGGTTTCCGGGACACGACCTTGAGGTGACATGTCGTGGCGAATCTGTCGACGGACTGTGGCCGGGAGAACACCGACCGCGAGTGTTCGAACATCGTTGGTCCACCGGTCACGAAGGATTGGTCCGGTTCGCGCGCGCCGGTGCGACAGTGGCCGGGTGCGAGTCGCCATAGTCACCGAAAGTTTCCTGCCCCAGGTGAACGGCGTGACGAACTCCGTGCTGCGGGTCGTCGAGCACCTGGTCGACCGCGCTCACGACGTGCTCGTGGTGGCGCCGGGACCGGGGCCCGAGTCCTACCGCGGCGCACCGGTCGTCCGCATTCCCGCGCTGGACGTGCCCGGCGTGCACTCCCTGCCGATCGGGTTGCCCACGCGCACCGTGCTCACCGCGCTCAGCAACTTCCGCCCGGACGTGGTGCACCTGGCGTCACCCTTCGTGGTCGGCGCGCGCGGCCTGGCGGCGGCGCGGCGGCTGCGGGTGCCGTCGGTCGCGGTCTACCAGACCGACATCGCGGGCTTCGCCACGTCGTACGGCTTCGGCATCGGCGCGCGCGCCGCGTGGCGCTGGGTGCGCCGCGTGCACTCGCGGGCCGACCGCACGCTCGCGCCGTCGTCCGACTCCGTGGCGCAGCTGGAGCTGCACGGCGTGCCGCGCGTGCACCGCTGGGCCCGCGGCGTGGACATCGACCGCTTCTCCCCGGCCCACGCCGACGCGGCGCTGCGGGCCGAGCTCGCGCCCAACGGCGAGCTGCTCGTGGGCTTCGTCGGACGGCTCGCGCCGGAGAAGGAGGTCGACCGGCTCGTGGCGCTGGCCGGCGTGCCCGGCATCCGCGTGGTCGTGGTCGGCGACGGCCCCGAGCTGCCCAGCCTGCGCGAACGCCTGCCGAACGCCGCCTTCCTCGGCGCGAAGTACGGCGACGAGCTGTCCGTGGCCTACGCCAGCCTCGACGTGTTCGTCCACACCGGACCGCACGAGACGTTCTGCCAGGCCGTGCAGGAAGCCATGGCCTCGGGCCTGCCCGTGCTCGCCCCCGACGCCGGCGGCCCGAAGGACCTCGTGCTGCCCGGCCGCACGGGTTACCTGCTGCCCGCCGACCGCGACGAGTTCGGCCGCGCGCTCGTGGCGAGGATCGACGACCTGCGCGACGCCGCCCTACGCGAGCGGCTCGGCGAGAAGGCCCGCAAGGTCGTGCTCGGCCGGACCTGGCCCGCGGTGTGCCGGGAGCTGGTGGGGCACTACGAGGCCGTGCAGGGCCGGGCCGCGCGCGCGGCCTGAGCGATGCACATCGTCCAGCTGGCGAACTTCTACGGGCCGCGCTCGGGAGGTCTCCGGACCGCCCTGCACCACCTCGGCGCCGGGTATGTCGCGAGTGGACACCGCGTCACGCTCGTGGTGCCCGGCACCCGGTACGCCGTGGAAACGCTGCCCACCGGCGTGCGCCGCTACTCCCTGCCCGCGCCCCGCATCCCCGGCACGGGCGGTTACCGCGCCGTCGACCCGCACCGCGTGCGGGCCGTGCTGCGCCGCCTGGAACCCGACCGCCTCGAGGTCTCCGACCGCCTCACGCTGCGCGGCATGGGCACCTGGGCCCGCCGCCACGGCGTGCCCAGCACGGTGATCTCGCACGAACGCCTCGACCGTCTGCTCGAACAGTTCTTCCTGCCGGAGCCGGTGGCCCGCAGCGTGGCCGACGTCGCCAACCGTCGTATGGCCGCCAGCTACGACACGGTCGTGTGCACCACCGCCTTCGCCCGCGCGGAGTTCGACCGCATCGCGGCCCCGAACGTCCGCCGCGTGCCCCTCGGCGTCGACCTGGCGACCTTCGCCCCGTCCATGCGCTCGGACACCTGGCGCCACTCCCTGGCCGGCAACGCCGACGCGCTGCTTGTCCACTGTGGACGCCTTTCGCCCGAGAAACACGTGGAACGCAGCGTGGACACCGTTGCCGAGCTCACCGAGTCCGGCGCCCGCGTGCGCCTGGTCATCGCCGGCGACGGCCCCCGAAGACGCGCGCTGGAGCGCCGGGCCCGCGGCCTGCCCGTGACGTTCCTCGGTTTCCTCTCCGGCCGAGACGAAGTGGCCCGCCTGCTCGCCACCGCCGACGTCTCGCTCGCCCCCGGCCCGCACGAGACGTTCGGGCTCGCCGCGCTCGAAGCCCTCGCCTCCGGCACCCCCGTGGTGGTCTCCGCGTCCTCCGCGCTGCGGGAGATCGTGCGCCCCGGCTGCGGCGCCGCCGTGGACGACCACGCGCCCGCGTTCGCCACCGCCGTGACCGGTCTGCTCGACAGCCCGGAGGACCTGCGTCGCGCCGCCGCCCGGGCGCGCGCGGAGGAGTTCGCGTGGCCGGAGTCGGTGCGCGGGATGCTCGCCGCGCTGGGCTGACCAGGGTGTGAACGACCCTAGGCAGCCGGACCCGGCGCCCGGTGTCTAGATTCGACGTATGCCCCGCGCAAGCCTGGACAAGGATCCGCACGAAGTCGCCGCCATGTTCGACGGTGTGGCGTCCGGTTACGACCGGGCCAACTCGTTCATGACGTTCGGCTTCGACCGGCGCTGGCGCACCACCACGGCGCGGGTGCTGGACGCCAAGGCGGGGGAGAAGGTGCTCGACCTCGCGGCCGGCACCGGCGTCTCCACGGTGGAGTACGCGCGCAACGGCGCCTACTGCGTGGCCGCCGACTTCTCCCTCGGCATGCTGCGCGCCGGGCTGCGTCGGAAGCTGCCGATGGTCGCGGCCGACGCGCTGCACCTGCCCTTCGCCGACGACTCGTTCGACGCGGTCACGATCTCCCTGGCCCTGCGCAACTTCGTGGACACCAAGGCGGCGCTGGAGGAGATCCTCCGGGTGGTGAAGCCCGGCGGCCGGCTGGTGATCTGCGAGGTGTCCACGCCCACGTTCGCGCCCATCCGGTTCGTCTACCGCCGCTTCGTCCTGAAGCTGCTCACCTGGGTCGGCAGTCGCTCCTCCACGAACCCCGAGGCCTACTCCTACCTGGCCGAATCGATGCTCGCGTGGCCCGATCAGCGCGCGCTCGGCGAGATCATCGCGAGCGCCGGCTGGACCGAGGTGGAATGGCTGAACCTCACATTCGGTGTCGTCGCCATCCACCGCGCGAAGAAGCCTCTCTAGAATCGGCGGTATGACGACACCCCGCCGCAACTCCGACCACGACGCCGAAGTGATCGTGGTCGGCGCCGGACCGGCCGGTTCCACCGCGGCCACCTACCTCGCGCGCGCGGGTGTCGACGTGTTGCTGCTGGAGAAGACCGAGTTCCCGCGCGAGAAGGTCTGCGGTGACGGCCTCACCCCGCGTGGTGTGAAGCAGCTGATCGACCTCGGCATCGACACCAGCGAGGACAACGGCTGGGTCCGCAACCGCGGCCTGCGCATCCTCACCGGCGACCTCACGCTCGAGCTCGACTGGCCCGACCTCACCAGCTACCCGCCCTACGGCGTGGCCCGCACGCGCCAGGACTTCGACGACCTGCTGGCGAAGCTGGCCGTGAAGGCCGGCGCGCGCCTCTACGAGCGCACCACCGTGACCGGCGCGATCACCAGCCCGACCGGCCGCGTGATCGGCGTCGAGGCGAAGGTCGGCCCCGAGAAGACGCCCGTGAGCTACCGCGCGCCGCTCGTGCTCGCCTGCGACGGCGTGTCGGCGCGGCTCGCGCTGAGCGTCGGCATCGAGAAGAACGAGAAGCGCCCGATGGGCGTCGCCGTGCGCCGCTACTACAAGAGCCCGCGCCACGACGACCCGTTCATCGAGGGCCACCTCGAGCTGTGGGACCGCTCCGACCCGCGCAACCCCAAGCTCCTCCCGGGTTACGGCTGGGCGTTCCCGCTCGGCGACGGCACCGTGAACGTGGGGCTCGGCATGCTCTCCACGTCGGCCTCCTTCCGCAACACCGACTACCGCGCGCTGCTGCGCCAGTGGCTCGACGGCACGCCCGAAGAGTGGGGCTACCGCGAGGAGAACGCCATCGGCAAGGTCGGCGGCGCCGGTCTGCCCATGGGCTTCAACCGCACCCCGCACTACCGCGACGGCCTGCTGCTGCTCGGCGACGCCGGCGGCATGGTGAGCCCGTTCAACGGCGAAGGCATCTCCGCGGCCATGGAGTCGGCGCAGCTCGCGTCGGAGGTCGTGGTGCAGGCGCTGGCCCGCCGGGAGGGCCCCTCGCGCGAGCGCGCGCTGGAGGGCTACCCGCGTGCGGTCGGCGAGCTGATGGGCGGCTACTACCGCCTCGGCAACGTGTTCGCGAAGCTCATCGGCAACCCCAAGGTCATGCACGTGTGCACCAAGTACGGGCTGCGGATCAACAAGATCCTTCCGTTGGTGTACAAGGGACTTTCGGGCTGCTACGACGCCAAGGGCGGCGACGGCGTCGACCGTCTCATCGCCGCTCTCTCGAAGGTCACGCCCACCCCGCGCTGAGCCGCGGCGAACCCCTCGGAATACCCGGCTGGAGCAATGGTTGCCCAGCCGGTCAGGTGGGATACGTCACAAGATCACGTCCGGATTGTCCGCCACATCTGCCGTGATCAACCCCTAAATCGCTGGTCCCGCGAGTGCGACCGGCGCCGCACCGGCTTGGCCGGGCGGCCAAGTTAGGTAAGCCTTATACCACGGCCCCTAGAGACGGCCGTGTGAGTCGCGTCCTACACTCCCCCCATGCTTGTGAATCGCTTCACATCCACGACGAGTGGCTTGTGAACTATTTCACAAGCTACCCCCGGCCCGGCCACGGGCCGTAAGGGTGCCCTGACCCTCGGCGGTGTGACCCAGCTCCCTTAGGGTGCCGACGAGGAAGCGGACCACCACCCGAAATGCAACCCGCAGCGGCGCGGAAAGGATGGCGAAGACCCCGTGCTGATGTTGCCCGTGCTGGCGCAGGCCGACCCCAGTGGAGCTGCGGCCGCGCCTGGCCTGAAGGTGTACCTGCCGCTCGTCCTGTTGTTCGTGCTGGCGCTCGGTTTCGCCACGCTGTCGGTGCTGCTGGGCCCGCTCGTGGGCCCGAGCCGCTACAACAAGGCCAAGCTCTCCGCCTACGAATGCGGGATCGAGCCGTCTCCGCAGCCGCTCGTCGGCGGCGGCCGCATGCCGGTGGCGTACTACATCACGGCGATGCTCTTCATCCTGTTCGACATCGAGATGGTGTTCCTCTACCCGTTCGCCGTGAACGCGAACGCGCTCGGTGTGTTCGGCCTGGTGGAGATCGTGCTGTTCATCGTTACGGTCGGGTTCGCGTACGCCTACGTGTGGCGGCGCGGCGGCCTGGATTGGAACTGAAGCCATGGGCCTCGAAGAGAAACTCCCCAACGGCATCCTCTTGGCCAGCCTCGAGGGCCTGGTCAACTGGGCGCGCAAGAATTCGCTGTGGCCCGCCACCTTCGGGCTCGCGTGCTGCGCGATCGAGATGATGACCGTCGGCGGTTCCCGCTACGACATCGCGCGCTTCGGCATGGAGCGCTTCTCCGCCACGCCCCGTCAGGCCGATCTGATGATCGTGGCCGGCCGCGTGACGCAGAAGATGGCTCCCGTCCTGCGCCAGATCTACGACCAGATGGCCGAGCCGCGCTGGGTGCTGGCGATGGGCGTGTGCGCCTCCTCCGGCGGCATGTTCAACAACTACGCCGTGGTGCAGGGCGTCGACCACGTCGTGCCGGTCGACATGTACCTCCCCGGCTGCCCGCCGCGCCCGGAGATGCTGCTCGACGCGATCCTCAAGCTGCACGCCAAGATCCAGGACGAGCCGATCAACGCCCGCCGCGCCGCCATCCGCGCGGCAAGCGGCGCGCGCACCGAACTGATCGCGTCGTCGATCAAGTACGCGAAGAAGTGAGCCCGGTGCCCGACAACCCCGAAACCCCGGAAACGCCCGACGCGCCCGAGACCGGCGGCGAGCAGTCCAGCGCCGAGCGGCCCGAAGC
This sequence comes from Amycolatopsis rhabdoformis, assembly GCF_035918295.1. Lineage (GTDB taxonomy): Bacteria > Actinomycetota > Actinomycetes > Mycobacteriales > Pseudonocardiaceae > Amycolatopsis > Amycolatopsis rhabdoformis. The sequence goes on from NZ_CP142149.1 coordinate 8,669,916, forward strand.
CGGCCTCGAGCCGCAGGGCACCACGCCCGCGGCCCCGGTCGAGCCCGTCGTCGCCGGCCGCGCCCGCAAGGGCATGTTCGGTGTCACCGGCAGTGGTGACACCTCCGGCTACGGCGGCGTGCGCCTGCCCGCGTACAGCCCGCCCCCGGCCGAGCGCCCGTACGGCGGCTGGTTCGACGCGTTCGCCGACGAGCTGTACGCGGCCTTGGCGGACAACAAGATCCCGTCCTCGGCCGTGCTGCAGACCACGGTCCACCGCGGCGAGATCACGTTCTACGTCGCGCGTGAGCACCTCCTCGAGATCGCGCGCGTGCTGCGCGACGACCCGGGCCTGCGCTTCGAGCTGCTCAGCTCGGTGTCCGGCGTGGACTACGGCGTGGACGTGCCGCAGCGCCTGCACTCCGTGTACCACTTCACGTCGATGACCTACCGGCGCCGCATCCGCATCGAGGTCACCCTCGACGTGGACGACGCGCACGTGCCCTCGCTCGTCGGGCTCTACCCGACGGCCGACTGGCAGGAGCGCGAGACCTGGGACATGTTCGGCATCGTCTACGACGGACACCCGGCGCTCACCCGCATCCTCATGCCGGACGACTGGGACGGTCACCCCCAGCGCAAGGACTACCCGCTCGGCGGGATCCCGGTCGAATACAAGGGCGCGGAGATTCCGCCGCCGGACCAGCGGAGGTCGTACTCGTGACTACCAGCGAGAACCTTTCTGACGCCACCACCGGCACCGACACGTCCGCCGAAGGCGCCCAGAGCTTCGAATACGCCGATTCCCGCGACACCACCGAAGGCCGCGTCTACACGGTCTCCGGCGGCGACTGGGACGACGTCGTCTCCGACGCGCAGCACGACGAGCGCATGGTCATCAACATGGGCCCGCAGCACCCGTCGACCCACGGCGTGCTCCGGCTCGTGCTGGAGATGGAGGGCGAGACCGTCACGCAGCTGCGGTCGGTCATCGGCTACCTGCACACCGGCATCGAGAAGAACTGCGAATACCGCACCTGGACCCAGGGCGTCACGTTCGTGACGCGCATGGACTACCTCGCGCCGCTGTCCACCGAGATGGCCTACTGCCTCGGCGTGGAGAAGCTGCTGGGCATCCAGGCCCCGCCGCGCGCGGAGCTGCTTCGCGTGATGCTGCTGGAGATCAACCGCATCGGCTCGCACCTGGTCTACATCGCCACCGGCGGCATGGAGCTCGGCGCCACCACGGCGATGACGCTCGGCTTCCGCGAGCGCGAAGAGGTGCTGCACCTGCTGGAGCACCTCACCGGCCTGCGCATGAACCACGCGTTCATCCGCCCCGGTGGCCTCGCGCAGGACATGCCGGCCGACTTCGAGGAGAAGGTCACCGCCTTCTGCAAGGTGATGGACAGCCGGCTGCCCTTGTACGACAAGCTCTTCACCGGTCAGCCGATCTGGCGCAACCGGCTCAAGGGCGTGGGTGTGCTGCCGCTCGACGCGTGCCTCGCGCTCGGCGTCACCGGCCCGATCCTGCGTTCGGCCGGCCTGCCGTGGGACCTGCGCAAGACCGAGCCCTACTCGCGCTACGACGAGATCGAGTTCGACGTCCCGACCTCGACCGACGCCGACTGCTGGGCGCGCTACCTCATCCGCGTCGAGGAGATGCACCAGAGCCTGCGCATCATCAAGCAGGTGCTGAAGATGCTCGAGCCGGGCCCGGTCATGGTCGAGGACAAGAAGGTCGCGTGGCCGGCGCAGCTCTCGATCGGCAGCGACGGCATGGGCAACTCGCTCGAGCACGTCAAGAAGATCATGGGCCAGTCGATGGAATCGCTGATCCACCACTTCAAGCTCGTGACCGAGGGCTTCCACGTGCCGGCCGGCCAGGTGTACTCGCCGGTCGAGTCGCCGCGCGGTGAGCTCGCGGCGCACCTGGTGTCCGACGGCGGCACCCGCCCGCTGCGCGTGCACGTGCGCGAACCGAGTTTCGTGAACCTGCAGTCGATGCCCGCGATGGCCGAAGGCGGGCTGGTGGCCGACGTGATCGCCGCGGTCGCGTCGATCGACCCGGTGATGGGGGGAGTGGACCGATGACGTACTCGACGGCAGTTCCGGAGCCGGGGCCGCACGACGCGAAGACGACGCACGCCGCGGCGGGCGCCGACACCGACGTGGTCGGCATCGCGCCCGACCCGGCCGCGGCCGAGGGCATCCTGGCGGACAACCCGCCCGTGGACCCGTTCGACGAGGACACCCACACGCGGGCGAAGGAGATCATCGCCCGCTACCCGGTGGCGCGCTCGGCGCTGCTGCCGATGCTGCACCTCGTGCAGTCGGTGCAGGGGTACGTGAGCCAGGAGGGGATTTCCTTCTGTGCCAAGCACCTCGACCTCTCCGACGCCGAGGTCAGCGCGGTCGCCACGTTCTACACCATGTACAAGCGCCGCCCGTGCGGCGAGCACCTGGTGAGCGTGTGCACCAACACGCTGTGCGCGGCGATGGGCGGCGAGGCGATCTACAAGAAGCTGCAGACGCACCTCGGTTCCGAAGCCACGCCGCTGGGCCAGGAGGAGACGGCGGGCACGCCGAACGAGCCGGGCTCGATCACGCTGGAGCACGCCGAGTGCCTCGCGGCCTGCGACCTCGCGCCGGTCATCCAGGTCAACTACGAGTACTTCGACAACCAGACGCCGGAGAAGGCGGTGGCGCTGGTCGACGCGTTGCAGGCGGGCAAGAAGCCCGCCCCCACGCGCGGCGCGCCGCTCACCGACTTCAAGGGCGCGGAGCTGCAGCTGGCCGGGTTCTGGCCGGAGGACGAACAGACTTACCGCGGGGACGTCGACGGGCCGTCGCAGGCCGTCGAAACCCTGCGGGGCGCGCAGATCGCGGCCGACCGCGGCTGGACCGCGCCGGCGACGCAGGACGTTCCGCTGCCTGAGTTGGAGAAGAAGTAATGCCCGATCCCATTACTCCGGTCCTCACCAAGCGCTGGCTGTCACCGAACTCCTGGCGCATCGAGACCTACGAGCAGCTCGAGGGCTACACCGCGGCGCGCAAGGCGCTGGCCGGCACCCCCGAGCAGCTCGTGCAGGTGGTCAAGGACTCCGGCCTGCGCGGCCGCGGCGGCGCGGGGTTCCCGGCCGGCGTGAAGTGGTCGTTCATGCCGCCGAACTTCGACAAGCCGCACTACCTGGTGATCAACGCCGACGAGGGCGAGCCGGGCACGTGCAAGGACATCCCGCTGATGATGGCCGACCCGCACTCGCTCATCGAGGGCTGCATCATCGCCTCGTACGCGATGCGCTCGAACCACTGCTTCATCTACGTGCGCGGTGAGGCCCTGCACTGCATCCGCCGGCTCAACGCGGCCACGCGCGAGGCGTACGCCAAGGGCTACCTCGGCAAGAACATCTTCGGCACCGGCTACGACCTCGAGCTGACCGTGCACGCCGGCGCCGGCGCGTACATCTGCGGCGAGGAGACGGCGCTGCTCGACTCGCTGGAAGGCCGCCGCGGCCAGCCGCGCCTCAAGCCGCCGTTCCCCGCGGCCGCCGGCCTCTACGCCGCGCCGACCACGGTCAACAACGTGGAGACCATCGCGAGCGCGCCGTTCATCATCAACGCGGGCTCCGACTGGTTCCGCGAGATGGGCCGTGAGAAGTCGCCCGGCCCGAAGATCTACTCGATCTCCGGCCACGTCGAGAAGCCCGGCCAGTACGAGTGCCCGCTCGGCACCACGCTGCGCGAGCTGCTCGAACTCGCGGGCGGCATGAAGGACGGCATCCCGCTGAAGTTCTGGACGCCGGGCGGCTCGTCCACGCCGATGTTCACCGCCGAGCACCTCGACGTGCCGCTCGACTTCGAGGGCGCCGCCGAGGCCGGCTCGATGCTCGGCACCACCGCGGTGCAGGTCTTCAACGAGACCGTGTCCGTGCCGTGGGCCGTGATGAAGTGGACCGAGTTCTACGAGCACGAGTCCTGCGGCAAGTGCACCCCGTGCCGCGAGGGCACGTACTGGCTCGCGCAGATCCTGGAGCGCATGGTCGAGGGCCACGGCACCGCCGAGGACATCGACACGCTGCTCGACGTCTGCGACAACATCCTCGGCCGTTCATTCTGCGCCCTGGGTGACGGCGCGGTGTCGCCGATCCAGAGCGGGATCAAGTACTTCCGCGAGGAGTTCCTCGCGCTGTGCGAAAAGAACAAGGCCGCCCAGCCCGAACTGGTGGGAGCTCAGGCATGACGATCGCGCCCGACAAGCCCGCGACCGAAGAAACCCCCGTCCCCGAGGGTTACGTCAAGCTGACCATCGACGGTGAAGAGGTCATCGCGCCCAAGGGCGAGCTGCTGATCCGCACCGCCGAGCGGCTCGGCACGGTGATCCCGCGCTTCTGCGACCACCCGCTGCTCGACCCGGCCGGCGCCTGCCGCCAGTGCCTCGTCGAGGTGGAGATGGGCGGCCGGCCGATGCCGAAGCCGCAGGCCTCCTGCACGATGACGGTCGCCGACGGCATGGTCGTGAAGACGCAGCTCACCTCGGGTGTCGCCGACAAGGCGCAGCAGGGCGTGATGGAGCTGCTGCTCATCAACCACCCGCTCGACTGCCCGATCTGTGACAAGGGCGGCGAGTGCCCGCTGCAGAACCAGGCGCTGGCCCACGGCCGCACCGAGTCGCGGTTCGTGGACACCAAGCGCACGTTCCCGAAGCCGCTGCCGATCTCGTCGCAGGTGCTGCTGGACCGTGAGCGCTGCGTGCTCTGCCAGCGCTGCACGCGGTTCTCCGCGCAGGTGGCCGGTGACCCGTTCATCGAGCTGCTCGAACGCGGTGCGCACCAGCAGATCGGCACCGCCGAGACGGCCGACGTGCTCGACCTGGCTTCGCGGACCACGAGCGGCCAGCCGTTCCAGAGCTACTTCTCCGGCAACGTGATCCAGATCTGCCCGGTGGGCGCGCTCACGAGCGCCGCGTACCGGTTCCGGTCGCGGCCGTTCGACCTGGTGTCGGCGCCGAGCGTGTGCGAGCACTGCTCGTCGGGCTGCGCCGAGCGCACGGACTTCCGCCGCGGCAAGGTGCAGCGCAAGCTCGCGGGCGACGACCCCGAGGTCAACGAAGAGTGGCTGTGCGACAAGGGCCGCTTCGGGTTCCGCTACACGCAGGCTGAAGACCGCATCCGCCGCCCGCTGGTCCGCAACGAGGCCGGTGTGCTGGAGGAGGCCTCCTGGACCGACGCGCTGCGGGTCGCGGCCGCCGGTCTCCAGAAGGCGCGCGACGGCCAGGGTGTCGGGGTGCTCACCGGTGGTCGGCTGACGGTCGAGGACGCCTACGCGTACTCGAAGTTCGCGCGGCTCGCCTTGCGCACCAACGACATCGACTTCCGCGCCCGCGCGCACTCGGCGGAGGAACTCGCGTTCCTCACCTCGTCGGTCGTGGCCACCACGCCGGAGAACGGCGTGACGTTCGGCGAGATCGAGCAGGCCCGCACCGTGCTGTGCGTGGCCTTCGAGCCCGAGGACGAGGCGCCGATCGTGTTCCTGCGGCTGCGCAAGGCGGCCCGCAAGAACCGCACCCGCGTGGTCCACTTGGGACAGTGGACCACCTCGTCGGTGCGCAAGACCTTCGGTGAGCTGCTGGCCTGCGTGCCGGGTGGCGAAGCCGCGGCGGTCGACGGCATCGCGCAGCACGCGCCGGACCTCGACGCCGCCCTGACCGGCGGCGGCGCGGTGATCCTCGTCGGCGAACGCGCCGCCGAGGTGCCGGGCCTGTTCTCCTCGCTGCGGGCGCTGGTCGAGCGCACGGGCGCACGGCTCGCGTGGATCCCGCGCCGGGCGGGCGAACGCGGTGCGCTGGCCGCCGGCTGCGCGCCGACGCTGCTGCCGGGCGGTCGCTCCGTGTCCGACGACGCGGCTCGCGCCGAGGTCGAACAGCACTGGGGCATCGGGCTTCCGGCCGAGCCGGGCCGCGACACCACGGGCATCCTGGAAGCCGCTTCGGGCGGCGACCTCGACGGCCTGGTCGTGGGCGGGCTCGACCCCAACGACCTGCCCGACCCGGACCTGGCCCGGCGCGCGCTCGACAACGCGGGCTTCGTGGTCAGCCTGGAGCTGCGGGCGAGCGAGGTCACCGAACGCGCCGACGTGGTCCTGCCGATCGCGCCCTCGGTCGAGAAGGCGGGCAGCTACCTCAACTGGGAAGGCCGCCACCGCCCGTTCGACATCACGCTCGAAGGCACCGGCGCCCTCTCCGACGGCCGGGTGCTCGACACCCTCGCGGTCGAGATGGATGTGGACCTGTTCACGCAGACGCCGGCCGCGGCGGCGGGTGACTTCGCCAAGCTCGGCGAGGGCACCACGAGCTGGGGCCACATCGTCACCGGGGCGCAGGCCGCGCCGGTGCCGGCCGCCGGCCAGGCCGTGCTCGCCACCTGGCGGCAGCTGATCGACAACGGCTCGCTGCAGGACGACGAACCGCACCTCAAGGGCACGCAGCGCAAGCCGGTCGCCCGGCTCTCGGCGAAGACCGCCGAAGGCCTCGGCGCCGCGGTGCGCGTGTCCACCGAGCGCGGCTCGATCACGCTGCCGGTCGAGGTCGCCGACCTGCCCGACGGGGTCGTGTGGCTCCCGGGCAACTCCGACGGCTCCGCCGTCCGCGCCGCACTGGCCGCGGGTCACGGCGCGCTGGTGCAGATCTCCGGAGGTGAACAGTGAGCCCTCAGCTTCTGCCGTATCTGGCGCAGATGCCGGACGCCGCTGAGAGGGCCCGTCTGCTCGCGGACGATCCCTGGTGGCTGGTGCTCTTCAAGGCCGTGATCATCCTGCTGATCGGCCCGATCCTCACGATCTTCCTGATCGTGTGGGAGCGCAAGGCGGTCGGCCGCATGCAGAACCGGCCCGGCCCCAACCGCGTGGGCCCGGGTGGGTACCTGCAGTCGCTGGCCGACGCGATCAAGCTCCCGTTCAAGGAGCAGATCATCCCGGACACGGCCGACCGCAAGGTGTACTTCCTCGCGCCGGTGCTGGCCGCGGTGCCCGCGCTGATCGCGCTCGCGGCCATCCCGTTCGGTCCGGTCGTGTCGATCTTCGGCCAGACGACCACGCTGCAGCTGGTCGACCTGCCGGTGGGCGTGCTGGTGATCCTCGCCTGCTCGTCGATCGGCGTGTACGGCATCGTGCTCGCCGGCTGGTCGTCGGGCTCGCCGTACCCGCTGCTCGGTGGCCTCCGGTCGGCCGCGCAGGTGATCTCCTACGAGATCGCGATGGGCCTCTCGATCGTCGCGGTGATCCTCTACTCGGGATCGCTGCAGACGTCGGAGATCGTGGAAGCGCAGTCGCACGGCTGGTACTTCTACATGCTGATCCCGAGCTTCGTGATCTACCTGATCTCGATGGTCGGCGAGACGAACCGCGCTCCGTTCGACCTCCCCGAGGCCGAGTCGGAGCTGGTCGGCGGCTTCCACACCGAGTACAGCTCGATGAAGTTCGCGATGTTCTTCCTCGCCGAGTACGTGAACATGGTCATCGTCTCGGCGTTCTGCACCACGCTGTTCCTGGGCGGCTGGCGGTTCCCGTTCGTCGGTGACGACTCGGCCCTGAACCAGGGCTGGTGGCCGATGCTCTGGTTCTTCGTGAAGCTCTTCGCGCTGCTGTTCGGCTTCATCTGGCTGCGCGGCACGCTGCCGCGACTGCGCTACGACCAGTTCATGCGCCTGGGCTGGAAGGTCCTCGTGCCGGTGAACCTGGTCTGGATCCTCGTGGTCGTCGCCATCAAGACGATCCAGTGGAGCTGGCCGCAGATCCTCGTCGGCGTCGGGATCGTGCTGGTGGTGCTCGTGCTCATCAGCCTGGCGGTGCCGAACAAGAAGCTGCCGGAGGGCGACTACGTGGAGCTCACCGGCGGCGGCTTCCCGGTGCCTCCGCTGGACCTGAAGGTCCCCGAGACCACTCCGCGCCAGAAGGCGCTGGCCAAGGCGGAAGCGAGGGCGGCGCGGCGCAAGCCGGCGGCCGTCGGCACCGCAGCACAGGAAGGGGCAGAAGATGGGGGCAACTGACTTCCTCAATCCCATCAAGGGATTCGGCGTCACCTTCGCGATGATGTTCAAGAAGGTCGCCACCGAGGAGTACCCGGAGGCCGGCGCCCCGGCCGCGCCGCGGTACCACGGTCGCCACCAGCTCAACCGCCACCCGGACGGGCTCGAGAAGTGCGTCGGCTGCGAGCTGTGCGCGTGGGCCTGCCCGGCCGACGCGATCTTCGTCGAAGGCGGCAACAACACCGAGGAGGCGCGGTTCTCCCCGGGTGAGCGCTACGGCGCCGACTACCAGATCAACTACCTGCGCTGCATCGGCTGCGGGTTGTGCATCGAGGCCTGCCCCACCCGGTCTCTCACGATGATCAACTTCTACGAGCTCGCCGACGACGACCGCCAGCGGCTCATCTACACCAAGGAAGACCTGCTCGCCCCGCTGCTGCCCGGCATGGAGCAGCCGCCGCACCCGATGCGTCTCGGCGACAACGAGCAGGACTACTACGTGAACGGTCCCGAGCTGGCCAAGGCGCAGCAGCAGGAGGCCAAGCAATGATCACGGCCCTCCTGACGCAGGCGCCCGCCGCCGCGTCCTCGTCGGTCACGGTGGGCGAGGCCATCGCCTTCTGGGTCCTCGGCCCGCTCTCGCTGCTCGGCGCGCTCGGCATGATCTTCTCGCGCAACGCGGTGCACTCGGCGCTGTGGCTGGTGCTCACGATGCTGAGCCTGGGCGCGCTGTACATGACCCAGTCGGCGCCGTTCCTCGGGTTCACGCAGATCGTGGTCTACACCGGCGCGATCATGATGCTGTTCCTGTTCGTGCTGATGCTGGTCGGGCGCGAAAGCTCCGACTCGGTGGTGGAAGTCCTGCGGGGACAGCGGTTCGCCGCCACGATCCTCGGCATCGGGCTCGCCGCCCTGATCGCCGCCGGCGTGTTCCGCTCGATGGTGAACGTGACCCCGGCCCCGCCGCTCGACCCGTACACCGCCACCGGCGGTGGCGCGGGCGGCCTCGGCCGGATCATCTTCACGCAGTACCTCTTCCCGTTCGAGCTCACGTCGGCGCTGCTCATCACCGCCGCGCTCGGCGCGATGGTGCTGGCCTTCACCGACCGCCACAAGAAGGGCGGCAAGCTGCCGCAGCGCGAGCTCGTGAAGCTGCGCTTCCGCGGCGAGCACGACCGCCCGTCGCCGCTGCCCGGCCCGGGTGTGTTCGCCACGGCCAACTCGGTCGCCGTGCCGGCCCTGCTGCCCGACGGTTCGATCGCGCCGGAGTCGCTCTCGGCGATCATCGAGTCCACCTCGGCGCTGCAGCTCATGCGCGAGCGCAAGCTCATCGCCGACGAGGGCCCCAAGCCCGACGCCCACGCGCTGGTCGGCGACAGCGTCTCGGCCGGCGCCCACGAGGAAGGGGACGGAAAGTGACCCCGAGCTACTACCTGCTGCTGTCGGCGTTGCTGTTCTCCATCGGCGCCGTCGGCGTGCTGGTGCGGCGCAACGCGATCGTCGTGTTCATGTGCATCGAGCTGATGCTCAACGCGGTGAACCTCAGCCTGGTCACGTTCGCCCGCATCAACGGCGGGCTCGACGGCCAGGTGATGGCGTTCTTCGTGATGGTGGTCGCGGCCGCCGAGGTCGTGGTGGGCCTGGCGATCATCATGGCCATCTTCCGCACCCGGCGTTCGGCCTCGGTCGACGACACCAACCTGCTGAAGTACTGAGAGTGCCGCCTCATCCCCTCCACCCACCCTCAACGGAGGCGCTGCGCGCCACTGAAAGGATTCAGGTGTGACCGCATCATCGTGGCTGCTGGTGGCCCTTCCGGCCCTCGGCGCCCTGATCCTCCTGCTGGCCGGGAAAAAGGCGAAGGCGTGGGGGCACCTGCTCGGCACCGCCACCGTCGCCTTGGCCTTCGTGTACGCCGTGATCCTGTACTTCTCCACGAACGGCAGCGCGACCGAGAACGTCAACCTGTACTCGTGGATCCCCGCGGGTCAGCTCCAAGTGGACTTCGGGCTGCGCATCGACGCGCTGTCGCTCACGTTCACGCTGCTGATCACCGGCGTCGGCATGCTGATCCACTTCTACTCGATCGGCTACATGGCCGACGACGAAGGCCGGTACCGCTTCTTCGCGTACCTGAACCTCTTCGTCGCGTCGATGCTGATCCTGGTGCTGGGCAACAGCTTCGTGACGCTGTATCTCGGCTGGGAAGGCGTGGGTCTCGCGTCGTACCTGCTCATCGGCTGGTACCAGAACCGCCCGTCCGCGGCCACGGCCGCGAAGAAGGCGTTCCTGATGAACCGCGTCGGCGACGTCGGGCTCGCGCTGGCGATCTTCCTGATGTTCAAGTACACCGGCTCGACCGGCTACACCCAGGTCTTCGAGGGCCTCACCAACGGGCAGATCCCGCCGGCCGCGATCACCGCGATCGCGATCCTGCTGCTGCTCGGCGCCTGCGGTAAGTCGGGCCAGTTCCCGCTGCAGGCCTGGTTGCCCGACGCGATGGAGGGCCCGACCCCGGTCTCGGCCCTCATCCACGCGGCAACGATGGTCACCGCGGGCGTGTACCTGGTCGCCCGCTCCAACGTGATCTTCTCCGCGACGCCGGACGGCCGCCTGGTCGTGACGCTGGTCGGCGCGGTCACGCTGCTGATCGGGTGCATCGTCGGTTGTGCCTACGACGACATCAAGAAGGTGCTCGCGTACTCCACCGTGAGCCAGATCGGCTACATGATGCTGGCCGTGGGTCTCGGCCCGGGCATCTACGCGCTGGGCATCATGCACCTCGTGGCCCACGGCTTCTTCAAGGCCGGGCTGTTCCTCGGGGCCGGTTCGGTCATGCACGGCATGAACGACGAGGTCGACATGCGCAAGTTCGGCGGCCTGTACAAGAAGATGCCGATCACCTTCGTCACCTTCGGCCTCGGTTACCTCGCGCTGATCGGCTTCCCGTTCCTCGCCGGCTACTACACCAAGGACGCGATCATCGAAGCCGCGTTCGGCCAGGAAGGCTGGCGGGGCTGGGTGTTCGGTCTCGCGACCGTGATCGGCGCCGGGCTCACCGCGTTCTACATGACGCGCCTGATGATGATGACCTTCTTCGGCAAGTCGCGCTGGAAGGAGATCAAGAGCTCCGACGGACGCGACTTCCACCCGCACGAGTCCAAGCCGATCATGTGGGTCCCGATGGTGATCCTGGCGATCGGCTCGGTCGGCTCGGGTGCGTTCTTCGCGATCGGGGACCGGTTCGAAAACTGGCTGGCCCCGACCGTCGGCGCGTACCACGAGGCCGAGCACACGCCGATCCCGGCGTGGACGGTCCCGGCGGCCACCCTCGTGCTCGCCGCGCTCGGCGTGCTCGTGGCGGTGCTGGTCTTCCGGCCCTCGCGCGACATCCCGGTCGAGCGCCCGCAAAACGTCTCCTGGGTCGTCCGGGCGGCGCGCAAGGACCTGTACGGCAACGCCCTCAACGAGACGCTGGTCGCCCGTCCGGGCACCTGGCTCGCGCGGGCGCTGGTGTACGTCGACAACCGCGGGGTCGACGGGGCGGTCAACGGCCTCGCCGCGGCCCTGGGCGGCGGGTCCGGCCGGTTGCGGCGCTTGCAGACCGGGTTCGTCCGGTCGTACGCGCTGTCCATGCTCGGCGGCACGTTCCTGCTTCTGGTGGCCCTTCTGCTGGTGAGGTTCTCCTGACATGACTTGGCTCCTGGCGCTCATCCTGCTGCCGCTGGTCGGCTCGCTGGTGCTGGCGTTCCTCAAGGGGAACGACCGGGCCGCGATCGCGACCGCGCTCGTCGTGTCCATTGTGGAGTTCCTGCTGATCATCCCGTTCTGGGCGAGCTACTCGCCCTCGGGAGACCGGATCCAGCAGGCCACCACGATGGACTGGATCCCGGCCTTCGGCATCCACATCTCGTTCGGCACCGACGGCATCTCGCTGATCATGATCGCGGTGATCGCGCTGCTCGTGCCGATCGTCGTGGGTGCGCTCGGGCTCACCGACAAGCTCCCGGCCGGCCGCAGCGCCGGCGGGTTCCTGTCGCTGATCCTGCTGCAGGAAGCGATCACGATCGGCGTCTTCGCGGCCACCGACGTGTTCCTCTTCTACGTGCTGTTCGAGATCATGCTGATCCCGATGTACTTCCTGATCGGCGGCTACGGCGGCGCGAACCGGCAGTACGCGGCCGTGAAGTTCTTCCTCTACTCGTTCCTCGGCGGCCTGATCATGCTGGCCTCGGCGATCGGCGCGTACTCGCTGGCCGCCGACAAGCTCGGCAAGGGCACGTTCGATTGGGCCACGCTGGTCACGGTCGTACGCGAAGCCCCCACCGGCACGCAGGTGTGGCTGTTCCTCGGCTTCTTCCTCGCGTTCGCGATCAAGGCGCCGCTGGTGCCGTTCCACACCTGGCTCCCGGACGCCGCGGGCCAGGCCCCGATCGGCGTCGCGGTGCTGCTGGTGGGTGTGCTCGACAAGGTCGGCACGTTCGGCTTCCTGCGCTACTGCCTGCCGATGTTCCCCGAGGCGAGCAAGACGCTGGCGCCGCTGGTGCTGGTGCTCTCGGTGATCGGCGTGATCTACGGGTCGATCCTGGCCGCGGGGCAGTCGGACATGAAGCGGTTCATCGCCTACGTGTCGATCGCCCACTTCGGCTTCATCTCGCTGGGCATCTTCGCCTTCAACGAGCAGGCGATGATCGGCTCGGTCTCGTACATGCTCAACCACAGCCTCTCGACCGGGATGCTGATCGTCGTGATCGGCCTGATCGTGGCGCGCGGCGGGTCCACGCGGATCTCCGACTACGGCGGCATGGCGAAGGTGACCCCGCTGCTCGGCGGGATGCTGCTGATCGCCGGTCTGTCCGCGCTGTCGCTGCCGGGCACCAACTCGTTCGTCAGTGAACTGCTGGTGCTGCTGGGCTCCTTCGTGACCCAGCCGGTGTACACGATCATCGCGACCGTGGGCATGGTGCTGGCCGCGGCCTACGTGCTGTGGCTCTACCAGCGGATCATGCAGGGCCCGGTGCGCGGCGACGCGCTCGTCGGGGTCGGCGGAGGACCGGGCACGGCGATCGCGCCGGAGCTCGGGGCCAAGAAGGCCATCAAGGACCTCGGTGGGCGCGAGATCGCGATCCTCGCCCCCATGGTCATCCTGATCATCGGTTTGGGCTTCTACCCCAAGCCGTTGCTCGACACGATCACCCCGTCGGTGCAGGCGACGTTGTCTGCCGTGCAGGGAGGCAAGTAAACCGTGCTCGACAGTGTCCTGATCGAGCCTGTGCTGGCACAGGCTCCGACCGCGCAGGTGGCGACACCTTCGGTCGACTACGCGGCCGTGCTGCCGCTGCTGATCATCTTCGGCGTCGCGTGCGTCAGCGTGCTGGTGGAGGCGTTCGCGCCGAAGTCCTCGCGCTGGCACGCGCAGGTCTTCGTGACTCTGATCGCGATCGTCGCCTCGGGCGTCGCGCTGATCAAGTACGCCACCGGCGACGCGCCAAAGGCGGGCGTGACCACGTTCGCCGGTGCGATCTCGGTGGACGTCCCGTCGCTGTTCCTCTGGGGCACGCTGCTCCTGCTGGGCCTCGGCGCGGTGTTCCTCATCGCCGACCGCAAGGTGGAGCCCGGCGGCGCGTTCGTGGCGCAGGCCGCGATCAGCCCCGGCACCGTGCAGGACCGCGCACAGGCGGTGGGCACGGTGACGTCGCAGACCGAGGTCTTCCCGCTCACGCTCTTCGCGCTCGGCGGCATGATGGCCTTCACCGCGGCCAACGACCTGCTCACCATGTTCATCGCGCTCGAGGTGCTGAGCCTGCCGCTGTACCTGATGTGCGGCCTGGCCCGGCGGCGCCGGCTCATCTCGCAGGAGTCGGCGGTCAAGTACTTCCTGCTCGGCGCGTTCTCCTCGGCGTTTTTCCTCTACGGCCTCGCGCTGCTCTACGGCTACGCGAACTCCGTGAAGCTCGGCGACATCGCCAACGCCGCGGCCGGCTCGGACCGCTCTGACACGCTGCTGTTCGCGGGCCTCGGCCTGCTCGTGGTGGGCCTGCTGTTCAAGGGCTCGGTCGGCCCGTTCCACACCTGGACGCCCGACGTCTACCAGGGCGCGCCGACCCCGGTCACCGGCTTCATGGCGGCGTGCACGAAGGTCGCCGCGTTCGGCGCCATCCTGCGCGTGCTGTCGGTCGCGTTCTCTTCCACGAGCTGGGAGTGGCGCGGGGTGCTGTGGGCGGTGGCGATCATCTCGATGGCGATCGGCGCGATCCTCGGCCTCACGCAGACCGATGTGAAGCGCATGATCGCGTACTCCTCGATCGCCCACGCGGGCTTCCTGCTCGTGGGTGCGATCGCGATGACCGAGGACGGCCTGTCCAGCACGCTGTTCTACCTGCTGGCCTACGGCTTCACCACGCTGGCCGCGTTCGGCGTGATCAGCCTGGTCCGCGACTCCAGCGGCGAGGCCACGCACCTGTCCGCCTGGGCGGGGCTGGCGAAACGCTCGCCGGTGCTGGCCGGGGTGTTCACGTTCCTGCTGCTGGCGCTGGCCGGTATCCCGCTGACCAGTGGGTTCGTGGGCAAGTTCGTGGTGTTCTCGGCCGCGCTGTCCGACGGCATGGCACCGCTGGTGGTGATCGCGCTGGTGTTCAGCGCGGTGGCCGCGTTCTTCTACCTGCGCGTGATCGTGCTGATGTACTTCTCGGAGCCGGCGGCCGACGGCCCGACGGTCGCGATCCCCGGTGGCTTCACGACGGCGGCGATCACGCTCGGCGTGGTGGTGACGCTGGTGCTGGGTCTGGTGCCTTCGTTCGCGCTGTCGTGGGCGAGCTCGGGCGGCTTCGCTTCGTAGGTTCTTTCGGGTTGAAGGCCGTCACGGAAGTTTTCGTGGCGGCTTTCTTCTTGTCTGGGCCGATATGCTTGTTGACGTGCACATCGAGCGGGTGCGGATCACGGACGTCCTGGGGTTCCGTGGTGCCCGCACGGTGGACCTGAGGCTGCCGGGGCCGGGCTGGACGGTGCTGGCGGGGCGCAACGGGTCGGGCAAGACCACGTTCCTGCGGGCGCTGGCTCAGGCGCTCGTGCAGCCGCCGTTCGCCGAGAGCCTGGTGGCCGAGGGCAGCTCGATCGACGTCGACGTGGTGGGCGAGGGGCCGGCGTTCTGTGCTGGTTACGGCCCGTTCCGGCGGCTGGCCGGGGGAGCGCCCGAGGCGCAGTCGCTGATGCGCGGCGAGTTCGCGCGGGTGGCGAGCTTGTTCAGCGAAGACGCTTCGCTGGCCGAAGGGGTGGCGTGGCTGATCAACCAGCACCTGCGTGCGCTGGAAGGCAAGGCGGGCGCGCGGGAGCTGAAGGACTCGGTGCTCGCGCTACTGGCCGACGGCCTGCTCCCTGACGGCTACCGCGTGCGCGACGTCGACTCCGACGGCCTGTGGGTGTCCTACCGCGGCGACCGGTTCCCGCTGCGCGAGATGAGCGACGGCTACCGCACGGTCACGGCGCTGGTCGTCGACCTCGTGCGCCAGCTCGCCGACGCCGGCCTCGGGATCAACGCGTCGGGCGTGGTGCTGATCGACGAGGTCGACGCGCACCTGCACGTGTCGTGGCAGAAGCGGATCGGGCCGTGGCTGAAGGCGCACTTCCCGCGGATCCAGTTCGTGGTGAGCACGCACAGCCCGTACGTGTGCCAGGCGGCCGATCCCGGCGGGCTCATCCGGCTGCCGGGGCCGGACGAGCAGGAGCCGCCGCGGGTGGTGTCCGACGAGCTGTACCAGCGCGTGGTCTACGGCAGTGGTGACGACGCCGTGCTGTCGGACCTCTTCGGGCTCGACACCCCGTACTCCCCGCGCGCCGTGGAGCTGCGCGAGCACCTCGCCGAGCTGGAGCTGCTCGTGGCGACGGGCCGGGCGGACCCCGACGGCGTGCGCGAGTGGGAGCAGCTGCGCGACCGTCTGAGCAGCTCACCACCGAGCCGCGTCGACGACATCACGCGCCACTTCGACGACCGGTGATCGAGCTGCGCCGGGTGGCGCTGCCCGCCGTGGTGGCCTCGGAGCTGTCGCGGCTGACCTCGCGGATTCCGCCCGGGGACAACAAAACCGCGCGTCGCTTGTGGACTTCCGCCCGCGGCGCCCGCCGCTCGATCCGCGCCGCGCTGGCCTCGATGGCCTCGGGCCGCGGCTACTGCATGTACTGCGGCGACGGCCTCGGGTCCACTGTGGACCACTTCGAACCGGTGGCGCGGGCGCCGCACCGCGCGTTCGACTGGCTGAACCACCTGCTGGCGTGCGAGTACTGCAACAGCCACCACAAACGTGACCGCTTCCCGCTCGACGCCGCGGGTCGGCCGTTGCTCATCGACCCGACCGCCGAGGACCCGCTGGACCACCTGTTCCTGGTGCTGTCCATCGGCACCTACCGAGCGTTGACGGACAAGGGTCGCGCGACCATCGAGGTGTGCGGCCTGAACCGCCCTCTGCTGGAACGCGGGCGCGCCGCCGCCGTGGACCAGGTGGCCGCCCTGGTGACCCACTGGTGGCTCGGCACGCCGCCCGTGCGCCGCCGCGCCATCTGGACCCTGCGCGACCAGCCCCACGCCGACGTCCTGCACGCCATGCTCCGCCAGTCCCAGCTCCCGGGCGCTCCCCGCATCTTCACCGACCCGGCCCTCCTCGACCTGCTCCGCAACCCCGACCTCCGCGCCGAACTCCTCGCCTGATTTACCGATGCGGCCGAGGAAATCGCAACCGATCTTGCCGACCACGGCGCGAGATCGCGCCGGTTTCTTCCCACCCGATGTGGGCGGCCCCCCGGGCCGACCATGTCGGGTGGGAAGGAGCCGGCTTGAGGCGATCTCGCCCGCGGCGGCGGAGCCGACGCCAAATTACGGCGTCGGGGAGCACGCAGTGCGACCGACGGTGACGGAGCCTGTGATGCCCGAAGCCGGGAGGAAATCAATGCGCAGCATGGTCAAGCTGATGCTGCCGTCGCCGGGCAGGGTCTGGGTGTTGAAAACCGCGTTCGCGAGGACGGTCCCACCCGCCTTCGTGATCGGCTTCGTGTAGCCCGACGGCACCGGCGACGGCAGGCCGGTGATGCCGGCCAGGCCGCTGAACGTCCAGTTGGCGCTGGTCTGGCGCTGCACGGCGTCGCACGTGACGGTGTAGCTCGCCAGGCGGATGCGCGGACCGCCGGCGCTGACCAGGGCCGAGAGCTCGAAGTTCTTGCCCGTGGCGGTGGACTTGGTGCTGGTGGTGTCGTTGTCGGGGTCGACGACCGTGGTGGTGCACGAGGACGTGCCACCGCCCCAGCTCAGGCCGGTCTTGCTCACCGAGCCCGACGAAGCGCTGGTCGGCCCCTCCACCGTGCACGGCGCCAGCGTCGGCACCGTCACCGTGGTCGAGCCCTTGGTGAAGCTCGCCTCCCCGAGGTCAGCCGCGCCCGCGGGCGTCTGCGCGTGTGCCACCCCGCCGGCGACCACGCTCCCCGCCATCACCACCGCCGCGACGAGCCCCGTCTTCACGTTCTTCAGCATGTCCTGACCTCCCTGCACTCAAGCCGCTCGGACCACGCCGGCGAACTCCCACTGAGTGAATATCCGCGCGCCCGATTCGCCTGTTGCGCCCTCGCGCGTCGATCACTCGTCCGTGCCGGGGAATCAATCCGTTCGTGGGTCGGCCTTGACTTCTCCGACCGGCTTGCCCTCCGGTGTCATGTTCGTCACCGTTTCCCCTGGACAGCGGGTAAACGGCGTACCAGGGGTAGCCACTACTCTGAAAGCCGGATAACCCGACCGGCGCATGAGAGAGCGGAGCCGACGTGTCTGTGTCTTCACCACCCCCGGGGGCGGGAGCCCCCGCTGCGCGGGATGGCGCCGTCGAGGACCTCCGCGCGACCGTCGGGCTGCAGATCGAGGACGAGAAGCTCCTGAGGGCGATCGCCGGCGGGCTGGCGGACGTCGAGGCGATGCTGCGGGACGTCGTGAAGAGCGATGTGCAGGCGGTGCACGACGCGGCGTTGCACCTGGTCGAGGCGGGGGGCAAACGTTTTCGTCCCCTGTTCACGCTGCTGTCGGCGCAGTTCGGGCCGCGTCAGGGTGACCACGTGCTCATCGCGGCCGCCGCGGTGGAGCTGGTGCACCTGGCCACGCTCTACCACGACGACGTGATGGACGAGGCGACCATGCGGCGCGGCGCGGAGAGCGTGAACGCGCGCTGGGACAACACCGTCGCGATCCTCACCGGCGACTTCCTCTTCGCCCACGCCTCGCGCCTGGTGGCCGACCTCGGCACGGACGCGGCGCGGATCATCGCCGAGACGTTCGGCGAGCTCGTGACCGGCCAGATGCGCGAGACCGTGGGCCCTGGCCCCGGCGACGACCCGGTGGAGCACTACCTCACCGTGATCGCGCAGAAGACCGGCTCGCTGATCGCGACGTCCGGGCGCTTCGGCGGCATGATGTCCGGCGCGCCGGAGGAGTACATCCAGGCGCTGCGCCGCTTCGGCGACATCATCGGCACCGCGTTCCAGATCTCCGACGACATCATCGACATCGCGTCGCCGTCCGACGAGCTCGGCAAGGCTCAGGGCACGGACCTGCGCGAAGGCGTGCGCACGCTGCCCATGCTCTACGCGCTGGCCGACCCGGACACCGACCCGCGGCTCGTGGAGCTGCTGGCGGGCCCGATCGCCGAGGACGAGGTGGTCGAAGAGGCCCTCGAGCTGCTGCGGCGTTCGAGTGGACTCGAACGCGCGCGCGTCACCCTTTCCGACTACGCTTCCCGGGCACGTGCCGAGCTCGCAGCGCTGCCCGCTTCCCCTGCCCGTGACGCTTGCGAGTCGGTCGCCGACTACCTGGTCGCGCGGACGCATTAAAAGGGGCAAAAGAGATGTCCATTTTCGGACAAGTCTGGCTGTGGAGTCTGCTGGCGTTTTTCGTCGGCGCGCTCGTGGCCTGGTTGGTCCTCGTGGTACCTGCGCGCAAGCGCGTTCGTGAGCTGGAAGAGGCGCTGGCGTCCGCGCACGCCGAAAACGCGCGCACCCCCGCCAACGCCGCCGCGCTCGCCGCGTCGGGCCGCACGTCGGTGCTGCCGCCGGTCGCCGCCCCCGAAGAACCGGAGCCGGTGGACTCGTTCTCGTCCGGCTTCGCCGAGCCCGACCGCGAGCCGGCGTGGACCCGCGACGAGCGCGAGCACGCGCCGACCGAGCTGATCGCCGCCGCGCCGCCCGCCGGGTTCGACCCGGAGGCGGAGTACGACGCCGAGTACCGCACCGCGCCGGAGCCCGATGCGGAGCCGGAGCTTTCCGAGGCTTCCGCGGTGTCGTCCGTCGACAGTGGCTCGATGTACCGCGCCGCCGCCACCGAGTACCTCAGCCCGGTCTCGCGGGAACCCGACAGCGGGTACCACCACGGCGTCGACGAGTTCGAGACCGCCGACAACGACACCGGCAGCGGCTACCACCGCGCGGTGGAACCGTTCGAGAGCCCGCTCGAACCCCTCGCCGGCACGCTGGAACCGGCCTCGTTCGAAAGCCGCCCCGAGCCGGCGGCCGACGAGCCCGTGTCGCTGTTCCAGCCGGCGGCCGAACAGTCCGAATCGGACTGGTTCTCGAAGGAACTGCCCGACCGCTCGCCGTTCGAAGAGCCGCCGGGCGGCGACTACCTCGACGAGCCGGAGTCCACCGAGCACCTCACGCCGGCGCCGGTCGCCGTGGCCGCCCCGGCCGAGGACCTCGAAGAGTCCACTGAGGAACCGGCCGAATCCGGCGGCCTGCCCAAGCGCCAGCCCCGCGAATCCCCCCGCGGCGGCTTCGACCCGCCCCAGCCGATCCAGCCGTCGATGCGCTCGGTCGAACGCCGCGAACCCGACCTCACCGGCGCCCACAGCGGTTCGCTGTTCGAGCCCTCGGTGCAGCCCAACCAGGTCGCCGCCCTGGCCGCCCCGGAACCACCCCCGGCCCGCGACACCCCCGAGGACTCCGTACCCCCCGGCCCCTTCGGCCCGGGCTCGGCCATGCCCCGCCCCGGCGGCGGCCGCCCCTCGGACGCCTTCACGGTCAAGGCCAGCGTCACCGCGCTGCGGTATTGCACTGAGGAATCACCGCAGTTCCCGCGGATGGTCGCGGAAGTCTGGTTCCGCAGTTCCGCCGATGCAGAACGAGTTGGCTTCCGACCGCTTTCTTGATTGCCTGCGGCTGCGCCGGGGCAGTCAAGAAAGCTGTGTTTTGGCCCCGCCTCCGGCGGGGCGGGCGAGATCGCCTCAAGCCGGCTCCTTCTCGGCCGACATGGTCGGCCCGGGGGGCCGCCCACATCGGCCGAGAAGAAACCGGCGCGATCTCGCGGTGGGGTTGCGTTCGGGCTAGGCGTGCCAGGTCTGGAAGCGGAGAACCGCGGAATCCCAGGAGCCCTAGGGGGCGGTGGGGCGTGGGGGCTGGGGCGCTCGGCCGGCGGGGGTGGGCAGGAGGCGGCGGATGGCGTCGAGGCGGGCGGTCAGGAGGCGCTCGCCGATGGTGGTGCCGGGGATGAAGTGGGCGAGGTGGAAGGCACCGGCGTAGTGGTGCAGCTCGGTCGGCACGCCGGCTTCGATCAAGTGGCGGGCGTAGTCGAGGCCCTCGTCGCGGGTGGGATCCACCTGGTAGGCGCTGACCCACGCGGGAGGCAGGCCGACGAGGTGCTCGACCTTCGCGCGGGCCGGGGCCGCGTACGCCGGTACGTCCGGGCCGCCGCGCGCGATGTCGCCGAGGTAGTACTGCCAGCTGTAGGGCGAATTCGCCGCGTTCCAGGTCGGGGTGCCGGGAAGATCGCGCATGGAGTCGGTACCCAGCCGGTCGTCCACCGTGGGTGCGTCGAGGAACTGCGCGGCCAGCGCGGGCCCGCCGCGGTCCTTGGCGACCAGCGCCAGCGCCGCCGCCAGCCCACCTCCGGAGCTCTCGCCGAGGACACCGAGGCGCGCCGGATCGATGCCGCGCGATCGGCCCGCTTCGCCGGCCAGCCAGCCGAGGGCGCGGTGACAATCGTCGAGAGCGGCGGGGTAGGGGTTCTCCGGCGCCAGCCGGTAGCCCACGTTGACCACCGCGACACCGGTCTGGTCGGCGGTCCGCCGGCACTGGTTGTCCACGCTGGACAGCTCACCCGTCACGAATCCACCGCCGTGGAGGTACAACAGCCCGGGGATGGCGCCTTCGCGGTCCACGGGTGCGTACACGCGCAGCCGTAACTCCGGCGCATCCTGGTTTGCCGGAAGCACCACGTCTTCGACGCTCAGCGGCCGCTCCGACACGTACTCTTGACCGGCTTCCATCGCGGCCTTGGCCACCGCTCGTACTCCCGCCACATCGGAGAAATCGAGCGCCGGGATCATCGGGGCCACGGCGGCCAGTTCGGGGTCGAGGACGTAATCCACAGGTCTGCCTCCACAGGTCTGTTTCCACTGCCTCACCTCCGCCGGTTTTGTCTCCACAGTGGACGAACAGCGGGCGAAAGGCTTGCTTGTGGCTCGGGCGGCGAAGAGCGAACCGCGATCGCGATGGTATTTCGGGGGAACGGAGTGCGGTCGCCGGCCGAACCGCGATGAGGAGAAACGGGCACCGGAAGTGGTGTGGACGGCACCGGAAACCGTGACCTGTGCAGAAAAAGCGCCTCCCCGTGCAGAAACACGGGGAGGCGCTTTTTCGTTGCTGGAGACTAGACCACAGTCCAGGTGTCCTTGCCTCGCAACAGACCCTGCAAGTCGGGCTTGCGGGCGGCGCGCGCCTCTTCCACCTGGGCGCGGGCGCCGTCGTCGTAGGTGGGGCGTTCGACGGAGCGCAGGATGCCCGTGGGGACGTGGTTGAGGTTCTGGTCGCCGAGGCGGCTCAACGCGAAGGCGTAGGACGTGTCGGTGATCGTCGGGTCGTGGACGACCAGGTTGTCCTCGCCGATGTCGCTGACCTTGGCGATGTCGAGGCCGCCCCAGTCGCCGCGGCGGACGCCGAATTCGCCTTCCGCGCCGAAGCGGATGGGTTCGCCGGCCGTGAGCGGGATCAGCCGGGAAGCGGCTTCGTCCTTGTCCTTCAGCACGTCGAAGGCGCCGTCGTTGAAGATGGGGCAGTTCTGGTAGATCTCGACCACGGCGGAACCGCGGTGGCGCGCCGCGGCTTCGAGGACCTCGGTGAGGCCCTTGCGGTCGGAGTCCATCGCGCGGCCCACGAACGACGCCTCGGCGCCGATGGCCAGCGACAGCGGGTTGAACGGCGTGTCCACCGAACCCATGGGCGTGGACTTGGTGACCATGCCCTGGCCCGAGGTCGGCGAGTACTGGCCCTTGGTGAGGCCGTAGATCCGGTTGTTGAACAGCAGGATCTTGATGTTCACGTTGCGGCGCAGCGCGTGGATCAGGTGGTTGCCGCCGATGGAGAGCGCGTCGCCGTCGCCGGTCACGACCCACACCGACAGGTCCGGGCGCGTGGTGGCCAGGCCGGTCGCGATCGACGGCGCGCGGCCGTGGATCGAGTGCATGCCGTAGGTGTTGAGGTAGTACGGGAAGCGCGACGAGCAGCCGATGCCCGAGATGAACACGATGTTCTCGCGCTTGAGGCCCAGCGTCGGCAGGAACGACTGCACGGCGTTGAGCACCACGTAGTCACCGCAGCCGGGGCACCAGCGCACTTCCTGGTCGGACTTGTAGTCCTTGGCCTTCTGCGGCTCTTCGCTCGTGGGGACGAGGTCCAGACCACCGAGCTGCGGCAGTCCGAGGTCGATGGCGGTCACTTGACGCCCTCCGGGACATGACTGGTGATGATTTCGGCGAACACGTCCTGCAGCTCCTCGGCCTTGAACGGCAGGCCCGCGACCTTGGTGTAGGAGTGGATGTCCACCAGGAACTTCCCGCGCAGCAGCAGCGCGAGCTGGCCCAGGTTCATCTCCGGCACCACGACCTTGTCGTAGGACCGCAGCACGTCACCCAGGTTGGCGGGCAGCGGGTTGAGGTGACGCAGGTGCGCCTGCGCGATCGGCATGCCGAGCTTGCGCACGCGCCGGCAGGCCGCGCCGATCGGGCCGTAGGACGAGCCCCAGCCCAGCGCGAGCACGCGGGCCTTGCCGCCCGAGGGGTCGTCGACCACGAGGTCGGGCACGTCGATGCCGTCGACCTTGGCCTGGCGCAGCCGCACCATCTTCTCGTGGTTGTCGGGGTCGTAGGAGATGTGCCCGGTGCCGTCGGCCTTCTCCAGACCACCGATGCGGTGCTGCAGCCCCGCCGTGCCCGGCACGGCCCACGCGCGCGCCAGCGTCTCCGGATCGCGCACGTACGGCCAGAACTCGCCCGAACCGTCAGTGGCGTTGGCTTCCTGCGCGAACTCCACGCGCAGGTCGGGCAGGTCCTCGACGTTCGGGATGAGCCACGGCTCGGACCCGTTGGCGATCGCGCCGTCGGACAGCAGCAGCACCGGCGTGCGGTACTTCAGCGCGATCCGCGTGGCCTCGATCGCCGCGTCGAAGCAGTCGGCCGGCGAGAGCGGCGCGATGATCGGCACCGGCGATTCGCCGTTGCGCCCGAACATCGCCTGCAGCAGGTCGGCCTGCTCGGTCTTGGTCGGCAGACCGGTGGACGGGCCACCGCGCTGCACGTCGATGACCACCAGCGGCAGTTCCGTCATCACGCCGAGCCCGATGGTCTCGGACTTGAGCGCGATGCCCGGGCCCGAGGTCGAGGTGACGCCCAGCGCGCCGCCGTACGAGGCGCCCAGCGCCGCGCCGATGCCGGCGATCTCGTCCTCGGCCTGGAACGTGATGATGCCGTAGTTCTTGTGCTTGGACAGCTCGTGGAGGATGTCCGACGCCGGGGTGATCGGGTAGGTGCCCAGCAGGATCTGCAGCCCGGACTGCTGCCCGGCCGCCACGATCCCGTACGCCAGCGCGGTGTTGCCGGTGATCTGGCGGTAGGTGCCCTGGTCGAGCTTCGCCGGCGCGACCTCGAACGTGGTGGCGAACGACTCGGTGGTCTCGCCGTAGTTCCAGCCCGCGCGGAAGGCCAGGATGTTGGCCTCGGCGATGTCCGGCTTCTTCGCGAACTTCTCGCGCAGGAACCGCTCGGTGCCCTCGGTCGGCCGGTGGTACATCCACGACAGCAGGCCGAGCGCGAACATGTTCTTGCACCGCTCGGCGTCCTTCTTGCCGAGCCCGGTGTCGGCCAGCGCGCCCTGCGTGAGCGTCGACATGGCGACCCGGTGGACCTGGAACGCCGACAGCGTCTCGTCGTCGAGCGGGTCGTTGTCGTACCCGACCTTCACGAGGTTGCGCTTGGTGAAGTCGTCGGTGTTGAGGATGATCGTGCCGCCCTGCGGGACGTCGCGCACGTTCGCCTTCAGCGCCGCGGGGTTCATCGCCACCAGCACGTCGGGGCGGTCGCCGGGGGTGAGGATGTCGTAGTCGGCGAAGTGCACCTGGAACGACGAGACACCCGGGATCGTGCCTTGTGGCGCGCGGATCTCGGCGGGGAAGTTCGGCATCGTCGACAGGTCGTTGCCGAAGGCCGCGGCCTCGGACGTGAACCGGTCGCCCGTCAGCTGCATGCCGTCACCCGAGTCACCGGCGAACCGGATCACGACCCGGTCCAGCTTGCTGACTTCGGTGGACCTCGAGCTGGTCAGGGAAGCGTTGCTGTGGCCGTTGCCGGCCGCCGTGCTTCCCGGACCGTCGTTCGCACTCGTGCTCATGGGTCAGGGAATCCCTCTCTCCCGACGTGCTGCGACCCCGGGTCGGCCCCCGGGGAAACGCCCGCCCGGCGATGTCGGCTGGATCACCAGGCCTCCCCCGAGGTTACTCGTCGGGGACTCGGGAGTTCCCGAAGTGTGGGGTACCCGGATCGGGAGCCTTCCCTGCCCGGCACCACCACGAGCGCCCTTTGTTACCTGTAACTGATGGTAACGGGATTTCCGGGGGAACCGCAGTGACGCGCGTCTCCCACCGATGGGCCACACGGCCCGAAATCCCGCTCTGTGGCCGGAACCTTGCCACTGAATGGACTGGTCCCGCACCTGCGTCCCGGCATGTGGATAAGTTCATGCCGGTTCCCGATGAGCGTCCGGTCCTGCCGGTCGGCGCGGTGTCAGCTCTGGGGGTTCGGCGGCCGTTCGAGCAGCCGCGAGAGCACCACCGTGGACACGGTGCGGTCGATGATCTCCAAGCCCCGCAGCCGTTCGAGCGCGGTTTCGAGGTGGTGGATGTCGGCGGCGCGCAGGTGCACGATCGCGTCGGCCGAGCCGGAGACGGTGTAGGCGGCCACGACCTCCGGCAGTGGTTCGAGCCGCGCGCGGATGCGGGCCGGCGTCACGTTGCCCTGGCAGTGCACCTCCACGAACGCCTCGGTGCCCCACCCGAGCGCCTCCGGGTCGACGACCGCGGTGAAGCCGCGCAGCACCCCGGTTTCCAGGAGCCGGTCGACGCGGCGCTTCACCGCCGGGGCCGAGAGCCCCACGACTTTGCCGATCTCGGCGTAGCTCGAGCGCGCGTTGGCCACCAGGCAGGAAACGATTCGCTGGTCGATGGTGTTCACACGCAATGTTTAGCAGGTATGTGCGCAGCGAACAGCGATTGATTGCAGGATTAGGCCGACCTTACCCTGCATCTATGCAGGCAGAGTCTGTGCAGCGCGTGCCCACCACCCGCCGTTACCTGATGTGCCCGCCGCGGTTCTTCGCGGTGGACTACGTGATCAACCCCTGGATGGACCCGACCCAGCCGGTCAGCGCCGAGGTCGCGGTGGCGCAGTGGACCGAGCTGCGCGACACCTACCGGCGCCTCGGCCACACCGTCGAGGAGATCGAGCCGCAGCCGGGCCTGCCCGACATGGTGTTCGCGGCCAACTCCGGCACGGTCGTGGACGGGCGCGTGCTCGGCTCGCGCTTCCGGGCGCCGCAGCGCGCGGCCGAGGCCGAGCACTTCCGCCGCTGGTTCGTGGAGCACGGCTACCGCGACCTCACCATGCCCGAGCGCATCAACGAGGCCGAGGGCGACTTCGCCTGGACCGGCAAGCTGCTGCTCGCCGGAACCGGTTTCCGCACCGACCCGGCCGCGCACGCCGAAGCGCAGGAGGTGCTGGGCGTGCCGGTGGTGTCGCTGAGCCTCGTCGACCCGCGCTACTACCACCTCGACACAGCGCTGTTCGTGCTCTCGGAAGCGACCGACACCGCGGCCGCGCAGATCGCCTACTACCCGGCCGCCTTCTCGCCCGGCTCGCAGCGCGTGCTGCGGCGGCTGTTCCCCGACGCCGTAATCGCCACGGCGGCCGACGCCGAGTGCTTCGGGCTCAACGGGGTGTCCGACGGGCGCAACGTGGTGCTGCCGCTGGAGGCCGTCGGCTTGGGTGCGGAGCTGGCCTCGCGCGGGTACGAGCCCGTCTACCTGGACATTTCCGAACTGCGGAAGGCCGGCGGCGGCCCGAAGTGCTGCACTTTGGAGATTCGTAAATAACTTTGTGTAGATAGTGTAACTACTCCATTTGCCAATTCGATTAATCGGGAACAGGAGGTTCGACGCTCCGAACCGGGACGAGGTGCGATGGTCAACTTCACCGTGCACGGCATCGGCAGGCCCCAGCGTGCGCTCGACCCGGGTGAAGACGAACGCTGGATCACGGTGGAGCAGTTCGAGACCCTGCTCGACGTCGTCGCGCGCTGTCCCGAGACGCGCCTGACCTTCGACGACGGCAACGTCTCCGACGTCGAGGTCGCGTTGCCGAGGCTCGTGCAGCGCGGCCTGCGCGCCGAGTTCTTCCCGCTCGCCGGCCGCGTCGGCTCGCGCGGGTTCGTGGACCGCGCAGGGCTGCGCCGGCTGATCGCGGCCGGCATGGACGTCGGCTCCCACGGCTGGGACCGCTTCGGCACGCGGCGCTTCGAGGAACGCGTGCTGCGGCGTGAGCTCGACGCGGCGCCGCGCTTGCTCGGCGAGCTGAGCGGACGCGCGGTGTGCCGCTATTCGTTGTCCGGCCGGCGCGTGGATCGACGCGTGCTCGGCCGGCTGCGCGCGGCCGGCGCGACGCGGGTGTACGCCGGGCGCGGGCCCGGTGGTCCGGGCGGCCCCGGCGGAGCGTGGTTGCAGCACCGCGTCGAGGTGCACCGCGAGCTGGACCGGAAGTGGGCCGAGGGTGTGCTGGCGGGCCGCGATCCGCGCCGGTGGTCCGGCCGCCTCACGGGCCTTCTCGCCTTCTGACCCTCCCGCCTCCGGCTCCCTGTCGACCCCTTTGGCTCGCCGCGCGGCTCGGGTTCGGGGCGTACGGGGCGGTGTTCCGGTCGCCGGGAAGGCGTGTGGGGAAGTTTTCCCAGTTCCGGGCCCCGGTAGCTGGGGTTTCGTCGGGTTTGCCGTTCTGGTGGGAAAACCACTCACGAACAACCTCTTGTCACCGTGTGCGTCCGGGTGCATCCTGTGCGCTACGCCGCCAGTAAGGAAACTTTCCTAACTAACGCACTCGACTGCACAGTCTGACTGACAGGGAGCCTCAATGAGGAAGCTGATCCTGTTCGCGACCATGGCGATCGCCGCCGCGGTGATGCCCGCGGCGGTGGCGTCGGCCCAAGCGCAGGCGCCGGCGCAAGCACCCGCGCCGGCGGTGGCGGCGGCCCCGGCCGCGGCACCGACGGCGGCGCAGTTGCTGGCGAAGACCAACAGCTGCCGGCAGGTGTCGAACGGCAAGTACAAGACCGACGAGGACGCCGGCTCCAAGACCGTCGCCGTGTGCGACGCCAACGGGGCCGTGTTCTGGAAGGCCGACATGGACATCGACTGCGACGGCCAGCGTTCGTCGCAGTGCAACGAGAACACCGACTGCTGCTACCAGGGCGACACGGCGTTCCACCAGAGCGACGGCCGGCCGTTGAACGCGGCGACGCTGCCCTACATCGTGGTGCCGAGTTCGAGCGGCACGTGGAACTACTCGTCGTCCGGCCTCAAGGGCGGCGGTTCGTGCGCGGTGATCTACAACGGAAAAGTCGAATACACGGTGATCGGCGACACCGGTCCGACCGCCATCATCGGTGAGGCTTCCTACGCCACGGCGAAGGATCTGGGGATCAACCCGGATCCGTCCAACGGCGGCACCGACTCCGGCGTGACCTACATCTGCTTCAAGAACTCGAAGGTCTCGCCGATCGAGAACCACGGCACGGCCACGAGCACCGGTCAGGGCCTCGCGAGCACCTTCGTGAACAACAACTGACCTGAGCGCGAACACGAACGCCGGGGAAGCTTTGTCGAGCTTCCCCGGCGTTTCGTCGTTTCTTGGCTGAAATCGCGCTACGGCAACGAAAAATGTTGTCGAGACCACTACGCCGGGTTGAAACAGTGCCGAATCAGCGCACAATCGATACGCAAATCCGGTTGCCATTTCTCCACTCGCCTGAACGGGTAACGAACTGCGTCCGCGCGCCGACCAAGGGATCAGCGAATGCGGGCGGAGGTTCAAGCGTGAGGATCAGTGTCTTCGGGCTGGGGTACGTGGGGTGCGTGTCCGCGGCTTGTCTGGCGGGCAATGGCCACGAGGTCGTCGGGGTCGACGTGAACCCCGTGAAGGTCGACCTCGTGACGCGCGGCAACGCGCCGGTGGTCGAGGAACGGATCGGCGAGCTCACGGCCGAGGTCGTGGCTTCGGGGGCGCTGCGGGCGACCACCGACGTGGCCGAGGCGGT
This sequence comes from Amycolatopsis rhabdoformis, assembly GCF_035918295.1. Classification (GTDB taxonomy): domain Bacteria; phylum Actinomycetota; class Actinomycetes; order Mycobacteriales; family Pseudonocardiaceae; genus Amycolatopsis; species Amycolatopsis rhabdoformis. The sequence goes on from NZ_CP142149.1 coordinate 8,698,562, forward strand.
GGCGGCGACCGACGTGTCGCTGGTCTGCGTGGGCACGCCGTCGGCGCCCAACGGCAGCCTCTCCACCGAATACCTCGAACGCGTCGCCGACCAGATCGGCGAAGCGTTGGCACAGAAAGAAACCAGACACACTGTCGTGTTCCGCAGCACGATGCTGCCGGGCACCTGCCTCGACCTGCTGGTGCCGATCCTGGAGAAGTCCAGCGGCCGCACCGCGGGGGTCGACTTCGGCGTGGCGGTGAACCCGGAGTTCCTGCGCGAGGGCACCAGCGTGCGCGACTTCTTCGACCCGCCCAAGACCGTGATCGGCGAGCTCGACAGCGCCAGCGGCGACATCGTGGCCGAGCTCTACACGGGCCTGCCCGGCGACGTCTTCCGCGTGCCGATCCCGGTCGCGGAGATGACCAAGTACGCCGACAACGCCTTCCACGGCTTGAAGATCGGTTTCGCCAACGAGCTCGGCGCCGTGTGCCGCGCGCTGGGGCTCGACTCGCACAAGGTGATGGACGTGTTCCTCGCCGACCGCAAGCTCAACGTGAGCCCCGCGTACCTGCGTCCGGGCTTCGCGTTCGGCGGCTCGTGCCTGCCGAAGGACCTGCGCGGACTGGTCTACGCCGCGCGCCGCGCCGACGTGTCGGTGCCCATCCTCGCGCACGTGCTGCCCTCGAACGAAGACCACCTGCAGCGTGCGTTCGATCTCGTCGCGCGCACCGGCAAGCGCAAGGTGGGCCTGTTCGGCCTGTCGTTCAAGCCGGGCACCGACGACCTGCGCGAGAGCCCGCTCGTCGAGCTCGCCGAGCGGCTGCTGGGCAAGGGCTTCGACCTCAAGATCTACGACGCCAACGTGAGCCTTTCGCGGCTCATGGGCGCCAACCGCGAGTACATCGAGGGCCGGTTGCCGCACCTCGGTTCGTTGCTCGCCGGCTCGGTCGAGGAGGTGCTCGAGCACGCCGAGGTGTGCCTCGTCGGCACCGTCGACCCGGCCGTGCTGGCCGCGCTTCCCCACGGTGGCGAGCAGACGCTCGTCGACCTCGTCCGCCTCCCCGACGCCGAGGTGCGCCGGGCCGAAGAGGGATATGTCGGCCTTGCCTGGTGACAAGAAAAAAGCCCTGATCCTGGTCGAGAACCTCTCGGTGCCGTTCGACCGCCGCGTGTGGCAGGAGTGCCAGACGCTGCGCGACGCCGGCTGGGAGGTGCACGTGATCTGCCCGCAGGGCACGAAACGCGACACCGAACCCGAAGCCGTGATCGACGAGGTGCACATCCACCGCTACCCGCTCAAGGCGGCGACCGGCGGCCCCGCCGGCTACGTGCAGGAGTACGGCTCCGCGGTGTGGCACACGTTCCGGCTGGCCCGCAAGGTCGGCCCGGTCGACGTGGTCCACGCCTGCAACCCGCCGGACCTGCTGTTCCTCGTGGCGCGGATGCTCAAGCGCCAGGGCGCGAAGTTCATCTTCGACCAGCACGACCTCGTGCCGGAGCTGTACCTCTCGCGCTTCGACCGTGGTCAGGACCTGCTCTACCGCGGCGTCTGCGCGCTGGAGCGCTCCACCTACCGCGCGGCCGACGTCGTGATCGCCACCAACGAGAGCTACCGCCAGGTCGCGCTGATTCGCGGCGGCAAGAAGCCCGAGGACGTGTTCGTGGTCCGCAGCGCGCCCGTGGTCGAGCGGTTCCACGAGGTGCCGGTGGAGCCGGAGCTCAAACGCGGCAAACCGCACCTGCTCTGCTACCTCGGCGTGATGGGGCCGCAGGACGGCGTGGACTACGCGTTGCGCGCGCTGGCTTCCCTGCGTGACGAGATCGGCCGCGACGACTGGCACGCCGTGTTCGTGGGCGCCGGCGACGCGTTCGACGACGTGGTGGCGCTGTCGAAGGAGCTGGGCCTGGACAACCAGGTCGAGTTCACCGGCCGGGTGTCCGACGCCGACCTGTTGCGGTACCTGTCCGCGGCCGACGTGTGCCTCTCACCCGACCCGCTCAACCCGCTCAACGACGTGTCGACCATGAACAAGATCATGGAGTACATGGCGATGAGCAAGCCCATCGTCTCGTTCGAGCTGCGGGAGGCCCGCGTGTCCGCGGGCGAGGCCGCGCTCTACGCGCCGGCCGACGACGTGACCGAGTTCGCGAAGCTCGTCGCCGTGCTGCTCGACGACCCGCAGATGCGCGTCCGGATGGGCGAACTCGGCAAAGCTCGGGTCAGCGGACCGCTGGCCTGGGCGAATTCGCAGAAGGCGCTGCTCGCGGCGTACGAGCGGGCCGTGCGCTGAGCCCGCGTGGTTGATCGCGGTTTGAACAAGGTTCGTGCGTTCGGTGTAACCAACGCCTCCAGCACGACGACGGGGTCAGTGACCGGTACGCCACTTTCGGAGGGGAGACCCCGGTTTTGAGTGACGACACGGTACGGCTTTCGATGGTGGGGCAGGTTCTGCGCAGACGCTGGAGGGCGCTGCTGATCCTGGTGGTCGTGGGGGCGGGCGTCGGTGCGGGGGCTTCAGTCGTGCTCTCGCCCGGCTACGAGACCACGGCGAGTGTGCTGCTGCAGGGTCCGCGTCAGGCCGACGAGCTGCTCACGCAGGCCCAGGTGGCCACCAGCTCGGTGGTGCTGGACCGCGCGGCCGCGGGGCTCGGCATGCGCGACAGTGGCCCGGACCTGCAGAAGAAGGTCACCGCTTCGGTGGCGCAGGGCAACGTCGTGGCGATCACCGCGTCGAGCGACACCCCGCAGCACGCGCAGCAGCTGGCCGATCAAGTGGCCAACGAGTTCGTGAAGTACTCGACGCAGCTGCTGTCCAACTCGGCCGGCACGTCGGCGCAGCTCGCGCAGGAGCAGCGGGAGGCGCTGCGCCAGCAGGTGGCGCAGACCAACCAGCGCATCCTCGACCTCTCGCGCTCGGTCACCGACGGCCAGACCGTGGAGGGCGTGCAGGTGCGCACGGAGCTGCAGGGCCTGCGGACCTCGCTCGAGCAGGCGATGAACAACCTCAACGCGGCTGACGCGGCCACCGGCGCCGGGAACATGGTCGTGATGGGGCCGTCGGAGAAGCCGACCGCGCAGGCCCCGCCCACGCTGGTGCAGCTCGCCGGTGGCGGCGCCATCCTGTTCTTCCTCATCGGTCTGCTCAGTTATCTCTTCGGCGCGCGCAGCGACCGCCGGCCGCGCAGCGAGACCGAGATCGGCTCGGCGCTGGGTGCACCGGTGCTGGCGAGCGTCGACGTGCCCGAGACCGGCGAGCGTGAACGCGCCGGCGGGTTCCGGGGCGCGCTGAGCCGGATCACCGGCAGCGACAAGCCGTGGAACCTGCCGGAGGTGCCGGCTTCGGCCGACGAGGCCAGCCGCGAAGTGCGGTACCGCCGGGTGTTCGCGCGGCTCGGCACCGACCGGGACGGCGTGCTGCGGCTGCTCGTGCTCGTCGCCGCCGGCGACCGCGCGGCGCGGGCCGCGGCGGCCCAGTTCGCGAAGGTCGCCGAGACCGAGCGGGTGCGCGTGGAACTCACCATCACCGAGGTCACCGTGGGCGCCGGCGTGCAGCCGACCGTGCCCGACGGCACCGCCGGCGTGCTCGTGGTGCTCTCGGTCGGCAGCCGCAGCGCGTGGGAGCTGGTGGCAATCGCCGAGGCGTGCGCCGACGCGGGCCACGAGGTGCTCGGCGTCGTGCTCACCCGGCAGGTCCGCGTCACCGGGAAACCGCGCCGAGAACCGGCGGCGGCCGATCAACCCCAGGTCCCGGCGGACCGTGACGCGATGGCAGGTACGTCATGACCACTGCGCAGAGCTCTTCACCGCCGCTGATCGACTTCCAGCGCCTGGTCGTGGCCGTGCGCCGGCACCGCCGGATGTGGGTCGCCGTCGCGCTGCTGGGCCTCGTGCTCGGCGCCGCGGTGGCCGTGCTGCTGCCGGCGCCGCCGACCGCGGTCACCAAGGTGATCGTGATCCACCCGGACGACTCGCCGACCGACAGCGGCACGCTGATGCGCACCGACGTCGCCGTGCTGGAGACCGCGAAGATCGCGTCCGAGGCGTTGAAGAAGGTCAACAGCACCGAGGCGACCGAAGACTTCCTGAAGGACTACACCGGCCTGGGCCTGACCAACAACGTCATGCAGGTGACGGTCACGGCCAAGACCAAGGAAGACGCGCTGGCCAAGGCGCAGGCGCTGGCCGACGTGTTCATCGCCGACCACGTGAAGCGCAACCAGGCCGCCGCGAACGCCCAGGCCAAGGCTCTGCTCGACCAGCGCACCCAGGCTCAGCAGCAGCTCGCGCAGATCGACGCGCAGGCCGCCGCCGAGGCGGACAAGGGCAGCCGGGCCAACGCCGGCACGCTGGAGCAGCTCTACACCCAGCGCGCCGACCTCGTGTCCAAGGTCGCCGACCTGCAGAACCAGGCGCAGCAGGCGGGCATCGGCACGCCGCAGGTGGCCGCGGGCACGCTGATCGTGGACGCGCCGGCGATCCTCAAGGTGTCGCTGCCGAAGACCGCCGCCACCAACGCCGCGATCGGCTTCGCGCTGGGGCTCGCCCTCGGCCTCGGTCTGGCCGTGGTCACCGCGCTGGTGCGCGACCGGCCCGTGCTGCGGCGCGAGATCTCCGAGAACCTCGGGGCCTCGGTGATCGCACAGCTGCCGTCGAAGCTGCGGGGCCCGAAGCGGCTCTGGGCGAAGTCGAAGCCGGTGGTGGCGCGCAAGCGCATCGCCGTCACGCTCGTGCGGGCGGCCCGGGCCGAGCGCGGTCCGTTGTCGCTGCTGGAGCTCGGCGCGCCCGGCGTGGCCGCGGGGCTGGCCGTGGACATGGCCGGTGAGCTGGCCGAAGACGGACCCGTGGTGGTGGTCGACGACCTGCCGCGCCGCGACGCGACGAAGCTGACCACGGACGGCGACGTGCGCGTGGTCGAGGTCGGCGACCCGTCGGTGAAGCGGGCCGTGTACCGGCTCGGCGTCGGCACGGTCGCGCCCGGCACGGCGTGGACGGACCTCGAGTACCTCGGCACCGAGACGGTGCTGGTCGTGCGCGCGGGCCACGCGAACACGCTGTGGTTGCACACGGTGGCGCGCCAGCTCGCCGACTGCGGCATCCCGATCCTCGGTGTGGTCCTCGTGGACCCCGACCCGAAGGACAAGACCGACGGCACGCTGTGGGACGGCCTGCACACCGCGCTGCGCGGGCGCGCGTCCGTGGTCGCGGCCAAGCAGCTGGAGAAGCCGGCCGAGAAGCCGGTGGAGCCGCCGCGGAAGTTCGTGGAGCAGGAGCCGGAGAAGCCGATCGACTGGCCGGTGGAGCACGTCGAGCACGACAGCGAGAAGACGATCGAGAGCTCGGTGGCCAAGCCGGTCGAGCCGAAGCGCGACCACCTCGAAGCGCCCACCCGGCGCCTGAGCCCGGTGCCGCGCAAGCCCGAAGAGCACGCGCCCGAGCAGCGCAAGTCCGAACCCGGCAACTCCGAGATGCCGACGAAGAAGTTCGCGCCCGTCCAGTCCGGCCCGGAAAGCTAGAGAGGCGAACACCATGTGCGGCATCGCAGGTGCCTACCACTGGCCGGACGGCGGCCCGCTCACCGACCGGCTCACGAAGTGCCTCGCGCACCGCGGGCCCGACGGGGCCGGCCGCTACGACCACCGCGCCGGCGAAGGCGAAGTCCACTTCGGACACCGTCGCCTGTCCATCGTGGACCTGTCGGAGACAGGTGCGCAGCCGATGGTGGCCGAGGGGCTCGCGCTCACCTACAACGGCGAGCTCTACAACGCACCCGAGCTGCGGGCCGAGCTCGAAGGCAAGGGCGTGCGCTTCCGCGGCACGTCCGACACCGAGGTGCTGCTGCGCGCGTGGCGGGAGTGGGGCGTGGACTGCCTGCCGCGGCTGCGCGGGATGTTCGCGTTCGGTGTGTTCGACGAACGCACCGGCGAGCTGGTGCTCGTGCGCGACCAGCTGGGCATCAAGCCGCTGTTCTTCGTGCAGCGAAACGGCGGGGTCGCGTTCTCCTCGGAGCTCAAGGCCCTGGCCACGGAGCTCGGCGGCACGCTGGAAGTCGACAAAGCGGCCCTCATCGCGTCGCTGCTGTACTACTGGGTGCCCGACAGCCGCTGCGCCTACCGCGAGGTCGAGAAGCTGCAGCCCGGCACGTGGGTGCGCTTCCGCACCGACGGCACGAGCGAGCGCGGCGCCTACTGGTCGCTGCGCCAGGTCGCCGAGGAAGGCGAGGCCTACAGCCGCGAACACCGCGGCGAGGTCGACCTGCACGAGGTGATCGCGGATTCCACGAGCAAGCACCTGCTCTCCGACGTCCCGGTCGCCACGTTCCTCTCCGGCGGCCTCGACTCGAGTTACCTCACCGCGCTCGCCGCGCGCCAGCAGCCCGGGATCTCGGCCTACACCATCGGGTTCCGCGCCGAGGACGCCAAGTTCGAGGCGATGCCGGACGACCTCAAGTACGCCCGGATCGTGGCCGAGAAATTCGGCGTCGACCTGCACGAGATCGAGATCGCGCCGCAGGTGCTGGACCTGTTGCCGCGCATGACTTACCACCTCGACGAGCCGATCGGCGACCCGGCGGCCATCAACTCGTTCCTCATCTGCACGGCCGCGCGCGAGGCCGGCGTGAAGGTGATGCTTTCGGGCATGGGCGCCGACGAGATGTTCGCCGGTTACCGCAAGCACTACGCCAACCAGCTGGCCCTGCGCTACCAACGCGTGCCGGGCCTGGTGCGCAAGCCGATCGAGACCGTGGTGGACCGCCTGCCGGTGGCCTCGGCCAGCCGCGGCTACCGCACGGTGCGCTTCGCGAAGCGGTTCCTGTCGTTCGCGGAGCTGCCGGAGGAGACGGCGTTCCGCCGCAGCTACACCATGTACGACCGCGGTGAGCTGCTCGGCCTCGTGAACCCGGACCTCGCGGCCGACGTTGACGACGTGCTGACCGAACACGCGGACACGTACCACGACCAGCACCTGAGCGACTACGTGAACCGCATGTGCCTGGCCGACACGCGGATGTTCCTGCCCGGCCTCAACCTCACCTACACCGACCGCTCGACGATGGCGGCGAGCACCGAGGTGCGCACGCCGTTCGTCGACGTCGAGGTGGTGAAGGCCGCGTTCCGCGTGCCGGGCAACCGCAAGATCGTCGGCCGCCAGGGCAAGGCCGCGCTCAAGGAAGCCGCGCTGGCGATCCTGCCGAAGGAGATCGTCTACCGCCCGAAGGGCTTGTTCAGCGCTCCGCTGCGGGCGTGGATGAGCCGGGACCTCGCGCCGCTGGTGCGGGAGGTCGTGAACGAGGGCGTGCTCGTCGAATCCGGGTTCCTGCAACGCGAAGCGCTGCAGAAGCTCGTGGCCGAGGACGCCGCCGGGCAGCAGGACCGCGCGAAGCACCTCTGGCACGTCCTGACCCTCGAGTACTGGTACCGCGCCGCATCGTCCACCGTGATTTCAGGCAGCTGAGCTTTCAAAGCAGGGAGTGCTGTGAAGCAGGTAGTGCAGAACTACAAGAGCGGGGAGCTGGCGCTCCTCGACGTGCCGGTCCCGGCCTGCAAACCGGGTGGCGTGCTCGTGCGCACGGTGTACTCGCTGATCTCGACCGGCACCGAGATGATGAAGGTGTCCGAGGCGAGCATGTCGATGATCGGCAAGGCGCGCTCGCGGCCGGACCAGGTCGCCAAGGTGATGCAGAGCGTCGCGACCAACGGGCTCGCCGCCACCTACCGCAAGGTCACCAGCAAGCTCGACTCCTACACGCCGCTGGGCTACTCGCTGGCGGGCGTGGTCGTGGAGGTCGGCGCCGGGATCGACGACGTGGCCGTGGGCGACGTCGTGGCCTGCGCCGGCAACGAGCACGCGCTGCACTCCGAGCTCAACTGGGTGCCCAAGAACCTCTACGCCCGCGTGCCTGCCGGCCTCGAACCGCGCCACGCGGCGTTCGGCACGGTCGGGTCGATCGCGATGCAGGGCGTGCGCCGTGGTGAGCCGCAGCTCGGTGACCTCGCGCTGGTGATCGGGCTCGGCTTGATCGGGCAGCTCGTGGTGCAGCTGCTGGTCGCCTCGGGTGTGCGGGTCGTCGGCGTGGACCCGGACCCGTCGCGGTGTGAGCTGGCCGAGCAGCTGGGCGCGCTGACCTGCGCGCACCCGGCTTCGGACACGATCGAGAGCGCCGTGGTGGAGCTGTCCGGCGGCCACGGCGTGGACCAGGTCTACCTGGCCGCGGGTGGCGCGTCCAACGACCCGGTGGAGCTGGCCGCGCGGCTCTCGCGCGACCGCGGCCGCGTGGTCGACATCGGCAAGATCTCGCTCAACCTGCCGTGGAACGCCTACTACGAGAAGGAGCTCGACGTCCGCTTCTCGCGCTCCTACGGGCCGGGCCGCTACGACGCGGAGTACGAGCTCGAAGGTCGCGACTACCCGATCGGCTACGTGCGCTGGACCGAGCGCCGCAACATCGAGTGCTTCCTCGACCTGGCCGCGCGCGACAAGCTCGACGTCGAACCGCTGATCACGCACACCGCCGACTTCTCGACGGCCGTGGAGACGTACAAGTCGCTGCAGGACGGTGAGCTCAAGGCCGTCGCGGTGCTGTTCGAGTACCCGGACGGCCCCGAGGCCGCGGCCGAGCCCGTGGTGTCGTCGGTGGCGCCGCCCGCCGCGGTCACCACCCGCGCCACCCCGCGCGGCCGCCTGCGCGTGGGTTTCGTCGGCGCCGGCAACTACGCGTCTTCGATGCTGCTGCCGCACCTGGTGGCCCACGACCGGGTGGCACTGTCCGAAGTGGTCACCACCTCAGCGCTCTCGGGCGCCAACGCCAAGCGCAAGTTCGGCTTCGCCAAGGCCACCACCGACCTCGACGCGCTGCTCGCCGACGAGTCCGTGGACACGTTGTTCGTGGTCACGCGCCACAGCAGCCACGCCGAGCTCACGCGCCGCGCGCTGCTGGCCGGCAAGGCCGTGTTCGTGGAGAAGCCGCTGGCCCTGTCGGAGAAGGAGCTGCGCGGGATCGTCGAGGCCATCGAGGAGTCGGGCAACAACCGGCTGCAGGTGGGCTTCAACCGTCGCTTCGCTCCGCTGCTCAACGAGGCCCGGGTGCAGTTCGGCCCGCGCCTGGGCCCGGCCTCGGTGCGCTACCTCGTGAACGCCGGCCGCCTGGAGTCCAACAGCTGGTACAACCAGGCCGACTCCGAAGGCAGCCGGTTCGTCGGCGAGGGCGGGCACTTCATCGACACGGTGAGCTGGTTCCTCGGCAGCGACCCGATCTCGGTCTACGCCACCGCGACGCCGGGCAACGACGACCTGCAGGTGCTGCTGCGCTACGCCGACGGCTCCACCGCCGCCATCAGCTACGTGACCAGCGGCTCCACGGCGTTCCAGAAGGAAACGCTGGAGGTCCTGGCCGACGGCAAGGTGCTGAAGTTCGACGACTTCGCCCGGGCTTCGGTGTACGGCAAGAAGCGCTGGGCCAGCTCGCGCCTCCCGAAGGGCCGCGACAAGGGCCAGAAGGCCGAGGTCGAGGCGTTCGTGACGGCGCTGACCACCGGCGTCGCGATGCCGATCGGCGTCGAGTCTCTGGTGAACACCACGCTGGCCACGCTCGCGGTGAACCGCAGCCTCGAGACCGGCGCGCCGGTGCGGCTGGAGCCGAAGGAGGTGCTCGGCTGATGGATCCGGCCTGGTACCTGCGAAGACTCTCGGCCATGAGCCCGGCCGAGGTCGCCGGGCGCGCCACCGACGTGCTGCGCAAGCAGCAGTGGCGCGGGGTCGCGAAGCAGAAAGCGACCTGGCTGCCGCACCGCGTGTTCGAGCGGCCGGCGAGCGTCGAGGGTGTGTCGGCCGAGGCCCGCGCCGAGCTGCTGGCCACGGCCGAGCGGCTGATGGACGGGCACGCCGAGTACTTCGGCGTCGAGCGCGGTGACCTTGTGGCGCCCGACTGGGCGTTCGACCCGAAAACGGGCCGGCGCGCGCCGGGCGACGCGTACTCGTTCGACATCGCCTACCGCAGCGAAGACACGGTCGGCGACATCAAGCAGATCTGGGAACCGTCGCGCCACCAGCACCTCACCGTGCTGGCCGCCGCGTACGCGGCGACCGGCGAAGACCGCTACGCCCACCGCGTGGCCGACCACCTGAAGTCCTGGTGGGCGGCCAACCCGCCGATGCGCGGCGTGCACTGGGTGAGCGGGATCGAGCTCGGCATCCGGCTGCTGTCGTGGGTGTGGGTGCGCCGGCTGCTCGACGGCTGGTCCGGTGCGCCGGGCCTGTTCGAAGACAACCCCGAGGCGCTGCACCAGATCTGGCACCACCAGCGCTGGCTGGCCGCGTTCCCGAGCCGCGGCTCGTCGGCCAACAACCACGTGATCGCCGAGGACGCCGGGCAGCTCGCCGCCGCGTGCGCGTTCGACTGGTTCCCGGAGTCGGAGACCTGGCGTGACGCGGCCCTGAAGTCGCTGGACACGCAGCTGCAGGCCAACACCTTCGCGTCGGGCCTCAACCGTGAGCTGGCCACCGAGTACCACGGCCTGGTGCTGGAGCTCGGCCTGGCGGCGGCGCTGGAAGCGGGCGCGCTGGTGCCGGAATCCACCTGGCTCGTGCTGCGCCGGATGTGCGACGCCCTGGCGTCCATTGTGGACAGCCAGCTGCGGCCGCCGCGCCAGGGTGACGCCGACGACGGCTACGGCCTCATCGTCGACGGCACCGGCACCAGCCGCTGGGCCTCGCTGCTGGCCGCCGGTGGCGCGCTGTTCGGCCGCGAAGACTGGTGGCCGAAGGTGCCGAGTGGTGACGTCCGCACCACGCTGTTCGCCTCGCTCGGCGGAGTGCCCGAGCTCGCCGATCCACGGCCCCCTCGGCGGATCGACGACCTCTTCGACGCCGGCATGACGATCCTGCGCACGCCCGCCGACGAGCCGGAGGAGATCTGGGTCCGCTGCGACGGCGGCCCCCACGGCTTCCTCGCCATCGCCGCCCACGCCCACGCCGACGCGCTCTCGCTCGAAGTGCGCCACGACGGCGTGGACATCTTCGCCGACCCGGGCACCTACTGCTACCACGGCGAACCCGAGTGGCGGTCGTACTTCCGCTCGACGCTCGGCCACAACACGTTGCAGCTCGGCGGCACCGACCAGTCGGCCTCGGGCGGGCCGTTCCTGTGGACCCGGCACGCGCAGACCCGCACGCTCGCCGTGGGCCCGGTGCGCTGGCGCGCCGAGCACGACGGCTACGCGCCGGCCGTGCACCGCCGATGTGTGGAGCTGGACGACCGCACGCTGACGATCCTCGACGAGGTCGACGGTGACCCCACGCTGCCGGCGAAGCTCGCCTTCCACCTCGGCCCGCTCGTGGCGGTGACCCTCGACGGCAGCACCGCGAAGCTGAGCTGGCCCGGCCACACAGCGACGCTGGCACTGCCGCCGGAGCTCACGTGGACCGCGCACCGCGGCGAGGAGAATCCGCCGCTGGGCTGGTATTCGGCCGGCTTCGGCCGCCGCGAACCGGCGACCACGCTCGTCGGCACGGGAACCTCCGCGCCGGCGTTCACCACGACCTTGGCTTTCTGACTGATCTGAGAGGACCGACCCGGTGCGTTCGACCAGCAGGCTGGTGCTGTTCCTGGGCTTGCTGTGCCCGCTCGTGCTGGCCGGGTGCACGGGGTCGGCCGACCAGGACGACCCCGCGTCGAGCCAGGCCGCGGCCACGTCGGCGGCGCCGTCCGGCCCCGTCGCGGCCGTGTGCGACAAGGTGCCGGCCGGTCCCGCCGCCGCACCCGCGGGCGCGGTGTCCGTGGCCGTTACCGACGACTTCGCGGCGAAGGTCCGCGATGCCGCGGGCGCCACCACATTCTGGCTCGCGCCGGGCAGCCACCACCTCGGCGACGACCGGTTCGACCAGGTCCAGCCCAAGGACGGCGACGTGTTCATCGGCGGGCCCGGCGCGGTGCTCGACGGTCGCAAGATCAACCAGTACGCCTTCACCGGCCACGCGAAGAACGTGAAGATCACCAACCTCACCGTGCAGAACTTCGTCGCGCCGCGCGACGAAGGCGTGGTGAACCACGACTCCGGCGACGGCTGGGTGATCCAGCACGCGACCATCCAGGACAACGACGGTGCCGGCCTCATGGCGGGCGTGAAGCAGCAGGTGCTGGACAACTGCCTGCGCCGCAACGGCCAGTACGGCATGAACGCCTTCTCCGCCGACGACGACATCACCGGGCTGGTGGTGCGCGGCAACGAGATCACCGGCAACAACACCGGTGACTGGGAGAAGAAGATCGACGGCTGCGGCTGCACCGGCGGCATCAAGTTCTGGTCGGTGAACGGCGCCGACGTGATCGGCAACTGGGTGCACGACAACCGCGGCACCGGCCTGTGGGCCGACACGAACGACAACGACTTCCTCATCGAGGGCAACCTCATCGAGAACAACGACAGCGCGGCGATCATCTACGAGACCAGCTACAACGCGGTGATCCGCAACAACACGATCAAGCGCAACAACCTCGTGGACGGGCGCGACTACGCCGACCGCGGCGACTCGTTCCCGACCGCCACGATCTACATCTCCGAGTCCGGCGGCGAACCGCGGGTGAAGGCCCGCACGTCGAAGCTCGAGATCTACGGCAACGTGTTCGAGAACAACTGGAACGGCATCACCCTGTGGGAGAACGCCGACCGGTTCTGCAACAGCCCGGCCAACACCTCCAGCGGCGTCTGCACGAGGCTCCAGCCCGACACCGCGAAGTGCGCCGCGCCGGCGATCGCGAACAAGCCGCTGTACGACGATTGCCGCTGGAAGACCCAGCGCGTGGACGTGCACAACAACCGCTTCATGCTGCAACCGTCGGCGATCGGCTGCGAGTCGACGTGCGGGCGCATGGGGCTGCTGTCGAACTTCGGCACGTACCCGGACTGGTCGCCGTACAAGGGTGACGTGGTGCAGCAGGCGATCACCTTCAAGCAGGGCAACACCTGGCACGACAACGCGTACGTGGGCCCGTGGACCTTCATCGCCACCGACATGAGCCACGTGCTCGGCATCGGCGAATGGGAGGGCGCGCCCTTCAACCAGGACGCGCGCACCACGTATGAGCCCGGCGGGGGAGGCTGACCCATGGCCCAGGCGAGAACGGCACTGCTGGCCGAAATCCGGCAACCGACCCCGGCGGAGACCGGCGAGCGCACCCCGAAGCTCGTCGGCGCCGCGTGGGCGCTGCTGATCCTCAATACGCTCGGCTCGACCGGCGCCGAGACCGTGATCCCGCTGCCGCGCGCGGTGAGCCAGCTGGTGACCATGGGCGCGCTGATGACCGCGTTCGTGATCGCGCTGGCGCTCAACCCGCGGCTGAAGATCCGCCCGAGCGCGTACCTGCTGCTGCTCACGCTGCTGCTGGTCACGAGCACGGTGGCGAGCCTGCACCTGGAAGCCGGGTTCGGGTCGCTGTTCCGGTGCTTCCGCTTCGGCGTGTTCCTGGCCACGCTGTGGCTGCTCACGCGCTGGTGGAACGGCGGTTTCACGTTCGTCCGGCACCACATCAAGATGTTCAGCGCGGTGCTGGTGTCGGTGGCGATCGGGCTCGTGATCGCGCCGGGCAAGGCCATGCCGGAGAGCTACGGCGGCCGGCTCGCGGGCGCGATCTGGCCGCTCACGCCGCCGCAGGTCGGCCAGTACGCGGCCGTGATCGCGGGCCTGTCAGCACTGCTGTGGCTGGGCAAGCGCACCACGATGACCAGCGCGCTGATCGTGATCGTGCCGTCGATGGGGCTGCTGCTGCTCTCGCACACGCGCACGGCGACGCTCGGCCTGGTGGCCGGGCTCGTGGTCGCGCTGCTTTCGCTGGCCATGACCAACGCCCGCGCACGCAAGGTGTTCACCTCGCTCGTGCTGGTGGCGGGCTTCGCGGTGGTCGTGCTCGGTGGACTGCTCCAGGCGTGGTTCCTGCGCGGGCAGAGCGAGGAGAACTTCTCGAGCCTCACCGGCCGCGCGAAGGTGTGGGACGCGCTGCTGGCGGCGCCGCGCACGGTGAACGAGTACATCTTCGGCGTCGGCCTCACCGACAAGTCCTACGACGGCCTGCCGATCGACAACAGCTGGCTCGCCGTGTACCACGAGCAGGGGTTCACGGGCATCGCGATCGTCGCGGCGTTCCTGCTGGTGCTGGTGGCCGTGGCCGTGCTGCGGCCGCCGTCGCTGGCCCGCGCGTGTGCGATCTTCCTGATCACGTACTGCATTTCGGCGTCGTACACCGAGGCCGGGCTCGGGGACGCTTCGCCGTACCTGCTGCACCTGGCGCTGGCCGCGTCGCTGCTCGCGCAGGGCACGGTGCGCTCGTCCGAAGACGACTTCATCCCGAAAGGGCAGCCCGCATGAAGGTGCTCGTAGTCCACAACCGCTACCGCTCGGAGCAGCCGAGCGGGGAGAACAACGTGGTCGACGCCGAGGTCGCGCTGCTCGCCGCCGGCGGAGTGCAGGTGTCGCTCTTCGAGCGGCGCAGTGACGACATCGCGTCGATGTCGTTGCCGCAAAAGGCGTTCGTGCCGCTGCAAGTGCCGTGGAACCGGTCCGCGCGGGCCGCTCTGGCGGCGCGGCTGCAGGTCGAGCGGCCCGACGTGGTCCACGTGCACAACACGTTCCCGCTGCTCTCGCCCTCGGTCCTCGCCGCCTGCGCCGACGCGCGCGTGCCCGTGGTCGCGACCCTGCACAACTACGGCATGGTCTGCCCACCCGGCACGCTCTACCGCGACGGCCGCATCTGCACCGACTGCGTGGGCCACACGCCGGTGCCCGCGGTGAAACACGGCTGCTACCGCTCGTCGGCCGTGGCGACGGTGCCGATGGCCGCGAACCTCACGCTCAACCGCTCGCGGTGGCACTCCGGCGTCACGCGCTTCTTCTGCATTTCCGACGCCCAGCGCCGGCTGCTGGTGGACGCGGGTATGCCGGCTTCGCGGATGACGGTGAAGCACAACTTCGTGACCGACCCGGGCGTGCGCCGGACCGGCGCGGGCTCGCACGTGCTGTTCCTCGGGCGGCTGACGGAGGAGAAGGGCGTGCCGCTGCTGATGGCGGCGTGGGAGCGGCTCGGCGGTTCGCTCGGCCTGCCGCTGGTGATCGCCGGGACCGGGCCGCTTTCGGACTCGGTGGCGGCGTGGGCGGCTTCGCGCTCGGACGTGTCGTACGTCGGGCTGCAGGACAAGGCCTCGTGCCAGGCGCTGACGGCCGACGCGGCGGCCGTGGTGGCGCCTTCGGCGTGGCTGGAGGCGTTCGGGCTCGTGGTGGTGGAGGCCATGGCGGCCGGCGTGCCCACCGTCGCGCCCTCGCACGGCGCGTTCACCGAGCTGATCTCCGACGGCGTCACCGGGCAGTTGTATTCACCCGGCTCCGCTCCGGCGCTGGCCGACGCCCTGCGTGACGTGCTCGCCGACGCCGATCGCAACCAGAAGATGGGCGACGCGGCGCGGCAGCGCTACGACGAGGACTTCACCCCGGCGGTGGGTTTCCGCCGGCTGGTCGAGGGCTACGAGGCGGCCATCGCCGCGGCCTGACGGTGTGGCTCGGGCGGGGTCGTGTCGGTCGGGCAGCGTGGTTTCGGCGGTTTCCCACGGTGGTTTTGACACCGAGGTGACGAGCACCGCCGTACCGTTCTCCTCGGTCTGGTCAGGGGTTCTTCACGCGAAAGGGCGCTCTGCTCGATGAGGGATACCGGCGCGATGAGGGATACCGCTCGATGAGATCCGCTGTCCGGGAGGCGCCGCCGGCCCTGCCGGCTTCGGTGCGCACGCCGGCGCTGGTCGCGAGCGCACTCGGCCTGGTCGTGCTGGTGGTGCTCGCCATCGCGTTCGCCGGCCAGTCGCAGCCGACGGCGTTCGACGTTCCTCTGCTGCCCGGCCCCGACCTGCTGCCCGACCCGTGGTGGTACATCGCCACCGGCGTCGACTTCCTCGGTGAACCGGTGGGCTCGGCGATCGTGGTCGTGCTGTTCGTCGCCGGCACCCTGCTGGCCCGCCGGCCCCGCACGACCGTGCTCATCCTCGTCGGCTGCGGGCTCACGGTCGCCGTGACGTCCGTGCTGAAGCCCATCACCGGCCGCCTCATCCACGGCAGCTACCTGTCCTACCCGAGCGGCCACACGGCCTTCGCGACTGCTCTGGCGCTGATCGGCGCGTTTCTGCTGGCTGAGCGGTTGGGCCGCGCCGCCGCCGTGGCCGTGGCGACCGCCCTCGCCCTGGTCGCCGCCGTGGTCATGGCCTGGGCCGAAGTCGGCCTCGGCGCCCACTACCCGACCGACACCATCGGCGGCTTCGCCGCGGCCCTGGCCGTGATCCCGGCGACGGCGTTCGTGATCGACCGGATCGCCGCGCGGCTGTAGCGGCGCCGGAGCTAGAACTTGCTTCCCTCGTCCTGCCCGTACGGCCCTGCCTGCCACTGCTCCGGCGTGAGCACCCGGCTGGTGTCGTGGGCGACGAACGCCCACGGCCCCGAGTACGTGTTGTTCGTGAAGTGGTTGTCCTGGGCGAAGGTGATGGCCTGTTGCACCACGTCGCCCTTGTACGGCGACCAGTCGGGGTAGCTGCCGTAGTTCGAGAGCACCGCCATGCGGCCGCAGAACTGCGTGCAGCCGAGGTGGGCGGGGTCGAAGGTGAACGTGTTGTCGTGCACGGTCACGTTCTGGGTCTTCCAGCGGCAGTCGTCGTACAGCGGTTTCTGCGTGATCGCGGGGGCGCTGCACTGCGCCTTGGTGGCGAACGGGGTGCAGTAGCCCGTGGACGTGTTGGCCGGGCTGTTGCAGAAGCGGTCGGCGTTCTCCCAGAGGGCCACGCCGCCCCAGTTGTCCTCGAAGGTGTTGCCGCCGATGTCGATCTGGTGGGTGCGCGCGGCCAGGCGGGGTTCGCCGCCGGATTCGGAGAGGTAGATCGCGGCGACGGGGAAGTTGTCGCCCTTCGCGGCTTTCGCCCGGCCTGCGACGAGGGCGTTGCGGCGGAACACGTTGTCGCGGACGGTGAGGTTGTGGCTGATCTCGTAGAACAGGGCCTCGGCGTCGTTGTCCTCGATCACGTTGTCCTGCACGAGGAAGTCGTTGTCGTTGGTGTCGGCCCACAGGCCGGGGCCGTGGTTGCCGTGGACCCAGTTGCCGGTCACGTCGGCGCCGTTCACGGCCCAGAACTTCACGCCGCCGCTGCAGCCGCAGCCGGGGGACTTGGTCTCCCAGTCGTCGGTGTTGTTGCCGGTGATCTCGTTGCCCTCCAGCACGAGCCCGGTGATGCCGTCGCCGGCGCGGTAGGCGTTCATGCCGTACTGGCCGTTGTCCTTCAGACAGCTGCGCCGGACTTCCTGCTTGTCGCCGGCCATCAGCGCCGCGCCGCGGTTGTCCTCGATCGTGCTGTCCTCGATCACCCAGTGCGTGCCCGAGTCGTGGTTGACCACACCCTGGTCCTGCGGCGCCGCGAAGCCGCGCACTGTGAGACCGCGGATCGTCACGTCCTTGGCCTGCCCGGTGAACGCGGCCTGGTTCACGTTCTGTCCATCGAGGACCGCACCCGGCGCGCCGAGGTAGGTGTCGCCGTCCTTCGGCTGGACCTGGCCGTACGCGTCGGTGCCGAGCGTGTGCGTGCCGGGCTTGAGCCAGAACGTGGTGCCGGCCGGGCTCGCCTGCGTGAGCGCGCCCAGGTCGTGGCCCGGCTCCACCACCACGGCCCCGGTGGGCGCGGAGCTGTACTCGGTCACCGTCGTGCCGCACACGGCCGCGGGCCCGGCCCCGGTACTGGCTCCGGCGGCGGCTCCGGAGAGCGCGCTCGTCACCAACACAAGACCGGCCACCACGGCCGCGGATCTGCCCATGGCTCAGACGCTACGAGCCTTCCGCGCCCGCGTAACTTCCCTGATGGGGTCGGCCAAGCGCCCTGACGGGTGAATTTCCCTTGGCGGACAACACATTTCGGCGAAGTTGCGCAGTTGGTGGATCATTTCCGAAGTGGACTGATCACTTCAGGTCCTTCGAGCCGCCGATCCGCCCCAGCGAGCCTTCGGACCCACCTCCGTTCACCTGCGGCACGCCGAGGATGTCACCGATGCCGGCCGACGTGCGTGGCAGGTCGACCCCGTTGTCCCCGCCGATGTGCACCGGGTTGGCACCGCTCCAGGTGTGCTGCTGGGCGTGCGCCTCGCCGATCTCCATCACGTACTTGCCGGGGTTTTCCGCCTGGTGGTGGCGCACGGATTCCGCGCCGTAGGAGTTGAACATCGCGTGACGCTGGAACAGGCCCGCGTTGCCGTCGAGGTCGCGCCGCGCGGGGTTGCCGCCGATGCCGATCACGTCGACGCCCTCCTTCTTCGCGGACTCGAGCACCTCGCCCACCAGCTTGCCGTTCGCGCCGTTGGCCTTGAGGTACTTGTCCAGGTCCGGGTGCATCGGCGTGCCGGGCGGGGAGTTGAGGAAGTCCTTCACCATCCCGTTGTGCGCGTCGTCGCGCAGGCTCTCCAGGTAGACCTTGTTCACCCCGTTCTGCTTCAGGTCGCCCATGTTGTCGCGCATCATCTCCAGGCCCGGGTGCTTGCCGTCGTGCTTGCCGCCCACGACCACGCCGTCATGGTCCTTCAGCAGTGAGCCGGTGCCCTCCGTCTTGTCCATCACGGGGCGCAGCCGGTCGTCCACGTCCTGGTCGCGGCCGGCGTCGCGGGGGTCGGTCTTGTTGTTCTCGACCGCTTCGCTCGCCGTGTGGCGGTCACGCCGGTCCTGCTGGTCCCAGAAGTCCTTGGTGTTGGGGTCGTTGCGGCCCAGTGCCTCGACCGAGGCCCGGTCCTTGGCGACCGGGTCGACCAGGTTCTTGTCCAACGCCTGGTCGCGCAGCTGACCGCCGAGCCCCCGGTTCTTCTCCAGCAGCGTCTGGGCGTCGTCGTTGAACGACAGGCGCTGCTTGTGCGGGTTCGGCACGCCGGCCGTGTTCGCGATGTCGTTGAACTTCTGCTCGTCGCGGACCTTGTTCGGCGTGCGGCCGTCCTTGCCCGACTTGCGCGGCCCCCGCAGTTCCAGCGACGGTCCGGCCGGCGTGCTGTGGGCCTGGTCGAACGACAGTTTGCACGGCGCCAGCCCCAACGGATCGGTCCAGCCGACCGGGTCCGCCACGTAGGCGTACGGGTTCGCCGCCGGGCTCAGGCCCGACGGGTCGGGGGACAGGTAGCGCGCCGCGTTCGGGTCGTAGTAGCGGTGGAAGTTGTAGTGCAGCCCGGTTTCCTCGTCGTGGTACTGCCCTGCGAAGCGCAGCGGGGTCGGCATCGGCCCGGTCGACGCGCCCCAAGCGGTGAGGGTGCCGTGCCAGACCACGCCCTGCTCGGCGTCGAGCAGCTCGGTCGGCGCGCCGGCCAGGTCGGTCACCACGGCGCGCAGGCTGTGGTCGCGCCAGTCGCCACTGGCCTGGTGCAGCACGCGCTCGGTCTGCGTGAGCACGCGGCCGCTGCCGGGTTCGGTGTGCCAGACCAGCGCGCGCACGCCGTCGCTCACCTGCTCGGCGAGCTGCTCACCGTCCCAGGTGAACTCGGTGCGGCTGCGCAGGACGCCGGTGGCGTCCACGTGCTCCTTGGCGATCCGGCGTCCGAGCGCGTCGTAGCGGTAGCGCCAGTGCTGCCCGGTCGGGGTGTGCACGGCGACGAGCCGCTCGAGACCGTCCCACTCGTAGCGCCATTCGTTGCCGTCGGTGGTCCGGCGCAGCACGAGCTTGCCGTCGGCGTCGTACTCGTAGGTCGCGGTGTCGTCGCGCGTGAGTAGGCCGCCGGTGTACGCGCGGTTGCCGGGCTGCACGAGGTTGCCCGCCGCGTCGTAGC
Source organism: Amycolatopsis rhabdoformis (assembly GCF_035918295.1). Taxonomy (GTDB): domain Bacteria; phylum Actinomycetota; class Actinomycetes; order Mycobacteriales; family Pseudonocardiaceae; genus Amycolatopsis; species Amycolatopsis rhabdoformis. The sequence continues at coordinate 8,718,351 of NZ_CP142149.1, forward strand.
CGTAGGCCTCGTGCGCCGCCGGTCCGTCCACGGCCAGCGGCCGGCCCACCGGGTCGCGCCGCAGCTGCCGCTGTCCGGTGAGCGAGTCGTCGACCGCGGTCACGGTGTCGTCGTGGCGGTAGTGCAGCGCGCGCTGCCGCACGGGCCGGCCGGGGCCGGTGGCCAGGGTCTGGGTCACGAGCCGGTCGCGCGCGTCCCACGCCTGGCGCAGATGCGTGGTGCCGAGCCGCCGCTCGATCTCCCGGCCGTCGAGGTCGCGCACGGAGGCGAGCTCGCGGCCCGCGGTGAGCAGCGCGATCGGCCGGCCCGCCGCGTCGTGACGCCATTCGGCGTGGGCACCGGTCGGTGTCGTGCGGGCGACGCGGCGGCCGGAAGCGTCGAAAGCGGACGCGAGCACGCGGCCGTTCACCGACTCCGTCACCAGGTGGCCGGCTGCGTCGTAGGTGCGGCGCAGATCCGCGTCGTCGTTCACCGCCCACACGAGACGGCCCGCGAGGTCGTACTCGTACGTCGCCACGGCGCCGTCCGCGTCCAGCCGCACGATCCGGCCCAGCGCGTCGTAGCCGAAGCGCAGCACGCGGCCGCCGGCGGAGGTCTGCTCGACCACTCGGCCGGCCGCGTCGTGGCGGAAGGTCCGGCGGCGGCCGTCGTAGTCGACGTCGGCGGCGAGCCGGCCGGCGGCGTCGTACTCGTAGTGCCAGCGCGCGCCCAGCTCGTTGCGCACGGCGGTGACGCGGGTTTCGGTGTCGTAGCTCAGTTCCACGCGGGAGCCGTCGACCGCGGTCACCGCCACGGGCCGGTCGAAGCCGGCGTAGTCCGTGCGGGACACGGTGGTGCCGGCGCGGGTTTCGCGCAGGTTGCCTTCGCCGTCGTGGCGGAAGGAAACGCTCGTGCCGTCCGGCCGCGTCACGCTCAGCGGCTCGCCTTCCACCGTCCACGCGGTGCGCGTGATCGCATCCAGCGCGGTGGTTTCGGCGGCGCGGCGGCCGAAGCGGTCGAACACCGTGCGCCGCGTGGCGCCGACGGCGTCGGTCACGGCGACCGGCAGGCCGGCGGTGTCGTACTCGTAGCGGGTCACCTCGCCGAGCGGCCCGGTCACCGTGGCCGGCCGTCCTGGCGCGGCGTACTCGAAGCGCGTGCGCGCGCCGAGCGGGTCCACGGCCGCGGCGACGTCACCGTCCTCTGTGTACTCGCGCAGCCACACCGCGCCGTCGGCCTCCACGACCTTCACCGGCCGGTGCTCGTCGTCGTACTCGGCGAGCGTGCGCGAACCGTCGGCGGCGACGATCTCCACCAGGTCGCCGGCCTCGTCGTAGTGGTTCACGGTGGTGGCGCCCAGCGCGTCGGTGCTCGAGAGCAGCCGGTCGCGGTCGTCCCACTCCAGGCGCGTGGTGAACCCGAGCGGGTCGGTCACCGCCACGACCTGGAACACGTCGTTGAGGTCGAACACCGTCTGCGCGCCGAGCGAATCAACGGCAGTGGTGCGGCGCGGCTCGTACGCGAGGCGGTAGCGCAGGTCGCCGTCGCGGCCTTCGGCGCGGACGCAGCGGCCCTGGGTGTCGTAGGCGTAGCGGTACCACATGCCGTTGCGGTCTTCCCAGCTCGCGAGCCGGCCCTCGGGGTCGTACCCGAAGCGCAGCGGGCGGTCCGAGGAGTTGCGCACCTCGGCGAGGTTGGCGCGCTCGTCGTAGGCGAAGCGCGCGAGCACCACCGGCGCGCCACCGCTGAGCAGCGTCAGTTCCGTGACGCGGCCGTCGTCGGTGCGCACGCCGACGTGGTGGCCGGCCGAGTGCGTGACGTCGGTCAGCGCGCCGGCGTCGTCGTAGGAGAAGCGGAAGTACTGGTCACCGCTCGGCGTGCTCACGGTGACCAGGCGCCCGGTCGCGCCGGAGAACAGCAGCGCGCGGCCGAGGTCGGGCTGGTTGAGCACGTAGGACCCGTCCATGGCGCGGCTCAGCGGCCACGCCGGGCCGGTCACCGGCAGCACCTCGCCGCCGACCACGGGCTTCGGGTACTGCAGGAAGGTGCCGTCCTCGGCGGCGAAGTGCACGCCGTCGGCGTCGGCTTCGAGGCGCTGGTCCAGCGTCGAGGCCCACGAAGCGCCGAACCCGCGGCCGATCCGGTAGGAGGACAGGTGCGTGCGCGTGAGCACGAGCGGCAGCGCGGCGTCGAGGCGCACGTCCTCCTGCGTGAGCATGACCCGGCCGGTCGACACGTCGATCGGGTCACCGCAGGCGAGGCGGTCGGCCGTCGGGGTGTCGTTGGAGCGCGGGGTGGTGTTGGCGTCCTTGACGGAGCTCTGTTTCGTGGTGGTGTCCTTGGCGCCGCCGCTCTTGCCGGCGCTGCCACCACCACCGCCGAGGCCGCGGTCGGTCGGCGGCGGGTCCAGCGGCGGCGGGTCGCTCGGGGCCGGCTCGGTCTTGGCCGGCGGCGGGCTGCTCTTGGCCGGCGGCGGGGTGTCCCCGGTGCTCGACGCGTGGGTGGCGTCGTCGCCGGACTTGCCGCCCTTGCCGGCGGGCGGCGAGTAGTCCGTGCCCGAGCCGGTGAAGCCGGACCCGCCCGAGCCGCCTTCGTCGGCGCCCTTCGAAGCCGGCGGAGGCGTGTAGTCCTTGGGCGCGCCCTCGTAACCGGACGCGTGGGTGCCGTCGTCGGCGCCCTTCGAAGCGGGCGGCGGGCTGTAGTCCTTCGGCGCGCCTTCGTAACCCGCGGCCTTCGTGCCGCCGCTGTCGGCGCCGCCCGACTTCACCGGCGGCGCGTCCGGCGTGCCGCTGAGGTCCTTCGTCTTCGCCGGCGGGGTGATCTTGCCGCCCTTGAGCCCCTTCAACGCCTTGCCGGCGTCTTCGAACAGCGTGCCGGCCTTCTTCAGCAGCGGGATCAGCGCCTTGAGCGCCTTCACCAGCTTCGTCACGACGTCGGTGATCTTCGACGCGGTCTTCGCCACCGCGTTCACCACCTGCGGCACCACCCAGCTGAGCCCGATGCCGAGCGTGAACACCACCTGCAGCGCCCAGCTGATCATGTGCCCGATCAGGTCCGCGATGATGTCGCGCACCAGTGCCCGCACCGCGCCGACGACCTCACCGGCGGTCTTCACGCCGCTGGCGGCGCCTTCCGTGCCCTTCTGCGCACTGCCGAGCAGCGCCGCCAGGTCCTGGCTGCGCTGCCGGTACGCGTCCGACGCCGACCCGGTCCACGACTGCAGATCCGCGTTGACCATGTCCTGCAGGTCCGTCGCCACCGACCCGAGCTCGGCCGCGACGTTCTTCCACGTCTCCGACTGCGCCGCGATCTGGTCCGCGTTGCCGGTGAGCCCGTTGAGCGCCTCCTTGAGCGGCCCCACGTGCTCCATGAGCCAGCCGACCCCGGCCGCGAGGATCGCGCCGAACGGGTCCATCGCCATCGAGAGCGCGTCGAGCGCCGTGCCGACCGCGCCCATCGCCACCGACGCCCAGTCGCCGGTCTCGATCGCCGTCTTCAGGTCGTTGGCGTCTTCCAGCAGCGTGATGCCGGAGTACGCCTTCGTGGAGTCCTGCGTCGGCGCGATCAACGGGTTGCTCATAATTCTCACACGCTGCCAGAACCGCCGGCGGTTCATCTTTCGTTCAACCGAGATGTCGATCACTCATCCGGTGCGAAAATCACGTGACAGCCGAGCGCCCGGCGGCGAGGGTGTGGCCCTGTGCCCGATGACTTCACGCTCGCCCGCCGCAGCGCCATGCGCTGGAACGCCCCGCTCGACGAAACCCACGCCGCTCTGCTGCTGAGCCGCCTCGACGTGGAGGGAGGCACCGTGGTCGACCTCGGCGCCGGCTGGGGCGAGCTGCTGATCCGCGCGGTCGAGACCACGCCCGCGCGCGGCCTCGCCGTGGACACCGACGAGGTGGCCCTCGACCGCGGCCGCCGTGCCGCGCGGGACCGCGGCGCGCGCGTGGAGTTCGTGGAGCAGGACGCGGCCACCTGGCAGGGCCGGGCCGACCGCGCGCTCTGCGTCGGCGCGTCCCACGCCTTCGGCGGCACCGGTCAGGCGCTGGCCGCCCTCGCCGGCGTGACCGACCGGCTGCTCTACGGCGACGCGTTCTGGGCCGCCGAACCCACCACCGCCGCCGTCGACCTGCTCGGCGACGACATCCTGACGCTGCCCGCCCTGCTCGAAACGTGCCGCGCCACCGGCTGGCGCGTGCTGCACCTGAGCACCGCCGACCAGCGCGAGTGGGACGACTTCGAGTCCACCTCCCGCGCCGGCCGGCTCGAGTGGCTGCTGGCGCACCCGGACGACCCGCGGGCGGCCGAGACCCGCGAGTGGCTCGACACGCGCGAACGCGAGTACGTGACCACGTACCGCGGGGTGCTCGGCTTCGCGTACCTGGTGCTGGTGAAGTAGCCCGTCACGCCTTGCGGCGGAACACCGGCTTCACCGGCCGGCCACCCAGCCACGGCGTCGGGTCGTTCGCGTCGAGCGCCTTGCGGTAGACCACGCAGGCGTCGGCCACGACCTCCACGGTCCGGTCGATGTCGGCGTCCGTCAGGGCCGCGCTGACCACGAACGACGGCCCGAGCACGCCGCCCGTCACGAGCTGGCGCAGGAAGAGCGTGCGGTACTTCTGCGAAGGCGTGCCGGACGGGTCGAGGGTGCCGAAGACCAGGTTGCTGTCGCGGCCGCGCACCACCACGTGGTCGGCGACGTTGTGGGAAGCCGCCACTTCGCGTACGCCGGCCGCCAGCCGCGCGCCGAGCGAGTGCAGCCGGGCCGTGACGTCTTCGGCCTCGTAGGTGTCCAGCACCGCCATCGCGGCGGCGAGGGAGTGCGTCTCGGCGCCGTGGGTCGTGGAGAGCAGGAACACGCGGTCGCGCGAGTCGTGCAGGCCGCCGAGCTCCATGAACTCGCGCTTGCCGGCCAAAGCCGACACGGCGAAGCCGTTGCCCAGCGCCTTGCCGAACGTCGAGAGGTCCGGCGTGACGCCGAACAGGCCCTGCGCGCCGTGCTCGGAGAAGCGGAAGCCGGTGATCATCTCGTCGAACACGAGCAGCGCGCCGTGGCGGTGGGCGAGGTCGCGCAGGCCCTCGAGGTAACCCGGCGCCGGGTCCTGCTGCGTCGCCGCCTCCAGGATCAGGCACGCGACCTGGCCTTCGTGCTGCTGCAGCAACGCCTCGGTCGCCGCGAGGTCGCCGTAGGGGAACCGCACGGTGAGCGACGTGATCTCGCCCGGGATGCCGGCCGCCATGGCCGTGGTGCCGATGAACCAGTCGTCGGTGGAGAAGAACGCGTGGTCGGCGCACAGCGCGACCAGCGGCCGGCCCGTGACGGCCCGCGCGAGCCGCACCGCGGCCGTGGTCGCGTCGGAGCCGTTCTTGGTGAACTTCACCATGTCCGCGGTCGGCACGGTGGCCAGGAACTGCTCGGCCGCCTCGGCCTCCACAATGGAGGGACGTGCGAAGTTGCTGCCGCGCTCGATCTCGCGGCGCACGGCCTCGACCACGCGCGGGTGCGCGTGGCCGAGGCTCACCGACCGCAGGCCCGAGCCGTACTCGACGTACTCGTTGCCGTCCACGTCCCAGACGTGCGCGCCGCGGCCGTGGGAGATCACGGGCGCGAGGTGCTCGGGGTACTGGTCCTCACCCTTGGCGTAGGTGTGCGCGCCGCCGGGGATCACCCGGTGCAGCCGCTCGTTCGCGGCACGGGAGCGGGGCAGGTCCATGGTGGGTCACCTTCTAGGTCTGCAGCGCCTCAGCCAGCGAGGGCGCGGTCTTGTCGCGTTCGGACATCAGCGTGGGTGGCAGCGGCCACGGAATGGCGAGCTCGGGGTCGTTATAGGCAATACTGACGTCTTCGTCCGGATTGTGCACGCGATCGATGCGATACGAGACATCAGCGATATCGGAAAGTGCTTGAAAGCCGTGCGCGCAGCCGGCCGGGATGTAAATGCTCACCTGGGTGTCGCCGGAAAGCCGGAACGTTTCCACGGCCCGGAATGTCGGCGAATCCGGGCGGAGGTCCACGACCACGTCGAACACCTCGCCGAACGAGCAGCGCACCAGTTTCGATTCGCCCGCGCCCGAGCGCAGGTGCATCGCGCGCACCACTCCGCGCACGGACCGCGACACGCTGTCCTGCAGGAACGCGTCCGGATCGATGCCCACCGACCGTGCCACGTCCGCGTCGAACGTGCGTGAGAAGAACCCACGCTCGTCGCGGTGCGGCGTGGGCTGAAACAGGAAAAGGCCGGCGATGGCCGGCACGGGAATGGCTTTCATCGGGCCTCCGAAACGGGGAAGAGCGTCGAAGACAACACGGCGAACTGGGATTTCAGTCGTTGCTTGTTGTCCTCGTTGTGCTCGGCGAGGCGAGCTTTCACTTCCGGCGCACGGCTTTCCAGCTGTTCGAACTGGGTGATCAGCCGCGGCACGTCGATCGAGCGCGCTTCCTGGCAGAACTCGGCGAGGCCCATCTCGGCCATCAGCACGTCGTTCTTCTTCGCGTAGCCGATCGCCACGGTCGGTTTCCCGGCTTTGAGCGCGCACAGCACGTTGTGGTAGCGCGTGGCCACGACCGAACCGACGCCGGCCATCGCGGTCATCAGCTCGCCGAGCGACCCCGGCGGCGTCGCCGTGATCAGCGGCGAACCCACCGCCGTCACGATCTCGTCGACCACCGCGAGGTCGGCCTGGTCGCCGATGAACAGCCGCACGGGCCGCTCGCGCTCGACCAGGTAGCGCACGAATTGCGTCAGAGAATCCACATAGGACCGGTAGATCTCCTCACTCCGCGCGCGGTCTTCGTTCCCGCCGCGGTAGGCCATCACCCCGACGCCGACGGCGCGGGGGTCTTCTTCGGCCGACGGCGTCGGCAGCGAGAACGCCAGGTCCGGGTACACGCCGTCACCCGCCGTCGGCACTCCCATGCTCGCCATGGCGGTGCGCGAGAGCTCGTCGCGGTAGGACCGGTACGCGACGAGCCGTGCGGACCGGCGCACCAGGAACCGCGTGGCCGGCATCGTGATTCGGTCGGCACCCACGCTGACCAGCGCCACCTTGGTGCCGAACAGTCGGCCCAGCACCGAAAGCAGGAACAGCGCGTACGGGAAACCCCACGGCCGCAACGGCAGCGTCGCCTCCAGCACACCCATGCCCGGCACGATCACCACGTGCTGGCGGCGCACCCACCACGCGGTGCGCGCCACGTCGACGATCTTGCCCAGCGCCTTCGTGAAGAGGGAACGGACGCCGGACACCGTGCGGTACTCGTCGGAGTACCAGTTGAGCCGCGTCGCCGGAATTCCGTAGCGGGAAGTGACCACGTCCGGTCCACCGCAGAACGCCGTGACCGCGGCGTCCGGGTGTTCGGCGCGCAGGAAACCGAGCACGGCTTCCAGCGAACCGTCGTTGCCGAGGTTGCCCGAGCCGAGGAGCCCGAACACACCGACGCGTGTGGTCACGAAACCCGCCGTTCGCGGCCGGCGACGACCAGGTCGACGGTGAGCGAGAGCTCGTCGGCCGCCACCGGCGCCCGGTCCTCCACCCGCTCCCCGCCGCCACCCGGGCGCGCCCGGCTCGTGAACCATTCGACCAGCGCGAGGTAACAGGCCCGGCGCTCGCGCGAAGACAGCGGCGCCGTGCGGATGCCGTGCACGTAACCCCACACGTACTCGGCCAGCAGCCGCGCGGTCGGGTTCGTGACCGGGTTGCCGCGCTTCGGGTCGAGGTTCGCGCACCGCGAGCGCTTGCTCGGATTGGCGCGCTCGGCGCGGTCCGGGTGGTCGCGGCGGAAGTACAGCAGCTCGGGCACCTGGTGGAACGGGCCGTGCAGCGCCAGCTCGGCCACGTACGTGCGGTCGGCGTGGTGGTAGCTGTCCATCGGCGTCACGCGGCGCAGCACCTCGGTGCGCATCACGCCGTAGAAGTCGTCGCCGCCGGGTTCGAACAGCAGGCTCTTGAACCGCGTCGAGGGCCGCGGCGCGTCGGTCTTGTGCACGTAGTCCAGCGGCACGGTCACCACGCCCGCGCCGTCGATGATCGCCTGGTGCGAGTGCGCCACGATCACCTCGGGCCGCGCGTCGAGCACCGCGATGCACTTGGCCAGCAGCTCGCGGCCGTAGAGGTCGTCGTGCGAGGCCCACTTGAAGAACTCGCCGCGCGCCATCTCGAGCAGCACGTTGTGGTTGGGCGTCGCGCCGATGTTGCGCGCCTGGCGCACGTAGCGGATGCGCGAGTCCTTCTCCGCGTACTGCCGGCAGATCTCTTCGGTGCCGTCGGCCGACGCGTTGTCGGAGATGATCAGCTCGAAGTCCTCGTACGTCTGGCCGAGCAAGGCGTCGAGCGCCTCGCCGAGGAACTCCTCGCCGTTGTACACGGGCAGACCGATGGTCAGCCGGGGAACCGCGCTCATCGCGTTCTCATTTCTGTCATTCCGTCTGCCGCCGAATGAAGCTCTTCATGGCTGAACGAACCCGACACCGGGTGGAACTCGAGGGAGTGCTCGGCCGTGCGCGGGGCCGGCGCGGTGGGCACGTTCTCCGCGATGGCGAAGTGGTCGCGCAGCGCGATCCGCAGCTGCCACCACCACACGACCGAACCGGTGATGGTCGCGATCGCGACGCCCCACTCCGACCCGGCGGCGCCGCCGAGCGCGGCCCCGATCAGGCCGAACACGACGTAGAACACCGAGGCGATCAGCTGCGAACGCAGGCTGCGCTTCGCCGTGCCGAGCGCGCGCAGGCCCGCCGTGGCGCCGGTCGTGAAGCTCGCGCCGACCACGGCGAACGTGACCGGCAGGATCAGCAGCGACGAGCTGTCCCACAGGGAACCGAGCACGAACCGGCCCGCCTCGGCGGGGATCAGCAGCAGCAAGCCGAGGCCCCACGCCAGCGCGGCCGCGGCCTGCACGCCGCCGAGCACCACGCAGAAGTGCCACAGCCGGTGCGGCGAGCGCTGCAGCACGCGCGCGCCTTCGGCCACGGTGACCAGCGAAAGGCCCATCAGCAATGCGAGGAACGGCCCGAGCAGCTGCTCCGCGCCCCGCACCGTGCCCACCGCCGCGAGACCCGCGACCGCACCCAGCCCGTACGCGCGAAGCTGCGAAGAACCGCTGTTGCTCACGTTCTCCAGCAGGTAGCGCACGCCCAGCTCACGGTGGTCACGCAGCCACGCGCGCACCGCGCCCAGCCGCGGCAGCACGCTCGTCTGCACCCAGCCGAACGCCGCCGCCACGCCGGCCGAACAACCCCAGGCCAGCAGGAACGCGACCACGGTGCCGTAGCGCGCCCCGATCACCAGCGCCGGGAACAGCGCCACGGCCTGGATGCCGTCGTTCACGAACGCCTTCTGCCCCTTGCCCGCGGCGAAGAAGCCGAACCGCCAGGAGTCCTGCACCAGCAGGAACGGCAGCACCACCCCGAGCGCCACGAACGCGCCGCCCAGCGAGCCGCCCACGATCAGTCCGAACGCGACACTCACGAGGCCGCTCGCGACGCCGACGAGCAGCGCCGTACCCACGGCCTGGCCGAGCGCCTCGCGCCAGCGCGCCTTCTCGACGCCGGAGAACCGCACCATCAGCGGGTCGGTGGCCAGGCCGCGCGAGACGTTGAGGATCACGCCGTAGGTGACCCACGCGATGCTGAACAGGCCGAACGCCGCCGCGCCCAGCGAACGCGCGACGTAGAGGCCCACCACGAAGTTGGTCAGGCTGGACACGGCCTGGTCGCCCAGGCCCCACGAAAGGCGCCCGGCCATGGCGCGGACGGCTCGTGAGCGCAGGATCCCGGGCACCGGCCTCACTCCTTGAGCAGGCCGGCGACCTGCAGGGCCTGGGCCGCGGTGGCCACGGCGCCGAACGGCAGGTCCGCGCGTTCGGCGATGTCGAGCAGGCTGTTCTCCCCGTCGGAGTAGGACAGCACCCACAGCATCGCCAGCTGCGCTTCCTTGGCGTCGCTGCGGCCGCCGAGCGAGTCGTACAGCCCGCGCTTGCCGAGCTGCGGTTCGCCGTAGGGGCTGAGGTTCACGTACCGGCGGTTGCGCTCCAGCACCGAGAACGCCGTGCGCAGCGTGTCGAGCGTGTCCTCCATGGCCTCGGGTGAAACGAAGCTCGGGTTGTCCGCCGACGTGTGGTACTCCGGGTAGCCCGCATACGGCGTGCGCGTGAGCGAGCCGACGCCGAGGTTGAAGCCGGGGGAGCAGAACTGCCGCTCGTCGTAGCCGTACGGCGAGAAGTCGCGCAGCTCGTGCGGCTTGTCCTTGAGCACGTGGGCCATCACGCGGTCGATGTCGGCGTCACCGCGGCGGCTGCGCTTGTAGGTGAGCGAACCGCGGTCGCCGGCGCACGCCAGCACCACGCCGTGCTTCACGCGGTCCACGTGCTCGGCGTTGCGGGCGAGCCAGGTGATCGCGCCGATCGTGCCCGGCATGAAGAGGAACCGGTAGGTGAAGTGCGGCTTCCGTTCGGCGAGTTCCTGCGCCAGCGACACGGCCACCGCGATGCCCGCGAGGTTGTCGTTGGCCAGCGACGGGTGGCAGACGTGGCACGACACGATCACCTCGTCGCTCACCTCGCCGGGCACCACGTGCTCGCCGTAGGTGAGCGACCCGTCGGCCAGCGTCGAGTCGATCTTCACGTGGTACTCGCCCTCGGGCAACGCGTCGAGCACGTCCTGCGCGACGCAGAAGCCCCAGGTCGGTGAGTAGTAGCTGGTGCGGTACGGCACCCACGAGGGGCTCTCGGGCAGCGTGTGCAGGCGTCCACGCAGCTCGGTGAGGCTCATGGTCTCGTCCACCGGCACGCTGTAGCCGACCACGTGCAGGTTCAGCTCCTGGAAGTCGATCACCCGCCGGCCGGTGGCGTCCGCGACGAACGCGTCGCGGATGTTCCACTCCTGCGGCACCGTCCAGTCGAGCACCTGCGTGCCGGTGGGCACCTCGTGCACCTGCAGGTCCAGGTGCTCACCGACGATCGCGAGCGTCTGGCGCACGCCGTCCCCCGTGATGCTGCGGCAGAGCGGGTACATCCGCTCCACCAGCGCGTGCATCTCGCCCCCCGTGAGCATCAGCGGTGCCGCAGCGTGTCGTCGACGGCCCCCTCGGCCTGGCGGTCGGAGAGCCAGTTGAGCCGCGTGAAGCGCCGTTCGAACTGCGGCTTGGTGAGCTCGTACGCGCGGTAGGCGTCGATCAGCTGCAGCGCGCCGTCCTTCACGCCCCACTCGCACTCGAAGCCGGGGATCGCCTCGCGGAAGCGCGAGAAGTCCACGCGGTACGAGCGCGGGTCGGCGCCGGCCTCGCCGGTGATGCGCAGCTTGGAGCCGGGCACGGCTTCCACGACTTCCTGCGCGATCTCCGCCACCGTGACGTTGTTGCGCTCGGTGCCGATGTTGAACGCGCGGTTGTGCACGGCTTCGCGCGGCGCGTCGAGCACGGCGGTGAAGGCGCGGGCGATGTCCTTGGCGTGCACCAGCGGCCGCCACGGCGTGCCGTCCGAGAGCACCAGCACCTCACCCGAGAGGTAGGCGTGGCCCACGAGGTTGTTGAGCACGATGTCGGCGCGCAGCCGCGGCGAGAAGCCGAACGCGGTGGCGTTGCGCATGTACACCGGCGTGAAGCCGTCGTCTGCGAGCTTCGCGACCTCGTCCTCCACGCGCACCTTCGACTCGGCGTACGGCGTGACCGGGCGCAGTGGCGCGTCCTCGTCGACCAGGCCGCCGCCGCCCGAGGCGCCGTAGACCGAGCAGGTGGACGCGTAGAGGTAGCGGCCCACGCCGGCGTCCTTGGCCAGCTCGGCGAGGCGCACCGACGCGTGGTGGTTGATGTCGTAGGTGAGCTCCGGCGCGAGCGAGCCCAGCGGGTCGTTGGACAGCGCGGCCAGGTGGATCACGGCGTCGAAGCCCTCGAGGTGCTCGGGCCGCACGTCGCGCAGGTCCACGTTGATCGTCGGCGGGTCCTTCGGCGCCGGGCCGAGCAGGCAGCCCGCGAACAGCCCCGAGTCGAGGCCGACGACGTCGTGTCCGGCTTCGGTGAGCACCGGCGCCATCACCGTGCCGAGATATCCCGTGTGCCCGGTCAGCAACACCCGCATGTCAGTCAGCCCCTCAAATCGACAACGAACTTGTTCACTTCGAACGCTTCCGCGTACCGCTGCTGGCACTCGATGCCGCGGATGCGGGCGAGGCCCAGGAAGGCCTCGCGGTCGTACCAGGGGCGGTGCCGCTGGGAGGCGTAGTGCTCCTGCAGCAGCCGCACCTTCTGCTCGGCCAGCTCGTCGGGCAGCGGCACGTACGCCGCCAGCCGGCCGAGGTCGCCGTCCCACTTCACGATCTCGTAGCCCAGCGCCAGGTACCCGCGGTAGACCGTGGGCACCAGCTGCGCGAGGCCGCGGTGGTCCTGGTGCGCGTCGACCGTGCGCGGGGCCAGGACCAGGTCCGGGTCGGTGCGCTGCTTGAGGTCCTCGAGCGCGTTCTTGGCCTCGTCCCAGTGCGCCGGCAGCCGGCCGTCGGGCAGCTTCAGCACCGTGACGTCGAGCTCGGCGCCCGGGCAGAACGCGGCGAGCGCCGCCCGCTCCTCGGCCTCGCGGTCGGTCCCGCCGCCCGACAGCACCAGCGCGTCGACGCGGATGCCCGGCCGCTGCTCACAGATGGTGAGCAGCGTGCCGCCGGCGCCGATGGCGATGTCGTCGCAGTGCGCACCGAGCGCAACGACGCTGCCGAGCTGCTGCGGAAGCAGGTTGATCACGCGTGCACCCGGTCCCGTTCCCACAGCGCCCACGGCCGGTCGCCGCGGGTGTAGCCCTCGTCGAGCGCGAAGCGCTCCTTCACGGTGTCGGTCGGCTTCCAGAAGCCGCGGTACGGGTAGGCCAGCAGCTTGCCCTGCTTGGCCAGCTCGCCGCAGCCGTCGGCGACCAGGTCGCCGTTCTCCGGGATGTGGTCGAAGATCTCCTGGCGCAGCACGAAGTACCCGCCGTTCTCCCACAGCGGCATGTCGCTGACCGGCGTGATCGCGCCGATCAGGCCACCTTCGTCCATCTCCACGCAGTGGAACGACGACTGCGGCGGCACGACCATCATCGACGCGCCGGCGTCGGTCTGCTCGAAGCGCTCCACCATCTTGTCCAGCGGCGCGTCGGTGAGCACGTCGGCGTAGTTGGCGAGGAACATCTCGTCGCCGTCGAGGTACTCGCGCACGCGGCGCAGGCGTTCGCCGATCGGCGACTCGATGCCGGTCTGCACGAACGAGATGGTCCAGTCGGAGATGTCGGTGCTCAGGAGTTCGGGTTTCCCGTCGCGGAGCACGAAGTCGTTGGACGTCGTCTCCTTGTAGTTGAGGAAGAACTCCTTGATGTGGTGCGCGCCGTAGCCCAGGCACAGCACGAACTCGGTGTGGCCGAAGTGCGCGTAGTAGCGCATCACGTGCCAGATCAGCGGTCGCGGGCCGACCATGGCCATCGGCTTGGGCACGTCGGAGGCGTCTCCGTTGCGCATCCGCATGCCGTAGCCGCCGCAGAACAGGACAACCTTCACTGCTTCACCTCGACGATCTCGAGACGGGGGATCGGGAACACGAGCCGCCCGCCCCAGTCGTCTACATAGGACAGTTGTGCGGTGAGTTCCTTCCTGAGGTTCCAGGGAAGGACGAGGACGTAGTCGGGCTTGTCGGCCGCGATGCGCTCGGGTTCGAGGATCGGGATCCGGGTGCCCGGCGTGTACCGGCCGTGTTTGTACGGGTTGCGGTCCACGGTGTAGGCGAGCACGTCGGGCCGGATGCCGCAGTGGTTCAGCAGCGTGTTGCCCTTGCCGGGGGCGCCGTAGCCCACCACGGTCTTGCCCTCCTTGGCCGCCTTGACCAGGAACTCCATCAGGTCGAGCCGCACGCGCGTGACGCGCTCGGCGAACTCGGTGTAGCCCGACAGCTCGTGCAGGCCCGCGGCCTTCTCGCGCTCCAGCACGTCGACCATCCGCGCGCTCGGCTCGCCCGCGACCTCGAGGGGCCGCGCCCACAGCCGGATCGACCCGCCGTGCGTGGGCAGCAGCTCGACGTCCACAACGGACAGTCCGCCGACCGCGAGCGCGCGGCGCGCGGATTCGACCGTGTAGTACTGGAAGTGCTCGTGGTAGATCGTGTCGTACTGGTTCTCGCTGATGAGTGTGAGCAGGTGCTGCACCTCGATGCTCACCCAGCCGTCGTCGGCCACCAGGGCGCGCAGGCCGTGGGTGAAACCGATGATGTCGGGAATGTGCGCGTACACGTTGTTCGCGGCGACCAGATCGGCCGGGCCGTGTTCCTCACGCACGTCGCGCCCCGTCTCGGGACTGAGGAACGCCGTCTTCGTCGGCACGCCCTTGTCGCGCGCCGCCTGCCCGACGTTCACCGACGGCTCGATGCCCAGGCACCGGATGCCGCGCTCCACGACGTGCTGCAGCAGGTACCCGTCGTTGCTCGCCACCTCGACCACGAACGAGTCGGGCCCCAGCCCGAGCCGCTCGGCCGATTCGGTGACGTAGGTCTTCGCGTGGTCGACCCACGAGGTCGAGAACGACGAGAAGTACGCGTAGTCGGTGAACGTGTCCTCGGGCGTGATCAGCGGCGGGATCTGCGCCAACCAGCACTCGGTGCAGACCTGCAGGTGCAGCGGGTACGTGTTCTCGGGCTCGGCCAGCTGTTCCGCGGTCAGGAACCGCTCACACGGCGGGGTCGCTCCGAGATCGACGACACTCACCAGAGCTGTCGAACCGCAGAGTCGGCATGTGGTCATCAACGGGCTCCTCGGCTCGCGGCTTGCGTGCTAGACACGTCGATGACCAGCGGGGGGTCGTTACAGCGAGCGCGTGAGGGGTGGACCACCGTGTTCTGAACGATATGAACCCACGGGCCCGTCGCGAGGAGTTCGCCTGGTGGGGGAGGGTTGTTCACACCAACAGCGGTGTGCGCGGAGAGTCACCAGGGGGTGGGGTGCGTGAGAAAGTCACACACCCCACCCTCTGTGTGGTGCTAGAACTTTTCGATGGCCGGGATCACGTCCGTGCCGAACTTCTCGATCACCGAGACGTCGGGCACTGCCGGGCAGGCGCCGATCGCCGCGTCGAAGCCGAGGCCGTGGAGGCGCTCCAGCTCGGTCACGAGCTCACCGGTCTTTTCGCCCTTTTCGCCGATGTCGAGGACGTGGTAGACGGTCTTGGTGATCTCGTTGTAGTCGCGGCCCTCGTTCTCGCAGTGCTGCTTGAGCACCTCGAGCTTGTGCTCCACGTCGGGCGCGTTGAAGATGTTGCACGCGTCGCCGTACTTGGCGACGAAGCGCAGCGTCTTCTTTTCGCCACCGCCACCGATCATGATCGGCGGGTGGGGCCGGGTGAGGGCCTGGGGCGAGTTGAGCAGGCGCTCGGCTTCGAAGTGCTTGCTCGAGAACGCGGGGTCGCCTTCGCCCCACATCTGCAGGATGTACTGCAGGTTCTCCTCGAGCAGCTCGAAGCGCTCGGCGGTGGGCGGGAAGCGGAAGCCGAGGCCCTTCGACTCCTGCTCGTTCCAGCCGGCGCCGATGCCCAGCACCGAGCGGCCGCCGGAGAGCACGTCGAGCGTGGTGATGGCCTTCGCGAGCAGCCCCGGGTGGCGGTAGATCACGCCGGTGATCACGGTGAGCAGCTTGGCGCGCTCGGTGTGCGCCGCGAGGAAGCCCAGGGTCGTGTAGGCCTCGAGCATCTCGTTCTCGGCCGGGCCGATGCCGGGCAGCTGGAAGAAGTGGTCCATCACGGCCAGGTATTCGAAGCCCGCCTGGTCGGCGGTGCGCGCGACCGCGGCGAGGTCGGAGCCCAGCTGGGCCGGGCCTCCTGACCAGGTGAAGTTGGGGATCTGGAGTCCGAGTTTCATGTGATCGACGGTATACCTGGAGTTACACCAGGTGCACAGTCAGAAATTGCGGACCACGGAAACGGTCCCGTGCAAGGGATCCGTCACGTAGACGGCACGTGAACGCTGGTCGACAGCCACGTCGCCGGGGTTCACGCCCAGGCTCAGTTCGCCGGTGAGCAGGCCGGCTTTTCCGTCCACTCGCGACAGTCCGTTCTGGCCGCCGTTGGTGTAGATCGTGTCGGTGCCCTGGTGCAGTGCGATCGCCGAGGCCTCGCTGCGCAGCAGCACGGTCTTGGTCTGCTTGCGGGTCACCGCGTCCACAATGGACATGTGGTGGATCGCCGAGTTGGCCACGAACACGGTGCCGCTGGCCTCGTGCACCACCACCCCGGTGGGGGAGGCGCCCACGCCGGCGCTGCCGGTGAACTTGCCGGCGTCGATGTCGAACACCTCGACCGAGTCGGTGGTGGGGCTGGTGCAGTAGGCCACGCGGCGCCCGGTGTCGAGCGCGACGCCGGCGAGGCTCGGCTTCGGCGCCGCCACGATCCGCTGCGTGGTGAGGCTGAGGGTGTCGACGATCGCCAGCGTGCCCTTGCTGCCGCTCACGGCGTAGACCTCGTTCGCGGCCGAGTCGACTGCCAGTGAGGACGCGCCGGCGCCCGCGCCGACCACGCTCACCGTCTGGTGACTCAGGGCGTCGACCGCGATCACCGTGCCGGCCGGCGGGTTCGCGACGTACACACGGTTGCCGGCCGAGTCCACGGCGACGTCGCTCGGCTTGCCGCCGACCGGGATGATCGCGATCACGCGCGCCGCGGCCGGGTCGATCACGGCGACCGAGCCGGAGTTCGCATCGGTCACGTAGACCAGCCCCGTGACCGGATTCACCGCCACCGCGGTGAGCGCTCCGCCGACGTCGACCACGCTCACCTGCTCGGCCCAGGCGGTGCCGCCCAGCGCGGCCAGGGAAACACCCGCCGTGGCCAGGGTGAACAGACCTCGACGGCTCAGCTCACGACCGCGCATCGCCCACCTCCCGGGAGGATCATCACCTGGGAAAACTTCCCCGACCATAACCCGCCGGTTGATCATGCGAAGGAACTTCGCGTCGCCCGATCGCGTTGTTTCCGGTGAGTTACCACCCTCGACGGCGGACGGAGGCGAGCCGCGTGCACAAACACCACAACGGGTTGAAGACGGCGCTGCTGCTCGGCCTGCTGTCGGCGATCATCATCGCGATCAGCGGCCTCTTCGGGCGGGGCGCCCTCATCATCGGCCTGCTGGTGGCCCTCGGGGTCAACGCGTTCGCGTACTTCAACTCCGAGAAGCTGGCCCTGCGCGCCATGCGGGCGCGGCCCGTGTCGGAGGTCGAGCAGCCCGCGATGTACCGCATCGTGCGCGAGCTGGCCACCACGGCGCGCCAGCCGATGCCCGCGCTGTACCTCAGCCCCACGGTGGCGCCCAACGCGTTCGCCACCGGCCGCAGCCCGCAGCACGCGGCCGTGTGCTGCACCACCGGCATCCTCGACCTGCTCGACGAGCGTGAGCTGCGTGCGGTGCTGGGCCACGAGCTGTCCCACGTCTACAACCGCGACATCCTGATCTCCTGCGTCGCCGGCGCGCTCGCCAGCGTGGTCACCGTGCTGGCCAACCTGGCGTTCTTCTTCGGCGGCAACAGCCGCGACGGCAACCCGTTCGTGTCCCTGCTGCTGGTGCTCGTCGGCCCGATCGCGGCCTCGGTGGTGAAGCTGGCCGTGAGCCGCTCCCGCGAGTACCAGGCCGACGCGTCGGGCGCCGAGCTCACCGGCGACCCGCTCGCGCTGGCCTCGGCCCTGCGCAAGCTGGAGCGCGGCACGCGCGCGGCCCCGCTAGCTCCGGAACCGGCGGTGGTGTCGCAGTCGCACCTGATGATCGCGAACCCGTTCCGCCCGGGCGCGGGCATGGCGAAGCTGTTCTCCACGCACCCGCCGATCGAGGAGCGCATCCGCCGGCTGGAAGCCATGGCGCGCGGCTTCTGAGCGGCCGGGTCAGCCGGTGGCGCCCATGGTCTGCGCCACGGCCATCACGTAGTCGCCGTAACCGGACTTCGCCAGCTTCGTGCCGAGCGCGTAGCACTCGTCCGCGCTGATGAACCCCATCCGCAGCGCGATCTCCTCGAGGCACGCGATGCGCACGCCCGTGCGGTGTTCCAGCACCTGCACGAACTGGCCCGCCTCCAGCAGCGAGTCGTGCGTGCCGGTGTCGAGCCAGGCGAAGCCGCGGCTGAGCTCGATCAGGGTGGCGCGGCCCTCGCGCAGGTAGGTGAGGTTCACGTCGGTGATCTCGAGCTCGCCGCGGTGC
Organism: Amycolatopsis rhabdoformis; assembly: GCF_035918295.1. Taxonomy (GTDB): domain Bacteria; phylum Actinomycetota; class Actinomycetes; order Mycobacteriales; family Pseudonocardiaceae; genus Amycolatopsis; species Amycolatopsis rhabdoformis. Next base: position 8,736,507 of record NZ_CP142149.1, read on the forward strand.
GAGGGCTTCAGGGCGCGGGAGATGTCGACCACGTCGTTGTCGTAGAAGTACAGCCCGGTGATCGCGTTGTTCGACCGCGCCTTCGCCGGCTTCTCCTCGATGGACACGAGCTTGCCCGACGCGTCGACCTCGCCGACGCCGTAGCGCTCGGGGTCCTTCACGCGGTAGCCGAAGAGCACGCAGCCGTCGAGGTCGGTGGCCGCGTCCTGCAGCGTGCGGGAGAACCCCTGGCCGTAGAAGATGTTGTCGCCCAGCACGAGGGCCACGGAGTCGTCGCCCACGAAGTCGGCGCCGATCACGAAGGCCTCGGCCAGGCCGTTGGGGCTGGGCTGCTCGGCGAAGGTGAACGAGAGGCCGAACTGGCTGCCGTCACCGAGCAGGCGGCGGAAGTTCGGCAGGTCGGCGGGGGTGGAGATCACCAGGATCTCGCGGATGCCGGCGAGCATGAGCACCGAGATCGGGTAGTAGATCATCGGCTTGTCGTAGACCGGCAGCAGCTGCTTCGACACGGCCTGCGTGATCGGGTGCAGCCGCGTGCCGCTGCCCCCCGCCAGCACGATGCCCTTCATCCGACTCCTCACTCGTGGCGTTCACCGTCACGAGTGAGTGTGTCAGCCCATCGGGCCCTTGCCGAAGTAGGCCTTGCAGCCGAGGTTGTACTCGGTCGCGATCTCCAGCACGTTCTTGCCGCCGTCGACCGGCAGCAGCGTGGAGGAGTAGTTGGGGCAGAAGTTGTTGTAGATGCCGGTGATGAGGATGGGGGCGGGCAGCGGGTACCAGTTGCCGGCGCCGAGGTTGTCGTTGGCGAGCAGGGTCTGGCCGTTGCCGGTGATCGGCGTGCCCTTGGCGTTGGTGTAGATCTGGCCGACCATCACCAGGCGCACGCCGTTCGGGCCGCCGGGGAAGAGCGTCACGGTCTGCGCGTGCTGGAAGTAGTTGCCGCTGGCCGTGTTCACGCGGGTGCCCGGATCGGCCGGATCACCCCAGTTCGCGCCGTCCGCGGAGATCTTGTAGTACGGGTCGCAGTAGCGGTCGCCGTAGTTGCAGATCTCGTAGCTGAACCAGTAGCGGCCGTCGGGCAGGCGCCGGATGATCGGCATGCCGGGGCGCACGCGGTCGGGCGGGATGGCCAGCGTGAGCTGCTTGGTGCCCCAGTGCACCCCGTCGGTGGAGGCGACCCGGTTGAGCACCTGCGCGTACTTCGGCGCCTGCGTTTCGTCGGCGTAGTGCAGCCACAGCGTGCCGCCGGCGTCGACGGTGAACTCGGGCTCCCAGATGCCGTCGTGGTTGTGCGAGAGCGCCGCTTCGGAGAGGTAGGTCCAGCGTTTGCCGCCGTCGGAGCTGGCCCAGACCTTGATGCCGATGCGCCGCTGCGCGCCCGCGTCCTGCCGATAGCTCGCCGCCCACAGCACCGTGCCCGCGCGCAGCCGGCCGACGCGTTGCGGCAGCTCGTAGAGGGTGCCGCAGCATTCGCCGAGCTTGCCGTCGGGGTCGCGGATCTCGCCGATCTTGTGGAAGCTCGCGCCTTCGTCGGTGCTCTCCATGATGGGCGTGAACTTGCCGCCGCCGTCCTCGCTCGTGAGCGACGCGAGGATGTGGCCCTTGCCGAACGGCGAGTACTGCAGCCGGATCAGCCGCGCGTAGGAGCCGTACCCCGGCACCAACTGCTGCTTGTCGACCACGGCCGAAGCGGGCGTGAGCCCGGCGGCCAGCACCACCAGTGACGTGAGGAAGGCGATCACGGGTGTCCAACGGCGCATCGACGAACCTCTCTCGCGGGCGGGCCGCGCGATTACACCACGCAACCGGCCGCGTTCAGGCTCGACTTCCGGCGTCTGCGCAGGTCAGCGCTGGGAGTCCACTCGGTCGAGGGGTTTCGTCCGCCCGATCGGGTGGCAAGCTGAGGTAACGCAACGGCAAAGGGTGACGAAAGATCACCTGAGGGCCGCGCGGCGGCTCACGAGGGGGAATGTGTGATGACGCGCGTCCGCGGGCGTGTTGCCGCGTTGGTGCTGGCCGGCCTGCTCACGGCGTCGTGCAGCGTCGCGCCTTCGGGCAGCGGCGTGATCCTGGGGTCATCGACCTTCCACCCGGCTACGTCTTCTTCGCCACCGCCGCCCCCGCGTCGCCTGGAAGCCCCGACGGAGACCCACACCGGCAAGGGCAACGCCACCGTGGCCCTGGCCTGGCCCACCGACGTCCCCGGCTACCTCACCTTCGACTGCCCCCACTGCGACTCCAACATCTTCGTCCACACCGACGGCGACGAGTTCTCGCTCATCAACGCCATCGGCAAGTACCACGGCACGGTCTGGTTCAACGCCATCGAAGGCCGCGACCCCACCCGCACCCTCACGATCACCGCGAACTCCTCGTGGACCGCCACCATCACCGACCACCGCACCCTCCCGACCATCACCCCGGGCAAGCCCTACTCGGCCAAGGGCGACGCCGTACTGGCCATCCCCGCCGGCATCACCCACGCCCAGTTCCACACGGCCTCACGGGGCCACTCCGCCGTCTGGGTCCAACGCGACGGCACCATGGACCTCCCGGTCAACGAGATCGACGCCACGACCATCGACTTCCCGGTGACCGGCCCGACGCTGGTGGAGGTGGAGGCGTACGAAAGCTCATGGACGTTGACGGCTTCGTAAAGGAGCTGCCGATTCGGGAGGCGGCCCTGGAACTGGCGTGGCTCTCCGGTCGCGGCGAGCGGGAGGCCGCGCTCGGCTACCACCCGGACTGCTGGCCGGCGTCCGTCTGGATCCTGCACGCGATGTGGGAACACCCGCGCACTTCCCCGGCGCTCTCCGCCGACGACGCGTACCGGCAGCCGATCGCCGACGGCCGCGTGCCGCCCCTCGCGCTGCCCGGCATCACCGCCGACCTCGACGAGGAAACCACCGGCATCCCACCACAGTGGATCGACGTCCGAGCAGTGCTTCGCTTACTACGCCTACGGCTTCTCGACCGAACTCACGGGGCGGCCCAGAGACCTCACCGTCTGCCGCGGACCCCGGCGGGATTCCACCGGCCTGCTCGACCCCCGGCAACATCGGGCCGGACGACCAGTCCGGGTTCCTCTGCCCGAACTGGGACCTCACGGCCACCCACCTCAGCGGCTTCCCGGACCTCATCGCCGCCGTCGAAGCTCATCCGGACTTCGAGGCGCGGCTCCACTCCCGGCTGATCGCCCCGCGGCGGCCCCACTCTCGGCTACCGCGTCGCGGCAGTCGCGGTAGGACCGTGACGCAGCTCTCACGCCGAGGTGCGGGCCGCGGTCAGTGCGTCAGCGGTAGTTCGTGAACTGCAACGCGATCTCGAAATCCTTGCCCTTCAACAGAGCGATCACATCCTGCAGCTGATCCTTCTTCTTGCCCGACACCCGCAGCTGATCACCCTGGATCTGCGCCTGGACGCCCTTCGGGCCTTCGTCGCGGATGAACTTGGCGATCTGCTTCGCCTTGTCCGACGCGATGCCCTGCAGGATCTTGCCGCCGATCTTGTAGATCTTGCCGGACAGCGCGGGCTCGCCGGCCTCGAACGCCTTCAGCGAGATGTTGCGCTTGATCAGCTTCTCCTTGAAGACCTCCACGGCGGCCAACGCCCGCTCCTCGGTCTCCGACTCGATCGTGAGCGCTTCCTCACCGGACCACTCGATGCTCGTCCCGGTGCCCCGGAAGTCGAACCGGGTGCCCAGCTCCTTGCTCGCCTGGTTCAGGGCGTTGTCCACCTCCTGGCGGTCGACCTTGCTCACCACGTCGAAAGAGGGATCCGCCACGTGTCCTCACACCTCGTACTCGCTCGTCAGGGGCCACCAGCCTAGCCCCTGCCACCCGGTTGATCCCCGGGTCGGGCCGTTGGGTATCCTTCTACCCGGCCGGTCACCCGGCCATGGCAGGTTACCCAAGCGGCCAAAGGGATCTGACTGTAAATCAGACGGCTCAGCCTTCGGGGGTTCGAATCCCTCACCTGCCACACCAGCCAAATCGCCCCCGTGACCAGCATGAACAGGTCACGGGGGCGATCTTGTCTTGTGCGACTGTGTGCGGACGTAGGTAGCCCGTGACGGTTGTCCGCCCCCTATTCGCCCCCGCGGGATTCCCGGGCCTACGCACCACCGAGCGCCTTCGTCAGGCGGTCCCGGGCGGCCTGCTCACCCCCGTCGAGACACTTCGCGTAGACGCGCAGCAACACGGCCAAGCTGTGCCCCGCCCACTTCGCCACGCGGGTCGGTTCGACGCCGGCGGCGAGCTGCGTCGAGACAGCTGCGTGGCGCAAGTCATACGGGCGCTTGCCAAGCGCGCTCGCAGCGACTTCCGCCGTGAACACGGCCTCCCTACAGCGCGCCCACGCGCGGCCGTAGACGGTGCTGCCGAGGCGACCGCCGTCGCGCTCCCCTCGAAACAGCCGGCCGTCCGCTGCTGTGCCAAAGGTGTTGATGTGGTTGTGAAGCAGCTCCGTGAGTTCCGGAGGGCTCGGTGCCGTCCTGCCGTGGTCCGCCGGGCGGTGCTTCAACGGGCCTTCCTCGGACGGGTTGCCGCTGTCGGTCCACTCGCCACTGACTTCCGGGCGCGCGCCCTTCAAATGGATGTCACCCCAGCCCGATTCCGGAAGCGTCAAGTCCGCAATCTTGAGCTGGGCGGCCTCCTCCGGGCGAAGCGCCGCGTAATACATGGCGCCGAAGAAAGCCTTGAGTCGCGGCGGTGCGGCTGCGATCAGCATGCGCGCCTGGACCGGGTTCACGACGGATTTGGGGTCGACCTCGTGCAACACGAACTTCTGCTTCTTCACCTTGACTTCGTCGAGGGGGTTCGACGCGAGCGTCTTGAGTTCGACCACGGCGTAGTCGATGAGCTCCCCGAGAGCGGTACGTCGAATTCGGATCGTGTTGCGCGCAGCCTCCTCGCCGTCCATCTTGAGTGCTAGTGCTCGCAGAACCGCCCGAAGCACGTCGGGCTTCTCCAAGTCCGCCGTGTTCCGACTGGCCTTCTCGACGAAGTTCAGCGTGTGTCGGATCTCCGCTGTCTGCTCGTCGTCTCGGTGCTTCGTGTTGAACGCGGTTTTCAGCGCCTTGCGCAGGACGCGTGTGTCGCCGTCGTACTCGCGTTTGAGCATGGGGATGGTGGCGATCATCATCGATTCGGCCAGGGACGCGCGGTACTTCGGCGACGCGTCGGGCCACTTCATATCGATGTATGCGCACGCGCATTTGAAGAACGACATGGAGCGCTGTGCGCGCAGCATGGAGACCGGGAGGCCCTCGCGCGTGTCGAATGCCTGACCCTCTGATGCCGCGGCCACGAGCTTCGAGCGGAACGCCTTGGCGAGCCGCTCGCCATCGAACGTCTTGCCGAACCTCTCCTCGGCCACCAGCCAACGCACGCGGTACGTCGTCTTGGTCTTGCCCACGCGGGACTCGATTTCCCAGATCTTCACCTCGAACGTCGTCGCCATTAGGCAGCCTCCTCACAGGACTCAAGCCAGTTCTCGAAGTCGATTTGCCGGACCCGAAGTGATCCGTTCGGCAATTTGATGCAGCGGGGCGCGCGGCCCTTGGCACGCCATTCGTAGAAAGTCCGACGTGAGATGTCGAGTTCAGCGCACACGGCGTTGACGGTGAGGCTGTGGCGTTGGGCGGCCATTTCGTGGGTCCTCTCGCGCGGTGCTGGCGGTGGCGTAGAGCGCGATGAACACGGGTGCCTCTCCTGGGATCGGTAGCGGCTGACCGCTACGGGAACTGGCTGGGCTGGTCCGCTACGTCCGCTACAGCCGCTACGTGCCTGGTCAGGACGTAGCGGATACAGGGGCCGTAGCGCTCGTATCCGCTACAGCTCGGTTGGCGCCGGCGGGTCGCTCGGAGCGGGTGTAGCGGATGCGTCCGCTACGGCTTCGGTGTCCGCTACGCCCCTGACCTGCGGTGTAGCGGCTGTAGCGGACGTAGCGCTTGCGGGCAGGTAGCGGCTCCACGCGTCGGCGAGCCCGCCGTCACCGTCGACTCGATAGCCCTTCGGGACCTTGCCGCCAGGCATCCGCACGTTCTTCGACCGGATCCCGTAGGGCTCGAGTTCTTTCGCCAGCCGGCGGGAGTCGAGTACCTTGCCGTGGCCGTCGAGGTCTCCCCACGGTGCTTCGTCGAGCTCACAGAGCGCGGTGAGGATTTCGGCGGTCGGCAGCTCGGTGACGGCGCGCGTCGTGAACAGGTCCCGGAGGTCGGAGAGCAGGCGGATGCGCAGTCCGCCGCCGTTGCGGTCGACGCCGGCCGCGGCGACGAAGTGCGAGCAGGCCGCCCGGGCGGTGTCGGGCCAGTGGTCGCCGGCGGCGTCCGCGATGGCGATCAACGGCCGCCAGATCTCGGCTGCACGGTCCCGCACACCTTCGGGCATGTCGGGCCGGCCGCGGCTGACCTTGTCGGTGACGGTGCCGATCCAGGCGGCGAGCTGCTCACGCAGCGGCACGGCCTCGACCTCCACGTCCTCCTCCCAAAACTCCTCGACCTCCTCATCGGCGCGGCGGCGGCGCATGTGGATCGTGATCGCGCGGGTGGTGATGGTGTCGGGCATGTTCCCGGCGATCCCGGCCAGCGCCGCCGGCGCGTAGACCGGGAAGCGCTGCACCTTCATCGCACGGGCGTCGCCAACGCAGCGCGCGATGGTGGCCGACCGCTTGTATCCCGCGTTGAGCAGGCCACGCAGGTCTTCGTTGTTGCCGCCGTTCTTCGGGTTGAAGATCGTGTCTACCTCGTCGAACAGGATCGTGATCGGCCCGTCGTTGACCATCCGGAACAGCGCCGCGGTGGTAGCGGAGATGGTCATCTCGGGGGCCCGCACGAGGTGCTGGGCGACCTCGAGGACCCGGGTCTTGCCGCTGCCGGGTTCGACGCTGGACAGGATGAGGCGCGGCGTGACGTAGAAGTGGTCCACGGCGTGGGTGTGGGCGTACCAGAGCGCGAGCATAGGAGCGCAGTGCGCCGACGGGAACGCGTTGAACCGCAACACGAAGTCCCGCACCCGATCGAGCACCTCGAACCCGGGCACCGTGGTGGCGTGGGCCGCGCGCCAGACGTTCTGGCAGTTCTCCGAGCAGAAGTCGTCGGAGGGTGAGGCGTCGAGCGCGCGGCCGCACTGACAGCACGCGCCGCCACCTTCGGCGGCAACGGGTGCACCGATCGCCGCGTCGATCGCGGACACGGTGCTGTCCACAGTGGTCATTAGGCTGCCTTTCCTCGACGGGCTACGGGGTTGCGAGCGCCGGCGGTCAGCCCAGCGGCGATTACGCGGGTGACTTCGCGCTGGGTGCACTCGCACGACGCGGCGACCATGTGGCCAGCCGCGGCGGTCAGCTCGGTGCGCGCCGTGGCGTGGTCGATCAGTTCGGCACCGAGCTTGCGGCCGATCGTGTAGGCCGCGGACGAGAGCACCGCGTTGTGCTGCTCTGGCGCGGCCGTACGGACGCGGTCGCACTCACCGGCGAGTGCGGCCATCCCGTACCGGTTCGGATCGGCAGCGTGGATCTCACGCGGCGCTGAGATCGCCGTAGACGCACGTTCGGCGCACGCCTGGACCAACCACCCCGGCAGCTCGACCGGGTCCGTGTCGTCGCACAGCTCCCATCCGCCAACGTCGGTGACCGACCCCGGGCCCACCACGTACCCGCCGTGGGCCCGGACGTCGACGCGCGAGGCGAGCTGGCCGGCACTGCTGCGCAGGTGGGTTCCAGCCGGCGCGAGGTAGTACAGGTGCCGGCCACCCGACGGCGTGGTCACGGTGTAGGTCGCGGGCAGCGGCCCCCCGCGCAGCTCGGCAAGCTCGGTCAGCGCCGTCGCGCCGTCCGGGCCGGACTGCCCGGGCTTGGGCTGGTCGAGGTCGACCACCACCAGCCCGGCCGGACCGGTGGCGACGGCGACGTTCCAGAAGTCGCCCTCGTCCCAACAGCGGCGGATACGGGCGGGGTCGGTGGTGGCGCGGTTTTCCCAGTCCCGCACCGCCGGTTGCTTGCGCAGCGGCACGAGCGGGAACACGGGCCAGCCCATCGCGGCGAGGTAGAGCGACCAGGCTTGGAACGGATTCGTGGAGTCCACGATGGTCACCGACCCTTCTTCGCTTGGTGGTGGATGGCTTCGCAGGCGGGGCACGCGGGGTTGGTGAACCAGGGGGTTTTGGCCCTGCCGGGCTCGAACACGAGCCCGCACAACGTGGTGACTTTCCCGGTCCACCAGGACTTGGCTCCCCGGTGCACGGGTGTCTTGGGTTCGCGGCTCATCGGGTTTCCTCCGGTCCCGGGGTGGTGGGCAGGTCGACGCAGCGGGCGGCGTCGGTGATGATGCGGGGGTGGTCGAATGCGATCCGCTCGCGGTTGCGCAGGACCCACGCGAGCGGCAGCCACCGGGCGAGCCGTGCGTCGTCGCCGGCGGTCGGTGGCACGAGGGTGTGCAGCACGGTCCAGAACGCGCCGGTCACGTAGCGGCCCCGCGGGTCACGGCCGGGCTTGTCGTACACGCCGACTTCGCCGAACCGCTCGACCAGCAGACCGGCTTCTTCGGTGAACTCGCGCACCGCGGCTTCACGGAAGGTCTCGCCGGGCTCGACGTGCCCGCCCGGGAGAGCCCAGTAGCCCTCGAACGGGTTCCAGCGGCGCATGATCAGCAGCACGTGCCAGATGCCGGCCCGCTGCGCGAACGCGACGACGTCGCCGGTGAGGCGGGCCATTTCGACGGTGTCGTGGTTGTCGGCCATCACATCGGTTCCCTTCTGGGTGGTTGGTGTCACGTCCCCGTGCGGTGCAGGGGTTTTCACTGGCTGCTCTTGCCGTGGAAGGTGGGGCCGTACTGGATCCCGATCTGCTGCTCGACGTAGTCGTTGCCGCTGGCGGTGGTGCGCGAGTCGCCCGTGGGCCGCTCGCGCTCGGGGCGCGGGTCGGAGGTGGTGGTGTTGCTGCCGGGGCCGCGGAACGGGTCGAAGTCGCTGCCGGAGGTGGTGGTGTTGCTGCCGGGGCCGCGGAACGGGTCGAAGTCGCTGCCGGAGGTGAAGGTGGTCGGGCCGTGCATGACGCCGATCTGGGCGCCGACGGTCGCGCCCGGCGCGGCGTAGTTGGTGAAGCGCGTCCCGTCGGGCGCGGTGTAGTCGGTGACCCGCGGCTGGTCGCTGGTGGCCTGCTCGTGCGGGTCCTGCGCACTGGTGTCGCTGTGCGGCTCGCCGTGCGGGGCCTGGCGGTTCTCGGGTGCCGGCGGCGGGGCGTCCGGAGTGGACGCCTTGGCTGCGCGGGCTTCCGGTGCCTTGAACGACTGCCAGAGCGCACGGAACTCGTACTGCTCGGACCGGTGGGCGTTCGGCTCGGTGGTCGCCGGCGGGTTCGTCGAGCGGGGGTGCACGACCACGTCGGACTGCGAGCGCCGGCGACGGGTGCCGCTGCCCTTGCGGGGCTGCCGGCGGCTGGTGGCCTGCTTCGCCTTGCGCTTCGGGGTTTTCGGCGCGGGCGGGGTGTTCGGAGTGGACGGGGTCGCCTTGGCGGGTGTCACGTCCCCGGTCTGGCCAGCGGTGTTCGCGGTGGGCGGTTGCGGGGTGGGCTGCTCGGGGGTGTCCATGCGGGTCTCCTGCTCGGCCTGGTGGGCGGTGTTGTGGGCGGTCAGGGCCTCTTTGGCTTCGGCGAGTCGGGTGTTGGCGCTGGTCACGGCGTCGGAGTCGCCGGCCGCGGTGGCGTCGGCGACGGCGCGGCGGGCGCGGGAGACGCGTTGGCGGATGGCGGCGTGGGCGCGGGATCGGCTCGCTCCCCCGGTACAGCGGCGGCCTCCTCCAGCAGATGAGCGGCACATGCGGTGCTCCCGTCGGTGTCACGTCCCTGTGGACGTGGTTACTGTGTGTGCCTGTTTTCGGCATGGGTCAGGTAGCGGGGTGTCCGGGGAGGGACCCGCGTCACGCGGTGTGAAAGTGGGTTTTCGGTGGGTGACAAGGGTCCGGGGAGCGGCTCCCCGGCCTCCCTTAGCGGTTGTCCTCGCAGTTCAGGTGAGGGAGGCGGGGCCCGGGGAGGCGGTGAGGGAGAACTCCCCGGGATTCGGTGCCTCCCTCACTCGGCTCCCTCGTCCTCGTCGGCGTCGAGCGCCGCGCTTTCATCACGCTCTGCGATCGCGTCGCGGACGCGGGCCGCGGACACCTGCATGGTGCCGCCGGTCTTGTAGGGCTTCGCTGACTCGGGCAGCGCCTCCTGCAAGTCGCCGAACGTCCAGCTGGTGTAGGTGCTGGCGTCGAGTTGCGTGAGGCCGTGCAGGACTTCCTGGGTCCGCATCCGCGCTTCGGTGCCGAGCACGCTCGCGATGTCGGCGAGGTGGTCGACGCGTTCGGCGCGGACCGTGACCGGCGCGGCGGCCGGCGCGACCTGTGCGCGCAGTTCCATCGCGCGCTTGGTGACCTTGGCGGCCTGCTCGGGGCTGATGTAGAAGCTGCGCAGCAGGCCGGGCTGCGCGGTGAAGCCGCGGGCCATGCAGGTGCCGACGTCGCCGGGGCCTTCGTCGGTCTTCGGGGTGAGCCCCACTGCGGAGATCCCGGCCTTGTAAGACCCGGTGCCGAGCACGGCGTCGTTGGCCATCTGGTCGCCGATCGCGAAGCACGCCTTGTTGCTGGCCACCGAGGTGATCTTGCGCGGCAGCGCGTCCTTCGACGGTTCCGGCGTGAGGAAAATCAGGGTGATCGCGTACTTGCGGGCGGTGCTCATGAGCTTGGACGCGACCTCAATGGCTTTCTTGCCGTCCTTGCCCATGAACAGGTTCTGGCACTCGTCGATCACCACGACCCGGGGGCGCAGGCGAGCGTCCTTTTCGGCCAGTTCCCGGGTGACCGAGCGCTCGGTGCCGTCGGCCTTGATGAGCTTGCCCCGCACCGACAGGTCGTCGTACAGCTCGTAGAGCAGGTTCAGGCACGCGTCCACGGTGTCCTCGTTGGCACCGGTGGTCAGGGAGCGCAGCCGCGGCTTCATCGGTTCGTAGTCAGCGTTTTCGGCCATCACCACGACGTCGATTTCGGCCAGCGGATCGAGCATCGCACCCGACACCAGGTTGATCGCCATGGTGGACTTGCCCGAGCCCATAATGCCGCCCAGGGCGTAGTTCGCCTCGTTCAGCCGGCCACGGACCACGTCGCCCTTGAGCGTCACGCCGACCGGGACGCCGGCGAAGTAGTCGGCCTGCGCGTTGTCGAGGTCGTCCAGCAGCGGCCACGGGTCGACCGGCCCGGACAGGGCACCGGGCTTGGCCACCCACAGGTCCAACATGGACGGTTGCGGTTCGGTCGGCCACACCTCACGCGGGTAGCGGACCAGGTTGTGCGCCAACGTGGTCTTGCGCTTCACGATCTCCTCGACCGGGCACGCCGGGGGCAGCGCGATCTGCGTGCGCCAGCCCTTGCCGTCCACGTGCGGCGGGGTGATGAACTTGATCCGCCACCCCTCCTTCATCGCGCGGTTGAACCCCGTGATGTTCAGGTTCTTCAGCGCGTTCAAGATCGTGTTCTCGTCGGGCAGCTCATCCATCGAGTCCGCCTCGACCGCCGGGGCGAGCCACTGCGGCACGTTCCCGTGGGTCCGGCCCGTCTGATACAGGTAGCCGACCGCGAGCACGGTGCCGCCGACCAGCAGAAACACGCCATAGGAGGTCAGGAACCACACGGTGAATGCGATCGCGTCGAGGACCGCGCCGATCGGCGCGAGCACGTCGCTGATGTCGCCGTTCTTGATGGCCAGCACGATGCCGAGCGCGAGCAGCAGGGCGGCCAGTCCGAGCAGTCCGATGACGGCGGCCTTGATGACCTTGCCCGGGGCGGTCATCCACTCCTGGACCCGGTCGTGGCGGCGCTGCTTCTCCGCGACGTCAGCTTCCTGCCAGTAGCGCAGCATTTCCTGATCGCCGGCGGCTTCGGCCGCACGCATCTGCCGTTCGTAGCGGTTCGCGCCGTGGGCGTCGCGCCAGCGGCGCACGACGATCTTGGCGCCGGCGGTCGGGTAGGCCACGCCGTGGCGGAACGCGGTCTTGGTGCGGTCGTGCTTGACGACCCGCTTCGCCGTGCGGGCGGCTACGACGACGTCGTTGCGGTAGGCGGCCCAGCGGGCTTGCGCGAGCGCCTTCTCCGTCATGCGCGCCTGGAACTCCTGCTCGGTGAGCACCTCGTCGGGCTCGATCCCCTCGTCGGTGCGGGTCGGCAGGTGGTGCACGGTGGCCAGCTCGCCGGCGGCCGGGGTGGTGTTGTCGGTGTCCATGGTGGTGTCCTCCCGGGTCACTGGTGGTCGGCCTTGTACTCGTCGCGGAACTTGCGGGCCCACTCGGCTTTGCAGCGGAGCGTGGTGCGGATCGAGGTGGCCGAAGTCGGGTTCATCTCGATCGCCGGGTCGGCCAGCGCGGCGTAGAAGTCGTCACGGGCCATCTCGAACGTGCGGACCTTCGGCGCCGGGTGGCTGGCCGGGGTCGGGGTGGACTTGCGCTGGTCAGAGGGCAGGTCGAGGGTCTGCACCGCCGCGTCGGCGATCGGGTCGTCTTCGACCTGGTCGGCGGGTCGGTCCTGCATGGCGAGCCATGCGGTGACCTCGTCGGCGAGCACGTCCCCGACGTAGTCGCTGGTCTCGATCGCGGCGACGAGGTGGGTGCGGCCGTGGTGGCGGGTGAGGGTGTAGCGGCCCGGGGCGAACACCAGCCGCGCGGCCCCGTCTCGGTCGATTTCGGCGACCGCGTGGCGCACCGCAGCGGTGCGGACCCGGGCGATCTTGCGGGTGGCGTGGCGCTCGATCTTCGCGGCGTCTCGCTCGGCACGAGAGCGACGCGGAGCGGCCACGGCGATCTGGTGGGCGATCACCCCGGCCACGGACACGATCCCCATGACCACGGCGACGTTCCAGCCGCGGCCGATGCCGTGCAGCACGTTGAGCGCCGCGCCGGTGCCGGCGAACAGCCACACCCCCACCTGCAACGTCCACACCGGGCGCTGCGGGTGGCGATGCCGCGAGACCTCGACCGCGACCGCAAACGCCCACATCCCCAGCTCGGACAGCGCCGGCAGCAACCCGCCGGTCAGCGTCCGGTAGACGCCCACGCCGTAGTCCGACATCGCCGGCACGGCCATGACCGCGGACACCACCGCGAGCAGGTAGATCGGCAGGCGCACGCGGTGCTCGGACAGCCACCCCGCGGCCGTGGCGAGCGCCGCGGCTCGAGCTGCCTTACGGTCGGCCCGGTGCTGGGCGGCCCGGGCCGCGGCAGCGTCTTCGTCCGCCCGACGCTGCGTGGCTTGCGCGGCGGCGGCGGTCAGGGTCCGGTCGAGCTTGGCGGCGGCGTCGGCGCGGCGCTGCTCGGCGTCGGCGGCGCGGTCGGCGCGCCGGTTGTCGGCGTAGGTGCTCATCACGCACGCTCCCTGTTCGCGTCGTGGTCGCCGGCCGGGGCCGACGCGGTGGTCTGGTCGGTGCTTCCGTTGCTGTGGCTGGTGATCTGCCGCGGCGCCGGCCCGGCGGGCAGCTCGGCGGGGGCACGGCGGGTGTGCAGCTCGTGCACGCCCCACGCCGCGGCCGTCGCCACGGAGGCCAGGGCGAGCCAGCCAGCGACCAGCCAGCCGAGCAGCAGCGGGGCGGCCACGGCGAGCAGTTCCGCGAAGTGCCAGGCGATCCAGGTGGTGGCGGCTTCGGTGCGGGTGCAGGTGTGTCGAGCGGTCATGACGGTCACCTCCGTTCAGCGGGGCGGGTAGATGCGGCCGGCGCGGGCCTTGGCCAGCAGAAGCGAGGTCTTCACCGCGCTCACGGCCAGCCAGATGCCGTAGGCGCCGGCGGGCAGCACCACCCACGCGGTCGGGAAGAACAGGACCAGGGCGATGAGGCCGGCGACCTGCAAGGCGTGCCCGCGCAACGTGGCCTGCGCTTCCCACGCGACGGCTTCGCAGTAGGCCTGGTGGTGCCACTCCATCCACGTGCGGTTCTCGCGGCGCTTACGCATGGCGGGCCTCCCGGGTGCTCTCGTGGGGGAAGAACTGGTTGATGGGACCTCGGGGCTCGCGCGAGGCCTGGGCAGTGGCGTAGCGGTCCAGCTCGCCCATGACGCCCTCCAGGACCCGGGCGATCAGCACGATCGGGATCCGGACCAGGTGCAGCAGCAGGAACAGCAGCACGGTGACCGCGTGGCGGATCAGGGCGAGGGTGCCGTAGCGGGACAGCACGTCGAAGGTGCTCACGACTGGCCACCGCCGTTCTGGCGGGTCACCCAGCGCTGGCACCAGGCCAGCACATCGGCGGCCCGTGAGGTCCACGTGATGGTCGGGTCCGCATCGAACTCGCGGGCCACCGCGGCGGCCGTGGCCTGACTCGCAATCGTCAGCGGCAGCACGCCGGTGGCGTAGGGGTCCAGGTTCATCGCGGTCCAGCGGTCCGTGCGGATGAGCAGGCCGTTGCTCACCGCCTCGATCACCGGGCCGACCGCGAGGTCACCGCCGATCGGCACGAACGGCCGCGGCAGCGAGACCCGCAGGTCACCCACGGCCAGCTCGTTGTTGATCCCCGTGATGCCGGCGGCCGTGGCGTGGGCGGCCTCGAACTTGAGGTAGTCAGTCATCGGTTTCCCTCCTGGCGGTCGGCTTCCCGGCGGGCGCGGTCGAGCTCTTCCTGCTGGGACTGCACGAGGTCGTGGTAGACGCCGGAGTCGCTCACGCGGCCACCCCGATCTGGTCGGCCATGGCGGTGTCCTCGCAGGTGCCGCACTGGCGGGTCGAGGTCGGCACGCACTGCTCCTGGACCACTCCGCAGTCGACGCACACGCGGCGGGCGTCCATCGCGCGAGACAGCGCAACCAACTGCGCCGGGGTCGCAGTGCGCTTGAGCGCGGCGCGCTCGACGGAGAACAGCTCCGCCACGGTTTCGTGGGCGTAGGGCTTGACGTGGCGGAACACGAGCAGCGCCACCGGGTCCTGACCGTTCGGGCGCAACCCGGCCTCGCGCAACTGGGCGCGGGTGAGCAGGGTCGAGGGGGCCTCGCCCCAGCCGAACATCGGGAGCCCGTCACGGAAACCGCGGCACAAGCACGCGTGGTGGGTGCGGCCGTCGAACACCGTCGTCACCTGCTGCTTGCGGTTGCGGGGGTTCACCGGGCCACCTCCGAGAGAGTGGCGCGGATGACCTCGTCCAGCCCGACGCTGCGCAGCTGGTCGGCCACGTCGAGGTAGGTCAGGGCGCGGGTCCGCTTGACCTCGGCCGGCACCTGGTCGTTGGCGAGCAGGAACGCGGCGTTGCGGGCCAGAATGTCCGCCAGCTCCAGCAGCCGCCCGGAGATCTCGCGGGAGACCAGGCGGTTCAGCTCGCGCGGCGTGTAGGTGTAGGTCGTGGGTTCGGCCGGCTGGTCGGCGGCGGTGCGCTCGACCTGGGGCGTGGCTACCATCTGGGCGTCCTCCGTGCGGTCTTGCGGGTGGATGGTGGAACCCGGCGCGGTGTGCGCGTTCTTGGCGGAGTGAGCCGCCGCGTCGGGCCGAAAGATCAGGCGAGTTGTCATCGGGCTGGGAGTCCTCACTGCGAGAAGTGGTCGGCCGCGGTGCTCATCGCGAGCGCGGCCCGTTCGATCGCGGCCAATGCGTCACCAACGGCGCCCTTGGCGATCTGGGCGTGTTCCTGGGCCTGCGCCACCGCGCCGGTGGCAGTGCCGAGGTTGAGCCGGATGTTGTCCAGATGGGTTCCGCCACCCACCAGCGCGGTGACCTGGTCCTGCAAGGTCGTGATCTGGCGGTCGGCCTGGGCGAGGCGGTTGAGCGCGTGGTTCTCGTCCGCCATCGGGAGCAGGGCATCCCGCGGGATCGTGTCGATGAGGCCACGCAACTGGGCGGCCAGCTCGTTGATCGTCATCAGGCGGCCTCGCCCTCGACCAGGAGCGCGCGGAACACCGCGGTCTTGCCCTGGCGCTGCGAGCCGGTGACCAGGTAGCTCGAGCGCAGCAGTTCGCGGCCGGCGCGGCGGCGGGCACGGCTGGCGCGGCGCTGGTCGGTGAAGTCGCAACGGAACGCGGCCTCAGCGGCGAACTCGTCCGCGGCCAGGTTGAGGTCAACCTGCTCGATCAGGGCGTCGATCGCGGCTTCGGTCAAGCCGTCCGGGAACACGCCATCGGTGGCGACCTCGTCGACGAACGCGCCGGCCGCGTCGAGCTGGCGACGGTTGATGTGTGTGGACCTCATCTGATCTCCTTTCGTTGACTGACCTAATCCAACATAGGTCAGCATGTGTCAGTTGCAAGTCGGCCATTCGAGTGAACTATGTCGGTGTGTGTCAGAGCGGTACGCTGATCCAATGGACGCGATCGGTGGGGCCGCATACCAGCGCGTAGCTGAGGTAATCCGCGAGCACATTCGGAGCGGAGCCCTGAAGGCGGGCGACAAGCTTCCAGGTAACCGAGACCTTGCAGAACAACACGGGGTCGCTCTTGCGACTGCTCAGAAGGCCGTCCGGTTGCTGCAGGACGAGGGGTGGGTGGCGACCACTCCCGCGGTTGGCGTCTTCGTCAGTGGCATCCCCGACGAATCGACCAGTGTCGAGGCCCAGCTACGCGATTTGCGAGCAACAGTCGCGGATCTCGCTGCGCGGCTTGAGCGCATCGAAGGTGGAGCTAGCTAGCGATGGCGTGGCCGAACGACGCGAGCGCATCTCCGACACTGCCCAGCCATCCGAACGCCGCACGGGCGAAGCTGGCGGCCTCTGCCGGCTGTCGGATCACGACGACGAGCAGGCCCAGCACGAGCAACGTGCCGATGATCTTGCCTCGTGCGTTGCCGCTCTTCTCCTGGACAACCGGCGTCGTCTTGCGGGCCATGGTGAGCTCCTTCTCGGTCGGTTCCAGCCGATCCGTTCGGCGGTATGTACCAAGAAAACCGCAGCTCACGGGACGTCGGAACCGCATTTCCCGGGATCTTTCCGGACGTCCCAGGAGACGCTCGCGTCCCCCGAAAACGTCCCAAACGTCCCTACGTTCCATGGGAGCACGACGTGGCCAATGACCGCCTACGGACGGCCATGCTCGCCGCCAACCTCGACGTTCACAGCTTGGCCGGCAAGGTCGGCGTCGACTGGAAAACGGTCGACCGCTGGATCGGCAAAGAACGCGTGCCACACCGCTCGACGCGGCAGAAAGTCGTGGCGGTACTTGGAGGTCGTGAAGAGGACCTGTGGCCGTCGCTCGCCGCAGACAGCCGTCCCGCGCAGAGCGAATCTGAACTCGTCCACCTGTACGAGTCGCGTTCCGCGATCACCGGCGCCGCATGGGAAGCGTTGCTAAGCGGCGTGCAGTACAGCATGGACGTGCTCGTGTTCTCGGGCGCCTTCCTCGTCGAGCAGTACAACTTCATTCCGCTGGTACGGCAGAAAGCAAAGGCGGGCGTGCGGTTCCGGCTGCTCGTCGGCGATGAGGCGGCGCAGGCGGTTGTCCAGCGAGCCGTGGAAGAGCGCACTCCGGGAGGTCTCGAAGGCCGCGTGCAGCTGATGCGCCGTTACCTCGCGGACGTGGTCGACTTGGACGGCGTCGAGGTCCGCACGCACGGCGAGATCCTCTACAACTCGCTGTACCGATTTGACGATGATCTGCTCGTCAACGGGCACGCGTTCGGTGCCCTGGCAGGGCAAAGCCCGGTGATGCACCTGCAACGACGACCGGACGGCCACATGTGGGAGCACTACATGCGGTCGTTCGAACGAACCTGGGACCTGGGCGTCCCGGAGAAGGCGTAGGGATCATGGCTCGCATCGACTACTTCGACGACCCGAATGCGCCGACGGCCAACAGTGTGGTGCCGTCCGTGACTGTGGTCGTACGCGACGACCAGGGTCGGGTGCTGCTCATCCACAAGATCGACAACGACTTGTGGGCGCTCCCGGGCGGTGGGCACGACGTGGGGGAGCGGATCACGGATACGGCGGTCCGCGAAGTCAAGGAAGAGACTGGCGTTGACGTCAAAATCGTCCGCCTCGTCGGCACTTACACGGATCCGCGGCACGTCATGGCCTACGACGACGGCGAGGTTCGCCAGCAGTTCTCCTTGTGTTTCGAGGGTAAGTGGGTCGACGGGCAACCGAGGGAGGACGGCACCGAAACGAAAGCAGTGCGTTGGGTACCGCCTGCGGACCTTGACCGGCTCAACATCCATCCATCAATGCGCTTGCGGATCGACCATGCTCTCGACGCCGGCCGCAAGTCGCCCTACCTTGGCTGACCGGCCATCCGGGCCTCGGTCCTTCGGACGGCCCGCCTGAGTATCGGAGCAGCCTTGATCCACGTCCGGTGCACGGGATCGTCAGGCGAGTAGCGGTTCAGAATCTCGGAGATTCGTTCCTCGTAGGTCAGCCGCTCGCCACCTGGTCCGGTCGTAAGGTCAGCCGTCACTAGTGCGTCCAAGGAGGGCGAGTCTTCGAATGGAAACTCGTCGAGCTCGGTAGCTAGCCCCCGCTCTTCTGCTTCGAACCGGGCACCTGAGTGATGGGCTACCAAATTCACGACACCACGAGGCCAACCGTGGTCGCGCAAGTACCGGGCACCATCGAGGGGATGGAAGTGGGTATGTCCGATTTCTGGGGCGTAGCCGATGTCGTGTAACCAGGCAGCGCTGACGAGCGCGTCGGTCTCCTCAGTCGGCACCGCCAGTGAGAGCTCGCGAGCACGCGCCGCGACGCTCTGGACATGGCTCCAGCGGCGTCCGAGCGGCGCAATGAGCTTCTCGGCTACGCCAGCAGCATCGTCGACGGTAAACACGGCTTCCAACGTTACAGGGAGCTGCCCAATGTAGCTACGGCGCTCGTCGGACTGGCTCCTGAGCAAACGTTGTTGCTCGGCTATCGGTCGCACCGATGGGCGATCCGACGCACCGTCCAATGGGTGCGATCGGATGCCCTCGGCCCTGGCTTCGTTAATCTGCGCGCAATAGATCTTGCCGCGGGCAACTCGCAGACGCTCACCGACCTTCGAGCCGACGACGAGCTGAGCCAGAAGATTGGCTGACAGTCAGTCTGAGTCGCCTAGAAATTTCGGCGCTTCGCTTGACTAAGAGCTTCACGGTATGAGTTCAAGACCTCGTCAATTTCGTATTCGTCTCCAATCAGTGCCCGCCATGGCCACCTGTCGCGCTGCTCGGCAGAGCTCTCTCGTAAGTAGGTTTCTGCGTGGGGGATACCATCCGACCCGTCGTAATCGGCGATAAGGAATTCGCCCTGGTTTGGGTGGTAGGACCGGGTCTGCCCCTGCGTCCGTTGTTGGATGATGCCGATTAGGTACTCGAGAGAGTCGAACGACTCCGCGTACGTCCGTTCTTCCGGAATAAGACTGCTGAAGACATCGCGCAAATAGAACCTCATGAGACGGCTCTCCGGGTAGTAAGGCTCTTTGCCCTCCCAGCGAGGTATTGTCTTCAAGTTGCCCTGTCCGAGAACTCTTTGAATATGCAGTTGCTGGGCTGCCGGCGCCATATTGTTGGGGTACTCGAGGTTTCGCCACTTGACCTTCGTGGAAATCTCCAGCAGAAGGCGATCACGCCCGCGATTAGCTGCGACAAGTCCGATAACCTCGTACGCAAGCAATGCCGGGAAATGCTGAAATTCACTTACGGGTCCCTGAAATGCCGTGTCGGGTATCACGCGCGCGTCAAGGAGGCGTTGCACAACCTCCTTCCATAGGTCGAGATGATCAAGTCCTCTGTCAAACCAGGTACCTGTGGCGAGTAGGTTTAGGAGAGGTAATGAGGCGTGGTAGTGAGCATCAAGAAGTTCTTCGAGCCTCTTTGGCACTTCTTCATGGCCGACGTGAAAGGTTTGCCCCTTGATTGCGTCGACTGCTCGGTCAAGCGCGGTCATCACTAGATCATTAAGATTTATTCGCGCAGCTGGATCGGGTAGATAGCGTTTGAGTCGAGCCACCGCCATCGCCGTGGTCAAAGGAGGCTCGGTCAAGCGGTCCAGTGCATCGATCCCATCGGAAAGATTTGCGAAAAGTTCGTCCGCGCTTGCGACGTCGAGCACCATTCCTTTGCGTGTTGCCAGTAACCGGCCTGCGTTTTCCCCTTTACTGCTTCGCCGATCCCAGTATAGGGGGTATCTTCTTGAGCTCGCACTTTCGATGGCTGAGACCAACGCTGTGTCCCAATCTGCAGACCAGCCTGATATGATCAACCCGTACTCGTCGACGACCTGCGCAAGAATGTTTTTCCATTCATCTGGATAATCTTGCAGTTCGTCTGGAGTGTTCCTACTGCCGAGGTCTAGGTAGTCGCCGTGCAGCTTGATGACTGTCGCGTCGGCATGGGCAAGTGGTGCCATTCCATTTACGGCTTCAGGTCGCGAGATGACCTGCGGGGAGATCCCAACCGATTCTAGGGCGCGCTCTGTCAGTCGATCGAAATTCGTAGTCAGAATAACCTTCACTGACCCACGTTTCACTAGTTCTGCGAGGCTTAGGTGGGCTCTGCTTGGAACCTTGATTCCTTCGTTTCGATCCTCGTCTGTGGGCTCAAAGAAGCTCCGGAGTATCCCTTGTCTCGTAGCAGGTGTCGGCGCGATAGATTCGAGCAAACTTGAGTATCCAAGCTCGCCAGAGCCGTGCTTAGTCCACCACGATTCTGGATCGACTTCGGCTGCGTCTATTACAGATTGGTCTTCTGCAAAATTGATGGCCGCGATTCTTCGAACTAAGTCCTTAACGATTCCCCAGCCTGTTGGAATCCCAGCGCCCGTGGATACCCCTGATCCCAGGAGGACTGCGTAGACTCCGGGCTGAGCGTGCATTGCCGTCGCTAGCATAACCAGAGGGCTAAGCGCATTAGCGGGGCGAAAGGTTGTCATATTGTAACCTTGACCTTCGTGTTAGGGCCTCTGCTTCCCAGACGGGTCGCCATCCTGGGTCGTTACATCGACTATGAGTCCGTCGTCGTTGCACTGCTCGGGAGTTTTCGTGTAGCAAATGTTGGATTTCTCCGCGATCTTCTAGGATCCTTGTTGCTGTGGCAAACGGACTTCAGTACGGGGAGATCCCCGATGTTCCTGTCGGCAAGACGTTCGCGAACTATATGCCGAGATGAACGCTGTGGGCATCCACCGCTCTTCTCAGTGGGGCATCTCGGGTGGTAAGGACGGCTCCGACTCGATCGTTGTGAACGGCGGCTATCCCGATGATCATGATGCAGGGGACGAGATCATCTACACGGGTCAGGGCGGCCGCGCTCATAACCGTCACGTAGCAGACCAAGAGCTGGTTCTCGGCAATGCCGGACTCAAACGGGCCTATGAAGAGCGCCAACCGATCCGCGTGATCCGCGGCTCGAAGGGAGACAAGCGGTTCTCGCCCGCGGCTGGCTACCGATACGAAGGCCTCTTCGGCATCACCGAGATGTGGCCAGAGGTTCGGGAGCAAGATGGCCTTCGCATCTGGCGGTTTCGTCTGGTCAAGCTCGGAACCGAAGCATCGGCGGCCCCGACGTCAGACCCCGATGAGGCTGAAGACGACAACGTCTCGTGGACTGGAGGGCACCGGACGTCGCTGGTCAAGGTTCGTCGAGGTCAGCGGGCGTTCCGGACCGGTCTGCTGGAGAAGTACGGTCTGAACTGCGCTGTCACTGGCCCAGCGCCCAAGCAGGTTCTGCAAGCCGCTCATTTGAGGGCGTTTGCCGATCATGGGACCCATAAGCGCAGCGAGGGGCTTCTGCTCCGGTCGGACATTCACAGCCTGTTCGACGCTGGTCTCCTCGCAGTCGACACTGCGGACAACACGGTCGTCGTGGCGCCAAGCCTGCGGACGCACACCACGTACGGCCCTCTCGCCGGCACAGCGCTGTTGGTTCCGGCTGGTCTGATGCCAGACCGAGCTGCACTGGATGACCACCACCAAGCGGCTCGGGCGCGGTGGGCACTCGAAGAGTGACGGGGCCGTGGTACCCCCTATTCGCCCCCGAGCGGAACAGCCAAGCCGCTCGCTCGCAGGTCACGGGGTACAGAGCCTCTCGTCTGTAAATCAGACGGCTCAGCCTTCGGGGGTTCGAATCCCTCACCTGCCACACCGAAAAGCCCCCGCCTCCACCGCGGGGGCTTCTTTCGTCAGTGCGAACGACGAATGCCCAGCCCGTCGACGCGGCCGCGTGACGCAGGTCATCACCACCCGCTCCAACGCCATTCCTCCAGCCGCGGCCAAGATCCCCTCAACTCAGCCGCCAGCGTGCCCCCGAACGCGAGCGTGCCCTCGTGGGAGGCGTAGGCGAGCCAGTCGAGGGTCTCGTCGGTCCACAGGCCCTCCGCGCCGGTGTAGTGGGGTTCCAGCAGGTCGACGTCCAGCAGGTACTCGGGTCCGTGCTCGCGCAGCTCGACCACCCGGCGCCGGCCGAGGTGGTGGAGCGCCTGGCGCACCAGCGTGACTCCCGGCCCGTCCCACGTGGAATCCTCGCGCAGGACCAGCACTTCGTCCGGCACCGGACCGGCCGACAGCGGATGCCACGACAGTGAGCTGACGTCGGACAGCTCCACGTCCCACCGCGACGCCAGCCGAGAACGCCAACCCGACGCCTCCTCCGGTCGCAGCACCCGCCGGTACCCGAGTGGTTCCACCGTGACGTCCGCGTCCGCGACCCAGGCTGTCACCGCGCGAGCGAACCGCTGTCGCTCTGCGCTCATCGCCTCCGCCTCGATCGGGCCCGTCGGAGGATCGGTGAACACCGACCTCGCGGTCTCCGCGGCGTGCATCAACGCGGCAGCGAGGGGCTGGACGGGCGGGAGGTCGTCGGGATCGAGCCGCTCGACCTCGGTGAGCATCGCGGCCACGACGTTGTAGCGCGGATACGTGCGTTGTGCCTCGACGCTGTAGCCGTCGCGCCCCTGGTCGGGAAGCTCGGCGTACCGCTCGCTGAGTTCCGTGTACCGCGCCATCAGGTACCGGCGTGCCATCGAGTGCAGCTCCCACGACTCCATGCCCGGATTCTCGCGTCTCGCCCGCCGGCGGCAATTTCGGGTGATCAAACGCCCGACCAGCGGATTCGCCACGGCTCGAGTGGCAGACTCACGCCCATGGGCGAGGTCATCGGGTTCCACCCGTTCCGCAGCAGCTTCCCCGCACCACCGCCGGGATGGCGCGACGCTCACGCCGCGGCCCGCGACGAGATCGATCACCTCATGGTCTACGTGTGCCGCGCGGCGGTGCCGTGCGATGTGGACGTGGAGGATCCCTCGTACGAGGCCTGGGACGACTGGGACGTGCAGGCCCTCATCGACGTGCTCGGCGGGCAGGCGCGGCTCGACGAGCTGCTGCTCGACCCGGCGACGCTGCCGGCGTTGCTCGCGCGGCTGCCGGAGACGCTGGAGCGCCATCGGCAGGTCGTGATCGACATCGACATCTACTACGCCCTCACCAAACTCGCTACGATGCTGGGTCGCGTCGAGGCGACGTAGGTTCGACTGGGGGGCCGATGAGTTTTGATCTCGCCGTGTGGTTCGCGCCCGCGGCCGTCAGCGCCGCGGAGGCGAAGGACCGGTACACCCGGCTCACGAACGAAGACGAGGGCGCCGTCGAGCACCCGCAGGTCGCCGCGTTCTACCGGGAGCTCACGGCGCGGCATCCGGAGCTCGTCGACGACCCCGAAAAGTCGCCCTGGACCGCCGGCCTCGGCCTGTCCGCGGACGCCGTGGTGATGACCATCGCGTGGTCGCGCGCGGAAGCCGTGGCGCGGCTGGTGTTCGACCTGGCGCGTCGCCACGGGCTGGTCGCGTTCGATCCGCAGAAGGGTGACGTGCACAACCCGGCCGCGCTCGCGCTGTCCTCCTGCGACGGTGCCCGCGTCGAGAATCCGGACCCCGCCGCCCTTCGCGCCGCGCTGCAACGCCTGTCCGCCCGCAACTGGCACGCCGTGCTCGAACGCGGCGACGCCTACGTCCAGGTCGGCCAAGGCGAATACGCGGGCGCCCCCGAAGGCCACTACGCCCTCGAACACCGCGACGGCTCCCCGGACCGCCACTACCGCACCGACGTCCCCTCTCTCGACGACGTCGCCACGGCCTTCATCGGCTTCGCCACCCATGACCCCGACTGGCGCACGCGGTTCGAGTGGCGAAAGCTCGACTTCTGATGGTCTACGTGCTGGAGGCCGTGATCGCGAAAGCCGAGGTCCTGCACGGCCTCCCGGGCACCCCGGTGATCGTCCCGCTCGAGAAGGGTCTCTCGCTCGTTCCGGTCACAAAGGCCTACGCCGCTTCGGTCGCCGACCCCGAAACGCCCGTGCTCGCCCCGTACGAGAAGCTCACGCGCGGGTTCGCCGACGTCCTGGCCGCCTGCTCCAAGGCCGGCCCCCTCACCTATGTCGAAGCCGAGTTCTTCGGCGGAGACGGCACGCAGACCGCCCAGGTGTGGGAGGCCGGCGCCGTCGTGTTCGGGCCGGTGCACCAGCCCGAAGAAGCCGTTGCCTTGCCTCCGGAAGGTTCCCCGATCTCCCAGGCCCTGCGTCACCTCGGCGTCACCGTCGGCGCCGAAGTCGACGAGTTCGACGCGGTCGGTCTCTGGCGGCACAGGTGGACCCACGAGTGGATTCCCTCCACAAAGGACAAATGAACGCAAACGGCCCCCGTTCCCCACCGGGGAAACGAGGGCCGTCCACTCACTACTGAATCAAGCAGCCTGCGGCACCGAAGAAGAAGCAGGCGTCAACGCCAACTCCAGCACCTCACGCACATTCGCCACCGCGTGCACGTCCAGCTGCGACAACACCTCGGCCGGCACGTCGTCCAGGTCCGGTTCGTTGCGCTGCGGGATGATCACGGTCTTCATGCCCGCCCGGTGCGCCGCGAGCAGCTTCTGCTTCACGCCGCCGATGGGCAGCACGCGTCCGGTCAGGGACACCTCGCCGGTCATCGCCACGTCCGCCCGCACCACGCGGCCGGAGAGCAGCGACGCCAGCGCCGTCGTCATGGTGACGCCGGCCGAGGGGCCGTCCTTCGGCACCGCGCCCGCGGGGACGTGGACGTGGATGCCGCGGTCCTTCAGGTCGCTCACGGGCAGTTCGAGCTCCGCGCCGTGCGAACGCAGGTACGAGAGCGCGATCTGCACCGACTCCTTCATCACGTCACCGAGCTGGCCGGTGAGCTGCAGGCCCGTGGAGCCGCTCTCGGGGTCGTTGAGCGACGCCTCGATGTAGAGCACGTCACCACCTGCCCCCGTCACGGCCAGACCCGTGGCCACGCCCGGGATGGACGTGCGCTGGGTCGAGGTCGGCAGCGAGGACTCCGGCACGTGGCGCGGCCGGCCCAGGTAGGTCTCCAGGTCGGCAGCCGAAAGGGCAACCGGCAGCGAAACCTGGTCCAGCGCGACCTTCGTCGCGATCTTGCGCAGCAGCTTCGCGATCGTCCGGTTCACGTCGCGCACGCCCGCCTCGCGGGTGTACTCGGCGGCGATCCGGCTGAACGCCTCGTCGGCGATCACCACGTCGCCGGTGGTGAGACCGGCGCGCTCCAGCTCACGCGGGAGCAGGTGGTCACGGGCGATGGTCACCTTCTCGTGCTCGGTGTAGCCGTCGAGCGTGACGAGTTCCATGCGGTCGAGCAGCGGGCCGGGGATGGTCTCCAGCGCGTTGGCCGTGGCGAGGAACACCACGTCGGACAGGTCGAGCTCCACCTCGAGGTAGTGGTCGCGGAACGTGTGGTTCTGTTCCGGGTCCAGCACTTCCAGCAGGGCCGCCGTCGGGTCGCCGCGGTAGTCGGCGCCCACCTTGTCGATCTCGTCGAGCAGCACGACGGGGTTCATCGAGCCGGCTTCCTTGATGGCCCGCACGATGCGGCCCGGGAGCGCGCCGACGTACGTCCGACGGTGCCCGCGGATCTCCGCCTCGTCCCGGATGCCACCGAGGGCGACGCGCACGAACTTGCGTCCCATGGCCTTCGCCACGGATTCACCCAGCGACGTCTTGCCGACCCCGGGAGGACCCGCGAGGGCCAGCACCGCACCCGAACGGCGTCCGCCGACCGGGCCGAGCCCCGACTCCGCGCGACGCTTGCGCACGGCCAAGTACTCGATGATGCGTTCCTTCACGTCGTCCAGGCCCGCGTGGTCCGCGTCGAGCACGGCGCGCGCGGCGGCGATGTCGTAGACGTCCTCGGTCCGCTCGTTCCAAGGCAGTTCCAGCACCGTGTCCAGCCACGTCCGGATCCAGCCACCCTCGGGCGACTGCTCGGAGGTGCGCTCCAGCTTGTCGACCTCGGCCAGCGCGGCCTTCTTCACGTTGTCGGGCAGATCGGCGGCCTCGACGCGGGCGCGGTAGTCGTCGTCCTTGTCACTGCCGTCGAG
The DNA here is from genome assembly GCF_035918295.1 of Amycolatopsis rhabdoformis. GTDB lineage: Bacteria > Actinomycetota > Actinomycetes > Mycobacteriales > Pseudonocardiaceae > Amycolatopsis > Amycolatopsis rhabdoformis. The sequence continues at coordinate 8,762,794 of NZ_CP142149.1, forward strand.
CTCACCGAGCTCCTTGCGGATGGCCTCGAGCTGGCGCCGCAGCAGGAATTCCTTCTGCTGCTTGTCCATGCCCTCCTGCACGTCCTTGCGGATCGTGTCGGTGACCTCGAGCTCGGCGAGGTACTCCTTGCTCCACTCCATGGCCTTCTCGAGCCGCGTGCTCACGTCGAGCGTGGTGAGCAGCTCGATCTTCTGCTCCGTCTTCAGGTATGGCGCGTTGCCGGACAGGTCGGCCACCGCCGACGGGTCCTCGACCTGCTGGACGGCGTCGATCATCTGCCAGCCACCGCGCTGCTGGAGCAGCGAGATGACCACGGCCTTGTACTCCGCCGCGAGCTGCGTGGAGCGGTCGTCGGTGAACTCGGTGGCCTCGTCGGCGTGGACCCAGCGGGCGGCGCCGGGGCCGTCCGCGATCCGGCCCACCACCGCACGGCCGGTGCCGCGCAGCAGAACGGCGGCCTTGCCGCCGGGAACCCGGCCGATGCGCTCGACGGTGGCGACCGTGCCCAGCTCGGCGTACTCGCCGTGGATGCGGGGGACGATCAGCACTTCGGCCTTGGTGGCCGCGCCGGAGCGGATGCCGGGGAACGACGCCGTGGCGGGCGTCTTGGCCTGAGCGGACTCCACTGCGCCCCGGGTCTCGGCGTCGGTGAGGTCGAGCGGGACCACCATGCCCGGCAGCACGACGTCGTCATCGAGCGGGAGAACGGGCAGGAGGCGGGGATCTGACATGTGCACTCCTCGATTAGTTGAGTCTGCCTTCCTCAACTATCCGTGGGGCGGGTTTGTTTCCGACGGAGTGTTCGCTGGCAGCGGACGCCCTTCGAGTGCACGGAATCGCCAGGTGGAGGTGCGGGAGTGTGCTTGGACACGGCTTCCGGACCGGGGCTGGTCGGCGCCGTGCTCGCTCGATGTGATGGCCGGCGGAGCAGAAACTTTCTGCGTGCCGACGCGGTGGCGCCTCTGGCGGGCGGAGGTGCCGGCACTACGGCTTTGCGAGCTCCGGGCACCTCGAGGCTCAAGCGTGCGCGCGGTCGGGTTGCGGAAGAACCGGGCCGGACACGGCCCCGCCCTCCCTTGGGGGCAGGCCCTGCACCCATTCTATCGGCCACCCCCGACGAAATCCGTGGTCGAGCTCCGAACGAGCCGAGTTGTCCACAACTCGGACGACCTGTGGACAACTCAGCCGCGCAGGTTGATACCAGGAATCGTGGCGTCACCACTCGTGCCGACAGCCTTGGCAACTACGCCGGCACCGGGCTCCGACAGCTCTCTTGACCATGGAGACGCGGCCTTCTCGACCGCAGCCGGCCGAGCGGCCCACCTCACCCAGCGGTCTTCTCCACGCGCCCGGCCGAACGAGCGGTACACGGCTTCCCGGCGAGCCGTCGAGTCGCCGGTCGTAGACGCGCGGCCGAGGATTTCCCGACGTCCACCCCGGCCAGCGAGCCCACCCAACTACGGCTTCTCCGCCACCCCACACCAAGCGAACGGCCTCGCCTCCGCCTCCACCGCGTTCAGCTCCCGCTCCGGCCGCCAGTCGGGCAGGTGGACGATGCCCGGCTCCAGCAGCGGCCAGCCGCCGAACAGGGGGGCGATGTCGTCGCGGTCGCGCATCCACACGGGGTTGCTGGTTTTGCGGTACTGCTCCACGAACCAGCGCAGGCCTTCGAGCGCGGGACCGTCGCCGTCGCCCTCGCTCATCTGGGAGATGGAGAGCCAGCTGCCCGGTGCGAGCTCGTCGCGGTAGGCCTTCACGAGGCCCTCGGGGTTGTCGTCCGGGCCCACGAAGTGCAGCACCGCCATCATCAGCAGGCACACCGGGCGGGAGAAGTCGATGAACTCGCGGGTGGTCGGCGCGCGCAGCACGGACCGGGGGTCACGCATGTCGGCCTGCAGGATGCCGGCCCAGTCGGTGGCGGCCTCCTCCTCGAGGATCAGCGTCGCGTGGGCCACGGCCACGGGCTCGTAGTCCACGTACAGCACGGTGGCGCGATCGTCGTCGTCCAGTTCGGCCTCGATGACCTCGTGCACATTGCCTGCCGTCGGCACGCCCGAGCCGAGGTCCACGAACTGCCGGATCCCGGCCTTCAACGCGGCGCGCACCACGCGGTTCATGAACTCGCGGTTCTGCTTCGCGCCCGGCCGCACGAGCGGCCACTGCTGCTCCACGCGCCGGCCGAACTCCCGGTCGACAGCCCAGTTCTGCGTGCCGCCGAGGTACCAGTCGTAGATCCGCGCCGCCGAAGGCTTCTCGGTGTCCACGCCCTCGGGTGCCTTCGGCGCGGACGCCGGCTGCTCGCTCACGTCGGAACTCCCCTCGTCGCCCGGTGGCCCGAGCCACCGCCGGCCAAGCCTAGCGAGCAATCCCGGCGAGCTCCCGTCGCCCGAGGAGGAACGCGGGCACGAGCGCGGCGACCGCGAGCGCGGCGCTCACCAGGAACGCGGCCGCGAACGCACCGGTGGCGGCCACCGACGCGAGCACCGCCGTGCCCGCCGAGCCGCCGAGCTGCTGCACCAGCCGCACCACGGCCGACCCCGCCGGCACGTCCTCCCGGGAAAGCCGCGTGAACGCGGCCGACGTGATCGCGATGTTGGCCGCGCTCAGCGCCCCGCCGCGCACCACGAGTGCCGCCCCGAGCACCACGAGGCTCGTCGACGGCCCGGCGACCGCGAACGGCACGGTCGCCGCCGCGCACCCGGCGATCCCCGCGACGGCGATCACCCGCGCTCCGACGCGGTCGACCACGCCGCCGACCCACCGCGTGAGCAGCGAGCCCACTCCCTGCAGCGCGAGGATCATCCCGGCCGCGAACGCGCCGAGCCCCCGCTCCTGCTCGAAGTACAGCGGGATCAGGAAAAGCGCGCCGTACAACGCCAATCCGGTCAGAAACAGCACGGCCGCCGAAGCGCTGAAGGCCCGGTTCGCGAACAACCGCAACGGAATCAGCGCCCGCTCGCCCCGGCGCAGGCTCCACGCCACGAACCCGCCGAGCAACACCACCCCCGCTCCCAACGGCACCACGAACCCATTGCCCGACGCGGCGTCGGTGAGCGCCAGCAGCAAAAGCACCACCGCCGGCGCGAGCAGCGACAGCCCCGGCAGATCCAGCCGGCTGCCGCGAAGAGGGGAGTCGACCGGCACGAACCGCCGCGCCAGCACGATCGCCGCCAGGCACAGCGGCACGTTGATCACGAACAACCAGCGCCAGCTCCCGCCGGTCACGATCGCCCCGCCGACGAGCGGCCCGGCGATCGGCGCGAGCACGCTCACCAGCATCACGATCGTGAGCAGCCGCGCGGTCTTCGCCGGCCCGGCGGCGCGGACCAGGATCGTCTGCAGCACCGGCAGCAGCACCCCCGCGCCCACACCCTGCAGCACCCGGAACGCGATCAGGCTGTCCAGGTTCCACGACAGCCCCGACAAGGCGGAGCCCACGAGGAACACCGCCAGCCCGGCCGGCCACAACCGCGAAGCGCCGAACCGGCTCGTGGCCCACGAGGTCACGGGGATCGCGACCCCCAGCGCCAGCAGGTAACCGGTGGCGACCCACTGGATCGCCGTCGGGCCCACCCCGAAGTCGGCGGCCACGGCGGGCAGCGCGACGTTCACGATCGTCGTGTCGATCAGCGGCGCCACCCCGCCGAGCACGATCACCAGCGCCAGCCGCACGAGCGGCCACCCCAACGGTTCGAGCTTCACCGTCAACCCTCAGTGGAGATACACGTGTATCTTATCGAGATTAAGATACACGTGTATCTTCGAAGGCGTGAGCACTGCGCAGCGAAGAAGAGGCGCCGCCCTCGAAGAAGCCCTGGTCGACGCCGCCTGGGCCGAGCTCGGGCGCAGCGGCTACGACGGCTTCACCATCGACGCCGTCGCCAAAGCCGCCGGCACCAGCCGGGCCGTGTTGTACCGGCGGTGGCCCAACCGGGCCGCGCTCGTGCACGCCGCGGTGCGCGCGCACCTCGGGTCGATCGCCGACCTCGTGCCCGACACCGGCGAGCTCCGCCAAGACGTGCTGGTGACCCTGCAGACCATCACCGACCGCGTCGGGCTGGTCGGGGTCGACGTGATGACAGGCCTGCTCAGCGAGCTCGCCGAGCTACCGGAGGCCCTGGCGACGACTGTGCCCGACGTCTTCGGCCGCCTCGTCGCGCGCGCGGCCGAACGCGGGGAGATCGGCCCGGGTCACGTCCCGGAGCCGGTGCTGCGGATGCCCGGTGACCTCGTGCGCTACGAGATGATCACGACCCGGGAGGCGCCCGGGACCGAGCGCCTCCGTGCCCTCGTGGACGAGCTGTTCCTCCCGCTCGTCCACCACCACGCCGGGGACCGCGATCTCAAGAGCCGGAGCTAGCGAGCCGCCGGCCGCCGCTGCCAGCCCGTCCACAGCGGCCGATACCCCTGCGCGTACCAGAACGGCGTCGAGCGCGGGTTCGCCACGGCGGTGTGCAGCAGCACGACGTCGGCGCCCGCCTCGTCGAACACCTGGTGCGCGTGGGCGGCCAGCGCGGTGCCGACACCGGCCGAGCGGGCCTCCTGGGCGACGGCGAGAGAAGAGAGGTACCCGATCCGCGGCGCGGCCACGCGGTGCTGGATCCACGCCGTCTCGTCCGGCATCTGCAGCACGACCATGCCCAGCGGTTGTCCGTACAGCTCGGCGATCCACACCTGCGGCTCCGGCCGCTCCAGCTGGCGCAGCAGCTCCTTGCCCACGACCTCGTCGACACCCGAGCGCACGGTCACCCGGCCGAACTGCGCGTCGTAGCGCTGCAGCTCCAGCATCAGGCGCACGGCGGTGCCCAGGTCGTCCGGGGTGGCGTGGCGGATGCAGACGCCGGGCGTGGTGGCCGGGCCGGCCGCGGCCAGGCGCTGGGCCGGGCGCACGGCGATCACGCCGACGGGCGCGAAACCGTGGCGGAGCAGTTCGGTGGTACCGGCGGTGTCGCGGCTGGGCCGAGAGAGCACCGCGGAGCACTCGGGATCCCCCGGACGGGCGATGGTCGACAGGTGTTCATCCCATCGAGTGAGCAACGCGTCGAGGCCGGCGGCGGGGTCCGGGCCGGCGAGCTGGACCTCGAGCCGGTGCTCGGTGAGAGCCCGCCAGATCGACTGCGAACTGTCGGGGCCGAGCTCGCTGCTGGTGGCCAGACCGGCGGCCGTCGTGTCTCCGACCTGCGCCGACAGGAGCGTGGTGTCGTCGTGGACTTCGAAGGGGGGTGGCGCGGGGAGCAGTGCGTCCACCGTGGCGATACGCGCCGCGTGCCCGGTGGCTGTCACGTCGTTGTGCATGTACTTCATTGTCGCCCCGCACCACTCGGCAGAACCCCTGAACACACCCCAGGACGACAGATCAGGCACGAACGGGGAGTTTCACTCCTTGGTCCACGCAGGTCAGCGCCACAAGCCCATTGTTAACCCTGGGGTGATCTCCTACTGTCTCGAAAGGGACACGGGTACGCCCTCCGGGGTACGGTATGGCCCTTGTCCACACCTGACGTCACGGACGAGCGCGACCGGTGGGCAGCCGGGAAGGAAGGTCGGATGCCGGACAGCAACGGCAGGCCTGATGCCGCTCCAGCGGCGAAACAGGCCAAGGGGGGCGCCGTTTCCGGGACCTTCAACGAGGCCCGAACGGACGAACGCCGGTTCCGCGTCTACACCTTCGCCGTTCTCGGCCTGGGTCTGATCACCGCGTTCGCGGTCGGTTCCTGGTTACCTTTTCACGGCTCGGCCAAACTCTGGTGGATCGGCCCGGTCCTGGCGCTGGCGTTCCTGCTCGCCGAACAGCTGGGCATCAACGTCGACGTCCGAAGCGGCATTTCGTGGACGATCTCGTTCACCGAAATTCCCCTGGTAATCGGTTTCTTCGTCGCGCCGTTCGAGGTCGTGCTGGCCGCGCACCTGGTGGCGGGCATCGGCACGCTGCTGGCCCGCAAGGTCGCCGGCCGCGTCCTCTACAACGCGGGCGCGTTCCTGCTGGAGATCACCGGGGCGTTCGCCGTCGCGGGACTCGTGAAGCAGGCTGTCGGCGGCGGCGAGGCCATGCCGTGGGTCGCCGCGCTGGCCGGCACGCTCACCGCGCCGCTGGTGAGCACGCTGCTGGCGCTGGCCGCCGTGCGCGTGCTGCGCCGCCGCATGCGCGTGAGCACCGCGATCCGCCTCACCGGCCGCATCCTCGTGGTCGGCTTCGTGAACGCGTCGGTGGGCCTCAGCGGTTACCTCGTGATCGCGAACACCCCGCAGGCGTGGCCGTTGGTCCTGGCCGTGTTCCTCGGCCTCACGGCGCTGTACTGGGCGTACTCCGACCTGCTGCGCGAGCAGCGGGACATGGAGGCGCTGTCGGACGTGAGCCTCATGGTCGCGCGCTCGGGCCAGCAGGCCGCCGCGCGTCCGGCCGGGCGCGCCGACGAGCTCGTGGGCGGCGTCGACGTGCGCGAGTGGGCCACGATCGCCGAACGCATCAAGGACCAGCTGGCCGCCGGCCGCGTCGTACTGCGGCTGCGCCTTGAAGCCAAGGACACCATGCGCGTGGTCGTGGCCGGCGACGAGCTGCCGCCGGTCGACCCGAACGCCGACGACCCGCTGCAACGCCTGCCCGGCGCCCACGTGCGCCACTTCCGCATCACCGAGGCCAACCCCGACGTGCGCGCGGCGCTGCTCAACCGCGGCGCGCAGGAGGCGCTCGTGGTGCCGCTGCGCAGCGCCAACCAGCTGCTCGGTGTCGTCGAGGCCCACGACCGGCTCTCGCGCTGGCGCGGCTTCGGCAAGTACGACGTGCAGCTGCTCGGCACGATGGCCAGCCACCTCGCGACCTCGCTGGACAACCGGCGCCTGCTCGCGACCCTGCGCCACGACGCCTACCACGACCCGCTCACCGGCCACCTCAACCGGCCGGGCTTCCAGCAGGTCGCGAAGGAGCCGCTGCGCGACTTCGCCAGCGCAGTGGTGCTGCGCATCGACCTCGACGTGTTCTCCACGGTCAGCGACGCGCTCGGCTACTCGTGGGCCGACCGCATGGTGATCGCCGCCGGCCGCCGGATCCGCGACGCACTGGGCCCGGACGTGCCCCTCGCCCGCCTCGAAGGCGCGTCGTTCGCCGCGCTGCTCGTGGGCTGCACGCCGGAAAACGCCCACGCGGCCGCCGAACGCCTGCGCGTGCAGCTCTCGGCGCCCTACCCGGTCGACCGGCTTTCGGTCGAGGCCAACGCGATGATCGGCTACGCCACCACCTCCACCGAGGACGGCGGCGAGTCCGTGGACGTCGACGGCCTGCTCCAGCGCGCCGACGTCGCCGTGCGCGCGACGCGCGGCGGTGAAGAGGTGCGCGGCTACGTGCCGAGCATGGGCCAGATCTTCCTGCGCCGCTTCCAGATGGTCACGCAGTTCCGCCAGTCGCTGGAAGACGGCCACGTGTCCGTGCACTACCAGCCGAAGATCACCCTGCCCAACCGGCAGGTGCAGGGCGTCGAGGCGCTCGTGCGCTGGGTGCACCCGGAGTTCGGCCGGCTGGGGCCCGACGAGTTCGTGCCCGCCATCGAGGCGGCCGGCCTCATCGGCGTGCTCACGTCGTTCGTGCTCGAAGCCTCGCTCAAGCGCGTGCGCAAGTGGCTCGACGAAGGCCTGCGCATCTCCGCGGCCGTGAACCTGTCGGTGCGCAACCTGGCCGACGAGGACTTCCCGGCGAAGGTGCAGCGCGAGCTGGAGCGCTACGACGTGCCGCCGGAGCTGCTCACGTTCGAGCTCACCGAGTCCGGCGTGATGTCCGACCCGCAGAAGGCGCTGCCGATCCTGCGTGAGCTGCACTCGCTGGGCATCGTGCTCGCCGTGGACGACTTCGGCACGGGCTACTCGTCGCTGGCGTACCTGCGCCAGCTGCCGGTGGACCAGGTGAAGATCGACAAGAGCTTCGTGCTCGGCATGGGCACCGATCTCGGTGACCTCGCCGTGGTGCGCTCGATCGTCGAGCTGGGTCACTCGCTGGGCCTCACGGTGGTCGCGGAGGGCGTCGAAGAGGACGTCGCGCGCGACCAGCTGGAGGCGATGGGGTGTGACGTTGCCCAGGGCTACCTGATCTCGCGTCCGCTGCCCGAGGACCGCTTGGAGGCGTGGCTGCAGGCTCGCACGGCGCGCTCTCCGGGACGGCACTCGGAGACGGTGCTTACGTTGCTGACCTGAGGTTTTCGCCAAAGCCCACCCCGGTTGCACGGCCGGGTGAAGGCCCTTGGTAATCTTTCCAAGTCCTCGCAAGAGGCAGGCCCCTTTAGCTCAGTCGGCAGAGCGTCTCCATGGTAAGGAGAAGGTCTACGGTTCGATTCCGTAAAGGGGCTCGCGAGTGGGCGAGCTATGCCTGCGGAAAACGCAGACGTAGCTCGCTTCGCGGCGTCCATCTGGGGGTCGAACCCCCAGACCCCCGCCAGGGGCAAGCCCCTGGACCCCGAGGGTGGGCGTTGGTTATGGCGGTGTAGCTCAGTTGGCAGAGCAAGCGGCTCATAATCGCTGTGTCGCCGGTTCAAGTCCGGCCACCGCTACGCGGTAACCACCGGGCCGAGCCCGGTACTGAGAGAGAAGGAAATGCTGTGGCTTCCACCGACGTGCGACCCAAGATCACGCTGGCGTGCGAGGAGTGCAAGCACCGCAACTACATCACCAAGAAGAACCGGCGCAACGACCCGGACCGCTTGGAGATGAAGAAGTTCTGCCCGAACTGCGGTACGCACCGGACTCACAAAGAGACCCGCTGACGTTAGCGGTTCTCGTCCAGCTTTCGAACGGCCGTCCCGGCCTCGCCGGGGCGGCTTTTCGCTGTTCGGGGCCCATCCAGGGCCTCTCTGCTGCGCAACGCGGGTCAGCTAGCCTCGGCGGGTGCCTTTGGACCAGTCGTTCGCCGGACGGAGCTACTCGCCCGTCGGCAAGTACGCGGTGAGCCGCGAGAAGATCCTGGAGTTCGCCGAGGCGATCGGCGACCCCAACCCCCTCTACCGCGACCCGGAGGCGGCCCGCGCGGCCGGCTACCCGGACGTGATCGCGCCCCCGACGTTCCTCACGATCCTGAACCTGCCGAAGGTCAACGTGATCGTGGCGGACCCGGAGCTCGGGCTCGACTACTCGCGCATGGTCCACGGCGACCAGGGCTTCACCTACGAGCGCCCGGTGCACGCGGGTGACGTGCTGGAGATCGGCGCCACCATCGACAACATCATGGCCCGCGCCGGCAACGACTTCCTCAACATCAGCGCGAGGATCACCGACGCCGAGGGCAAGCTGGTCTGCACCACCCGCGCGCAGCTCGTGGTGCGAGGGGAGGACGCGTGAACGTCGGCGACGAACTGCCCGCTCTGCAGGTGCGCATCACGCGCGAGCAGCTGGTCCGCTACGCGGGCGCGGCCCTCGACTTCAACCCGATCCACTGGAATGAGCGCTTCGCCAAGGAAGTCGGCCTGCCCGACGTGATCGCCCACGGCATGCTCACCATGGCGCTCGCCGGCCGTGTCGTGAGCGACTGGCTCGACGACCCGGGCCGGCTGCTGGACTTCAGCTCCCGCTTCACGCGCCCCGTGGTGGTGCCTGACAACGCCGAGGGCGCCCTCGTGGAGCTCACCGGCAAGGTCGGCGCCATTTCCGAGGACGGCGTCGCCCGCGTGGACCTGGTCGTGAAGTTCGACGGCAAGACCGTGCTCGGCAAGCCGCAGGCCCTCATCCGGGTCTGACCCCACCACCCCAATGCGGCGTTGGTTGCGCTCAACGCACCGAATGCCACATTGGGTGCGCTCAACGCACCGAATGTGGCATTGGGGCGCTCAGCTCACCGCCGACTCGACGGCCGTCGCCATGCCCGCCTCACCCCGCGCGTTGGGGTGCAGCGGGGCAGCGGCCGACGTCGGCACCAGGCCTTCGACCCAACGGGTGCCCGAGCTCGTGCACACGTCGTGGCCCTTGCTCGGGCCGGCGGTGTCGGCGTAGCCCGCGTTGTGGGATTTGGCCTGCTCTTCGAGCACGTCGTCGAGGTGCGCGAGCGAATCCCGCAGGTACGCGACATCGCCGGAGCCCACGGGGAGCGCGGGCCAGCAGCCGTCGCCGTCGGGCAGCACGGTGGGGTAGCCGACCACCACCACGCGGGCTTTCGGCGCCTGGGCGTGGATCTTGTCGAGCACCGCGCCGAGCTTGCCGGCCACGGCGTCGATGCGGTCGGAGAGCTGGTCGTGGCCGCCCGCGGTGAGCCGGTCGTGACACGGCGCGCCGTCGCGGTGCGTGGTGGCGCAGCTGGGGGCGAGCGCGATGAAGCCGACGTCGTTGCCGCCGATGCCCAGCGTCACCAGCGTGGTCGCCGAGGTCACGGAGTCCAGCTGCGGCGGGTTCGTGCCGTTGTGGGTCGACTGGGAGCCCGTGAGGTCGGCCGTGGTGGCGCCGCTGCAGCTCACGTCCACGAACTGCGCGGGCTTGATCTTCGCGGCCACCAGGTGCGGGTAGTTGTTGTCCGAGCGGTCGCAGCCGGCCGGGGTGCCCGCCGCGTGGCCGGTGCGCGGGGCCGAGGTGTACGAGTCGCCGAGCGCCACGTAGCGGCCCGTGCCGCCGCCGGTGGTCGCGCCCGAGGGCGGCTCGGTCGACGAGCCGTGCTTGGACTTGTAGTACCCCACCCCGAGCAGCGCGATCACGATCACCAGGATCAGCAACCCGCATCCGCCGCTCTTCTTCGCCGCCACCTGATCGTTTCTACCGGTCCGCGACCCCGCGTGACGATGGGTATCCGGGTGACCCCTACCGGTCGACCGCGGCGCGCAGCTGTCCGGCCAGCTCCAGGGCGTGGTCCACGCCGTCGGCGATGTAGTGCAGGTCCACGAACGCTTCGATGAAGCCCTCGTCGGCCACGCTCTTCAGCGCCGCGGCGAGATCGCCCACGGTCACCACCGGCGTGCCCTCGCGCGGGTTGATCCGCAACGGGCGCCGCAGCGTCGCCGGGTCACGGCCGGCTTCGGTGGCGGCCGCGGCGATCACGGACCACATCCGGTGCAGGTACTGCGGCGGCAGCAGTGTCGGCAGCCAGCCGTCGGCGGTCGTGCCGACGCGGCGCAGGGCGCGTTCGGACATGCCGCCGAGCAGGATCGGCGGGTGCGGGTTCTGCACGGGCCGCAGGCCGACGTGCGAGTCGGGGATCTGCCAGCGCGCGCCGTCGTGGCCGGCCGGGTCGGCGGTCCAGAGCGTGCGCAGGACCGCGATCAGCTCGTCGAGCCGCCCGCCGCGCCCGGCCCACGGCACGCCGGCGGAGGTGTACTCGTCGCGCAGCCAGCCGAGGCCGAAGCCGGCGTCGAGGCGGCCGCCGGAGAGCAGGTCGAGGGAGGTGAGCGTGCGGGCGAGCAGCACCGGCGCGTAGACCGGCGCCGAGAGCGTGCTCATGCCGAGCCGCACGGTGCTCGTGGCGCCGGCGGCGGCCGTGAGCGCCACGAACGGATCGACGAAGTGGATGAACTCCGGCGGGTACGGCCGCTCCGGTGTGCCGCCGCCCGGGTACAGGTCCGACGGTTCGAGCGGCGTGAGCACCCGGTCACCGACCCACAGCGAGGCGTAACCGAGCTCCTCGGCCGCGGCGGCGAATCCGGCGATGGCGGTGGGGTCGGCGAGCTTGCCGTACTGCGGCAGGGCGAGTCCGAGTCGCAACGCGGTCACCGGGCCTCCTCGAGGACGACTTTCCTTGCGGGACAACGAAGATCACGTGCCGGGTCGAGGGTCTTGCCGGACTGCTCCGGAATTCCTGCGGCCACGCGCGGGTTTGGCCGAGCAGGCAAGGCTTTCCGCCGGCGTTCGCGGCGCGGTCCTAGTGCGCTCCGGCCGACCGCGGAATGGGCGTCGACCACCGGCTGGCGGGCCTTTTCCCGATTAATCGCGAACGAGCGCATGCGGCCATCCTGGCACGGCCCGGCGGCGCGCGCCGGTCACGTTCCCGGCACGCTGGAGCAGGGCACCGGGGGGTCGGTGCGGGCCCACCCGACGAACGAGGGGGGCGCGGTTGCGGGCCTCGATCCGGCTTGCCGTAGACTTCGGAACTCGGAACGCACTACGGTCATCCCCGCTGGATGGTGGGGATGATGGAATGCGTCCTCCGGAGCCTGGGAAACCAGGCTCCACAGGGGTGTAGCTCAATTGGCAGAGCAGCGGTCTCCAAAACCGCAGGTTGCAGGTTCAAGTCCTGTCACCCCTGCGTACGGGTACTGGTGGAGCGGAGGAGTGGTCGTGAGCGACAGCGACGCCAGCGGCGAGCACGAGCAGGACGAGTCGGGCAAGACGCCCGGGGTCGAGTCCCGCCCGGCGACCGCCGCGGCTCGGCGTGAGCGCCGCGCTTCCGCCCGCCCGTCCGGCAAGTCCGAGGCGCGTTCGGGCAGCACCCGGCCGTCCGGCAAGGCGGGCGACAAGGTCGCGAAGCCCGCTGCCGACGCCAAGGGCGCGCCGACCCCGAAGCGTGACCAGAAGCCGAAGAAGGCGTCGCCTTTCGCTCGGATCATGCGGTTCGTCCGCGAGGTCTGGGCGGAGCTGCGCAAGGTCATCTGGCCCAACCGCAAGCAGATGGTCACCTACACCGCGGTCGTGCTGGTGTTCGTGGTGTTCATGGTGGCCCTCGTGAGCGGCCTCGACCTGGCCTTCAAGCAGGTCATCGGGCTGGTCTTCGGCTGACACCGGAGGTGCGCGCCACCGTGCGCCGCGCGGGCCGGCCTGCCCGAGCCCGGCAAGTGATCAACTGAGAGGACGGAACGTGACCTCCGACAACGGCACAGGAGCCGGTCGCGACCTGACCGAGCTTTCCGACGAGCAGGTGCACGCGGCACTCGGCGACGAGGAGTCCGCTCACCTCGAGCCCGTCGAGGTGCCCGACGCCGGCGAAGAGGTCGACGCAGCCGTCGAAGAAGACACCGACGACGCCGACGAAGACTCCGCCGCCGAGGACACCTCCGACGAAGACGCTTCGGACGAGGATGCTGCCGACGAAGCCGCTTCCTCCGACTCCGAGGACGTCGTGGCCGACGAGGCCGAGCCGGCCGCCGAGTCCGACGACCCCGTCGCCGCGCTGCGCGCCGAGCTGATGGCCGCGCCGGGCGAGTGGTACGTCGTGCACAGCTACGCCGGGTACGAGAACAAGGTCAAGACGAACCTCGAGACCCGCACCACGACGCTCGACGTCGAGGACTACATCTTCCAGATCGAGGTGCCGACCGAAGAGGTCACCGAGATCAAGAACGGCCAGCGCAAGCAGGTGCAGCGCAAGGTGCTGCCCGGCTACATCCTGGTCCGGATGGACCTGAACGACGCCTCGTGGAGCGCGGTGCGCAACACGCCGGGTGTCACCGGGTTCGTCGGCGCGACTTCGCGTCCGTCACCGCTCACCGTGGACGAGGTGCTGAAGTTCCTCGCGCCGCAGGTCGAGAAGGAAGCCCCGGCGAAGGCCGGCAAGGGCGACTCCGCCGCGGCCTCCACGCCGTCGGGCGGCGGCGCCGTCGAGGTCGACTTCGAGATCGGCGAGTCGGTCACCGTCATGGACGGCCCGTTCGCCACGCTGCCCGCGACGATCTCCGAGGTCAACGTCGACGGACAGAAGCTGAAGGTCCTGGTGTCGATCTTCGGCCGGGAGACCCCGGTCGAGCTGTCGTTCACCCAGGTCTCCAAGATCTGACGGTCGGGAATACCGACCGGCAGTCCCCGCGTACTGGCAGGTGTGCGGGGGACTCACGTCAGTAAGAAGGACACAAGGTAATGCCTCCCAAGAAGAAGAAGCTTGCGGCGATCATCAAGCTGCAGATCAAGGCGGGCCAGGCCAACCCGGCCCCGCCGGTCGGCCCGGCGCTGGGCCAGCACGGCGTCAACATCATGGAGTTCTGCAAGGCCTACAACGCCGCGACCGAGTCGCAGCGCGGGGACGTCGTCCCGGTCGAGATCTCCGTGTACGAAGACCGGTCGTTCGACTTCAAGCTGAAGACGCCGCCGGCCGCCAAGCTGCTGCTCAAGGCCGCGGGCGTGGAGAAGGGCTCCGGCGAGCCGCACAAGACCAAGGTCGCCAAGGTCACCTGGGACCAGGTCCGCGAGATCGCCAAGACCAAGGAGACCGACCTCAACGCCCACGACATCGACCAGGCGGCGAAGATCATCGCCGGCACCGCCCGCTCCATGGGCATCACGGTCGAAGGCTGATTTTCTCCGCGAGCACCCCGAGATCGCGCCGGTTTCTGGACTGAGCGATTTCGATCGGCCCCTGGGGCCGAGCGAAATCGGGAGGGAAGAAATCGGCTCATGGCGAGCTCGGCGCCTCGACGGAGTCGAGGCAATAGACACAGTGGGAGAGCCAGTGCTGGCTCTGACACCACACTGATCCGTTTTCGAAGTTAAGGACAGAAGCATGACCAAGCACAGCAAGGCTTACCGCCAGGCTGCGGAGCTCATCGACAAGGAGCGTCTCTACGCCCCTCTCGAGGCCGCGAAGCTGGCGAAGGAGACCTCCAAGACCAAGATGGACGCGACCGTCGAGGTCGCGATGCGTCTGGGTGTCGACCCGCGCAAGGCCGACCAGATGGTCCGCGGCACCGTGAACCTGCCGCACGGTACCGGTAAGACCGCTCGTGTCATCGTGTTCGCCGTCGGTGACAAGGCCGCCGAGGCTGAGGCCGCCGGCGCGGACGCGGTCGGCACGGACGAGCTGATCGAGCGCATCCAGGGTGGCTGGCTCGACTTCGACGCCGCCATCGCGACGCCCGACCAGATGGCCAAGGTCGGTCGCATCGCCCGCATCCTCGGCCCGCGTGGCCTGATGCCGAACCCGAAGACCGGCACCGTGACCCCCGCGGTCACGAAGGCGGTTCAGGACATCAAGGGCGGTAAGATCAACTTCCGCGTCGACAAGCAGGCCAACCTGCACCTCGTGATCGGCAAGGCGTCGTTCGACACCGAGAAGCTGGTGGAGAACTACGCGGCCGCGCTGGACGAGATCCTGCGCGCCAAGCCGTCGTCGGCGAAGGGTCGCTACGTCAAGAAGATCACCTTCACCACCACGATGGGCCCGGGCATCCCGGTCGACCCGCTGCGCACGCGCAACCTGCTCAGCGACGAACCGGCTGTCTGAGTCGCACATCACGCGAAAGAGCGGTCACGCAATGTGCGTGGCCGCCCTTTTTTCGTGTCTCATGGAGCCATGCCGACGACGACATTCACCGCGCCCGACGGGCTCCGCCTGAGCTACACGGTGTGGGAGGGCGACGGTCGGCACCGTCGCCCGGTCGTGCTCCAACACGGCTTCGCGGCGGACGCGCAGGTGAACTGGGTCGGCACGGGCGTCGTCCGCACCCTGCTCGAGGCCGGCTTCACCGTGATCGGCCTCGACGCCCGCGGCCACGGCGCGTCGGACAAGCCCCACGACCCGGCCCGCTACGGCCAGGACGTGATGGCCCGCGACATCTCCGCCCTGCTCGACCACCTGGGCCTCGACGAGGTCTCCCTGGCCGGCTACTCGATGGGCGCCATCGTCGCCCTCATCACCGCCACCGAGGACAAACGCGTGCGCTGCCTGGCCACCGGCGGCATCGGCGCGGGCATCATCGACTTCGGCGGCGTGGACACACGCGTGGTCAGCCCGGAGGAACTCGCCGAAGGCCTCCTCGTGGAGAACCACGCCGACGTGCCCGCCCAGGTCCGCCCCTTCCGCCGCCTGGCCCGCCGCACCGGCGCCGACGTCGAAGCCCTCGCCGCCGTGCTCCGCGCCTCCCGCCGCACCTCGATCCCGCTCACGGAGATCACCGTCCCCACCCTGATCCTGGCCGGCGAACGCGACCAACTCGCGGCCCAACCGGAGCGCCTCGCCATCGGCATCGCGGGCGCCCGCCTGGTCCGCGTCCCGGGCGACCACATGACGGCCGTGGCGGACCCCGCGTTCGCCCTGGCGCTGGCGGATTTCTTCGCCTATTCGGATACCGGGGAGACGAGGTTCGCGATCTCTTCGCCGGCGTAACCGAGCTCGGCGAGCAGCTCGCTCGTGTGCTCACCGCGCGCGGGCGTGTGCCGGCGGACCGACGCCGGGGTGTCCGAGAGGATCATCGGCGGCCCGACCTGGCGATAGGTGCCTTCGGTCGGGTGCTCGGCCAGCGACACGAGGCCGCTGCCGGTGTAGTACGGGTCGGTCTCGACGTCTTCGAGCTCGAGCACCGGCGCGAACGGCACGGACAGCTCGGCGCAGATCCGCTGCCACTGCGCGGTGGTCTTCTCGACGGACAGCTTGCCGATCTCGTCGTAGAGCTCGCTGTAGTGCTTCGCGCGGCTCGCCGGGTCACCGAAACGCGGGTCCGCGGCGAGGTCTTCGCGGCCGGCGGCGCGGAAGAAGTCGGCGATGTTCTTCTCGGTGTAAGGCAGGATGCAGGCCCAGCCGTCGGCCGTGCGCACGGCCTGGTGGCCCTCGGTCATCGACCGGTTGAAGCCCATCGGACCGATCGCGGGTTCGAACGTGTGGCCCGCGAGGTGCTCGACGAGGTTGAACGCCAGCATCGTGTCGGCCATCGGCACCTCCACGCGCTGGCCGCGGCCGGTGGTGTGCTGGTGCACCACGGCGGCGAGCACGGAGTAGACGATGGTGAGCGCGCAGAGCTTGTCGGCGAGGATCGTCGGCGCGTAGGTGGGTTTGCCGGTCGCGCGGCGCATCAGGTCGGCCATGCCGGAGGACGCCTGCACGATTTCGTCGTAGGCGGCGAGGCCGGCGCGGTCGGAGTCACTGCGGAAACCCTGGGCATTGCAGTACACGAGCCGCGGGTTGACCTCCGCGAGCTGCTCGTAGCCGAGGCCGAGGCGCTGCAGCGCGCCCGGGCGCATGTTGGTCACCAGCACATCGGCGGTTTTCACCAGGCGCAGGAAGGCTTCGTGGCCCGCGGCCGACTTCAGGTCGAGCTCGACGCTGCGCTTGTTGCGGTTGACGTTGAGCGCGAGCGCGCCCATGCCGTCGTGACGCTGGGGGTGCGTATGGCGGGTGCTGTCACCCGCGGGCGACTCGACCTTCACCACGTCGGCCCCGAGGTCGCCCATGATCTGGGTGGCGTAGGGGCCCATGACCACGGACGACAGGTCGATCACCCGGATGCCGTGCAGGGCGCCTTCGGTCACTGGTTCCTCCTTGATCGATTACCTCTCTCTTGAACTTAGGTAGGCTAAGTAATCTACGCAATGTGATACTTTGATACCTATATGGGTAATCGAGAGCACCACCGCACGGTCGATCGCGTTGCCGCGATCCTGGAGGCGGTGGCCAACAGCGCCACGGGCCTCACACTCACGCAGCTCGCCGCGCGGCTCGACGCACCGGTGTCGTCGGTGCAGAAGCTGGTGAACGGTCTCGCCGCCGTCGGGTACCTCGACGAACAGGAGCGGCACTTCGTGCTCGGCCCGGCGCCCCACGTGCTCACCGTGCGGTCCGGCCGCGTGCCGGTGCGCTCGGTGTCGCACGCGGCGCTGGCTTCGCTCAGCGCGGCCGCCGGTTGCGCGGCGCTGCTGGCGGTGCAGGTGGGTGACAGTGCGGTGTACGTCGACTGGGCCGGCACGGACGAGCCGTTCGACTACGCGCTTTCCCGGTCGCTTCGCTCGGCGTTGCCACGCACGGCCGCGGGGCGCGTGCTGCTCGCTTCGCTGCCGGAAGCCGACCGCCGGGCGTTGGTGGCGCAGGAACCCGACACCCGCGTGGGCGTCGACCTGCTCGCCGAGGCGGCTCGGATTCGCGCGCAGGGCTACGCGGTGGTCGACTCCGGGCACGCCATGGAGACGATGGCCGCGGTCGCCGTGCCCGTCTCGGAAGCCGGGCGCGTGGTCGCGGCCGCCGCGCTGGCCGCGCCGTCCGAAGTGGTCACGGCGCGGCTGCCGGAGCTGCTCAGGACGTTGGGGGAGTGGAGTTCGACGCTGGACCGCACTTCGCCGGCCCCGGCGAGTGGCCCGTGATCAGCCACTGGCCCTTGTCCACTTGGGTCACCGTGAACACGCCGAGCGCCGGGCCGCCGGCGATGGGGTAGTCGCACGAGTCGATGGTGACCGTGCCGGCCGCCGGCGCCCCGGAAACGTACGAGGGCAACGATTCGGCGTAGTCGTTCTCGTTGGTGACTTGCGCGTGCAGCTTCTCCACGGCCACCTTGCAGTCGGGCTGGCCGACGTCCTGGGCGAACTTCGTCTGGATCGGCTCGTCGAACCGGCCGCACGCGTCTTCGACCCGGCCCTGCGCGATGTTGTGGAAGACGAAGCGCACGGCCTCGTACGGATTCGTCGAGAAGATGTGGTTCGTGTGGTACGTCCCGCCGCCTTCCGCTGCGATCTGCGCCGACGACTTGCCTTCGTCGCTGGGGAAGAAGTGGCGGTAGGCCCACGTGGCGGCGATGCCGAGGATCAGCAGCACGATCACCCAGCCCAGGATCTTCCCGCCGAGGCGCTTGAGCCAGCGGGGGACCGGGCGGCGACGGCGGGGTTCCTCGTAGCGCTCCAGCGCGCCAGGTCGCTCAGGGGGAACGGGAGGCTCCCAGCCCTGCTGTGTCTGCGGCTGGCGTGAGCCCGCGGGGACGAGGCCGGCGTCGGTTTGGGGGGCCGGTTGGTTGCCTTGCTGGGCTTGGGTGAAGCGGAGGTAGTCCTGGAACTGCTGGAACTGGCGGAACTGCTCCAGCTGCGCGGCGTCGAGCGGCGGCTGGTCGGGCGCCGACGGCAGAGCGGGGAGGTTCGCGCCGTCCGCGCCGGTGCCGGGCGACGGTGGCTGCTGCTGGGAGGCAGGCCACTGTCCCTGACCCGACGGCTGCGGCAACCCTCCCGGAATCGGTTGCGGGCCGTCGGCAGGTCGGGGGCCGGGGCCGGGTGGGTTGTCCGGCTGTCCGTGATCACGCTGCTCCGCCACGTCACCAATGATGCCCGCCCGCGCGGAAAAGGCCGAGTCCGGGCGGCTTGTCGCTGGTCAAAGGAGGGGGCCGATGATGAGCCGCCACCGAGTCGGTTATAGTTGTCGACGGTTCTACCGAAGACCGCTGGTTTTCCGGATGCCCCACGGCTTCCGGAACGAAGGTCCCGCGATACGGCGGGCGGCCCGCGCAGGAGGAACGAGGTTCGGCTCTCTCCCCGGAGAATGGCCGTGTAACGCCCCGTGCTGACTGCGCGTGGGCGTTTTTGTCGTTTCAGAGGCCTCTCGACGGACCAGTGGAATCCACTAGCCAAGAGAGGAGGCGACCATGGCGAAGCCCGACAAGGTGGCGGCCGTCGCCGAGATCGCGGAGAGCTTCCGCAGCAGCTCGGCCACCGTCGTTACCCAGTACACCGGCCTCTCCGTGTCCCAGCTGTCCCAGCTGCGCCGCGCTCTCGGCACCAGTGCCAAGTACCGGGTCGCGAAGAACACCCTCGTGAAGCGTGCCGCCGAGGACGCCGGCGTCCAGGGCATGGACGACCTGTTCGTCGGCGCGACCGCGATCGCCTTCGTCGAAGGTGAGCCGGTCGACGCCGCGAAGGCGCTTCGCGACTTCGCGAAGGACAACAACGCGCTTGTCATCAAGGGCGGCTACATGGACGGCAAGCCGCTGTCCGTGGACGAGATCAGCAAGATCGCCGATCTCGACAGCCGTGAGGTCCTGCTCGCCAAGGCCGCGGGCGCGTTCAAGGCGAAGCTGTCCCAGGCCGCCGCGCTGTTCCAGGCGCCGGCGTCCCAGGTCGCCCGCCTGGCTGCTGCCCTGCAGGAGAAGCAGGGCGACGCCGCCGGTACCGAAGCAGCCGAAGCACCCGCCGAGAGCTGATCCACCCCCACCCCGAACGTCGAGTTCGTTCGTTTTTCTGAGAGGAAGCCATCATGGCGAAGCTGAGCACCGCCGAGCTGATCGACGCCTTCAAGGAGCTCACCCTTCTTGAGCTGTCGGACTTCGTGAAGGAGTTCGAGACCACCTTCGACGTCACCGCCGCCGCCCCGGTCGCCGTTGCCGCCGCCGGCCCCGTGGGTGCCGCCCCGGCCGCCGCCGAGGAGCAGGACGAGTTCGACGTCATCCTCGAGGGTGCCGGCGACAAGAAGATCCAGGTCATCAAGGTCGTCCGCGAGGTCGTCTCGGGCCTGGGCCTGAAGGAGGCCAAGGAGCTGGTCGAGGCCGCTCCCAAGGCGATCCTGGAGAAGGTCGACAAGGAGGCCGCCGAGGCCGCCAAGGAGAAGCTCGAGGCCGCGGGCGCCAAGATCTCCGTCAAGTGATCTGAGGCGCGTCAGCGCCTACTGCACCACCTCGTGAAGGGGCGGGCATCCGATTCGGATGCCCGCCCCTTTCGTTTACGCGCCAAGGCAAGCAGCGCGCGAACTCCGACCCGGTCCAGACACCGCCGCCCGACGGCGCACCCACGTGGTTCGGAGCCCGCCGAAGCGGTCACACTCGGCGGCGCGCCAAGCCTTTCGTTGTGATCACGACCGGTAACAACCTGGGGTACGCAAGCGTCTTCCCGGCGGCGAAGCGCCACTCACCGTCACCAGGAAGGCCCCGAAATGACCGACGACACCGCTGCCCTGCCCCGCTACTACTCGACCAGCGATCTCCATCCCGAAGAAGTCCAGAAGCGGCTCAAGGAATCCGCCGAAGTGGGCCACAACCAGGCCCATGTGCAGCGCCTGCTCGTCGAACTGCTCGCCCAGCAGATCGCCACCCGCCGCTACGTCATGGTGCTCACCACCATCGCCGTGATCGGCGTCGTCGCTTCCGTGATCTGCGGGATCGTGATCGCCTCGGGTGTCTCCCGGTGACCAAGGCGAACCACTCGGTTACGTCGAGTTGGTCGTCGATCTGTTCCGTTTACTCCTGTTAGCCCGACGGAGTGAGGGCGTTTGGGCCATCTGGATCTGCGCCCCGGAGTGACGTGCACTACCGTGCTGCCAGCGGTCACCGGACAACACCACGAACGGGTGAGGTGCTCACCGGCCTCGGCAAGGTCGAAAACTGGTGAGTAACCTGTTCGCACTCAGCTCGTTGCACCTGGTTGACGCGGAGATCGCGGCGCGCATCGGCGCGGGCTCCGCTGCCAGTGGCGGCGGGGCGGCGATGCGCGACGACGCGGAACAGCTCCTGGAGGTGTGATGGGCGCCGAGGTGGTCATCGAAGGTCTCACGAAGTCCTTCGGCAGGCAGACCATCTGGCGGGACGTGACGCTGACGCTGCCCCCGGGTGAGGTGTCCGCGATGCTCGGCCCGTCGGGAACCGGTAAGTCGGTGTTCCTCAAGTCCATGATCGGCCTGCTGAAGCCCGACAAGGGCCGCTGCGTGATCAACGGCGTGGACATCGTCACGTGCTCCGAGCACAAGCTCTACGAGATCCGGAAGCTCTTCGGCGTCCTCTTCCAGGACGGCGCCCTCTTCGGCTCCATGAACCTCTACGACAACGTCGCGTTCCCGTTGCGGGAGCACACGAAGAAGTCGGAGTCGGAGATCCGCCGCATCGTCGGCGAGAAGCTGGAGATGACGGGTCTGGCCGGCGCGGACAAGAAGCTGCCCGGCGAGATCTCCGGCGGTATGCGCAAGCGCGCCGGCCTCGCGCGGGCGCTGGTGCTCGACCCGCAGATCATCCTGGTCGACGAGCCGGACTCCGGTCTGGACCCCGTGCGCACCGCGTACATCTCGCAGCTGCTCATCGACCTCAACACGCAGATCGACGCGACGATCCTCATCGTGTCCCACAACATCAACCTCGCGCGCACGGTGCCCGACAACCTGGGCATGCTGTTCCGCAAGGAGCTCGTGATGTTCGGCCCCCGCGAGGTGCTGCTCACGAGCGACGAGCCCGTGGTCGAACAGTTCCTCAACGGCCGCAAGCGCGGCCCCATCGGCATGTCCGAGGAGAAGGACACCGCCACGATGGCGCGCGAGGAAGCCGAAGCCGCGGCCGGGCACTCCGACGGCTCGCCCGACGAGGACATCCGCGGGGTCGTGCCGCAGATGCAGCCGAGCCCCGGCCTGCCCGAGCGCGCGGGCGCGCGCCGCCGGATGGACCGCGTGATGCGGATCCTGCACACGCTCCCGGCCAACGCGCAGGAGGGCATCATCGAGTCCCTCACACCGGAAGAGCAGCGGCACTACAACGTGCACGCGAACCCGCGCTACGCGCCGCAGAACCCCGCACCGCAGAACCGTCCCGGCCTCGACGACACGCAGCAGATCCCCCGGATCTCCGACCGCGGGCCCGTGCCGAACCAGCACCAGGGCCAGCTGCCCGCCGACCAGGTCGCCCGCATCCCGGGCGGCGCCGGCGAAGGCGCGCAGCCGAGACCAGGCGGCGGCTACTTCGGTGGCGGCGGCAACGGGCCGGGTGGCGCGTGAGCTCGAACGCATCACCGGCGAAGATCCCCGGGGCGGGCATGCTCCGCGAGACCGGGAACCTGTTCGCCCTCGGTCTCGACATCATCCGCGGCATCTTCCAGCGCCCGTTCCAGCTGCGGGAGTTCATCCAGCAGGCCTGGTTCGTCGCCAGTGTCACGATCCTGCCGACGGCGCTGGTCGCGATCCCGTTCGGTGCGGTCATCTCGCTGCAGTTCGGCGCGCTCGCCCGTCAGCTCGGCGCGCAGTCCTACACCGGCGCCGGTTCGGTGCTCGCCACCGTGCAGCAGGCCAGCCCGCTGGTCACCGCGCTGCTGGTGGCCGGCGCGGGCGGCAGCGCGGTCTGTGCCGACATCGGCGCCCGCACCATCCGCGAGGAGATCGACGCGATGGAGGTGCTCGGCGTCTCCGCCGTGCAGCGCCTGATCGTGCCGCGCACGCTCGCGATGATGCTCGTGGCGCTGCTGCTCAACGGCATGGTCAGCGTGATCGGCGTGCTCGGCGGTTACTTCTTCAACGTCGTGCTCCAGGGCGGCACGCCCGGCGCGTACCTCGCGAGCTTCTCCGCGCTGGCGCAGCTGCCCGACCTCTGGGTCGGTGAGCTCAAGGCCCTGATCTTCGGCTTCATCGCCGCGGTCGTGGCCGCCTACCGGGGCCTGCACCCGAGCGGCGGCCCGAAGGGCGTGGGCGACGCGGTGAACCAGTCGGTGGTCATCACGTTCCTGCTGCTCTTCGTGGTGAACTTCGTGATCACGCTGATCTACCTGCAGATCGTGCCCGGAAAGCTGGACTGACATGACGTTCATCTCGGGTGCCAAGCGCGTCGCCCACCGTCCACTGGAGACCCTGGACACCCTCGGCGACCAGATGTCCTTCTACGGCCGCGCGCTGCTGTGGACGCCGCGCACGCTGCGCCGGTACATGAAGGAAGTGCTGCGCCTTCTCGCCGAGGTGAGCTTCGGCTCCGGCTCGCTCGCGGTCATCGGCGGCACGGTCGGCGTGATGGTCGGCCTCACGCTCTTCACCGGTGTCCTCGTGGGCCTGCAGGGCTACTCGGCCCTGAACTCCATCGGCACCTCGGCGTTCACCGGTTTCCTCACCGCGTTCTTCAACACCCGCGAGATCGCCCCGCTCGTCGCGGGCCTGGCCTTGAGCGCCACGGTCGGCGCCGGCTTCACCGCGCAGCTGGGCGCCATGCGGATCTCCGAAGAGATCGACGCACTCGAAGTCATGGGCGTGCCGAGCCTGCCGTACCTGGTGACCACGCGGATCATCGCCGGGTTCGTGGCCGTGATCCCGCTCTACATCATCGGTCTGCTGAGCTCATACCTCGCGTCCCGGCTGGTCGTGATCTACATCTACGGCCAATCGGCGGGTACTTACGACCACTACTTCGATCTTTTCCTACCACCGCAAGACGTCTTGTACTCGTTCATCAAGGTGCTCATCTTCAGCATCTTGATCATTCTCTCGCACTGCTACTTCGGCTACCGCGCCTCCGGTGGGCCGGCGGGCGTGGGCGTGGCCGTGGGCCGCGCGGTGCGCCTTTCCATCGTCACGGTTTCGATCGTGAACTTCTTCATCGGTTTCGCGATCTGGGGAACCGACGTCACGGTGAGGATTGCGGGATGATCACACTACGGCGGAGGCTCTTGGGCCTGCTGCTCGTGGCGCTGCTCGTGGGAGGTGTGGCCCTGAGCATCGCCTTGTACAACAAGGCGTTCACCAAGTTCGTGACGGTGAAGCTCGAGGCCGACACCATCGGCAACCAGCTGCTGGAGCAGTCGGACGTGAAGGTGCGCGGCCTGATCGTGGGGTCGGTCAAGACCATCGCGGCCACCTCCGACGGTGCCGAACTCACGCTCGACCTGCAGCCCGACTACGTGAAGCTGATCCCCGAAAACGTCTCTGCGCGCTTCCTGCCGAAGACGCTGTTCGGCGAGCGGTACGTGTCGCTCGAGATCCCGAAGAACCCGTCGGCGAAAACGCTGACCGACGGCGACGTGATCCCGCAGGACCGCACGTCCGGCGCGATCGAGCTGGAGCAGGCGTTGCAGCACCTGCTGCCCGTGCTGCAGGCGGTGCAGCCGCAGAAGCTCTCCAGCACCCTCACCGCGATCTCCACCGCGCTGCAGGGCCGCGGCAAGCCGCTCGGTGACACGCTCTCGCAGCTGGGCGACTACATCGGCAAGCTCAACCCGCACGAGCCGCAGCTGCAGCACAACCTCAAGGCGCTGGCGGACTTCTCCGACAACCTCCGCGCCTCGGCGCCGGATCTGGTGCAGAGCCTCGACAACCTGAGCACGACCACCCGCACCGTGGTGGACGAGCGCCAGAACCTCGCGAACCTCTACGGCAACCTCACGAACGCCTCGCAGGACCTGCAGTCGTTCCTGGAAGCCAACTCCCAGAACATCATCAGCCTCGCCGACACCGCGCGGCCCACAGCCGAGCTGCTCGCCAAGTACGCGCCGGAGTACCCGTGCGTGATCGGGCAGATGGCGAAGCTCGTGCCGGTGGTGGACAAGGCGCTGGGCAAGGGCACGAAGCAGCCCGGCCTGCACGCGACGATCGAGGTGGTCGTGAACCGCGGTCCCTACAAGGCCGGTCAGGACGAGCCGCGGTTCGAGGACAAGCGCGGCCCGCGCTGCTACGACCTCAAGAACCTGCCGAACCCGTTCCCGCAGGAGCCGCCGGACGGCGCGTTCAAGGACGGCACCAAGCCCACTCCGGGCTCGAACTCCCACAGCACCGGCGTGAACCCCGGCAACTTCCTCTCCGACGCCGCCGGCCTCGGCGGCGGCACGAGCGGCGGCGACCCGGCGTACTCGGGCGCGGAGAACGACTTCCTCGGCCAGCTCGTCGGTCCGCAGGTCGGCATGCCGGAGGGTGACTTCCCGGGCTGGGGCTCGCTGCTCGTCGGCCCGCTCTACCGGGGCGCGGAGGTGACGGTGAAGTGAGGGGTCTGGCCGCACCGCTGATCAAGCTGTCGATCTTCGTGGTGATCACCGTGCTGTTCACCGCCGTGCTCGGCATCAGCATCGCCAACATCAACACCACCAGCACCAAGGATTACTCGGCGCGCTTCACCGACGCGACGCTGCTGCTCAACGGCGACGACGTGCGCATCGCCGGCGTCCGCGTGGGCACCGTGAAGGACGTGAAGATCGTCGACAAGCGCCAGGCGCAGGTCGACTTCGCGGTCGACGCCGGACGCACGCTGCCGGCCGGGGTCACCGCGCAGATCAAGTTCCGCAACCTCGTTGGCCAGCGCTACCTCTCGCTCGGCGAGGGCAGCGACACCTCCGGCAAGACGCTGGCGCCGGGCGGCACCATCCCGCTCGAACGCACCACGCCGGCGCTCGACCTCACCGAGCTGTTCAACGGGTTCAAGCCGCTGTTCACCGCGCTGAACCCCGACGACGTCAACAAGCTCTCCTACGAGGTCATCCAGGTCCTGCAGGGTGAGGGCGGCACGGTCGAAAGCCTGCTGTCGCACACGGCCTCGCTGGCCACCACGATCGCCGACAAGGACAAGGTGATCGGCGAGGTCATCGACAACCTCAACTCGGTGCTCGACACGGTCAACGCGCACACGCCGCAGCTGAGCGACCTGATCGTGAAGCTGCAGCAGCTGGTGTCCGGCCTGGCGCAGGACCGCAAGCCGATCGGCGACGCGATCGACAGCCTCGGCACCCTGGCCCAGACCACCGCCGGTCTGCTCGGCGACGCACGCCAGCCGTTGAAGGACGACATCGGTGCGCTCGGCGACCTGGCGACCAAGCTCAACAAGAACGAGCCGACGCTGGAACACTTCATCCAGTTCCTGCCCACGAAGGTGAGCGCGCTGACCCGCACCGCCGACTACGGCTCCTGGTTCAACTTCTACGCCTGCGAGGTCAAGGGCAGTGTCGCCCTGCCGCCGCTGATCAACCAGCCGATCGACGTGCCGCTGCTGCCGTCCAACCGGGAGAGGTGCAGCGGATGAAGTCCTTCCAGAAGCGCAACCCCGTCCCGATCGCCTTGGTCGGGATCGCGGTGATCGTGCTCGGCTTCGTGGCCGCGCTGAACTCCGACGACCTGCCGGTGATCGGTGGCGGCACCACCTACAGCGCCGAGTTCTCCGAGGCCGCCGGGCTCACGACCGACAACGACGTGCGCATCGCCGGCGTGAAGGTCGGCAAGGTGTCGGCGATCAAGCTCGACGGCGCCAGCGTGAAGGTGTCGTTCAAGGTCAAGGACGCCTGGCTCGGCGACAAGACTTCGGCCGCCATCAAGATCAAGACGCTGCTGGGCCAGAAGTACCTCTCGCTCGACCCGCAGGGCGTCGGCACGCTCAACCCGGGCCAGCCGATCCCGCGCGACCGCACGATGTCGCCCTACGACGTGCTCGACGCGTTCCGCGGCCTCTCGCAGACCGTGGACGACATCAACACCGACCAGCTGGCGAAGAGCTTCGACACCATCACCCAGACCTTCGCCAACACGCCGGAAGACGTGAAGGGCGCGCTCTCGGGCCTCTCCAAGCTCTCGGACACCATCGCCTCGCGCGACTCGCAGCTGTCGAACCTGCTGGCCAACACCCGCGAGGTGTCGCAGACGCTGGTCGACCGCGACGCCGAGGTGCAGAAGCTGATCACCGACGGCAACCAGCTGCTCGACGAGATCTCCAAGCGCGAGCAGGCCATCACCGCGCTGCTGCAGGGTTCCCAGGAACTGGCCACGCAGCTCCAAGGCCTGGTCGACGACAACGACAAGCAGCTCGACCCCGTGCTCACGCAGCTCGACCAGCTCACCTCAATGCTGCAGCGCAACCAGGACTCGCTCGCGCAGGGCCTCGCCAAGTTCGCCCCGTTCGTGCGCGTGTTCACCAACACCATCGGCACCGGGCACTGGTTCGACAACTACATCTGCGGCCTCGTGGCGCCGTCGGTCGGACCGCTCAACCAAGAGGGGTGCTACACGAAATGAGTGACACCCGGTTCGGCCAGTCGCTCCTGCGCGGCGCGTCCATCGCCGTCGTGCTCGCCCTCGTGGTCGCGGGCGGCCTCTGGTGGACGCTCAAGGACGCGGGGCGCAACCACCTCACCGCGTACTTCTCCGGCGCCGTCGGCCTCTACGAGGGCAACAGCGTGCGGATGCTCGGCGTCGACCTCGGCACGGTCACCAAGGTCCAGCCCATGGGCAACCAGGTGCGCGTGGACTTCGAGTACGACCGCACGGTGCCGGTGCCCGCCGACGCGAAAGCGCTGATCGTGTCGCCGTCGCTGGTCAGCGACCGCTACATCCAGCTCGCGCCCGCGTACACCGGTGGCCCGAAGATCTCCGACGGCGCCGTGATCCCGCTCAACCGCACCGAGGTGCCGCTCGAGGTCGACCAGCTCGCCGCGAGCCTCGCGAAGGTGAGCGAGACGCTCGGGCCCAACGGTGCCAACAAGAACGGGTCGCTCTCGGACCTGCTCAACACCGTCGCGAAGAACGTGGACGGCAACGGCCAGGCCCTGCACGACACGATCGCCAAGCTCGGCCAGGCGTCCGGCACGCTCGCAGGCAACAAGGACGACCTCTTCCAGACCGTGCAGAACCTCGGCCAGTTCTCCCAGACGCTGGTCAACAGCGACGGCCAGGTGCGCCAGTTCGAGAGCCAGCTCGCCGACGTGAGCGGCTACCTGGCGGGGGAGAAGGACGACCTCGCCGCCACCGTGCAGCAGCTGAGCACCACGCTGCAGTCGGTGCAGGGCTTCATCGAGCAGAACCGCGGCCGGCTCAAGTCCAATGTGGACAAGCTGGCCAGCGTGACCAAGGTGCTCGTGGACCAGCGCAGCGCGCTGTCGGAGATCCTCGACGTGGCGCCGGTGGCGCTGTCGAACCTCGTGAACGTGTACAACGGCTCCGCGGGCACGCTCGACGCGCGGCCGAACCTCAACGAGCTCACGCAGCCGCCGCTGGTGATGGTCTGCAACCTGCTCAAGCAGGCGCCGGACGCGCTGAAGCTGCTCGGTGACACGTGCGGCGGGATCGCGGGTGTGGTCGACGGCCTCGTGCCGCTGCCCTCCACCGCGCAGGTCCTGCAGTCACTGCAGAACGGCAAGCTGCCGCCACTGCCGCTCCCGCTCGCGGGCCAGGTCTACGGGACGGGGAGCTGAGCATGAAGCGCCTCAGGAGGTTCGCCGCCGCCGGCGTGGTCACCACGGTGTCCGCGCTGGTGCTTTCGGGCTGCGGGTTCACCGGCATCTACGACGTGCCGCTGCCGGGCGGTGCCGACCTCGGCAGCCACCCGTACAAGGTGAAGGTGCAGTTCTCCGACGTGCTCGACCTCGTGCCGCAGGCCGGCGTGAAGGTGAACGAGGTGCCGGTGGGCCAGGTCGAGTCCGTGGGCCTCACGCCGGACGGCTGGCACGCCGAGGTCACCGTGGAGATCAACGGCGACGTGAAGCTGCCGGCCAACGCGCTGGCCAACGTGAAGCAGTCGAGCCTGCTCGGCGAGAAGTACGTGGAGCTCTCCTCGCCCGGCGACGGGCAGGCACAGGGCACGCTCGCGGACGACGCCACGATCCCGCTCGCGCGCACCGGCCGCGACGTCGAGGTCGAAGAGGTGCTCGGCGCGCTGTCACTGCTGCTCAACGGTGGTGGGGTGGAGCAGCTCAACACCATCACCAAGGAGCTCAACAACGCGACGGCGGGCAAGGAGCCCGACATCAAGGCGTTGCTGGACAACGCCAACGAGCTCGTGACGAACCTCGACGAGCAGTCGCGCAACATCACGCGCGCGCTCGACGGGCTCGACCGGCTGTCGATGACGCTCAAGGACCAGAAGGACAAGCTGGTGGGCGCGGTCGACAACCTCGGCCCCGGCATCGGGGTGCTCGAGCAGCAGCGCGGCCAGCTCGTGACCATGCTCAACGCGCTGAACAACCTCTCCGGCGTCGCCACCGACACGGTGACCAAGAGCAAGGCGGACCTCGTGGCCGACCTCAAGGCCCTCACGCCGACGCTGCAGAAGCTCGGCGAGGCCGGCAACGATCTGCCGCAGGCGCTGCAGATCCTGCTGACCTTCCCGTTCACCGACCAGGCCTACGACGACGTGAAGGGCGACTACTTCAACCTCTTCGCGAAGGTCGACCTGAACCTCAAGGACATCATCGACAACCTGGGCCGCAGCCGCGACAACCCGCTGTCGAACCTGCTGCCGGTGCCGGGTCTCACGGGCGGCGTGAGCGGCACGCCGGGCGACCAGCCGCCGCCGCTGTCGTTCCCGACCGACCCGGGTTCGGACGGGCAGAAGCCCAGCTCGACCGGCGGCCAGGGCGGCGGCAAGCCGCAGGGCGGGCTGTCCGGGCTCTTCGGGATCCTGTCGGGAGGTGCGGGCTGATGTTGCTGCGCAAGACGAAGTTCCAGCTCGTGGCCTTCGCGATCATCTCGGTCGTGGCGCTCGTGTACGCCCTGGTCCGCTTCGCCGGCCTCGGCACGGTGTTCGGCGACGGCGGCTACACGGTGAAGCTGCAGCTCAACGAATCGGGCGGCATCTTCACCAACGCCGAGGTGACCTACCGCGGCTTCAACATCGGGCGCGTCGGCCAGCTGCGGCTCACGCAGACCGGGCTCGAGGCCGACCTGAACATCGATCCGTCGGCGCCGCAGGTGCCCGCCGACCTCGACGCGGTGGTCGCCAACCGCTCGGCCGTGGGTGAGCAGTACGTGGACCTGCGGCCGAAGAACGACAAAGGTCCCTACCTCGCGGGCGGCTCGGTGATCCCGGCGTCGAAGACGACCGTGCCGGTGAGCACCGACCGGCTGCTGTCCGACCTCGACTCGCTCGCGGCGTCGGTGCCCACCGACTCGCTGCGCACCGTGGTGGACGAGTCCTACGACGCGTTCCGCGGCACCGGCGGCGACCTGCAGCAGCTGCTCGACACCGCGCAGAGCTTCACCGCCACGGCCCAGCAGTACCTGCCGCAGACCGTGCAGCTGCTCGACGCCGGCGGCCAGGCGCTGGACACGCAGAACCACGAGGCCTCGAACTTCGCGGACTTCTCGAAGAACCTCAACGAGCTCACCGGCACGCTGAAGAACTCCGACGGCGACCTGCGCAAGCTCATCGGCATCACGCCGCAGGTCGCGACCCAGATCGACCAGGTCGTGAACGAGACCGGGCCGGGCCTCGGCGCGCTCACGGCGAACCTGCTCACCACGGCCAACATCACCGTGACCCGCCTCGACGGCATCGAGCAGGGCCTGGTGACCTACCCGGCGCTGGCCGGCGCGGCGTCGAGCGTGGCGCCGGGCGACGGCACCGCGCACCTCGGGCTCGTGCTGAACCTGTTCAACCCGCCGGCCTGCACGAAGGGCTACCTGCCCTACAGCCAGTACCGCACCGGCGCGGACACCTCGCCGCGCCCGGCCGACGACAACGCGTACTGTGCCGAGCCGAAGGGCAGCCCGATCAACGTTCGCGGGTCGCAGAACGCGCCCTACGGCGGTGCTCCGGTCGCGCCGTCGCAGGCCGATGTGACCGACAACGCGGGCCGCCCGGCCCAGGAGCTGCAGGACATGCGCGACGCCGCCGTGCCGGGCGTAGCCGGAAGCCCCGGTGTCTCGTTGAACAGTCTGGGCGCGCTGCTCGGCCTCGGCTGAGGCCGAGCCGACCCGGATCGATGACCGTTACAACCCTGGAGTGATATGAGTTCCGAACAGGCCGCCGCCGAGGAAGAGGTGACCTCGACCTCGCCGGAGCCGGACGCCTCGGCTTCCGCCGCCGAGGCCACGTCGGCCGCCGCACCGGCCAAGCGGGGCCTGCCGGGCTCGCCGCGGGTGTGGCTCTTCGGCGCCGGGGGGTTCGCGCTTGCCGCCTTCGTGGTCGCGGTGGTCTTCGGGATCATGTGGTGGGTCGCGGGCACCGGTGACAACGCCGCTCTGGCGCAGTCGCGCGACGACGTCGTGAAGGCGGGTGCCAACGCGGTCAAGGCCTACACCGAGGTCGACTACGAGCACCTCGACGACGTCTTCAACCGCCAGAAGTCGGTGTCCGACTCCGACATGGCCAAGCAGATCGACCAGCTGAAGCCCACGTACGGCAAGGCGCTGACCGACGCGAAGACGAAGGTCACCACGACCGTGCAGGACATCGCGGTCGAGGAGCTCGACGACCACGAGGGCAAGGCCAGCTTCCTCGCCGCCATCACCACGAACGTCACCCAGGGCGCGCAGACCTCCGCGAAGGCGCTGCGCCTGGAGGTCTCGATGACCCGCGTCGGAAACGACTGGAAGCTGTCCGGCATCGACAACGTCCCCCTCGTCGCCGCCGGCCAGTAGCTTCACCGCAGAACGGAGTTCCGTAGTGCCCCCCTCCCGCCGCCAGCCGCCCCGCAGCAGCACCCCGCCGGCCCGCCGGCCGAGGGTCGCCGGGCTGCGCAAGCCGTCGAGCGCGGACGCGGCACCTGCGTCCACCGACGAGCTGCCGACCCCTGCTGCTGCGCCGTCGCCGTCGCCGTCTGTGTCACCGTCGCCGGCGAAGCACCGCTCGCGTCCGGTGCCGCGGCCCGGCCCGCTGACCAGCGCCGATCCGTCCGAGGTCACGCAGGAGATCCGGTTCCCGAAGAGCGCGGGCATCTCGCGCTCGCGGGGGATCGCGACCGATTCTGACGCCGGCTCGACTGATGCCGACGTCACGGCGCCGGTCGAGGACGAGACCGAGGTCGACGCCCTCACCGGCGAGACGCTGGACACCGAAGACGCCGAGGACACTGCCGACACCGACGCACCGCTGCGCACGGCACCTCGCCGCAAGCGCCGCGACTCGGGCCGCGCGAAGCCGACGGACGCCGACGAGTTCGAGCAGCACGCCGCCGGTGCCGGTGCCGCTGGTGCCGTCGTGCCGCCGCCGTGGGCTCGCCCGCCGGGCCGCGACCGCTCGCAGGCGCTGATCGTGGTGCTGCTCGTCGTGGGCCTCGTCTTCGTCGGCGGCGCGGTGTTCTTCAAGCTGGGCTACGACGACGTCGCGGATTCCACCAGCAACACCGCCCTGCTCGACGTCGCGAAGACCGCGCAGGTCAAGGACCAGGTCTCGAAGGCCACCGAGGCCCTGTTCTCCTACGACTTCAACAACATCAAGAAGACCGAGGACGCCGCCAACGGCCTGCTCGCCAACGACGAGGTCAAGGCCAAGTACAACTCGCTCATGGGCGAGGTGAAGCGTCTCGCGCCGCAGCAGAAGATGGTCGTGACCTGCAAGGTCACCCGCAGCGCCGTGATCATGCTCAACGGCGACCTCGCCCGCGTCATGGTGTTCGTCGACCAGACCTCCACCCGCGCCGACACCAAACAGACCACCGCCGGCTCCGCCCAACTCCACGTCGACGCCCAACTCCAGGGCGACACGTGGAAGATCACGGACCTCGACACGTACAAGGCCCCGGCCCCACCCGCGGCGAACCCGCCCGCGTCGGCCCCGGCATCCGCGCCGCCGCCGTCCAAGTAGCCCCAGCCGCACGCACGAACGCCACGGAGGCCCGGCCCCGCTCCTCGCGGGCACCGGGCCTCTGTGGGCTCCAGCCTCGTATCCGGGATCACTCGTTCGACGAGCTCTCACGGGGGCCTCGCTTCTGTCGGTCGGCTCTCGGGTACGCGGGTTAGGCGCTGGCCCGCGCCTCGGCCGGGGCAGCCCCGGCTCGCTGATCTCATGGGGTCAGGTGCGTGCTCTCGCGGGGCTGGGCCTCTGCCGGCTCGGGCTCATGTCCCAAGGCCTGGCGTCGCCTCGGCCGAACCGCTCGCGCCGGCCCGGGCGTCGGCGCGGCCGTCGAGGTAACCCTTGCCGACTGCCCTCCCGAACTGGAGCTACAACCACGAACGCCACAGAGGCCCGGCACCCGCTCCTCGCGGGCACCGGGCCTCTGTGGGCTCCAGCCTCGTATCCGGCTCCTGAGGCCCTCACCCTCGAGCCGTCATCCCGCCCCGGCCCTGAGCGCTCCAATACGGCCTTCAGGGCCCAGCGGGCCTCGAGGGCCCCGGATCAGCCCCTCAGCGCAGCCTCAACACAACGACTGCAGCGCCGTCCGCAACGCCCCACGGTGCAGCTCGTCGAGGTGGTCGACGACGTCCGCCGAGATCTGTGCCTCGAGCGCGTCGATGCGGCACGCCGTGCCGGGCTCGCGCACGTCGTTCGTGGCGACCAGCTCGGTCAGCAGCGCCGTGGTCAGCTCGTCGAGTTCGGCGCGGATCTCGGTGAGGTCCGGGCGGGTGGTCGGGGCTTCTTCGGGGTGGGCCGTCCAGCGCGCGAAGAGGCCGCGTTGCACGACCTTGCTCGCGGTGATCTGGTCCTGGAAGAACTCCGCCGTCCGCTCGGGGTCCAGGCCGTGCGCGAAGGCGCGGGTGCGCACCGCCGCGAGTTCCTGCTGTTCGCGCGCGGGGTCGTCGATCGGCTTGTCCGTGCCGAACTTCGACGCCGCCACTTCGTCGCCCACGCGCAGGCGCTGCACCACCAGGTCGGTGAGCGGCCCCAGGGGCCCGAAGGCGTGTGCGGCCGTGGCCGCCGTGCTCGTCGTCTCCTCTGCGGCCATGGCCTGCGTGCCTCCCACCGTGAGTGCGCTCACCACGACGCCGGCGAGCGCGACCGCGCGCAGCGTCCTGTTCAGAGCCGTCTTGTCCCGAACCATCTGTGACCTCCCCGTCACGGAGCATCCGACCTGCGGAATCCTAGTCGTGGGAAATTCACCTGACTCGGACATTCCCGCACGGTGGACGAATTCCGGCCGGGAGGCCCGGGTTTCTTGCCCGGCGAGCACCTCCGCGGCCACCCCTAGGGCTCCGAAAGCACCCCGGCTCTCGTGACGCAGAACACCGTTTCGCCGGCGACCGAACGCGCCCCACCACCACGATTCCGCAGGTACCGGTCGGTAACCGGGATGATCATCCCGCTTGTCACCCTCCGCACCCCCTGGTCGACGCTGCGCCAACCGGTCGGACCCCCGTGTGGCATCTTGACTCGGACGCCTCGTGGGTTCAGGCTTACTGCCAACGGTCACGGCCGGGAGCGCGAACCTTGCGGGAGGGACGCAGAACCCGGGCAGGCCGGAGGCATTGCTACAACGCCGCGCGGTAACGCTGAGAAGCGAGGCTGGGCCCCGTCAGGAGAGCCCCCTGGACAGAGCGCGTCGTTCGGGCTAGACTGCCTCTTTGCGCTGCCCTCTTTCAGGCTGCCCGGAGCCGGTAGTTAGAGTAGTGGGCACACGGCACCCCTGACAGTCGCGAAGGCACCTGTTGCCATCACGGCTGCTCACCGCTCATTGTCCCCGGAAGGACGCATCTTGGCAGTCTCTCCCGCGAACCAGGCCACTGCTGCGACCACCTCGGCTGTATCCCGCTCGGAGTCCACGGGTATCCCCGGCGCGCCCCTGCGGGTCTCGTTCGCAAAGATCCGCGAACCCCTCAACACCCCCAACCTGCTGGACGTGCAGCTCCAGTCGTTCCAGTGGTTCACCGGAGCCGAGGCGTGGTTCGAGCGCCGCGTCGAGGAAGGTGAAGAAAACCCGGTCGGCGGCCTGGAAGAGGTCCTCAACGAGATCTCGCCGATCGAGGACTTCTCCGGTTCCATGTCGCTGTCCTTCTCCGCTCCGCGCTTCGACGAGGTCAAGGCCTCGATCGAGGAGTGCAAGGACAAGGACATGACCTACGCGGCCCCGCTGTTCGTCACGGCGGAGTTCGTCAACAACAACACCGGTGAGATCAAGAGCCAGACGGTCTTCCTCGGCGATTTCCCGGTGATGACGGACAAGGGCACCTTCATCATCAACGGCACCGAGCGGGTCGTCGTGTCCCAGCTCGTGCGTTCCCCGGGCGTGTACTTCGACAGCAGTGTCGACAAGACGACCGACAAGGACGTCTTCAGCGTGCGCGTGATCCCGAGCCGCGGTGCGTGGCTCGAGTTCGACGTCGACAAGCGCGACACCGTCGGCGTGCGCATCGACCGCAAGCGTCGCCAGCCGGTCACCGTGCTGCTGAAGGCGCTGGGCTGGACCACCGAGGCGATCCGCGAGCGCTTCTCCTTCTCGGAGACGCTGCTGGCCACCCTCGAGAAGGACCACACCGCCGGCACCGACGAGGCGCTGCTCGACATCTACCGCAAGCTCCGTCCGGGCGAGCCGCCCACGAAGGAGAGCGCGCAGACGCTGCTGGAGAACCTGTTCTTCAAGCCGAAGCGCTACGACCTGGCCAAGGTCGGCCGCTACAAGGTCAACAAGAAGCTCGGTCTCGACACGCCGTACGACACCGGCACGCTGACCGAAGAGGACATCGTCTCGGCCATCGAGTACCTGGTCCGGCTCCACGCCGGCGAGGACAAGATGACCAGCGTGTCCAACGTCGAGGTCCCCGTGGAAACGGACGACATCGACCACTTCGGCAACCGTCGCCTGCGCACGGTGGGTGAGCTGATCCAGAACCAGATCCGGGTCGGTCTCTCCCGCACCGAGCGCGTCGTGCGCGAGCGCATGACCACGCAGGACGTCGAGGCGATCACGCCGCAGACCCTGATCAACATCCGCCCGATCGGCGCGGCGATCAAGGAGTTCTTCGGCACCTCGCAGCTGTCGCAGTTCATGGACCAGAACAACCCGCTGTCGGGCCTCACCCACAAGCGCCGCCTTTCGGCGCTGGGCCCCGGTGGTCTGTCCCGTGAGCGCGCCGGCATGGAGGTTCGCGACGTCCACCCGTCGCACTACGGCCGCATGTGCCCGATCGAGACGCCGGAAGGCCCGAACATCGGCCTGATCGGTTCGCTCTGCTCCTACGCGCGGGTGAACCCGTTCGGCTTCATCGAGACGCCGTACCGCAAGGTCGTCGAGGGCCAGGTCACCGACCAGGTCGACTACCTGACCGCGGACGAGGAAGACCGCTTCGTCAAGGCGCAGGCCAACGCGCCGATCACCGACGACGGCCACTTCGTCGAGAGCAAGGTCCTGGGTCGCCGCAAGGGCGGCGAGGTCGAGCTGATCGACCCGCTCGAGATCGACTACATGGACGTGTCGCCGCGGCAGATGGTCTCGGTCGCCACCGCCATGATCCCGTTCCTCGAGCACGACGACGCGAACCGCGCGCTGATGGGCGCGAACATGCAGCGCCAGGCCGTGCCGCTGCTGCGCAACCAGGCCCCGTACGTGGGCACGGGTGTGGAGCTGCGCGCCGCGGTCGACGCCGGTGACGTCCTCGTGGCCGAGCAGGCCGGCGTGGTCGAGGAGCTGTCCGCGGACATCATCACGATCATGCACGACGACGGCACGCGGAAGAGCTACGGACTGTACAAGTTCCGCCGCTCCAACCACGGCACGTGCTTCAACCACCGCCCGATCGTCAACGAGGGTGACCGGGTCGAAAAGGGCCAGGTCATCGCCGACGGCCCGTCCACCGAAAACGGTGAGATGGCGCTCGGCAAGAACCTGCTCGTGGCGGTCATGCCGTGGGAGGGCCACAACTACGAGGACGCGATCATCCTCTCCGAGCGCCTGGTGCAGGACGACGTGCTCACGTCGATCCACATCGAGGAGCACGAGATCGACGCCCGCGACACCAAGCTGGGCGCCGAGGAGATCACCCGGGACATCCCGAACGTCTCCGAGGAGGTGCTCGCCGACCTCGACGAGCGCGGCATCATCCGCATCGGTGCCGAGGTCCGCGACGGCGACATCCTGGTCGGCAAGGTCACGCCGAAGGGCGAGACGGAGCTGACGCCGGAAGAGCGCCTGCTGCGCGCGATCTTCGGTGAGAAGGCCCGCGAAGTCCGCGACACCTCGCTGAAGGTGCCGCACGGCGAGACCGGCAAGGTCATCGGCATCCGCGTGTTCTCGCGCGAGGACGACGACGAGCTGCCCCCGGGCGTCAACGAGCTGGTCCGCGTCTACGTGGCCCAGAAGCGCAAGATCCAGCCGGGCGACAAGCTCGCCGGCCGCCACGGCAACAAGGGCGTCATCGGCAAGATCCTGCCCGCCGAGGACATGCCCTTCATGGAGGACGGCACCCCGGTCGACATCATCCTGAACACCCACGGTGTTCCGCGACGGATGAACATCGGCCAGATCCTCGAGCTGCACCTGGGCTGGCTGGCCTCGCAGGGCTGGACGATCGAGGGCAACCCGAGCTGGGCGGCCAACCTGTCCGAGGAGCTCTACGACGTCGCGCCGAACACGAACACCGCCACCCCGGTGTTCGACGGCGCGAAGGAAGAGGAGCTCACCGGGCTGCTGGGCTCGACCAAGCCGAACCGCGACGGCGAGCGCATGGTCAAGGAGAACGGCAAGGCCACGCTGTTCGACGGCCGCTCCGGCGAGCCGTACCCGTACCCGGTGTCGGTCGGCTACATGTACATCCTGAAGCTGCACCACCTGGTCGACGACAAGATCCACGCCCGCTCCACCGGCCCGTACTCGATGATCACGCAGCAGCCGCTGGGTGGTAAGGCGCAGTTCGGTGGCCAGCGCTTCGGTGAGATGGAGTGCTGGGCGATGCAGGCGTACGGCGCTGCCTACACGCTGCAGGAGCTGCTCACGATCAAGTCGGACGACGTGGTCGGCCGCGTGAAGGTGTACGAGGCCATCGTCAAGGGGGAGAACATCCCCGAGCCGGGCATCCCGGAGTCGTTCAAGGTGCTCCTGAAGGAGCTCCAGTCGCTGTGCCTGAACGTCGAGGTGCTCTCCAGCGACGGTGCGGCCATCGAGATGCGCGACTCCGACGACGAGGACCTCGAGCGCGCCGCGGCCAACCTCGGCATCAACCTGTCCCGCAACGAGTCGCCCTCGGTGGACGACGTCGTGCACTGATCGCGTGCTGAGCCGGGACCTGCCTCCCGTGGGTCCCGGCTCGCCCGCCAATTCCTCTAGTCGATACAACCCCAAGGGGATGCAAAGACGTGCTGGACGTCAATTTCTTCGATGAGCTCCGCATCGGTCTTGCCACCGCAGATGACATCCGTCAGTGGTCGTACGGCGAGGTCAAGAAGCCGGAGACCATCAACTACCGGACTCTCAAGCCTGAGAAGGACGGTCTTTTCTGCGAGAAGATCTTCGGTCCCACCCGGGACTGGGAGTGCTACTGCGGCAAGTACAAGCGCGTCCGCTTCAAGGGCATCATCTGTGAGCGCTGCGGCGTCGAGGTGACCCGCGCCAAGGTGCGCCGTGAGCGGATGGGCCACATCGAGCTGGCCGCGCCCGTCACCCACATCTGGTACTTCAAGGGTGTTCCGTCCCGCCTGGGCTACCTGCTGGACCTGGCGCCGAAGGACCTCGAGAAGATCATCTACTTCGCGGCCTACGTCATCACGGGCGTGAACGCGGAGCTGCGCCACAACGACCTGCCGACCCTCGAGAACGAGATCGGCGTCGAGCGCAAGAACCTCGAGACCAAGCGTGACGCGGACATCGAGGCTCGCGCGCAGAAGCTGGAAGCCGACCTGGCCGAGCTGGAGGCGGAGGGCGCCAAGTCCGACGTCCGCCGCAAGGTCAAGGAAGGCGGCGAGCGCGAGATGCGTCAGCTGCGCGACCGCGCCGGCCGCGAGCTCGACCGTCTCGAGGAGGTCTGGACGACCTTCACGAAGCTCGACACCCGCCAGCTGATCGCCGACGAGCTGCTCTACCGCGAGCTCGTCGACCGCTACGGCGAGTACTTCACCGGTGGCATGGGCGCGGAGGCCATCCAGAAGCTGGCCGCCGAGTTCGACGTCGCCGCCGAGGCCGACAACCTGCGCGACACCATTCGCAACGGCAAGGGCCAGAAGAAGCTGCGCGCACTCAAGCGCCTCAAGGTCGTGGCCGCCTTCCAGGCGACCGGCAACGACCCGCGCGGCATGGTGCTCGACGCCGTGCCGGTCATCCCGCCGGACCTGCGCCCGATGGTGCAGCTCGACGGTGGCCGCTTCGCCACGTCGGACCTGAACGACCTGTACCGCCGCGTGATCAACCGCAACAACCGGTTGAAGCGGCTCATCGACCTCGGCGCGCCCGAGATCATCGTGAACAACGAGAAGCGGATGCTGCAGGAGGCCGTCGACGCGCTGTTCGACAACGGCCGCCGCGGTCGTCCCGTCACCGGCCCGGGCAACCGGCCGCTGAAGTCGCTGTCCGACCTGCTCAAGGGCAAGCAGGGCCGGTTCCGTCAGAACCTGCTCGGCAAGCGCGTGGACTACTCGGGCCGTTCGGTCATCATCGTCGGCCCGCAGCTGAAGCTGCACCAGTGCGGTCTGCCGAAGGACATGGCGCTCGAGCTGTTCAAGCCGTTCGTCATGAAGCGGCTGGTCGACCTGAACCACGCGCAGAACATCAAGTCCGCCAAGCGGATGGTGGAGCGCTCGCGCCCGCAGGTGTGGGACGTGCTCGAAGAGGTCATCACCGGCCACCCGGTGATGCTGAACCGCGCACCGACCCTGCACCGCCTCGGCATCCAGGCCTTCGAGCCGCAGCTGGTGGAAGGCAAGGCCATCCAGCTGCACCCGCTGGTCTGCGAGGCGTTCAACGCGGACTTCGACGGTGACCAGATGGCGGTGCACCTGCCGCTGTCGGCCGAGGCCCAGGCCGAGGCCCGCATCCTGATGCTGTCGGCGAACAACATCCTCTCGCCGGCGTCGGGCCGCCCGCTCGCCATGCCGCGTCTGGACATGGTCACGGGTCTGTTCCACCTGACGCGCCTCAACGAGAAGGCCGACGGCGCGGGCAACGCGTACTCCTCGCCGGCCGAGGCCATCATGGCCTTCGACCTCAAGGCGCTGAGCCTGCACGCCCCGATCAAGATCCGCATCACCGACCGCCAGCCGGCCAAGGCCGACGAGGCTCGTCTCGCCGAGGCGGGCTGGGAGCCGGGCAAGATGTGGCTGGCCGAGACGACGCTGGGTCGCGTGCTGTTCAACGACCTGCTGCCGGCGGACTACCCGTTCATCAACGAGCCGATGCCGAAGAAGCGTCAGGCCGCGATCGTGAACGACCTCGCCGAGCGCTACTCGATGACGCAGGTGGCGCAGACGCTCGACAAGCTCAAGGACGCCGGTTTCTACTGGGCGACCCGCTCGGGCGTCACGGTGGCCATTTCCGACGTGCTCGTGCCCCAGGGCAAGAAGGCCATCCTCGACGAGTACGAGGGCAAGGCCGACCAGGTCGAGAAGCGGTACCAGCGTGGTCAGCTGTCCCACACCGAGCGCAACAACGAGCTCGTGAAGGTGTGGACGCAGGCCACCGAAGAGGTCCACAAGATCATGGAGACGGCGCTGCCGGACGACAACCCGATCGCCATGATCGTGAAGTCGGGCGCGGCGGGCAACATGACGCAGGTCCGGTCGCTGGCCGGCATGCGTGGCCTGGTGTCGAACCCGAAGGGTGAGTACATCCCGCGCCCGATCAAGGCCAACTTCCGTGAAGGCCTGTCGGTGGCGGAGTACTTCATCGCCACGCACGGTGCCCGCAAGGGTCTGGCGGACACGGCGCTGCGTACCGCCGACTCGGGTTACCTGACCCGTCGTCTGGTGGACGTGTCGCAGGACGTCATCGTCCGCGAGGTCGACTGCGGCACCACGCGCGGCATCATGATGGTCGTCGGCGAGGACGTCGGCGACGGCAAGGTCGTTCCCGACCAGCACGTGGAAACCAGCGTGTACGCGCGGAACCTCGCGACGGACGCGGTGGACGCCAAGGGCAACGTGGTGCTCAACGCCGGTGACGACGTCGGCGACCCGGCCATCGAGAAGCTGCTCTCCAGCGGCATCACGAAGGTCAAGGTCCGCTCGGTCCTCACCTGTGAGTCGGCGGTCGGCGTGTGTGCGACCTGCTACGGCCGTTCGATGGCGACGGGTGAGCTCGTCGACGTCGGCGAGGCCGTCGGCATCGTCGCCGCCCAGTCGATCGGTGAGCCGGGTACGCAGCTGACGATGCGTACGTTCCACCAGGGTGGTGTCGCCGGTGACGACATCACGACCGGTCTGCCCCGTGTCACCGAGCTCTTCGAGGCTCGCGTGCCGAAGGGCAAGGCGCCGATCGCGGACGTCGACGGCCGCGTGCGGATCGAGGAGAGCGAGCGGTTCTGGAAGATCACCCTGATCCCGGACGACGGGTCGGAGGAGATCGTCTTCGACAAGCTGTCCAAGCGGCAGCGACTCGCCAACACCCCGAACGGCCCGCTGGGCGACGGTGACCACGTCAACGTCGGGCAGCAGCTGCTCGAGGGCACGCCCGACCCGCACGAGGTGCTCCGCGTGATGGGCCCGCGTGAGGCGCAGATGCACCTCACCGACGAGGTCCAGAAGGTGTACCGCGCGCAGGGTGTGTCGATCCACGACAAGCACATCGAGGTCATCGTGCGGCAGATGCTGCGCCGCGTCACGGTCATCGACTCGGGTGGCACGGACTTCCTGCCGGGCGAGCTGCCCGAGCGGACGAAGTTCGAGGCGCGCAACCGGTCGACGGTCTCCGAAGGCGGCGAGCCGGCTTCGGGTCGTCCGGTGCTGATGGGCATCACGAAGGCGTCGCTGACCACGGACTCGTGGCTGTCGGCGGCCTCGTTCCAGGAGACCACGCGAGTCCTGACCGACGCGGCCATCAACGGCCGTTCGGACCGGCTCGTGGGCCTCAAGGAGAACGTGATCATCGGTAAGCTGATCCCGGCCGGTACGGGCATCAACAAGTACCGGAACATCCAGGTGCAGCCCACCGAGGAGGCGCGCGTCGCCGCGTACGCCATCCCGTCCTACGACGACGGCTACTACACGCCGGACGTCTTCGGGTCGGGCACCGGTGCCGCCGTGCCGCTCGACGACTACGACTTCGGCCGCGACTTCCGCTGACCGTTTCGTAGCCAGTAGCTGAGAAGGCCCCCGTTCCCGGTTTCCGGGACGGGGGCCTTCTTCGTGGGTTGGTTTCAGCTGAGATGGATGCACTCGGTAGTTCCGTTGTTGTCGGCACTTCTACGGTCCTCGCGCCGGTGCCGGCGGCCTAGCGTGGCGGCCGTGGCTGACGTCGTGCCGTTCACGGACAACTTCTCCGACATCTCCAACACCCAGGGCTACCAGTTCGAGTTCCGCTGCGAGCGCTGCGGGAACGGCCACCGGTCGGCCTTCCAGCGCGACGCGATGGAGACGGGCCGCGGTGTGCTGCGCGCGGTGGGCTCGTTCTTCGGCGGCAAGCTGCAGGACCTGAGCTACTCGGCCGACCAGTGGCGCTACGACCGCGCCACGAACTCCTCGGCGAAGGACCGCGCGCTCGCGGCCGCGGTGAAGGAGATCTCGCCGAACTTCCGCCAGTGCCGCGGCTGCGGCGACTGGATGTGCGCGGACCAGTGCTGGAACACCGAGATCGGACAGTGCCTGCGCTGCTCGCCGAGCGTCGCGGAGGAGGTCTCGCGCGCTCAGGCGTCCGCGCAGCGCGACCAGATCTGGGACCGCGCCCGCGACCGCGACTGGACCCGCGACCTCGACCTGGACACCCGCGCCCACCTCACCTGCCCCAGCTGCGGCGTGAAGGCCGAGGGCGGCAAGTTCTGCGCCGCCTGCGGCTCGTCCCTGGCCCCCACGGTCCACTGCACCGAATGCGGCAAGCCCTCGACCGCCGGCGCGATCTTCTGCGGCGACTGCGGCACGCGGTTGTAGCTACGCGATGGTTGTTTCCTGGGCCTTGCGTAGCTTCCTGACGCGCCGGGGCGGCCTCGGCCGGTAGGTGGCCTTGGCGAGCAATGCGCCCGCCAGGAGCGGCAGCAGAGCGAGTAAGAACATCATCACGGCGGTATCCGGCCGCTCGATGATCGGATGCCACCACACCGGCCCGC
This sequence comes from Amycolatopsis rhabdoformis, assembly GCF_035918295.1. Taxonomy (GTDB): domain Bacteria; phylum Actinomycetota; class Actinomycetes; order Mycobacteriales; family Pseudonocardiaceae; genus Amycolatopsis; species Amycolatopsis rhabdoformis. The sequence continues at coordinate 8,805,888 of NZ_CP142149.1, forward strand.
GTGACACCTCGACGACCGAGCCCTTTTCCGGCATCGCGGTCCACGACATCCACCAGGTGCGGTCTACTCGGTGGATCGTTCCGTCGAACTCGTAGGTGCCGCTGACCTGATCGGTCTGAGAGCACGAAGAGCAGGAACTGTCGGCGTAGCCCTCGATCGTCTTCGTGACGGTGAGCTGCACCTCGGGGGCCACGCCGGTGAGTGCCGCGACCGAGTTCACCGCGGTGGACAAACCGGGAAGGACCAGCACAGCGGCGATCAGTGTTCGAACGGCGATCGACATGGACGACAGCGGCTGCCGGTCGGCAGTTTCGCGGAAGCGGTTGACCGGCGTGCGCACGAACCCCCCACGGCCGCCGTGCCAGGAGTTGTAGCTCGTGTCGGAGCCGGCGGCCACCGCGGCAAACGCCTTGTCGCCCGACCACACCTCCCAGATCGGACTGGGTATCGCCGCGGCCAGCATTGCGAGTCGGCGGGAATTGCCGAACGTGCGATCTTCGGTCAGGCCACCCGATTCACTGGTCCACATCGCGTCGCCGTGAAGCGCGACCTGGTGCACGCGGAACCACAAGTCGCAGAGGAGCAACGCGCGGGCCTCGCCGGTGAGCACCGCTGCGGCGAACTCCGGATCGGACGTGGTCACACTGAACCGGCGGTCGAACTCGGCGTCGACTTCGAAGGTGTCCAGCGCGAGGTCGGGCTTCAGCCAGCCGAACGAGTTACGGGTGATCCGCGCGTCTTCCAGCGGGGTGAAGTGGTCCGGCTCGAACGCGCCGGTTCGCGGCGAGACCACCAGCGCCGGCACGGTCGGAATCCGCAGCTGTACCGCCGAATAGATCGAGTCGAGTTGCTCCGCGACCTTGGCGGCTCCGGCGAACCGCTCGTCCTCCTCCCGGCGGGCGGTCGAGTACTCGATGCCCAGCACCCGGTGACCCTGCTGATCGAACTCGACCGTGGTGCGCACCGGATCAGGGTCCGGGTGGTCGAGCGCTACTCCTCGGCCGAGGTGGGGGAGCACGCCGAACCCTTGCCGCGTGGTCGACCCCGCCACCCGAGCGATCCACGTCCGCTGTCGCCAGCTCCGCCACGCCACGAACGCCACGAAGGCGACCGGAGCCACGATCCACAGCAGCTGAGGCACGTTGCTGCCGGTGCCGGCTGAAAGCCAGTACAGCGTCGTCTCGACAAGCACGATCCCGCACAGGGCGAAACAGACCGCCGCCGCGGTCGCGCGCCGCCCGTCGAAGCGGTTGCCGAGCAACAGCAGCACCAACCCGAGCGCGTAGCCGCCGACGATGAACCATGGTCCGAGCACGTCGTCCACCTACTGGTCCATGTCCAGGTTCTCGCGGGTCTCTTCGTCGGTGTGGTGCCCGCTCGCGTCGCCGGCGTCACCCGCCTTGTGCATGTCCCGCGCGTTGGTCACCGCCTTGTTGCCCATGTCGAACAGGCCCTTGCCCACGTAGGCCGAACCCTTGCTCAGGTCGGCCGGGTTCACCCCGGTCACCTGCTTGAACACCTGCTTGGGTACACCCTTGACCACGTCCAAGGCCGAGTCCGCGGTCGCGCGAATCCGGAAATTGCCGCCCGTGGCCACCGCGCCGGCGATCGTCTTCTCCATGCCCGGGGTGACTCGGGTGCCGGACCGGGTGAACTTCGCACCTTGCTTGATCAGGTCGTCGGTCCATTTCGCGAGGAACTTTGCGAACTTGGTGAGCAGCTCACCGAGTTTGCCCAGCTTGGCCGCGATCCTGCTGAACGTGCCGGCCGCCTTCGCGACCGACGCCGTCATGGCGGCGGCGACCGTCGAGCCGAGGCTGATGACCGACGCCGCGAGTGCAGGGATCCAGATGTAGATCAGCCAGCTGACCAGCTCGCTGATGATGGCCTTGACGACCTCCTCGATCACGGTCATGACCATCGACCACATTTGAAGCGTCTCGGCGACCGCACCGGCGCTCGAACCGATGCCCTTGATGCCGGTGGAGAACTCGGCCAGCGCCTTCCGGGCTGCGTCTCCGCCCTCGCCTTGCCAGGTCCGCAACGTGTCGTCGCCGAACTTGACGAAGTCGTCCGCCAATGCGACGAAGCTGGTGCCGATCTTGGTGAAGTTTCCCGATGCGGTCTTCAACGAGGGGCCGTCGCCGGTCACGAAGTGCAGAGCGTCCTGCATGGGCTGCACCAGCTCCAGCAACATGTTGAGGCCGTTGCTGACCAGCCACCCGACCGGGTCGAGCGCGAAGCTGGCCACGTCGGCTGCCGCGCCGGCCACGAATCCGGCGCCATCCTGGACCAGCTGACCACCCGCTGCCGCTATGTCGCCGATGCCGTCGGCCCCGGAGATGTTGGTGGCGAGGTTGGAGATCGTGCTGACGCCTTTGCCGATGAACGGGGTCTTCTTCGCCGCATCGACCGCGTTCTTGCCGAAACTCTCGTCGTACTCCGTTACCTCGATGCCATTGGCGATGCTGTCGGCCATTTTTGATCTCCCCGTGCTCAGAGCGGTCCGTCGATGTTCGCCTTGAACTTGCTGAACGTCATGACGGTGTCCTTCTCGTGGCCGTCGTAGATCGCGGCGGCATCGGTCATCTTCCCGCTGAGAGCGTCGACGCCGTCCTTCATCAGATCGAGGAGTTCTCGCAGATCCTCGAGCTTGCCGGTGTAGGTCTGTTTCACAGCGAGACCGATCAGGCCCCACGATCGGTCCGTCACATCGGCCTGGCTCACGAGGTTGCCGAATTTGTTCGCCTCGTCTTTGTAATGCCCGAGGTCACCCGAGTAGTTCTTCAGGATCTGCGGATCTACGTCGTGGCTCATCAGTCCTCCTCGTGGTTCCACAGGCGCCGGACGCCGTCGTCGGCCGGTTTGGCCGGCGGGGGCGGCGGGGGAGCGGCCGGCGGCTCGTCGTGGCGCAGGATGTCGCCGTGTTCGAGGTCGTCGTCCGAGAGCCGCCGGGGGGCCGGCTGTGCTTCCGAGGCGTTGGACTTCAGCTCGTCCGCCGTGGTTCCCATCGCTTCGGCCTGGGCCTCGAGGACCTGGCCGGACACGTCGACGCCGAAGGCGGCACCCACGTGCGCGTCGACGATGCCGGCCTGCTTCAGCGCGGCGTCGGCGACGGCACGATGCAGCGTCGACAGGAGGGTGGTGGCCAGCTGCTGGGGCTGCTGTTTCAGGGCGGCTTCGGTGAGGCGGATGTCCTTCACCGAGCCGCCGGCGCCCGCGACGACCGTCACGGCGCGGTCGGGAGACATCGCGGTGGCTTCGAGCGCGGTCACCTCGTCCTGCATGTCGCCGACCTTGGCGAAGCTCGCCTCGGCCTGCTTGATCCTGCTCTGGAACTTCTCGAACTCGGCGACGAGTCGATCCAGCTCAGCCGACACGGCGGCCCCCTCACGTGCACGACGGGTGTGCGGACGTGCGGATTATGCCGCTTCTGTCGCGTTCGCGCTGCGAAGTCGTGAATTTTTTCCCTCGCCCGTGGCCGGCGCCACTTCGGCGCCCGGCCGCCGGCGCGGGTCCGTTGTGGACTCAGAGAATCCACTGTGGACGAACGAAGTCCGCGTCACACCAGCGATTTCGAGAACCAGTGCTCCGCGTACTTGTCGTCGTTGAACGGTTCGACCTCGGTGTACCCGACCCGTGTGTACAGCGCCCTGGCCTCCACGAGGTCGTGGCGGGTGTCGAGCCGCAGCACCTCGGCGCCCAGTGATCGCGCCGCCTCCTCGGCCGCGGCGACGAGCCGGGCGCCGCCGCCCTGGCCGCGGTGGGCCGGGCGCACGTAGACCTTGGTGAGCTCGTTCAGTCCCGGCCGCACCACGCGAGTGCCGGCGCAGCCGGTCACGGTGCCGTCGGGCAGGCGGGCGACGAGGAACGCGCCGGTCGGCGGCACCAGGTCGGAGCTGGGCGCCTCGGCCAGGGCCTGGTCGACCTCGGCCCCCGTGGCCGGGCGGCCCCAATAGCGGCTCGCGACATCCGTGAGGTATGCGCGCAGGATCGCGCGCGAGTCGAAGTGGTCGACGGAGATCGGCGTGATTGTCCAGCTCGTGGTCACCAGATCATCGTGACCCGTTCGTCCACTGGATAACGGGGAAGTCGATCAGTCGCCGAATGCGACGTTCGGTCCCCGTGTGTCACCCGTTCGTGGAAATGGGTAGCGTGCGATTCGCAGGGAAACCGACTTGAGGAGTGCGTTATGGACGGCAACGGCACCGCCGACCGGCCTGAAGAGGGGCAGCAGGACAAGAAGGGGCACCACGCCGCGCCTGAGGGGGCCGGCGTTCACCCGCTGATCGATCTGTCGCGCGACCCCAACCCGGGGCGGCCCGACCACGCGAAGCCGGACGAGGAATAGCAGGGACGTCCGTCACGTTCTACCTGCCGGGTGGCCCGCGAGGCTGTAGCCGCAGGGCCCCTATCTGGGGTTACGATGGCCGGTCACCGTCCCTTCGGACCCCCCGCCCGGACCACCCGTCGGATGGCCGGGTATCTTTGGAGACCGTGCCCGGCAGGCGTCGGGCCGCTCCGCGTGCCGTACGGCATGAGCGGGGTGCTCGCGCACCCGGTTCACCGGCCTCGTCCACGTGGGGTTCCGACGGAAAACCCCTTCGGGAAAGTACCGGTCGAGAGACCGTGACGCGGGCCGACACGCCCGACCGCGGGGGCCGGTGAAGACACGAAGAAGCAGATCACGACAGGAAGCTGGTCCATTGCCCACGATCCAGCAGCTGGTCCGCAAGGGCCGCCAGGACAAGGCTGCCAAGCAGAAGACCGCGGCCCTCAAGGGGAGCCCGCAGCGTCGTGGCGTGTGCACCCGCGTGTACACCACGACCCCGAAGAAGCCGAACTCCGCTCTGCGCAAGGTTGCTCGCGTGAAGCTGACGAGCGGCATCGAGGTCACGGCGTACATCCCCGGTGAGGGTCACAACCTGCAGGAGCACTCGATGGTGCTCGTGCGCGGTGGCCGGGTGAAGGACCTGCCTGGTGTTCGCTACAAGATCATCCGCGGTTCGCTCGACACCCAGGGTGTGAAGAACCGCAAGCAGGCGCGCAGCCGCTACGGCGCGAAGAAGGAGAAGAGCTAATGCCCCGCAAGGGTCCGGCCCCGAAGCGGCCTCTGATCTCCGACCCGGTCTACGCCTCCCCGCTGGTCACCCAGCTGGTGAACAAGGTGCTGAAGGACGGGAAGCGGTCGCTGGCCGAGCGCATCGTGTACGGCGCGCTGGAAGGCGCTCGCGAGAAGACCGGCACCGACCCGGTCGTCACGCTGAAGCGCGCGCTCGACAACGTGAAGCCCACCATCGAGGTGAAGAGCCGCCGCGTCGGTGGCGCCACCTACCAGGTGCCGATCGAGGTCAAGCCCGGCCGCTCCACCACGCTGGCCCTGCGCTGGCTGGTCTCCTTCTCGCAGGCTCGCCGCGAGAAGACCATGATCGAGCGGCTGCAGAACGAGCTGCTCGACGCGAGCAACGGTCTTGGCGCCAGCGTCAAGCGCCGTGAAGACACGCACAAGATGGCCGAGTCCAACAAGGCCTTCGCGCACTACCGCTGGTGATGACCGCCCGGCTGCCGATCCAAGCCATGCCGGGCCCCACGTTCGAGACAGGGGAACACTCTCGTGGCACGTGAAGTGCTGACCGACCTGAACAAGGTCCGCAACATCGGGATCATGGCGCACATCGACGCCGGTAAGACCACCACCACCGAGCGGATCCTGTTCTACACCGGGATCAACTACAAGATCGGCGAAGTCCACGACGGCGCCGCCACCATGGACTGGATGGAGGAGGAGCAGAAGCGGGGTATCACCATCACCTCGGCTGCCACCACCACGTTCTGGGCCGATCACCAGATCAACATCATCGACACCCCCGGGCACGTCGACTTCACCGTCGAGGTGGAGCGCTCGCTCCGCGTGCTCGACGGCGCCGTGGCCGTCTTCGACGGCAAGGAAGGCGTCGAGCCGCAGTCCGAGCAGGTCTGGCGGCAGGCGGACAAGTACGAAGTCCCGCGCATCTGTTTCGTCAACAAGATGGACAAGCTGGGCGCCGACTTCTACTTCACCGTGCGCACCATCGAGGAGCGCCTCGGTGCCCGGCCGCTGGTCATCCAGCTGCCGATCGGCGCCGAGAACGACTTCGAGGGTGTCATCGACCTGGTCCGCATGAAGGCGCTGACCTGGCGGGGCGAGGTGAGCAAGGGCGAGGACTACTCCGTCGAGGAGATCCCGGCCGAGCTCGCCGACCGCGCGGCCGAGTACCGCGAGAAGCTGGTCGAGGCCGTCGCCGAGACGAACGACTCCTACATGGAGAAGTTCCTCGAGGGCGAAGAGCTCACGGAAGCCGAGATCAAGTCCGGCATCCGCAAGCTCACCGTCGCTCGTGAGGCGTACCCGGTGCTCACCGGTTCCGCGTTCAAGAACAAGGGCGTGCAGCCGATGCTGGACGCGGTCATCGACTACCTGCCGTCCCCGCTGGACGTGCCGGCCGTCGAGGGCACGCTGCCGGACGGGGAGACCCCGGTCCTGCGCAAGCCGTCTGTCGACGAGCCGTTCTCCGCGCTCGCCTTCAAGATCGCCGCGCACCCGTTCTTCGGCAAGCTGACCTACATCCGGGTCTACTCGGGCAAGGTCTCCGCGGGCACCCAGGTCGTCAATGCGACCAAGGAGCGCAAGGAGCGCATCGGGAAGCTCTTCCAGATGCACTCCAACAAGGAGAACCCGGTCGAGGAGGCCCAGGCCGGCCACATCTACGCGGTCATCGGCCTGAAGGACACCACGACCGGTGACACGCTGGCCGACCCGCAGAACCCGGTCGTCCTCGAGTCGATGACCTTCCCGGATCCCGTTATCCGCGTGGCCATCGAGCCGAAGACGAAGGCCGACCAGGAGAAGCTGTCGCTCGCGATCCAGAAGCTGGCCGAGGAAGACCCCACCTTCCAGGTCCAGCTCGACGAGGACACGGGCCAGACGATCATCGCGGGCATGGGCGAGCTGCACCTCGAGGTGCTGGTGAACCGCATGAAGTCCGACTACAAGGTCGAGGCGAACATCGGTAAGCCGCAGGTCGCCTACCGCGAGACGATCAAGAAGACGGTCGACAAGCTCGACTACGTGCACAAGAAGCAGACCGGTGGTTCCGGGCAGTTCGCGAAGGTCATCGTGAAGCTCGAGCCGCTGCAGACGACCGACGGTGCACTTTACGAGTTCGACAACAAGGTCTCCGGTGGCCGCGTGCCGCGGGAGTACATCCCGTCGGTCGACGCGGGCGCGCAGGACGCCATGCAGTACGGCGTGCTGGCCGGCTACCCGCTCGTCGGGTTGAAGTTCACCTTGTTGGACGGCGCGTACCACGAGGTCGACTCTTCCGAAATGGCGTTCAAGATCGCCGGTTCCATGGCGATGAAGGAAGCCGCGAAGAAGGCCGGCCCGGTCATCCTCGAACCGCTCATGGCGGTCGAGGTCACGACTCCCGAGGACTACATGGGTGACGTGATCGGTGACCTCAACTCCCGCCGTGGCCAGATCCAGGCCATGGAGGAGCGCGCCGGTACCCGTGTCGTGAAGGCACTGGTGCCGCTGTCGGAGATGTTCGGTTACGTCGGCGACCTGCGGTCTCGCACCCAGGGTCGCGCGAACTACTCGATGGTGTTCGACTCCTACGCCGAGGTTCCCGCGAACGTCGCGAAGGAAATCATCGCGAAGGCGACGGGGGAGTAGTTCCCCTTCGCTCGCGGGCATAAGGAACACTCCTGAACGTCCGCAGCAAAGACGAGACACAATCGCCGGCCGGCAGCCACGCCGGCCGGTGAGCACAAAGCGAAATCAGTCCAGGAGGACATTCCAGTGGCGAAGGCGAAGTTCGAGCGGAGCAAGCCGCACGTCAACATCGGGACCATCGGTCACGTCGACCACGGCAAGACCACGCTGACCGCGGCGATCACCAAGGTTCTGCACGACAAGTACCCGGAGCTCAACGAGTCGCGTGCGTTCGACCAGATCGACAACGCGCCCGAAGAGCGCCAGCGCGGTATCACGATCAACATCTCGCACGTCGAGTACCAGACCGAGAAGCGTCACTACGCGCACGTCGACGCCCCCGGTCACGCGGACTACATCAAGAACATGATCACCGGTGCCGCCCAGATGGACGGCGCGATCCTGGTCGTGGCCGCCACCGACGGCCCGATGCCGCAGACCCGCGAGCACGTGCTGCTCGCCCGCCAGGTCGGCGTGCCCTACATCGTGGTCGCGCTGAACAAGGCCGACATGGTGGACGACGAGGAGATCCTGGAGCTCGTCGAGCTCGAGGTTCGCGAGCTGCTGTCCTCGCAGGAGTTCCCGGGCGACGACGCGCCGGTCGTGCGCGTGTCGGGCCTGAAGGCTCTCGAGGGCGACGCCAAGTGGGCCGAGGCTGTCCTCGAGCTCATGACCGCTGTCGACGACAACGTGCCGGACCCGGTGCGCGAGCTCGACAAGCCGTTCCTCATGCCGATCGAGGACGTCTTCACGATCACCGGTCGCGGCACGGTCGTGACCGGCCGCGTCGAGCGTGGCGTGGTCAACGTGAACGAAGAGGTCGAGATCGTCGGCATCAAGGAAAAGTCGACCAAGACCACCGTCACCGGTGTCGAGATGTTCCGCAAGCTGCTGGACCAGGGCCAGGCGGGCGACAACGTCGGCCTCCTCGTCCGCGGTATCAAGCGTGAGGACGTCGAGCGCGGCCAGGTCGTCGTGAAGCCGGGTACCACCACCCCGCACACCGACTTCGAGGGCCGGGTCTACATCCTGTCGAAGGACGAGGGTGGCCGTCACACCCCGTTCTTCAACAACTACCGCCCGCAGTTCTACTTCCGCACCACCGACGTGACCGGCGTCGTGACCCTCCCCGAGGGCACGGAAATGGTCATGCCGGGCGACAACACCGACATCTCGGTGGCGCTGATCCAGCCGGTCGCCATGGACGTGAACCTGCGCTTCGCGATTCGCGAGGGCGGCCGCACCGTGGGTGCGGGTCAGGTCACCAAGATCATCAAGTGATTTCGACGCCTCTGACCGGGTCAATACACCCCCCGGTCAGGGGCGTCAACTCACGTGTGCGACACTATTCAGGTTGCTCGTCCCGGGGCGGCCGAATCCCAGAGTTGTGCGAATGACTCACGGGGTTCCGGCCGCCCCTGTACGAGCAGCCACGGTCCGTCCAGCTCTTCCTTCGGGGTGCGGCTAGCGGGCAAAGGCCAAGCAGTCGGCCGCGTAGTTCCTGGACGCAGCAGGCTCGCGGCCTCCTCACGTTGAGGAAGACCAGGCAGGACGATCCCACGGGATCCGTCTGTGCGTCGGGCGCGACACGCCCGACCGCGTGGACCGGGGACAGGGCCGTTGAACTGCTGAAACCGGGGCTCAGGCCCAGGTTGACGAGACACAGCGGCACGAGACGACGAAGGAACGAGCAGCCACCATGGCGGGACAGAAGATCCGCATCCGGCTCAAGGCCTACGACCACGAGGCGATCGACACCTCGGCGCGCAAGATCGTGGAGACGGTCACGCGCACCGGCGCCCGTGTTGTCGGGCCGGTGCCGCTGCCCACCGAGAAGAACGTTTACTGCGTCATCCGCTCGCCGCACAAGTACAAGGACTCGCGCGAGCACTTCGAGATGCGCACGCACAAGCGTCTGATCGACATCCTCGACCCGACGCCGAAGACGGTCGACGCGCTCATGCGCATCGACCTGCCGGCGAGCGTCGACGTCAACATCCAGTAGCGGCTGGCGAGCGGCGGAGAGTAAGAGACTCATGTCTGACAGGCAGATGAAGGGCATCCTGGGCACCAAGCTCGGCATGACCCAGGTCTTCGACGAGCAGAACCGGGTTGTCCCGGTCACCGTCGTGAAGGCCGGTCCGAACGTGGTGACCCAGGTTCGGACGCAGGACAAGGACGGCTACGTGGCCGTGCAGCTGGCGTTCGGCGCGGTCGACCCGCGCAAGGTGAACAAGCCGCGCACGGGCCACTTCGACAAAGCGGGCGTGACGCCGCGGCGGTTCGTCGCCGAGCTGCGTACCACGGACGCGGACACCTACGAGGTCGGACAGGAGATCACCGCTGAGGTGTTCGCCGCCGGCACCGAGGTCGACGTGACCGGGACCAGCAAGGGCAAGGGCTACGCCGGTGTCATGAAGCGCCACGGCTTCAAGGGCCAGGGCGCGAGCCACGGTGCCCAGGCCGTGCACCGCAAGCCGGGTTCGATCGGTGGCTGCGCCACCCCCGGCCGCGTGTTCAAGGGCCTGCGCATGGCAGGCCGGATGGGCTCGGACCGGGTCACCACGCAGGGCCTCACCGTGCACGCCGTGCGTGCCGAGGACGGCCTGCTGCTGATCAAGGGCGCCGTGCCCGGTCCCAAGGGCGGCCTGCTGTTCGTGCGCAGCGCCGCGAAGGGTGGTAAATCCGAATGACAAGCGTCGAGCTGAAGACCCCGGCCGGTAAAGCCGACGGCACCGTGGATCTCCCCGAGGAGATCTTCGACGTGCAGGCCAACATCGCGCTGATGCACCAGGTCGTGATCGGCCAGCTGGCCGCCGCGCGCCAGGGCACGCACGACACGAAGACCCGTGGTGAGGTCTCCGGTGGCGGCAAGAAGCCGTACCGCCAGAAGGGCACCGGTCGTGCCCGCCAGGGTTCGACCCGCGCGCCGCAGTTCGCCGGCGGTGGCGTCGTCCACGGCCCCACGCCGCGCGACTACACGCAGCGCACCCCGAAGAAGATGAAGGCCGCCGCTCTGCGTGGCGCCCTCTCCGACCGGGCGCGCGCCGGTCAGCTGCACGTCGTGACCGAGCTGGTCACCGGCGAGAAGCCGTCGACCAAGGCCGCGAAGACCGCCATCGCCGCTGTCACGCAGGCGAAGCGCGTTCTCGTGGTGCTGCACCGCGACGACGAGCTGACCTGGGTTTCCGCGCGGAACCTCCCGAGCATTCACCTGCTCTGGGCCGACCAGCTCAACACCTACGACGTGCTGGTCAACGACGACGTCGTGTTCACCAAGGCCGCGTACGACGCGTTCGTGGCGGGCCCCGTTCGTGGCAAGGCCGTGAAGGCCTCCGCGCGGTCGGGCGAAGTTTCGGAAGGGAGTGACGAGAAGTGAGCTCGGTCGCCATTCCGGACCCCCGCGACATTCTGCTCGCGCCGGTCATCTCGGAGAAGTCCTACGGGCTGCTCGAGGACCACAAGTACACGTTCATCGTCCGCCCGGACGCCAACAAGACCCAGATCAAGATCGCGGTCGAGAAGGTGTTCGGTGTCAAGGTGGTCAGCGTCAACACGGCCAACCGTCAGGGCAAGCGGAAGCGGACTCGCGCGGGCTTCGGCAAGCGCAAGGACACCAAGCGCGCCATCGTGACTCTTTCGCCTGAGAGCAAGGCGATCGAGATCTTCGGCGGACCCACCGCGTAAAGGACTGAGCTGACAATGGGCATCCGCAAGTACAAGCCGACGACCCCGGGTCGTCGCGGTTCGAGCGTCTCGGACTTCGCCGAGATCACCCGCTCCACGCCGGAGAAGTCGCTGCTGCGTCCGCTGAGCGGTTCGGGCGGTCGCAACTCGTCGGGCAAGATCACCACCCGTCACAAGGGTGGCGGCCACAAGCGCGCTTACCGCGTCATCGACTTCCGTCGCAATGACAAGGACGGCGTGCCGGCCAAGGTCGCGCACATCGAGTACGACCCCAACCGCACCGCGCGCATCGCGCTGCTGCACTACGCCGACGGCGAGAAGCGCTACATCATCGCGCCGGAGAAGCTGAAGCAGGGCGACACCGTCGAGAACGGCCCCCGGGCCGACATCAAGCCGGGCAACAACCTGCCGCTGCGCAACATCCCGGTCGGCACCGTGATCCACGCGATCGAGCTCCGCCCCGGTGGCGGCGCGAAGATGGCGCGGTCCGCCGGCGCCAAGGTGCAGCTGGTCGCCAAGGACGGGCCTTACGCCCAGCTGCGGCTTCCGTCGGGCGAGATCCGCAACGTCGACGTGCGCAACCGCGCGACCGTCGGCGAGGTGGGCAACTCCGAGCACGCCAACATCAACTGGGGCAAGGCGGGTCGTAACCGCTGGCGCGGCAAGCGCCCCACCGTCCGTGGCGTCGTGATGAACCCGGTCGACCACCCGCACGGTGGTGGTGAAGGCAAGACGTCCGGTGGTCGCCACCCGGTGAACCCGAACGGCAAGCCCGAAGGCCGCACGCGTCGCCGCAAGGCCAGTGACGCCATGATCGTCCGCCGTCGCCGTACCGGCAAGAACAAGCGCTGAGCAGGGAGGTAGAACAACATGCCACGTAGCCTCAAGAAGGGCCCGTTCGTGGACGACCACCTGCTCAAGAAGGTGGACGCGCTGAACGAGGCCAACAAGAAGACCGTGATCAAGACCTGGTCGCGTCGCTCGACGATCATCCCGGACTTCCTGGGTCACACGATCGCCGTTCACGACGGCCGCAAGCACGTCCCGGTGTTCGTCACCGAGGCCATGGTGGGTCACAAGCTGGGCGAGTTCGCCCCGACGCGGACCTTCAAGGGCCACATCAAGGACGACCGCAAGTCGCGCCGCCGCTGAGCGGGCACGAAACAAGACAAGGGAAGTAGCGATGAACGCCCAGAACGACGCGACAGTCGAGGCTCTGCCTACGGCTTACGCGCGGGCTCGCTTCGTCCGGGACTCGCCGACCAAGGTGCGCCGGGTGATCGAGCTCATCAAGGGACGTAGCGCCGCCGACGCCTTGGCCGTGCTCCGGTTCGCCCCGCAGGCGGCCAGCGAGCCGGTCGCGAAGGTGCTCGCCAGCGCCGTGGCCAACGCCGAGAACAACCTTCAGCTGGACCCGGAGACGCTCTGGGTCAAGAACGCGTACGCCGACGAGGGCCCGACCCTCAAGCGCATCCGCCCGCGGGCCCAGGGCCGCGCGTACCGGATCCGCAAGCGGACGAGCCACATCACCGTCGAGGTGGAGTCGCGTCCGAAGGCCGACGTGAAGAAGGCTCAGAGCAAGAAGAAGGCAGGTGGCCGGTAGTGGGCCAGAAGATCAACCCGCACGGCTTCCGCCTGGGTATCACCACGGACTGGAAGTCGCGCTGGTACGCCGACAAGCAGTACTCGGAGTACGTGGCCGAGGACGTGAAGATCCGCAAGCTGCTGTCCACGGGCATGGAGCGCGCCGGCATCTCCAAGGTCGAGATCGAGCGCACCCGTGACCGTGTCCGCGTCGACATCCACACCGCCCGGCCGGGCATCGTCATCGGCCGCCGCGGCGCGGAGGCCGACCGGATCCGTGGCGCGCTGGAGAAGCTGACCGCCAAGCAGGTCCAGCTGAACATCCTCGAGGTCAAGAACCCCGAGGCCGACGCCCAGCTCGTTGCGCAGGGTGTCGCGGAGCAGCTGAGCAACCGCGTGGCGTTCCGCCGCGCGATGCGCAAGGCGATCCAGACCTCCATGCGCTCGCCGCAGGTCAAGGGCATTCGCGTGCAGTGCGGCGGTCGTCTCGGCGGTGCCGAGATGTCCCGCTCCGAGCACTACCGCGACGGCCGCGTGCCGCTGCACACGCTGCGCGCCGACATCGACTACGGCTTCTTCGAGGCCAAGACGACGTTCGGTCGCATCGGCGTGAAGGTGTGGATCTACAAGGGTGAGCTGGTCGGTGGCCTCAAGGCCCGCGAGGCGCGCGACGCCGCCGCGGCTGCCGAGCGGGCCCCGCGCCGCGACCGTGGCGACCGCCCGTCGCGCCCGCGCCGCTCCGGCGCTTCGGGCACGACGGCGACCTCGACCGAAGCCGGCCGCGCCGCCGCCGCTGCCAAGAACGAAGACGCGGCGCCCGTGGCGACCGAGGCGGCCCCGGCTGCCGAGACCGCAGAAAAGACGGAGGGCTGAGACGTGCTCATCCCGCGCAGGGTCAAGCACCGGAAGCAGCACTCCCCGAAGCGCCACGGCGCCGCCAAGGGCGGTACGAAGGTCAGCTTCGGCGAGTACGGCATCCAGGCGCTTGAGCACAGCTACGTGACGAACCGGCAGATCGAGTCCGCTCGTATCGCCATGACCCGTCACATCAAGCGTGGCGGCAAGGTGTGGACGACCATCTACCCGGACCGCCCGCTGACCAAGAAGCCGGCTGAAACCCGCATGGGTTCCGGTAAGGGTTCGCCCGAGTGGTGGATCGCCAACGTGAAGCCGGGTCGCGTGATGTTCGAGATCTCGTTCCCGAACGAGGAGACCGCCCGTGAGGCGCTCCGTCGCGCGATCCACAAGCTGCCCATGAAGTGCCGCATCGTGACCCGTGAAGGTGGTGAGTTCTGATGGCCAACGGCGCCGCCCAGGCTTCGGAGCTTCGTGAGCTCACCGCGGAAGAGCTCGTGCTGCGTCTGAAGGAATACAAGGAGGAGCTCTTCAACCTCCGCTTCCAGATGGCGACCGGGCAGCTGGACAACAACCGTCGGCTGCGCACCGTCCGTACGGACATCGCGCGGATCTACACGGTCATGCGTGAGCGTGAGCTCGGCCTGTCCGTGGCCCCCGACAGCGAGAGTGAAGGTGCCGCATGAGCGAGCCCACCACCGAGAAGCTCGTGCGCAACTATCGCAAGGTGCGCGAGGGCTACGTCGTCTCGGACAAGATGGACAAGACGATCGTGGTCGAGCTCGAGGACCGCAAGAAGCACCCGCGCTACTCGAAGGTTCTGCGCAGCACCACCAAGGTCAAGGTGCACGACGAGAACAACGAGGCGGGCGTGGGCGACCGGGTCACCCTGATGGAGACCCGGCCGCTGTCGGCGACGAAGCGCTGGCGCCTCGTGCAGGTCGTGGAGAAGGCCAAGTAAGCAGGGCTCTTTCAGAGTCCTTGGTTCCGCAAGGCTCGCGCTGTTGAACCAATACGCGAGAACCGGCGCGACATACAGGAGTTGACGTGATCCAGCAGGAGTCGCGGCTTCGGGTTGCCGACAACACCGGTGCGAAGGAGATCCTTTGCATCCGTGTTCTCGGTGGCTCCGGGCGGCGCTACGCGGGCATCGGTGACATCATCGTCGCCACCGTGAAGGACGCCATCCCGGCTGCCGGGGTGAAGAAGGGCGACGTCGTCAAGGCGGTCATCGTCCGCACGGTGAAGGAGCGTCGTCGTCCGGACGGTTCCTACATCCGCTTCGACGAGAACGCCGCTGTGCTCATCAAGAACGACAACGAGCCTCGCGGCACCCGCATCTTCGGCCCGGTGGGCCGCGAGCTGCGCGACCGAAAGTTCATGAAGATCATTTCGCTCGCGCCGGAGGTGTTGTAAGTCATGAAGGTGAAGAAGGGCGACACGGTCGTCGTCATCGCCGGCAAGGACAAGGGCGCCAAGGGCAAGGTCATCCAGGCCTACCCCGAGCGCGACCGCGTGCTGGTCGAGGGCGTGAACCGGATCAAGAAGCACACCCGGATCACCCAGACCCAGCGTGGCGCGCAGTCCGGTGGCATCGTGACCCAGGAAGCGCCCATCCACGTGTCGAACGTGATGGTCGTGGACTCGGACGGCAAGCCGACCCGCGTGGGTTACCGCATCGGCGAGGACGGCAAGAAGGTCCGGGTCTCGCGCCGGAACGGCAAGGACATCTGACATGACCACCGCAGAGAAGATCGTGCCGCGTCTCAAGACCCGGTACCGCGAAGAGATCAAGGGCGAGCTCCAGAAGGAGTTCTCCATCCCCAACGTGCACCAGATTCCCGGCGTCGTGAAGGTCGTCGTGAACATGGGTGTGGGTGACGCGGCCCGCGACAGCAAGCTCATCGAGGGTGCTGTCCGCGACCTGTCGCTGATCACCGGCCAGAAGCCGGAAGTCCGGAAGGCCCGCAAGTCCATCGCGCAGTTCAAGCTGCGTGAGGGCCAGCCGATCGGTGCGCGCGTGACGCTGCGCGGCGACCGGATGTGGGAGTTCCTGGACCGGCTGCTCACCATCGCGCTGCCCCGTATCCGCGACTTCCGCGGCCTCTCGGGCAAGCAGTTCGACGGCAACGGCAACTACACGTTCGGTCTCAACGAGCAGTCGATGTTCCACGAGATCAACCCCGACGACATCGACCGTCCGCGCGGCATGGACGTCACGGTCGTCACGACCGCCACCACCGACGACGAGGGCCGGGCGCTGCTGCGCAAGCTCGGCTTCCCGTTCAAGGAGAACTGAGCCGATGGCCAAGAAAGCGCTGGTCCACAAGGCCGCCAAGAAGCCGAAGTTCGCCGTGCGGGGTTACACCCGTTGCAACCGTTGTGGTCGGCCGCACTCGGTGTACCGCAAGTTCGGGCTCTGCCGGATCTGTCTCCGGGAGATGGCGCACGCGGGCGAGCTGCCCGGTGTCCACAAGTCCAGCTGGTAAGAGGCTCGAAACTATTTCCCAGTTCGCCACAGGCCCCACCCGAGAGGGTGGGGAACCAGGCGAGAAAGGTTGACAGGTCACCATGACGATGACCGACCCCATCGCAGACTTCTTGACTCGTCTGCGTAACGCGAACTCGGCGTACCACGACGAGGTCGTGCTTCCCCACTCGAAGATCAAGGCGAACATCGCCGAGATCCTCAAGCGCGAGGGCTACATCGCGGGCTACCGCGACGAGCCGGGCGAGAAGCACAAGAACCTCATCGTGGAGCTGAAGTACGGCCCCAACCGCGAGCGCAGCATCGCCGGCCTCCGGCGCGTGTCGAAGCCGGGTCTGCGGGTGTACGCAAAATCGACCGAACTGCCGTCCGTGCTGGGTGGCCTCGGCGTCGCGATCATCTCGACGTCCGGCGGCCTGCAGACCGACCGTCAGGCCAAGCGCAACAACGTGGGCGGCGAAGTCCTCGCCTACGTCTGGTAAGGAAGGGGGCACAGACATGTCACGCATCGGAAAGCTGCCGGTCGCCGTCCCCTCCGGGGTCGAGGTGACCATCAACGGTCAGCACATTCAGGTCAAGGGGCCCAAGGGCACCCTCGAGCACACCATCGCCGAGCCCATCACCGTCGAGCGCGGTGAAGACGGCGTGCTGCAGGTGAAGCGCCCGGACGACGAGCGCACCTCCAAGGCGCTGCACGGTCTCACCCGGACGCTGGTGAACAACCTCGTCGTCGGCGTCACCGCCGGCTACGAGAAGAAGATGGAAATCCACGGCGTCGGTTACCGCGTGCAGGCCAAGGGCTCGGACCTCGAGTTCGCCCTCGGCTACAGCCACCCGGTGAAGATCGAGGCCCCGGAGGGCATCACCTTCAAGGTGGAGACGCCGACCCGATTCTCGGTGGCCGGCATCGACAAGCAGAAGGTCGGCCAGATCGCCGCGGTCATCCGCAAGCTGCGCCGTCCCGACCCGTACAAGGGCAAGGGCCTGCGCTACGAGGGTGAGAAGATCCGCCGCAAGGTCGGAAAGACGGGTAAGTGATCATGAGCGACACGACTACCACGAAGCGCAAGCCGGTCGGCAAGGACATCTCGACCCGCCGCCGCGTCGCGAAGACCCGTCGGCACTTCCGCCTGCGCAAGAAGGTCAGCGGCACCGCGGTTCGTCCGCGCCTGGTCGTCAAGCGTTCCTCGCGGCACATCGCCGTGCAGGTGATCGACGACCTCGCCGGCCACACCCTGGTGTCGGCGTCCACCCTCGAGGCGGACGTCCGGGCGACCGACGGCGACAAGAAGGCCAAGGCCGCGAAGGTCGGCGAGCTCGTCGCCTCGCGCGCCAAGGCGGCCGGGATCTCGGCCGTGGTGTTCGACCGTGGCGGCAACGCCTACCACGGCCGCATCGCCGCCCTCGCCGACGCCGCCCGTGAGGCGGGGTTGGAATTCTGATGCAGATGCTCGTCAATGGAAGGAAAGCCTGATGCCGGGACGTACGCGGCAATTCGGCGGCGGCCAGGGCGGACCGGGCGGTCAGGGCGGCAACGACCGCAACGACCGTCGCGGTGGCGGCCGGGACCGGCGCGACAGCGGCCGTGGCGGGGCCGGCCAGGACAAGACCCCGCACCTCGAGAAGGTCGTGACGATCAACCGCGTCGCCAAGGTCGTCAAGGGTGGTCGTCGCTTCAGCTTCACCGCCCTCGTCGTCGTCGGTGACGGCGACGGTCAGGTCGGCGTCGGCTACGGCAAGGCCAAGGAAGTTCCCGCGGCCATCGCCAAGGGCGTCGAGGAAGCGAAGAAGAACTTCTTCCGCGTGCCTCGCGTCGGCGGCACCATTCCCCACCCGATCCAGGGTGAGGAAGCCGCCGGTGTCGTGCTCCTGCGTCCGGCGTCGGCCGGTACCGGCGTCATCGCCGGTGGCCCGGTGCGCGCGGTGCTGGAGTGCGCGGGCGTTCACGACGTGCTGTCGAAGTCGCTCGGCTCCGACAACGCGATCAACATCGTGCACGCGACCGTGGCGGCCCTCAAGGGCCTGCAGCGTCCCGAAGAGGTCGCGGCCCGCCGCGGTCTCCCGCTCGAGGACGTCGCGCCGGCTCGGATGCTGCGCCAGCGCGCGGGCCAGGGGGTCTGACATGGCTCAGCTGAAGGTCACCCAGGTCAAGAGCAAGATCGGCACGAAGCACGAACACCGCGAATCGCTGCGCACCCTCGGGCTGCACAAGATTCGCCAGTCGACTGTGCGTGAAGACACCCCCGAGGTGCGCGGCCTGATCCGGGCCGTCCGTCACCTCGTGGTGGTCGAGGAGGTCCAGTCATGACCGCCATCAAGATCCACCACCTGCGCCCGGCTCCGGGCTCGAAGCGCGAGAAGATGCGCGTCGGTCGTGGTGAGGGTTCGAAGGGCAAGACGGCCGGTCGCGGCACCAAGGGCACCAAGGCCCGCAAGAACGTGCCCGCCGGCTTCGAGGGTGGGCAGATGCCCATCCACATGCGGCTCCCGAAGCTTCGCGGCTTCAAGAACCGCTTCCGCACCGAGTACCAGCCGGTGAACGTGGGCGACATCGCCCGCGTCTTCCCGGACGGCGGCACCATCGGCGTGGAGGAGCTCGTCAAGGGCGGCCTCGTGCGCAAGGGCAGCCTCGTGAAGGTGCTCGGCAACGGCGACGTCAACGGCGTGAAGCTGGACGTCACCGCGGACGGTTTCTCCGGCTCTGCCAAGGAGAAGCTCGAAGCGGCCGGTGGCTCCGCCACCGCCAACTGAGCAACCGCACCACCTGCTGTACGACTCGGGCCCACCCAGCGCTTGCTGGGTGGGCCCGAGTCTTTTCTGCTTTGTGGCCCAGGTGAGCTCTTGCCCGGCGCCCTCCGAAACCCGGGATCCGTTGCCCACCACCAAAGCAACCCAACCCGGCCCCACACGTCTGATGTGTCGCACCCACCGGGACACGACGGAAGACCGGGGCCGATCAGGTGATCAACATCCCGTCGATCGGCCTAACCAGGACCGAAACGGCAGGCCCCGCGAACCGGCTGAGACGGAAAACGCACACGCGCTGCGGACGCGCCCTGTGAAGCTGTTAGAGTCGGCCACACGCTTCGGGACCAGTGTGCCCTGAGGCGTTCCTGGCTTGCCTGCCAGTGAGCTGTGTTCCCGCCGGACTCGTGCCGGCCAAGCCGATCGTCGGTAGGACAGCCGACGACGCCGAGGAGGTCCCCCGCGTGCTCAGCGCCTTCCGCTCGGCTCTCGCGACGCCGGATCTACGCAAGAAGATCCTGTTCACGCTAGCCATCGTCGCGGTCTACCGGATCGGTGCCGCCATCCCGGCCCCGGGGATCTCGTTCTCCGCCGTGCAGGCCTGTAGTTCTCAGGCCGACCAGCAGGGCGTCTACCAGCTGCTGAACCTGTTCAGCGGTGGTGCGCTGCTCCAGCTGTCGCTGTTCTCGACCGGCATCATGCCGTACATCACGGCCAGCATCATCATCCAGCTCCTCACCGTGGTGATCCCGCGGTTCGAGGAGCTGAAGAAGGAAGGCCAGGCCGGCCAGAACAAGCTCACGCAGTACACCCGGTACCTCACGATCGCCCTGGCGATCCTGCAGGCCACCGGCGTCGTGGCGCTGGCCGACCGCGGCACCCTGTTCCAGGGCTGCCAGCAGCAGATCATCCCGGACAACAGCGTCTACTCGTTGGCCCTGATCGTCTGCACGATGACCGCCGGCACGGCCGTGATGATGTGGCTGGGCGAGCTCATCACCGAGCGCGGCGTCGGCAACGGCATGTCCGTGCTGATCTTCCTGAACATCGCGGCCCGCATCCCCACCGAGGGCGCCAACATCCTGAGCAACGGCGGCGGTATCGCCCTGGTCATGATCGTGATCTTCGGTTTGGTGATCATCGCGAGCGTCATCTTCGTGGAGCAAGGCCAGCGCCGGATCCCGGTGCAGTACGCCAAGCGCATGATCGGGCGCCGGATGTACGGCGGTACTTCCACGTACCTGCCGATCAAGGTGAACCAGGCCGGTGTCATCCCGGTCATCTTCGCGTCGTCGCTGCTGTACCTGCCGCAGCTGCTCAGTCAGCTCATCGGCGACCCGAACAGCAATTCCGGCTGGCAGGCCTTCATCCAGAACTACCTGGTCAACCAGAGCAGCTGGGTGCACATCCTGCTGTACTTCGCGTTGATCATCTTCTTCACGTACTTCTACATCACGATCACGTTCAACGTCGACGAGCGTGCGGACGAGATGAAGAAGTTCGGTGGCTTCATCCCGGGTATCCGCCCGGGCCGTCCCACCGCCGAATACCTGAGCTACGTCCTCGGCCGCATCACGCTGCCGGGCTCGCTGTACCTGGGCATCATCGCGATCCTCCCGAACTTCTTCCTGTCCCTCACCGGCAGCGGGAACAACCAGAACTTCCCGTTCGGTGGCACGGCTGTGCTGATCATGGTGGGTGTCGGCCTCGACACCGTGAAGCAGATCGAAAGCCAGCTGATGCAGCGCAACTACGAAGGGTTCTTGAAGTGACGCGTGTGGTTCTCGTCGGCCCGCCCGGTGCGGGCAAAGGTACGCAGGCGGTGGCCCTGTCGGAGCAGCTGCGGGTTCCGCACATCTCGACGGGTGACCTGTTCCGCGCACACGTCGGTCAGGAGACGCCGCTCGGCCAGGAGGCCAAGCGCTACCTCGACTCGGGTGAGCTCGTCCCCGACTCGGTGACCAACGAGATGGTGCGCGAGCGGCTCGCCGAGCCCGACGCGAAGGCCGGCTTCCTGCTCGACGGTTTCCCCCGCAACACGAAGCAGGCCGAGGTCCTCGGCGAGATGCTGAAGGAAGCCGACTGCGCGCTCGAGTCGGTCATCCAGCTGCAGGTGCCCGAAGACGTCGTCGTGTCCCGGCTGATGGCCCGCGGCCGCGCCGACGACACCGAAGAGGTCATCCG
Organism: Amycolatopsis rhabdoformis; assembly: GCF_035918295.1. Classification (GTDB taxonomy): domain Bacteria; phylum Actinomycetota; class Actinomycetes; order Mycobacteriales; family Pseudonocardiaceae; genus Amycolatopsis; species Amycolatopsis rhabdoformis. The sequence goes on from NZ_CP142149.1 coordinate 8,827,184, forward strand.
CCGCCGCCAGCAGATCTACTGGTCCGAGACCGCTCCGCTGCTCGAGTACTACGCCGACATCCTGGTGGCTGTCGACGGCGTGGGCGACGTGCACGAGATCTCGGACCGCGTGCTGGAAGCGCTGCGCGACCGCACGTGAATCTCGGAGGGTTGCGTGTTCTGCAAGTGCTCCGCCGTGGGCGCATGATCGAGATCAAGACGCCGGGCGAGCTGCAGGCGATGCGGGCGGCCGGGCTGGTCGTCGCGAAGACCCTGGCCGCCGTGCGTGAGCGCGCGAAGGTCGGGGTCAGCACCGCCGAGCTCGACGAGCTGGCCGAGCAGACGATCCGTGACGCGGGGGCCGTGCCGTCCTTCAAGGGCTACCACGGCTTCCCGGCGTCGATCTGCGCCTCGGTCAACGAACAGATCGTCCACGGCATCCCGTCGGGCCGGCAGGTGCTGGCCGACGGTGACCTGATCTCGGTCGACTGTGGCGCCATCCTCGACGGCTGGCACGGCGACTCCGCCGTCACGCTCGCGATCGGCGCCGTGAGCGAGAAGGACCTCGCGCTGTCGGCCGCCACGGAGAAGTCGATGTGGGCCGGCATCGAGGCCGTGCGCGCCGGTGGCCGGCTCACCGACATCTCGTTCGCGGTGCAGACCGCCGCCGAGAAGGCGGGCCGCGACAACGGCGTCGAGTACGGGATGATCCTCGAGTACGGCGGCCACGGCATCGGCCGCCAGATGCACATGGACCCGTTCCTGCCCAACGTCGGCAAGCCCGGCAAGGGCCCGCGGCTCAAGGTCGGCATGGCGCTCGCGATCGAGCCCATGCTCACCGGCGGCGGCGGCGAGACCGTGGAGCTCGAGGACGGCTGGACCGTGGTCACGGCCGACGGCTCGCGCGCTTCGCACTGGGAGCACACCGTCGCCATCACCGAGGACGGTCCCTGGGTGCTCACCGCACCCGAGAAGGACTGACGCCGCCGCTCACCCGGCCGGCAAAGTTCACCTGACCAGGCGATTCTCGCAGGTCGGCTCGTTTTCAGGCATACTGGAACCCTGGCGCCCCACCGCCGGCTTGTAGCACAGTTACCCCCCGTTTGGGGGTCGCGACACGAGTTGCGTACACTGTCAAGTCGGCGTACTCATCGCGCCGGTTCCTGCGCGCTCGTGAACTCTCGCGAACACTCGGAGTCGGGGTGGAGTGTGCCGGAGCAGCACCCCAGTAAGCAAGGACTCGAGCTCATAACGGATCACGCTGTGTGCATCAAGCGTGCATTCAGGGATTGCGGAGGACATGGCTAAGAAAGACGGGGCCATCGAGGTCGAAGGCCGCGTGGTCGAGCCGCTCCCCAACGCGATGTTCCGCGTCGAGTTGGAGAACGGCCACAAAGTTCTTGCCCACATCAGCGGCAAGATGCGGCAGCACTACATCCGCATCCTGCCCGAGGACAGGGTCGTCGTGGAGCTCTCGCCCTACGACTTGTCTCGTGGTCGCATCGTCTACCGCTACAAGTGATCACGAAGAGCTGAGAAGAAGCAGGAGAGTCGGAGACGTGAAGGTCCAGCCGAGCGTCAAGAAGATCTGCGACAAGTGCAAGGTGATCCGCCGCCACGGCCGGATCATGGTGATCTGCGAGAACCTGCGTCACAAGCAGCGTCAGGGCTGAGCACCGCACTCCAGCAGAGCGGATTTGACGGCTACACACCCTCCCCGCACCTGCCAGGCCGCGTGAGCGGCCCGGTACACCCCCGGACTTCAGGCCGGGGCCGGGACACCCGGAGCGCAAGCCCCGGGCACGACAGGCGAGTCGGTTCCGGAACCGGACGGGGAGCAGACCTGGAGATGAAATCGATGAAGGAGCTATAGCGCCCATGGCACGACTCGCTGGCGTAGACCTCCCCCGCGAAAAGCGGTTGGAGATCGCGCTGACCTACATCTACGGCATCGGCCGTACCCGCTCGAAGCAGATGATCGCTGCTGCCGAGCTCAACGCGGACACCCGCGTGAAGGACCTCAGCGATGAGGACCTCATCAAGCTTCGTGACTACATCGACGAGAACTTCAAGGTCGAGGGTGACCTGCGTCGCGAGGTGAACGCCGACATCCGTCGCAAGATCGAGATCGGCACCTACCAGGGCCTGCGCTGGCGTCGTGGTCTGCCCGTCCGCGGTCAGCGGACCAAGACCAACGCCCGCACCCGCAAGGGTCCGAAGAAGACGGTCGCCGGCAAGAAGAAGGCTGGCAAGAAGTGAGCCTCAAGGGCAAGAAGGTCGTGCAGATGGGCGGCGGGAACCGTCGCGGCACGGCTTGTGTCTCGCCCAAGGCGCTCTACGCCCGCCCGATGGCGCTGCGCAACCTGTACACCGACGCCGGGTCGATCATCCGCCGCGGTCAGCAGGAAGCAGCCGCCGCTCACCAAGAGAACGCGCGCTAACAGGAGAACCCTCAGAACATGCCACCGAAGTCTCGTACTGCGGCTGGGGCCAAGAAGGTCCGCCGCAAGGAAAAGAAGAACGTCGCGCACGGTCACGCGCACATCAAGAGCACGTTCAACAACACCATCGTCTCGATCACGGACCCCACGGGCGCCGTGATCGCGTGGGCGTCGAGTGGTCACGTGGGCTTCAAGGGCTCGCGCAAGTCCACCCCGTTCGCCGCGCAGATGGCCGCCGAGAACGCTGCCCGCAAGGCTGCCGAGCACGGCATGAAGAAGGTCGACGTCTTCGTGAAGGGCCCGGGTTCGGGCCGCGAGACGGCGATCCGCTCGCTGCAGGCCGCCGGTCTCGAGGTCGGCACCATCCAGGACGTGACCCCGCAGCCTCACAACGGCTGCCGCCCGCCCAAGCGGCGCCGGGTCTGAGGAACGGGGAGGAGTAAGAAGAAATGGCTCGTTACACCGGCCCCGCGACGCGTATTTCGCGTCGCCTCAAGGTTGACCTCATCGGCGGCGACCAGGCTTTCGAGCGTCGCCCCTACCCGCCGGGCCAGCACGGCCGCGGGCGCATCAAGGAGTCCGAGTACCTCCTGCAGTCGCAGGAGAAGCAGAAGGCTCGCTACACCTACGGCGTTCTCGAGCGTCAGTTCGTCCGGTACTACAAGGAAGCCGTCCGGCGTCCTGGCAAGACCGGTGAGAACCTGCTGCAGATCCTCGAGTCCCGCCTGGACAACGTGATCTACCGCGCCGGCATCGCCCGCACGCGCCGCCAGGCGCGCCAGCTGGTGAGCCACGGCCACTTCCTGGTCAACGGCGTGAAGGTCAACGTCCCGTCCTTCCAGGTCTCCAAGTGGGACATCATCGACGTGCGGCCGAAGTCGTTCTCGATGCTGCCCTTCGTGGTGGCGAAGGAGTCCTTCGGCGAGCGCCCCATCCCGGCGTGGCTGCAGGTCGTCCAGTCCAACCTCCGCGTGCTGGTCCACCAGCTTCCGGAGCGTGCGCAGATCGACGTTCCGGTTCAGGAACAGCTGATCGTCGAGCTCTACTCGAAGTAGTTTCACGGGCGGCGGCGCAACAGGTGCGCCGCCGCCGCGCCATCCCTTCGACGTCATATGGCGGGCGTCGTCTGGAAAGGAAATAGGAACAATGCTGATTTCCCAGCGGCCGGCTCTCGGCGAAGAGACGGTCAACGAGACCCGCTCCCGGTTCACCATCGAACCGCTGGAGCCCGGCTTCGGCTACACGCTCGGCAACTCGCTGCGGCGCACGCTGCTGTCGTCCATTCCGGGCGCGGCCGTGACGAGCATCCGCATCGACGGCGTGCTGCACGAATTCACCACCGTTCCCGGGGTGAAGGAAGACGTCACCGACATCATCCTGAACCTCAAGGAGCTCGTGGTGTCCTCGGAAGAGGACGAGCCGGTCACCATGTACCTGCGCAAGCAGGGCCCCGGTGAGGTCACGGCTGCCGACATCGTGCCTCCGGCCGGCGTCACCGTGCACAACCCGGATCTCCACATCGCGGCGCTGAACGGCAAGGGCAAGCTCGAGATCGAGCTCGTCGTCGAGCGCGGTCGCGGTTACGTTCCGGCCCTGCAGAACAAGCAGGCCGGCGCCGAGATCGGCCGCATCCCGGTCGACTCGATCTACTCGCCGGTGCTGAAGGTGACGTACAAGGTCGAGGCCACTCGTGTCGAGCAGCGCACCGACTTCGACAAGCTGATCCTGGACGTCGAGACCAAGCCGTCGATCACGCCGCGCGACGCGGTTGCCTCGGCGGGCAAGACGCTGGTGGAGCTGTTCGGTCTCGCTCGCGAGCTGAACGTCGACGCCGAGGGCATCGAGATCGGCCCGTCGCCGCAGGAAGCGGACACCATCGCCGCCTACGCGATGCCGATCGAGGACCTGGACCTCACCGTCCGGTCGTACAACTGCCTCAAGCGCGAGGGCATCCACACGGTGGGCGAGCTCGTCTCGCGCAGCGAGGCGGACCTGCTCGACATCCGCAACTTCGGCGCCAAGTCGATCGACGAGGTCAAGCTGAAGCTGGTCGGTCTCGGCCTGGCGCTCAAGGACAGCCCGCCCGGGTTCGACCCCACCGCGGCGGCGTCCAGCTACGACGGTGAGGGCTGGTCGGGAAGTGTTGCCGGCATCGGCGGCGGGATTTCGGACGAGGGCCACGACGATGGCCAGGACTACGCAGAGACGGAACAGCTGTAAGGCCGCGTAGGCCTGGAGCTGTACAGCTGAACTAGGAGAACCCATGCCCACCCCTACCAAGGGAGCCCGACTCGGCGGATCTTCCGCGCACGAGCGGCTGATCCTGGCCAACCTGGCCTCGCAGCTGTTCGAGCACGGCAAGATCACCACGACCGAGGCGAAGGCCCGCCGGGTGCGCCCGCTGGCCGAGAAGCTGATCACCAAGGCGAAGCGGGGCGACCTGCACAACCGTCGCCAGGTGCAGAAGGTCGTGCGTGACAAGGACGTCGTGCACAAGCTGTTCGCCGAGATCGGCCCGCACTTCGCTGAGCGCGCCGGCGGCTACACCCGCATCACCAAGACGATGCCGCGCAAGGGCGACAACGCCGCCATGGCCGTCATCGAACTGGTGGCGGAGAAGACGGTGACGTCGGAGGCCGAGCGGGCTCGCAACACGAAGTTCGCGAAGGACGAGAAGCCGGCCGAGGCGGCCGTGGTCGAGGAGACCACGACTGACGAGGCCGTCGCCGAGGCTCCGGCCGAGGAGACCACCGAGGCCGCTTCGGAAGAGGCCGCCACGTCCGACTCGGACGAGGCCGCCGCCGACGACGCGGACGCCAAGAAGGACTGACGTCCTGACGGCACAGTCGACACCGGACGAGCCCGCCACTCCCTTCGGGGAGGGCGGGCTCGTTCGTCTGCGCCTGGACGTTTCCTACGACGGCACGGACTTCTCGGGCTGGGCCCGCCAGCCGGGCCGGCGCACGGTGCAGGCCGAGCTGGAAGCGGCCCTGCAGCGCCAGCCGCCGGGGCGCGCGGTGCCGAAGTCCGTGGTCGTTGCGGGCCGCACAGATGCCGGTGTGCACGCGACCGGTCAGGTCGTGCACGTGGACGTGGTCCCGCTCGAGTCGGGAACGCCCGGCCGCGTTCCGGTTGACGCGCAAGGCATTCCGGACCTCACGCGCATGACCGGGCGCTGGAACAAGCTCCTGCCCGCCGACGTGCGGGTGCTCGGCGCCCGCGTGGCGCCGGCGGGTTTCGACGCGCGCTTCTCCGCGATCCGCCGCCACTACCGCTACCGGGTCTCCGACGCACCGTGGGGCGTCGATCCGTTGCGCCGCAACGACACGCTGGCCTGGGGCCGGCCGCTGTCCACGGACGCGATGAACGAGGCCGCGGCCGAGCTGCTGGGGCTGCAGGACTTCGCCGCCTACTGCAAGCAGCGCGAGGGCGGCACCACGATCCGCGAGCTGCAGCAGCTGGAGTGGACGCGCCTCGACGAGCACCTGCTGGAAGTGCGGGTGTCGGCCGACGCGTTCTGCCACTCCATGGTCCGCAGCCTCGTCGGGGTGCTGCTGATGGTCGGCGACGGCCGCCGCTCCCGTTCGTGGCCCGCCGAGGTCCTCGCCGGCGGCACGCGTGACAGCGCCGTGGCCCCGGCCCACGGTCTCACCCTCACGGCCGTGGACTACCCGGCCGACGCCGACCTCGCCGCGCGGGCCGAGCAGACGCGCAACGTGCGTTCCGCCACCGACCTGTAGCTTCGCTTCCCGTGACTCACGGGGTAACGCACCACGACCGGACCAGGGCCGCCTACGACGGGGTGGTCGAGCTGTACGCGTCGCTGTTCGCCGATCCGCTGCTGGCCGAAGCGCCGTTCTCGCGGGCCATGGCGGCGACGTTCGCCGAGCTGGTGCGCGGCACGGACAACCACCGCGTGGCCGACGTCGGCTGCGGGCCCGGCCACCTCACGGCTTTCCTGGCGGCGCAAGGACTCGACGTGCGCGGCCTGGACCTGTCCCCGGGCATGATCGACTACGCCCGCACCACGTTCCCGGAGCTGCGGTTCGACGAGGCCCGCATGGAGGCTCTGCCGCTCGACGACGGTGCCCTCGGCGGCGTGCTGGCGCACTACTCACTGATCCACACACCACCCGCGGACGTTCCCGCGCTGCTGGCCGAGCAGGCCCGCGTACTGGCCCCTGGTGGCCTCTCCCTGGTCTCGTTCTTCGCGACCGAGGGTGCGGCACCGGTCCGCTTCGACCACAAGGTGACGGCGGCGTACAGCTGGCCGGTGGACCAGTTCGCCGAGCTGCTCACCGACGCCGGGCTGGACCCGTTCGCCCGGCTCGTGCACGACCCGCGGTCCGAGCGCGGATTCCTCGACGCGCACCTGCTGTCCCGCCGGGCCTGACGCGCAGCGGCTCGACTCAGAGGTCGCTCGGTCCACTCCGGTAGCGACCCGGCGTGCTGCCGATGATGTTCGTGAAGGCGGCGATGAAACCACTCGGGTTGGCCCAGCCGCAGGCGTGCGCGGTGTGCGTCACGTCGTGGCCTTCTGCCAGGAGCACCAGTGCGTGCTGGATGCGCAGTTGCGTGCGCCACTCGGGGAAGGTCATGCCGAGCTCGGCGCGGATCAGCCGGGTGAGGGTGCGGGAACCGGCGCCGACGGCTTTCCCGAGCGCGGCCATCGACGTGCTGTCCGCCGGCTTCTCGGTCAGGAGCCGCGCGATGGCCCGCAGCCGATCGTCCTGGGGCTCCGGCAGGTGCAGCGGCTGCTCCTGGGCCTCGCGGAGCTCGTCGACGAGAACGCGCAGGAGGCGAGCGCGGGCCGCGCCGCGCCGGTGGTGGTCGTTGTCCGGCCCGGTCAGCGCGAGGAGCACCGCGCGCGCCAGGTCCGTGGCGAGGAACACGGCGGGCCGGTCCGGCACGCGCCGGGCCAGGGCCGGGGGCAGGAAGACGATCCGCATGTCCGTGTCGCCGTGGGCGCGGTGCCGATGCGCGCGCCCGGCCGGGGTCCACGCGATGCGGTTGGCGGGTACGACCGAGGTGCCGCGCTCGGTGTGGACGGTCAGCACGCCGGCGGCCGCGTACACGAGATGTCCGCGCGCGTGCGCCTGCACCGCGCTGGCGCCACCCGAGGGCCACCGGTGCCGCCCGCCGGAAGGCCACACCACGGACGTCAGCGGTCCGGGGCCGGGGTCTTGGCGGCGAAGAGGCATCACGAGGCAGTTTATCGGTGGTCGGCCACGCGGCGGGGGTGATGACCTGGAGTGGTTCTCATCGCGAGCCGACAAAGGAGATCCACCATGACGACGTTCGTCCTCGTGCCCGGTGCGTGGCACGGTTCCTGGACGTTCGAGGCGGTCGTCCCCCTGCTGGAGCGGGCCGGGCACACCGTCCACGCCCTGACCCTCACCGGGCTGCGGCCGGATGACGACGCCACGACGGTCGCGAACGCCAACCTCGACACCCACGCCGCAGATGTCGTGCACCTGCTGGAGAGCGCCCGGATCACCGACGCGACGCTGGTCGGCCACAGCTACGGCGGGATGGTGATCTCGGCCGCGGCCGACCGCGCGGGCGGCCGGGTTTCGCGGCTCGTCCACCTCGACGCCTACGTGCCACGCGACGGTGACTCGTGCTGGGCGTCGACCACCGAGGCCTACCGGCAGTCGTTCGTGGCCGGCGCGGCGGACACGGGCCACAGCGTCCAGCCGCCGTTCCGCGCCCCGCACGGCGGTGATCCCCGCCGCCGTCCACACCCGTTGGCCTCCCTGGTGCAGACGATCCGGCTCACCGGCGCCGTCGATCGGGTGCCCCGGCGCGACTTCGTCTACTGCTCCGGGTGGGAGGACCGCAGCCCGTTCGCCGCACTCCGCGCTCGGCTCGAAGCCGATCGGGCTGGCGCGTGCACGACCTCCCCACCGCGCACAACGCGATGCGGGAGGCACCGGACGCCGTGGCCGAATTGCTGCTCTGAACTCGCCGTCCCGAAAAGCAATGAAGGGCGCTGGGAAGGAATCAGATTCCTTCCCAGCGCCCTTCACGGACTTCCGGTGCGGCGAACCTCAGTCGCCGCGGCGAACCGGGCCGAGCAGCTGCTGTTCCTTCTGCGTCGTGACCAGCCGCAGCGGCCGCCACAGGTTGCGGCCCAGTGCCACGACCTGGTCGTCCTTCAGGGTGGTCAGCTGGCGCATCATCTGCGGCGGCAGGCGCCAGATGCGGGCCGCCAGCTCGGCCTGGCCGGCGGGCAGGCGCTGCATCAGCACGAGGTCCGCGGCGTTGGCCGTGGCGCCGGCCTGCGGGTGCAGGTAGGGCAGCACGTACACGGTGGTCTGCCACGGCGAGCGCGGCGGGAAGAGGTCCTGCGGGGTCGGGCCGCCGTCGGTGACCACGAGCAGCGGCGCGTCTTCCGACGGACGCGGCAGCTCGACCGGCGACAGGCGCCGGATCTGCACGAGCGGCGAAGGCCGTCCGTCCCGGTTGCCGGCGGCCTGGGAGAGCACCTGCCAGGCCGCGGGCCGCCCGGTGGCCACGACCACCCACGCACCCACCGCCATCGCGCGCAGCGCCACCTGACGGGCCAGGTACAGCCCGCCGACGAGCACGATGCGCGTGGGCGCCGAGCGCAGGGCCGAGATGGTGAGAGGTTCGCCCTTGAGGCCCGAGCCGAGGACGATGCCGCCGCGGTCGCCCGAGGGGCTGATCGCGTCGAGCATGGCCGGGTCGACGGTGAACTCCGGGGCCACGCCGGGGTTCTGCCCGGCGTCGCGAAGGCGCGTGCTCACGCCGTACCTCCGATCGGCAGGGTGGCGGCGAACGCGGAGATCTGCAGGCCCCGCAACGGCGTCAGGTCGACGTCGAGCCGCTCCGAAATGGACTTGAGACGCTGGTCGGCGGCTTCGAGCTCACGCGGGTTGCGCGCGCTCACGCGCACCACGCCACGCAGCCCGATGCGGCCCTCGTCCGAGGCGGGCGAGATCGACATGGCGACCGTGGCCGACAGCGCGCGCACGCTCGTGAGCGCGTCGAGGCTGCCGCTGATCTTGCCCTTGGGCCAGCTCGTGATGGCGTAGCTCGAGTGCCCGATGCCGGCCGCCGTGACGCCGGTCCAGCTCTCCTGCAGCGTGACCTTCGTCGACGAACCGGCCACGGCGGTGAGCTCGGCGGCGGAGATGCTGGCGCGCAGCAGCTCGTCCGGGTCGAGCGGCCGCGTCGGCACGCCCTGGGACTCCAGCGCGTTGCGCACGCGCGAGAGCGCGCCGATCAGCGCGCGGTGGGCGCCGACGACGCCGCCACCGCGTTCGCGGATCGCGTCGGGGCAGCGGCGCGGGTCGAGCCGGATCGCGATCCACGTGGTGCGCCGGGCGGCCGCGGGCAGCGGGCCGAGCACCTCCATGTACGAGCTGAGCGCGGGCGAATCCGACGGCAGGGCCGCGGAACCCGGGTAGCTGTGCCAGATCATCTGGATCGAGTCGAGGACCACACCGCGGTCTTCGAGGCACGGCGCGAGCGCCGACAGCGGCAGGCTCGGCGCGCCACCGGCCTGGGTGATCAGCGCGGGCGTCGGCTCCACGAGGAGCACCGCCGTCCACGTGCCGTCGTTCCAGGCGAGGCCGACCTGCTGGCGCTCGTGGTCGACGCCGTGGGCCACCACGAGGTCCGGCACGGCCAGGCGCAGCAGGTTCACGCGCGCGTCGTCCGGGCCCGTCATCGTGGTGTCCTCGGCGGCCAGCTCTTCGAGGCTGCTGGGCGGCGGGGGAGTGGCCACGCGGTCGTGCGAGCGGAAGCGGTAGCGCAGCGTGAGGCCGAGCCACTGGGTGAACCAGCGCCCGCCCCAGCGCAGGAACGCGAAGATGAGGAACACGGCCGCGACCCCGATGGCGATGTACTTCAGCTGCTCCATGTTGATGGCGAGCAGCACGAGTCCGATCGCGACACCCACCTCGAGCAGCACGAGGTTCGCCACCGGCAGCGGGCCGAGGTTGATACCGCCGGAACGCCGCCGTGAAGGCGGGGCCAGCCGGGTCGCCGTCGCGGTGCCGCCCTGGGGCGAGCCACCGGAGCCGGGACCGTCAGGACCGGAGCCACCAGAGCCGCCGCCGGGTCCGCCAGGTCCACCGGGCCCGCCAGGTCCCCCCGGACCGCCGGGGCCGCCGGGGCCACCCGGGCCGCCAGGTCCACCGGGCCCGTTCGGGCCGCCGCCACGAGGACCCGGACCGCCGGGCCCTCCCGGGCCACCGGGTCCGCCGGGGCCACGCGGGATCCCACCGGGGCCACCGGGACCGCCCGGCACGCCACCCGGTCCGCCCGGTCCGCCTGCTCTGCCCGGCCGCTGCGGGGGACCCGGAGGGCGTCCTCCGGGCGGCGGTGGCCCGGGGGGCCCTGGCGGACGTGGAGGCGTGGTGACGGACATCCGCGCGTTCTCTTCCCCTCGTGAGTGCTACGTTCCCGGAAAGCCGGGTCCCGAGGTGTCCGACCCTAGCTTGAGTTGGTAGAAACCCCACACCAGACGGTCCCCGTACGGCTATCCTGCGGAACCGTACCGCGACGGGGAGGACTGTAGGTCGAGAATGCCATCAACACCCACGACTAAGAGTCAGGTTCAGGCCTACAAGTTCGTCATGCGCCGGATGCAGTCGGCGCTCGTCCGCCGCGACGCGGTGATGCTCCACGACCCGATGCGCACCCACTCGCGGGCGACCACCGTAGGGGTGATCCTCGGTGTGCTCGGCGCGGTGGTTTTCGTGTTGATCGCCCTGCTCAGCCCGGCTCCCGCGGTGCCGGCCTCGGGCGGCATCGTGATCGGTGAGCAGTCCGGCACCGTTTACGTGGTCACCGGCAATCCGCAGAAATTGATTCCGACGTTCAACCTCGCTTCGGCGCGCCTGATCCTGCTCGCGCAGTCGCAGCAGCAGTCGCAAGGCGGACAAGGCGCACAAGGCGGAGCGCAGCCCGCGGCAAATGCCGCGCCGGCCGCCGCGGTCAATCCGACCGTCGTCTCCGATGAACAGCTCAAGAACATTCCGCGGGAGAAGCTCACCGGCATTCCCGATGGGCCACAACTTCTGCCCGACAGCGCCCAGCGCATTTCGCCCAACTGGGCGGTGTGCGACCAGGTCGTGCTCGACCCGCGGCTGCCGCAACCCGACAGCGTGAACCGCACCGACACCACGGTGATCGGCGGCGTCGCGAACGTCGGCACCGAACTCGCCAAGGGTCAGGCGCTGCTTGGCCGCGCGGACGACGGCAAGACCTACCTGATCTACCGCCTGCAGGCCACGCAGGCGCGGCCCGACGCCAACACCGTGCGCGCCGAGGTCGACCTCGGCGACAACGACCCGGTGCGCGCGGCGCTGCAGCTGCCGGCCAAGGCACGCAAGGCTTCCCAGGCGTTCCTCAACGCGATCCCCGACGTCGGCAAGCTCGTGCCGCCGCTCGTCGACGGTGCCGGTGAATCACCGCAGCAGGACTTCAACGGCCTCACCGTCGGCGACGTGTTCTCCACGAGCCCGTCGGGCGCTCCGACCGATTTCTGGCTGATCACCCGCAACGGCATCCAGAAGGTGTCGTCCGCGGTCGCCGACATCGTCCGCACGGCGAAGAACGGCGGCGGGACCAAGATCACCGACCTCGGCCTGGAGAAGATCAACAACGTCCCGCGGCTGCAGCCCAGCGACCCCGGGTTCGTGAAGGTCGACAACTACCCCGAGCAGACCCCGACCGTGCTCGACGCCACCCAGGGCTCGCCGGTGGCGTGCCTCGGCTGGTCGTTCGACGGCAAGAACACGGCCCACACGTCGGTGTACGTGAGCAAGGGCCTGCCGGCCGAGATCACGAACGCCGACGGCTCGAGCAAGGTCCAGACGGTCGCCAACACCGGACCGAACGGCCTGCCGATCACCGGCTTCTACATGCCGCCGGGCTTCGGCGCGGTGGTGCAGTCGGCCACCGAGTCGAGCGCGACGTTCTTCAAGGGTCCGATCCAGCTGATCAGCGACCGCGGCCTCCGGTACGGCGTGCCGGACCAGGCTACGGCGGCCGCGCTCGGCCTCACCGACGCGAAGCCGGCGCCGGAGTCGATCATCGGTCTGCTGCCCACCGGCTCGTCGCTGAACACGCAGAACGTGATGAAGCAGTTCGACTCCGTGCCGATCGACCCCAACGCGGGCACGTTCAACGCGCCGGCCCAGCAAGCCGGCCAGCCGGCCGGGAACTGACGCGGGTCCCCGTCCGTCACACTCGGACATTCTCAGGTGAGTGGAGGGATGTCGTGGCGGCGGGGAACAACGCGCTGAACATCGACGGAGACGCCGTCGGCGGCTACTCGGCTAAGGTCGCGCTGGCCGCCGACGAGCTGGACACGGCCGCGGCCGGCGTCGGCGCGGGAGCGACCACGGCGCAGGCCTACGGCGAGCTCGGCGGCCGGCTCGGTCTCGACCGGTCGTACGCGCGGGCGTCCGGCGCGCTGCGTCAGCAACTGCAGGCGGGTGCCGAGGCTCTGCGGTCGGCCGCGGCCGCGCTGGATCAGCTCACCGCGGGCCACGCGCAGCGTGACGCCGACGCGGCCGAGCAGGTCAAGCGGGCGGGGAGGCTGCTGTGACAGAACCTTCGCTCACGTTCGTGTCGGAGCTCGCGGGTGAGCTCGGCGTGACGGATCCCGTGACCACGTACTACCACCCGCTCGTGGGCCAGTGGGCCGAGCTCGACGCGGAAGCGCAACGCCTGCGCAGCGCGGCGAAAACGGCCGGCGGGGTGTCCGCGGACCTGGCCGACGAGCTCGGCCGGCTCGACGCCGCGTGGTCCGGTGAGGACGCCGACGCGTTCGTCACCTACCTGGGTGAAATCCGGTCCGCGAGCGAAGGCGTGGAAGACGCGCTCGACGAGCTGGCGGGCGCGCTGGAAGAGCTCGCGGGATCGCTGCGCAAGATCGTCGGCGACGCCGGCGACGTGCTCGTGGACGCGGCCGATCTGCTGTCGGAGTCGGCGATGCTGCCGGTCGGCGGGGTCAGCCGCTCGCGCACGCAGCTGCGCGAGACCGAGCAGTCGGTGAAGTCGTTGTACGACGCGGCGGAAGACGTGCTGCAGCACTTCGCGCAGCTCTGCGAAGGCGTGGACGCGCCCGCGGGGGAGCAGCCCAGCATCGCGCTGCGCCAGCACTACCCGCAGGAGCAGTTCCGGTTGCACGACAGCGAACCGGCACGGCCGGCCGCGGTGTCCACACCGGACGGGACGGCGCCGGAACAGCCGTCCCAGGACGCCTCGCAGCCCACACACGATGCGGCGGGCAACGCCGCCGTGACTCAGCAGACGACCGCGAGCCCCGGCGCCGACGGCACCACACCGTCGTCGGCCGACGACTCCGTCTCGGCTTCGGCAGCCGAAGACCCGCACCAGGGCAAGGAAACCGGCGCCGACCCTCGGCTCATCCCCGGCCAGGCCGGCGTGCCGATCGGGCCGGAGGGCCTCGCCCCGGCGCCCGCCGCGGCCGAGCCGACCGGATCCGGCGGCATGTCGATGATGCCGATGATGGGCATGGGCGGCATGGGCATGGGTGGCGGCGGCGGGATGGGCGGCGGTGGTGGCGGCACGCGCCAGGCCCGGAAGGGTATGCCCGCCAAGCCTTCCGAACTGCTCGGCGACCCCGCCCCGGTCACGCCACCGGTGATCGGCGAGGACCCCCAGAAGCCCGAGAAGGCCAAGAAACCCCAGAAGTGACCGAAGGGGCCGCACTCCGCTTTCCCGCGGTGTACGGCCCCTTCAGCGTCTTCGGTGACGCGCTGCTCAGCTCGGCGGCCGCGCCTGGCGGTTGCGCCGGATCGTGTGCATCACGAACAGCGTGATCAGCAGCGCCACGATGCCGCCGCCGGTGCCGGCCAGCGCCACGATCATCGGCGTGGAGCTCATGGAGTCGGCCGGCGGCAGCACCGCCGTCTGCACCACGGGCTTCGGCTTCGCGAGCTCACCGACGTCGTTCGGCAGGTTCGCGGTGAGCGCGGCCACGGGGTCGATCACGCCGTAGCCCACGAAGTCGTCGCGCCCGCCCGGCGCGGCCGGGTGTTGCGCGGTGGCTTCGATGCGCTGGATCACCTGGCGCGCTGTGAGCTGCGGGTACATCTGGCGCACGAGCGCGGCCACCCCGGCCACGTACGGCGAGGCGAAGCTCGTGCCCTGGATCGCCGACTGCTGGTTGCCGTCGATCGTGAGGTTGGCCAGGCCCGTGGAGCCCTCGGCCGGGTCGAGCGAAATGATGTTGGTGCCCGGCGCGGCGACGCCGACCCACGGGCCGTGCACGCTGAACGACGCGACACCGCCGGTTTCGTCGATCGCACCGACCGACAGCACGTCGTCGGCGAACCACGGCGGCGTCACGATCGAGCGGGGCTTGTTCGGGTCGGCCTGGTCGTTCTGCGGGCAGTCGTCGGAGACGTTGCCGGCGGCGGCGACGACCACCACGTTTTTATCGGCCGCGTACTTCACCGCGGCTTGCACCTGCTGCTCACCGGTCTGGATGCTGCCGGTGCCGTCGGCCGCGCGGCAGTGGTCCACCGACATGTTGACGACCTTGATGTCGCCCCGGTCGGCGATGCCGCGGATGATCTCGGCCAGCGTCTGCAGCGTGCCCGCGGTGCCGTCCTTCTGCAGCTGACGGGTGTCACCCTGGTTGTTCTGCTGCTGGGGAGCCGTGCCGCCCTGCTCGCCGCCGACCTGGCCGCCACCGCCGCCGTTGCCGGGCAGCTGGCCGCCGTTCTGGTTGCTCGGCGGGGTGCTGCCGTTCTGATTGCCGGGCGGAGTGCCGGTGTTGCCACCGGGCTGCCCCGTGTTGCTCGCGGCATTCTGGTCCACGGCGTAGTTCGAGCTCAGCTGCCGGAACGACACGATCGTGGAGTCGGGGGCGACGCCGATGAAGCCGACCTTCGGGTCCTTCGGGTTGCCCGCGATGATGCCGGCGACCTCGGTGCCGTGGCCGTCGCAGTCCTGCAATCCACCGGGCTGACCGTTGTCCGGCTTCGCGACGTACTCACCGCCGCTTTCGACCCGGCCCTCGAACCACGGGTGCGGCGTGACCCCGGTGTCGACCACCGCGACCTTGATGTTGCCGCCGACGCTGCCCTTGGCCGCGCGCACGATCTGCTGCGCCTTGTCCAGCTGCAGGTAGCTCTGGCCCCACGGGATCGTGTTGATCTCGACGTTCTGCCCGAGGCTGCGCTTCACGCACTCGATCTTCTTCTGGTAGTTCTTGTCCGGCTGACCCGAATCAGCCGGAAGCACGCTCTCGTCCACCTGCGGCGGTGTGGCCCACGTGCCCGCGGCTCCGGTGTCCTGCTGGGCCGAGGCGGGCGCGACGAGGGCCAACGGCGAGAGCACCCCGAGCCCGGCCGCGAGCAGGACCACACCCGTGCGGCCGCCGAGCCCGAGGTGCCGGACGAGCGGACGTCGTGCACGCATCTGGTGCCTCACTTGAGGTTGAGGTGGCGCAGCGTGGTGTAGAGGTCCATCACGCCGAGCGCGAGCGGCAGCACCACGGCGATGCAGATCGCCTCGAGGATCTCCACCGTGCGGCGCAGCGGCGGTGAGAAGCGCTGGTTCGGGAAGATCACGCCGACCACGAGCGAGCCGGCGGCGACCACGATCAGCGCGCCGAACACGTACAGCACCCGGTATTCGGCCGTGGTGGCGAAGAGCCAGCCGACGAGGATGCCGGCCGCGGACACCATGCCGGTGGTGAGCAGCGCGATGGCCTGCGCGCCGTTGGCGTACGCGCGGGCGCGCAGGAGCAGCACGAGCGTGGCGACCACGCCGAGGATGATCCCGAAGATGCCGGGGGAGGTCGCGGCGAACACGGCGGAGACGGCCGTGGTGGCGCCGCAGCCGACCATCAGGCCGGTCATGTAGTCGTGGGCCACGGCGGTGCGCTGCTCGATGGCCTGGTAGTCCGGGAAACCGGAGTCTTCCTTCAGCTCCTCCGCGGTGCTGGGCACGTGCGGCAGCGGGAGCTTCGCGAGCCAGATCGTGGCGCGCGGCAGGAACGAGATGCAGGCGAGCGACACGGCGACCGCGCCGGCGCCGACCCCGGCCGGGGTCGCGCTGGGCACGAGCGTGGCGACGAGGAACGCGACCGCGCCGAACGCGCCGGCGGTGGCCGCGGCGATGAACACGCGGATGCCGGCGCCGATCACGAGGATGCACACGGCCGCGACGATGAGCACGAGCACCGCGCCCAGCAGCAGGTTCGCGCGCACCGAGAGGCCGGGCACGATGTAGAACCCGCTCACGAACGCCAGCGGCAGGCCGCCGGCCGCGGCGATCAGCACGCCGGTGGCTTCGGCCTGGTAGCCCTTCGCCAGCGTCGCGCCCACCGCCACGCAGGCGATCGCGCCGAGGCCGCCGGCGATGGCCGCGGCGAGCGCGTTGCCGCCGTAGAGCGAACCGCTCATGAACAGTGCGAGCGCGGAGATGAACAGTGCGAGACCGCCGGCGACGTGCCCGAACCGGCGGGCCGTTTCCTTGGTCCACGGGCGGAAGCTGTCGGGCGTCGACTCGGCGATGGCGTCGACCACGTCGTCGTACAGCGGCGGCGGCGGGTTCTCGTTGCGCTTGCGCAGCTGCAGCAGCTCGCCGTCCACCACCCCGAGCGAGGCCAGCGTGCGGCTCGGGTCCAGCAAGGTGGACTCGCCGAGCTTGGCCAGCGCCCAGCCGCCGTGGCGCGCGCCGCCGTCGGGCGAGGTCTCCTTGGCCATCTCCAGCAGCATCGGCAGCAGGTCGGCCACCGCCACGTCCGCCGGCAGCGCGACGTCGATCCGGGTGTTCGGTGCCACCACCGTCACCCTGCTGAATACCGTCGTGCCCGTTGCCACTAGATGCCCCCGCTCTGAAGAGTCAGCTCCCGGGGGAACTTATACCGAACCCGGGCGCCGGGATCATCGACTGTCCGAAAATCCCTGGCGAAAGTACACCTCACGGACGACGGACGGGCGGCGCGACCAGGTGGGATCGGTCGATTCGGCTCATCGCTGTCGGTGGTGGGCCGTACACTCCGGGGATCAGTGGAAACGGGGTTCGCGGGCGAGGTGCCGGGGCCGCCGGGTGAGCGTCACAGGGCGAAACAGCAGCCGATGAGGGGGCAGGCGCGATGCACTTCCGGGCGTTGGCCGGATTTCCCCGGCGACGTTCGATAGGTTGTCACGCGCGAGGTTGTCAAGCGCGCCCGAGTGCGGGAACCGGCCGGCAATCGTCGAGTTGGAATAGAGGGGTCCTTCGATGAGCACGCTTCAGTTCAAGAAGTCGCCGCGGCTGGCGGCGCCGCGCCCGCCGGGCGGCGAGGTGCACCTCGAGCCCCCACCCGAAGTACCCCGCACGATCCCCGGCAACATCGTCGCGAAGGCGATTCCGGGCGTGATGATCTTCGCCTCGCTCGGGATGATGGTCTTCATGTTCACGGCGGGTGGGAAGAACCCGACCACGATCATGATGAGCGGCATGATGCTGATGGGCACCGTCGGCATGCTGGCCGGCGGTGGCGGCAAGGGCGGCGGGGCCAAGAAGGCCGAGATGGACGAGGATCGCAAGGATTACCTGCGTTACCTCGGTCAGATGCGTGACCGGGCCCGTGAGGCGATGGTCGATCAGCGCGCGGCGCTGGAGTGGGTGCACCCCGACCCGCAGTCGTTGTGGTCGTTGGCGGCGAGCCGCCGCATGTGGGAGCGCCGGCAGAACGATCAGGACTTCCTGCACCTGCGCGTGGGCCGCAGCTCGCATCGCCTCGCCACGCGGTTGGTGCCGCCGCAGACCGGCCCGGTCGATGAGCTGGAGCCGATCGCCACGTTGGCGTTGCGCCGGTTCGTGCGGGCGCATTCGATCGTGCCCGATCTGCCCACGCAGATCACCTTGCGCGGGTTCGCGGCGGTGAGCATGCAGGGCGAGCGTTCCCTGACCCGTGGCCTGACGCGGGCGATGCTCGCGCAGCTGGTCGCGTTCCACAGCCCGGACGACGTGATGATCGCGATCGCCACGGCGGGGCGGGCGAAGCAGGAGTGGGAGTGGGCGAAGTGGCTGCCGCATGTGCAGCACCCGACGATGTCCGACGGGATCGGGCAGCTGCGGATGATGGCCGGCTCGCTGGCCCAGATCGAGCAGTGGCTGGATGAGGAGCTGCGGGACCGGCAGCGGTTCTCCCGTAACGCCACCCCGGCCCCGGACCAGCCCCACGTCGTGATCATCATCGACGACGCCGAAGTCACCCGGGAA
This sequence comes from Amycolatopsis rhabdoformis, assembly GCF_035918295.1. GTDB lineage: Bacteria > Actinomycetota > Actinomycetes > Mycobacteriales > Pseudonocardiaceae > Amycolatopsis > Amycolatopsis rhabdoformis. The sequence goes on from NZ_CP142149.1 coordinate 8,845,834, forward strand.
GAGCAGATCATCCTGGAGGAGGGGCTGGTCGGGGTCACGCTGATCGACCTGTCCGACTCGCTGGGCAACCTCTCCGCCCGCCGCGGTCTGCGGCTGGTCGCCGAGCCCGACCGGCTCGGTGCGCGCAGCGCCGGCGGGGTGGAGTGGTTCGGCCGCCCGGACACGCTGTCGGTGGTCGAGGCCGAGGCACTGGCGCGGCTGCTCTCGCCCTACCGCGTCGGGGGTGGGGGCGGCACCGAGGCGAACGATGACGAGCCGTTGCTGTCCAACCCGACGTTGCTGGAGCTGCTCGGGATCCCGGGCGACCCGATGACGTTCGATGTGCAGGGTGCCTGGCGCCCGCGCCCGGTCCGGGATCGTTACCGCGTCCCGTTCGGCGTCGGTGAGTACGGGCAGGCCGTGGAGCTGGACATCAAGGAAGCGGCGATGGAGGGCATGGGCCCGCACGGCCTGTGCATCGGGGCGACCGGGTCGGGTAAGTCGGAGTTCCTGCGCACCCTGGTGCTGGGTTTGCTGGCCACGCATTCGAGTACGTCGCTGAACATGATCCTGGTCGACTTCAAGGGTGGTGCGACGTTCCTGGGGTTGGACAAGGCCCCGCACGTGGCGGCCACGATCACCAACCTCGCCGGTGACCTCACCCTGGTCGACCGGATGAAGGACGCCATCGCCGGTGAGGTGTCGCGGCGCCAGGAAGTGCTGGCCAAGGGCAACTACAAAAACGTGTGGGACTACGAGAAGGCCCGGGAGAACGGCGCCGATCTCGACCCGCTGCCGGCGTTGTTCATCTGCATCGACGAGTTCTCCGAAATGCTGACGGCGAAGCCGGACTTCATCGACATTTTCCTCCAGATCGGCCGCGTGGGCCGCTCGCTGCAGATGCACATGCTGCTCGCCTCGCAGCGGCTGGAGGAGGGCAAGCTGCGTGGTCTGGACACCTACCTGTCCTACCGGATCGGCCTGAAAACCTTCTCCGCCGCGGAGTCGCGCGCGGCGATCGGCGTGCCGGACGCGTTCGAGCTCCCGTCGATCCCGGGGTCGGGGTATCTCAAGTACGACACGTCCACGATGGTGCGGTTCAAGGCCTCCTACGTGTCCGGCCCCTACCGGCCCGCGGGGATCAAGGCCGCGGGCCCGGTGTCCACGGTGGTGCGCGCGGACAAACGCCCGCAGATGTTCGTCCCGGACTATGTCGAGCTGCCGCCCGAGCCGGAACCGGAGCTCGAACCGGTGGAAGAGGTCGCCAAACCCAAGGAGACCGAGGAGGCGACCGAACCGAGTGAGCTGGAGGTGATGGTCGACCGGTTCATCGGCCAGGGCCCGCCCGCGCACGAGGTGTGGCTGCCGCCGTTGGACGAATCCAACTCCCTGGACACGATGCTGCCCAACCTCAACCCCACCGACGACCGGGGCCTGTCCCCGGTCGGGTTCTTCGGCAACGGGCGCCTGCAGGTGCCGCTGGGCATCGTCGACCGCCCGTTCGAGCAGCGCCGTGACCTGTTGTGGGCCGACTTCTCCGGCGCGGCCGGGCACGCGGTGATCGCCGGCGGCCCCCAGGCCGGCAAATCGACCATGCTGCGCACCCTGATCATGTCGATGGCGCTGACCCACACGCCGGAGGAAGTGCAGTTCTACGCCCTGGACCTCGGTGGCGGCACCCTGGCCGGCCTGGCCGACCTGCCGCATGTGGGTGGGGTGGCCGTGGCCCGGCGCGAGCCCGACAAGGCCCGCCGGATCGTGGCCGAGCTCACCACCCTGATGACTGAGCGCGAGGGCCGGTTCGGGGCGCTGGGCATCGACTCGATGACCGAGTTCCGCAACCGCAAACGCCGCGGCGAGATCACCCCCGAGCAGGACCCGTTCGGTGACGCGTTCCTGGTCGTGGACAACTGGCGCGCCATCCGCGACGACTTCGACGAACTCGAAGCCTCCATCACCCGCCTGGCCACCCAGGGCCTGTCCTACGGCATCCACGTCGTCATCACCGCCAACCGGTGGGCCGACCTGCGCCCGGCGATCAAGGACATGCTCGGCACCCGCTTCGAGCTGCGCCTGGGCGACCCGACCGAGTCCGACATCGACCGCCGCGTCGCGGTCAACGTCCCCGCCGGACGCCCCGGGCGTGGTCTGACCCGCGACAAACTCCACATGCTCACCGGCCTCCCGCGCGTCGACGGCTCCAGCGACTCCGAATCCCTCGCCGCCGGCGTCGCCGACGCCGTCGCGAAAATCCGTGGTGCCTGGCGCGGCCGCACCGCACCCCAGGTGCGTCTGCTGCCCGAGATGATCACCTACGACGACGTGTTGAAGATCGACACCAAGCGCAACACGAAACTGGTGCCCTTCGGCGTCAACGAGGACGACCTCAACCCGGTCTACCTCGACTTCGACGCCGACCCGCACTTCTTCGCCTTCGCCGACGGCGAATCGGGCAAAACGAACCTGCTGCGCCAGATCGGCCGCGGCATCGCCGAGCGCTACACCCCCCAAGAAGGGGTGATCCTGCTCGTCGACTACCGGCGCACCATGCTCGGCTTCCTCGAAGGCGACTCCCTGCTCGGCTACGCCGTCTCCGCCAACCAGCTCGACAGCATGGTCAAAGACGTCCACGGATCCATGACCCGCCGCCTGCCGGGTCCCGACGTCACCCAGGACCAGCTGCGCAACCGATCGTGGTGGACCGGACCGGAGCTGTTCATCCTGGTCGACGACTACGACCTGGTCGCCACCCAATCATCCAACCCACTCAAACCACTCTCCGATTTCCTCGCCCAGGCCAAGGACGTCGGCCTGCACCTGATCATCGTCCGCCGCTCCGGTGGCGCCTCACGCGCCTCCTACGACCCGATCATCGGCAAACTCAAGGAAATCGCCGCCCCGGGCATGGTCATGAACGGCTCCAAGGACGAAGGCGCGTTGATCGGCAACATCCGGCCGGCCGCCATGCCGCCGGGCCGGGGCATCATGCTCAGCCGCAAAAACGGCCGGCAGCTCCTGCAGGTGTCATGGATCCAACCGGACTGATCGGTTCCAACGGGCCCCTCGCGGGCGACGGTAGGGGTGTCGGGTGACGGTGCGGGTGGCGGTGGACTTCGGGACCACCAGCACCTGCGTCGTCGCCTCCGTCAACGGCCGCGAGCCGCAGGTCGTGGTGATCGACGGTCAGCCGTTGATGTCGTCGGCGGTCTTCGCGGCCGCCGACGGCACCTTGTTCGTGGGCCAGGAGGCCGAGCGGCAGGCCGCGGTCGACCCGTCGCGCTACGAGCCCAATCCGAAGCGGCGCATCGACGAGGGTGAACTGCTGCTCGGCGATTCCGTGCTGCGGGTCACCGACGTGATCCACGCCGTGCTGGGCCGTGCGGTGGCCGAGGCGCGCCGCATCGCCGGCGACGCCGAGGTCAACCTGCTCGTGCTCACGCACCCCGCCGACTGGGGTGCGATCCGCACCAGGCTGCTGCGCCAGGCCGCGGGCCGGCTGGCGCGTGAGGTCGCGCTGGTGCCCGAGCCGGTCGCGGCGGCCGTGTATCACGCGGCCACTTTCGCTCCGGTCGCTTCACCGGACGGGCGCACTGTGGAGTTCAGCGGCCGCCCCGGCGACGCGCTCGCAGTGCTCGACCTCGGCGGCGGCACGGTCGACGTGAGCGTGGTGCAGCGGCTGCCGGACGCCGGTCGTGGTCCGGGTGGCCGGCCGCAACGGGGTGGCTTCCAGGTGCTCGCCACGCGCGGCGACCCGAGTTTCGGCGGCGCGGACATCGACCAGGCGCTGCTGGACCACGTCGGTTCGCTGGTGTCGGACGCGGATCCCGATGCCTGGCAGCAGCTGGTCACGGGCCGCGAGCTCGCCGACCGGCGGCGGCGGCGCGTGCTGCGTCAGGACGTGCGCGGCGCGAAGGAGACGTTGTCGCGCCACACCTACACCGACGTGCCGATGCCGCCGCCGTTCGCTGACGCGCACGTGACGCGCGAAGACCTCGAAAAGCTCATCGCCGCACCGCTCGGGCGCACGGTGGAGCTCACCAGCGCGGCGATCGCCGAGGCGGGGTTGCGGCCGAAGCAGCTCACCGCGATCTTCCTGGTCGGCGGTTCGAGCCGGATCCCGATGATCTCGCGCCTGGTGCACGAGCGCACCGGCGTGGTGCCCACGAGCCTCGACCAGCCGGAAACGGTGGTGGCGCGCGGCGCGTTGCGTGCGGTGCTGGTGGACGCCGATCGCACGGGCGCGCTGCCCGGTTCGCAGGCGGCGCGCGGGGCCGGTGTTCCGGCGGACCAGCGCACGGCGGTGGTCCACCCCGGCACAGTGAATCCCAACACCGCACATCCCAACGCCGGGCACCCCGGGGACGCACAGGCCGACTCCGGCCGCACGGAGCTCGTGGCGCGCGCCGTCCCGCCTCGCGCGCAGCCCAGGCCGCCCCACGCCCTGAACCAACCGGCGCCGATGGTTCAGCCGCCATCGGGGCCGATGCCGGCCGCGCGGCCGACGCCGGGACGCGGGTTCGCGGGAGCGGCCGGCGCGAGCCCGTCCGGGCCGGGTGGTCCGGCGCTCGGCGCTCCTGGTGGTCCGAACGGTCCGAGTGGCCCTGGCGGCCCAGGAGGTCCCGGTGGCCTCGGCGGTCCTGCGGGACAGCCGTGGCCGACGGAGACCGGAGCCACCGGCAAGAGCGGGCGCAAGCGCCGGCTGTGGGCGATCGGTGCGATCGTGGCGGTGATCGTGGTCGTCGCGGCGGTGGTGCTGTATGTCGTCAACCAGGGCAGCGACGACCCCGCGGCGGCGCAGCAGGGCCGCACCTTCGTCCAGTACGACTTCAGCGTGATCGCGCCCGCGGACTGGGTCCAGACCTCCGACCAGGTCGCCGAGCGGCAGGTGATCCTGCACCCGCAGGACGCGACCGCCGGCAACGACCTCGTGGTCACCCAGGAGTTCGTGATGGACTACGACGCGACCGCCGACCGCGCGCAGCTCGTGGACTCGTTGCGCTCGCAGGCCGCCCGTGATCCGAACTACAGCGCCTTCAACCCCGACCTGACGTACGGTGGCCGTGCCGTGATCGGGTATCACCAACGCAAGAGCGACCAGCTCACCGTGAACTGGTTCGTGGTGGTGCAAGGGAAGATCCGGGTGCACGTGGGCTGCCAGTACGAAGCGCCCGCGTTGCGGCAACGCGTCGACACGGCCTGTGAGCAGATCGTGCGGACGCTGAAGATCACCAGCTGAAGGAGTGCCCGTGCCGACGGAACCCGAGTCTGCCGCGGCGGCTTTCACGCGAGCGGGCCAGGACGCGGTCACGCACGCGCGCCGGGTCGCCGGCACCGCGCTCGCGCGCACCGGCCGGCACCGCGAGGCCAACCGGGAACTGATGAAGGCCTACGCGCGTCACCGGCTCGCCGGCGGCGGCGCCGTGGAACCGACGCCGAAGGTGCTGCGGGGTGCCGCCGCTCGGTTCCGCGCGGCGTGCGGGCTGCCGATGCCGCACCTGCCCACCGAGGCCGAAGTGGTCCGGTCCGAGCCCGAAGTTCCCTCGCCGGCCGCACGAACGAGTGATGACGAAGAGGACTTTTCGCAGTTGCGAATCATGAGCCGGGAACCGTGAATCTGCTTCACTCCGGCTGTGCGTGTGCTAATTGCCCAGTAGGGCACGGGTTTCGCGAACTTTCCCGGCGGCGTCGCGAGCCGTCCGGCGGCTCCGGTTCCCTCCGGCGGCGTTCCCGCAAGCAACTACTTGGGAAATCTCGCACCAAGGGTGAACCGAACCTGGCACTGTCTTCGTCGTAGGGGTGTACGGCGGAAACAAGCCGCCCGTACTCACAACAACTGACGAAGGGGGTAGTTCCCATGGCGGCTGGCGGCTTTGAAGGAACTCCGGAACAGTTCACCGCTGCTGAGAACAACGTCACCGACGTTCGCGTCGCGATGGACCAGCGTCTCTCGCAGCTGCAGGGTGAGATCGAAGCCACTCGCGCGGGCTGGGACGGCGACGCGGCCAAGGCGTTCAACCATGTCATGCAGCGCTTCGACGAATCGGGCAAGGGCCTGAACAAGGCACTGCAGACCATTGCGGACCTGCTGCAGGACGCCGGCTCGAAGTACCAGCGCACTGAAGCCGAGCAGAACGAAATCGTGAGCAGCTTCAACAAGGGCTTCGGCGTTCTCGGCTGATCTGGTTCGGCCTCATTCAGTTCATCCGTTTCACACCCAAACTTTGACAGGAGTACGTCATGGCGCGAATTCTCGTTGACCCGGCCACCATCCACCGGGCGGCTGACGACTGCAACGCGACCACCAAGGACCTGAAGTCGTCCTTCGACCGGCTCAAGGACGACCTGCACAAGCTCACCGACACGTGGAGCGGTGACGCCAAGGACAACTACATGAAGGCCCAGCAGGACTGGGACGACAAGTTCGCCGACCTGACCCAGCTGCTGGCCCAGATCGCCATCGCGCTGCCGGAGATCGCCGACGGTTACACCAAGACCGACAAGGACGTCCAGAACCTCTTCTGATCCTCGGGTTCCGGCGAAACCACGGCGGGCTCCGCACTTCGGTGCGGGCCCGCCGTTTTCCGTTGTGGCGGGTGTTTTCGGCGCGGCGCGCCCTCGTCCACAGTGGACGCTGAGTCAGTGCGGTGCGCCGACCTCGTACTCGGGCTTGTCGTTGAGCACCCGCACGGTGACCTTCCTCGGCTGGCCACCGAGCTGCAGCGTGCAGTCGAACGTGGTGCCGTTCTGCGTGGACTCGCCTGAAGGGCATGCGACGTTCTTCACATCGGGTTCCCCGTAGCTCTCGGCGAGGACCTTGGAAACGCCGTCCTGCAACGACTTCTGCTCCAGCGTGTCGCCCCGGAACGCGCCGAGCAGCCACGCCGCGCCACCGCCGATGATCACCACGGCCACCGCCGCGCCGCCGATCACCCACGGCTTGCGTGAGCGCGGTGCCTTCTTCACCGCCTCCGCGGAAAACGCGCCGAGCCCGCCGTAGGTCGCCGGCTGGAACCCGCCGCCGAACGTCGCGCCCTGCTGCTGCGGCGGCACCCCGGGCACCTGCTGCCCGCCGTACGGCTGCTGCTGCGGACCGCTCGCGGGGTAGCCCTGCTGCTGCGGGCCGCCGGCCGGGTTCGCGTAGCCCTGCTGGTACGGGCCGGTTCCGGGGTTCGCGTACGGCTGGGGCTGCGCACCGCTCGGGTGCTGCTGGGGCTGGGCGTACGGCTGCCCGCCGGTGTTCGGGTACTGCGCCGGCGTTCCCGGCGACCACGGGTTCTGCTGGGCGTTCTGCTGCTGCGGGTTCGGCTGCTGCCACGCACCCGGCTGCGCAGCCGGGTGCCACTGGCCTGGCTGGGCTTCCGGCGCACCGGGCGGCTGCCACCACTGCTGGGGCTGCTGCGGCTGCTCGGGCGGCTGGGTCATCGGTGCTCACCTCGGGTGCTCATCAGTTGCCCTGCAGTTCGCCGAGCCGGCGGTAGAAGTCGGCTTTCGCGGCGTCGTCCGGCAGGGCGGTGATCTGGCTCGCGTCCGGCAGCTTCGGCAGGTCCTGCGCGGTCGCCTTGCCGGTGAAGCGGAAGTCGTAGTTCAGCTCGATGTTGTGCCCGTCGCCGGAGAACTTGGCCGCCATCACGAACTCGGCGAGCGAACCGTCCGGCTTCAGCTTGATCGTGGTGGGGATCACGGACTTGTTCAGCTGTGGTCCGACCAGTTTCAGCAGCGAATCGGGCAGCAGTTCCACGCGCTTGTCGAGGAACTGGGAGAACGGCACGTTCACGGTGAGCTCGGCCGAGCCGTCGGCCGCGCTCTTCGCGCCGCGCACGGCCTTCTTGTCGGCGTTGTACGAGTCGTCCACGGCGTTGGCCATCTTGCAGGCGGTGAGCACCCCGCCCCAGGCGCACGGCTGGATGAGGCCGGCCTCGGGCTTCGGCATCGACACCCAGGACGTCGGCTCCAGCGACTTGTAGGTGGGGCCGAGGTACACGTAGTCGAGCGTGCCGGCGGCGGGGGTGAACGTGTCGATGATCTCGTCGGGGTTCTTCTGTGACCGGTTGTGCACCACGCGGCTCTCGGGGCTGCCGGTGCGGGCCGAGGTGATCACGCTGTGGATCCACTTGTCGTCGAACTTGAAGTAGGCGTCGGCGGAGTTGGTGACGTCGCGCGCGTCGAGGATCGAGTCCTCGAGCTTCGACATGGCCTTCTCGAACTTCGCGCCGACGTAGGCCGAGGCCTGGTCGCCGTTGGGCAGCGCGGTGCCGGCGCGGGCCTGCCCGCACGCGGTCGCGAGCAGCAGCACGGCGCCGAGCGCGAGCGTCGCCCGGCGGGCTCGTTTCGTCATCGCTTCCCCCAGGGATGGTCGGCTGTCCGCGCGGATCGTCTCATCTTGACGGGTCGGCGGGGCCCGCGTGGGTGGTTCCGCGACCTCGGCCGGTAGAATCATCAGCGCGGTCCGAGGTGCCCGGTTTCGGGGGTCTCGACCGGCGGGCACCCCCCGCTGCACGGGTCACGTAAGCAGAGGCGTATCTTCATATGTCGTTGTGCGTTGCGGCGCGTCAGCGCTAGGCCCGCACAGAACCCACACGCAATGTTGACGACGAGGTAGACCCTTGCCCACGTACAGCCCCAAGCCCGGCGACGTCACTCGTGCCTGGCACGTGATCGACGCCGAGGATGTCGTGCTCGGCCGGCTCGCGACCGAGGTCGCCACGCTGCTGCGCGGCAAGCACAAGCCGACTTATGCCCCGCACGTGGACACCGGCGACTTCGTCGTCATCGTCAACGCCGAGAAGGTCGCGCTCACCGGTAACAAGCGCGACCAGAAGTTCGCGTACCGCCACAGCGGTTACCCCGGCGGTCTGCGCAAGCGTTCCTTCGGCGAGCTGCTCGACACCAAGCCCGAGCACCTTGTCGAGAAGGTCGTGAAGGGCATGCTGCCGAAGAACAAGCTCGGCCGCGCCATGGCCAAGAAGCTGAAGGTGTACGCCGGCCCGCAGCACCCGCACGCCGCGCAGCAGCCGCAGGCGCGCGAGATCACCAAGATCGCGCAGGTCGCGCAGTGAGTGAGGAACAGTCTGTGACCAGCACCGAGACCGAGACCGAGGCTCCGGCCGTCGTCGCCACGTCGGAGACCGCCGCTCCGGAGACCCCCGCGGTCGATGGCGCTGTCGCCACGAGCGAGACCCCCGCCGCCC